>NZ_ANMO01000134.1 GCF_000338295.1 Rhodopirellula europaea 6C
GACGTTACCCGACATAGATGCACGTGTCACCCAGATGACCAATTGGCTCGACTTAATTACGAGGCATCACGCGGCCGCGCAAGCCGACTCTGGCTATGAGCCGATATTCGGCGATGCGGCAAGCCTTGAACGCATTGACGATGCCCAAGCCACGATCGGAGTCCCAATTCCGACCGAGCTTAGGGACCTGTACCGGAGCGTTGATGGGTACGGGTTGCAAATGGACCCTGAGAGCATGCTCTCACCGTGGTTCATTGTGCCGACCTCCGAACTCGCTGATTTCGTCGCGACGCACCGCAGCACAATTGCTGATACGCACAATAGGCTTTCCAAGCGGTTTCTGCCGTTCATCGATTGGGCGAACGGCGACGCGATGGGCTACATTTATGATCGTGACGGTGACCTCGTTGACGGACTTCACATATTCTCGCATGAACTATACCGCTACGAAGAAGACCAAGACCCGGGCGACTTCTTCCGTTCTTTCGATGGTTCGCTTGCGGAATTTCTCGAACCATGAAGCGCGGGGAACCATGCG
>NZ_ANMO01000135.1 GCF_000338295.1 Rhodopirellula europaea 6C
ATCCGACTGAAACAGTGCTGTACACGGACTGCAAATTGCTAACCGACACTGGCGATGTTTTCGCTGATAACGTTGGCGTCGACCTGAGATTCCGCGCTCGATCGACCGCCCAGCCGGATACCGCTGCGATATGGTACGGAACACTGATTCCAGCATCGCGACTTGCTGTATCGAAATCCGACTTTCTGACGTTGCAAATGATGAATTCCTCAATAGGGACAATTCAAATCCAAGACTCACCGAGGCAAGTCGACGACACTATTCCGTTCAACGGTGTTACTGACCGACCTCGACTTGATGATCCTCCGGAAATTGAATCGGCAACGAAACTGTGTGAAGAATGCAAGTCACCCTATTTTCGTCCTTCCTCAAGAATGGACTCGCTTTGTCCTGAGTGTGCGCACCATCTCTATGGTTACTCGAATTGCGACCACGTTTTCGATTCGGGTACTTGTTCAGCATGCGGATGGAATGGCGCGGCGTCCGCGTACATTAGTCATATCAAGCGTTACGGAGACCCAAAGCCAGATTGACCGCGGATAACCATCGCATGCAACGGAGGACGGGTGGCCCGCGTTTTGGTATGCTTGCAGGTCTTTCGCCCGTCCCCGCTGATGCGTGACGTTATCCTGCGGAAGCTTTATGGAATTGGCTTCGCAGATGGTGGCTTGAGAGGAGACCTTTCACGTTCGAAGTCGCACTCGATCGAACGCGTTTTGGTAGTTCGTCAAACTCGAACGCGCGCCGACGTGCATTCTGTCTGGCTTGGACAAAACTGGTTGGCAACTCAAACCAGTTCAACGATCGTTGCGTCGACATGCGGCAACGCGCTACGACGTGCATTTTGTCGTTTTCACCGTCTGAGAAACTGAACGCTCAAAACGTTTCAATGATCGTCGCGCCGACATGCAGATGCTGTGTTTGCATTTGCTTCGATGGCGAGCAATAATGCAATCTCACCGGCAACGCGTCCTCGATCGAAACCGAGCTCGGAACGCTATTCGCCGGATAACAAAGCGTTGAACCGAAGCCGCGTTTTCCGCTGTGCGAACATCGTTCCGCGGATGATGCTCGTGCCTCGCATTGTATCATCCGCTACACTCACTACATACCTTTACCACGCGTCTCGGTTAACGCGGCCGTTATCCCGCTCAGATTGTTGTTGTGCATGAAACGCCAAGAAGGATTTCGACATCCCACGATCTTGTTTTGGGTCGCGACAATTCTTGGTGGTGTCGCGGGGCTTCTGTTCGCCTGGCAACTATGGATTTTGGCAACATTCGTTTTGACCATTTCAGCAGTTCTCGGAATGCTCGATTATCGAGCGTGAATCTTATGGGCAAACCAAAGTGGCTTGAGCTGATCTACCTTGTAGTCTTCTTTTTACCTCCAGCAATTGCCAGCGGGTTGACGTTGCAGGCAATCGGTCTACACCTCGACATTACGGGAATCATTACTGCAGTTTTAGTTTCGTTTGTTTTTGTGGTATCGTGGATTGGCATTTGCGTCGGCTATTCGAAACTAACCACCTCCGATCCTGATGAAAACGCGGGATAACAATGTGATGCACGCGAAGCCGGACTTGCGCGTGTTTTTTGAAGTTTAGATTATCGTTCCGGCTCGGTGATCACTGCCGTTCCCCGACTGAAGTCTATGCGTTTGTACCGCACACTAACGATCGCTAGCATTTAACTGTTGATTGGTTGGTTTGCCTTTGTAGCAATCCAATACACTAGGACTCGTACTCGAATGCGTGCTATCGCCACGGAATTACACATGGAGGAACGGGCTTTCCATATCGTTTCCGATCCTCTCGATCCACCCACGTCGGTGGATGGCGAAGAACGGCTTCTTGTTGTTGGCGAATCGAGCGAGAATTTCCTACTTTGCAGCATTGTTCGCAACCCGAACTACTCTGATTGGCGTGGTAAGTGGAAAGTCGATCAATGCTTCCGACCAGACATTCAACCTGAACATCCTAGACTTCCGATCTGGGAACCATTGAAACAGTATCCCACGGAATCAGACTTGAGGCGATTTCGAACGCTCGCCCTACAACAACCTTGGGTCACGTGGGACTGTGCCGACGGATCAATCCCCAAGAGCGGGGAACAATGACATGCACGGGAGGACGGCTTGCGCGTTTGGTTGAAATGGAGAGTCTTTCGTCCGTCCCCCGTGATGTCTACCGTTCGCCGCACTGGACAACGAATGGGAGCCAACAACCCGTACAAAGCACCGACTTCGATCGCATCCGCTGAGGGGCGTGCCAGTACGGTTCATCCCGACTGGCGATGGATGGTTTGCATGGTTCACCTGTTTTCCGCGTTGGCTCTGTGGGCGTTATTCTTCTCATCGCACGGCGAAGCGGGTTGGAGACTCACCTGCCACGGCTACTGCTCAATTCCCTTGTTTGGCTCCGGCGCAGCAGTGCTGCGGTTCATGTTGCCGCTTCTGCTCGCTGTGTTGCCAACTGCCGCAGCATCACTTCTCTTTTGGCATTCTTACCACAACTGCGATCCCACACGAAAAGCCACGGGTCGGAACTTCGGCTTCCTGCTTCTAGGTATTATCCTTGCCGGCACAAACGCTTCGCTGTACGATCCGATTGGGTAGTCGCAATCCACGTCGATTCAAAATGGCGGCGAACCATCGGTTGCAACGGAGGCCGCGAGTTGACGTTTTTGAAGTGGTGAGTCGTTCGCGCGGCCCCGCTGAACCGTACCGTTCGTCGATCTGATAGTTCTGAATGCGACTACACATCAACATCGTGACACTGCTTGCCGGCATCCTGATCTCCGGTACCGGACTTGGCGGAATTGGTCCGTTTGTTGGTATTGCTGTCATCGTCTCTGAACTGTACCGCTGCAAACGAATCATGTCACTCACGTCGGACATTTCCGCCGATACGATCTTGGCGTTCTACCGTGGTGATCGTGCTCGCCGATACTTTGGTGCAAAGTCGACCGCCAACGAAATCCGAAAATTCGCAACGACACACCATGTGAATCAAGTTAACATTGCAAACACTGCGTCTGCAGTTGAAACGAACTGACAAGAAGGCGACGAACCATGGGTTGCAACGGAGCGGGCGAGCCAGCTGGTTTTGAAGTGGAGAATCGCTCGCGCCCGCCCGCTGAACCCCGCCGTTCGTCGACCCGACAAGATTATGCGTGCTCCACGATTTTCGCTTCTCTCATTGATTGCGTTCATTTCGCTTGCAGGTTGCTTCATCGCCGTGAGCAGCATACCGCGACCGCAAGGCCGCATTTCTGGACGGCTCATCGGTGAGCCTAGTTGCCATAAAATGCCATTCGACGTTTGTTACGGCTTACCCTTTACGGCCCGTACGGACAGCCCTTTGTATCATCGACCACACTCGACCGGACCTTGCAAATTCAATTCCACCTATCACACCATTGGGTTGGTGGCCAATCTTGCATTCGGACTCATTGGCTCTGTTTCGTTGATTGCGGCGGTCATCTACACCCCTAAGTATGCCGCGTGGTTGGCGTTCTTACACCGAGAACGGAAAATGATCGATGCGGCGGTCGCGCGGCGCTAAGCACTTCCAACTTGAGATCATGCTTCTTGCCCAGATGTTTGGTATTCTTTGAGCACGTAGACGACTTTAGCCTCCGAAAACACGACGAACCATGGCATGAACCGAAGCGACCGATAAGGTCTTTTGATTGGTAGATACCGGTCGGCGGTCGCTCGGTTATGCCCGCCGTTCCCCGACGGAGGCTGAAGACTTGTGACTGGATGGCAACACTTGGCGACTCAACGACGGCGCATCGATCGCCTGGGGGTTGCCGCGTTGTTTGTGTCTCTCGCAATGCTGGTCTATGCGATGAATGCGTCCCGCCCAGTAGTTGGTCTTCTTGCATTTTCCGCTGCTCCGATTGTCGCCATCTGCTGCCGGCCCCGATGCCCATTTTGCAGCCGGACTCTCTCGCTCCTATGGCACCCTCCAAGCGGCGACTTTTGTCACCGTTGCGGCACCTCGTTTGCCTCCGATGTTGAAACAAATTGCAAGACATAGTTCATTTGCGTCATGACGGTGGTTCGTCCGGGTTGGTTTGTGGACGGCGATGGCGTTCGATATGATTCGTCTGCGTCTAGCGTGTTTGCTGACGTATTCACGCTTCGACACGGGGAACCATCGCGTGCACCCGAGTACGCGAGTCGGGCGGTTTCGAAGTTGAAAAACTTTCGCGCGTACCGGGTGACGCGTGACGTTCCCCGACTGAAGCAACGCGATGCTCTCCGACAACCCATACCGTCCATCGCAAACCGAGTCACGGCACCAACGGCTTTTCGACACAACGCATTGGACCTGCACTGCTTGGCGGTCCCCGCTCCGTAGCATGTGTGCCGTTTTTGCGACGTTCTCTTTGCTCGGCCTTCTCTTCCTTTCGGTTGTCACGGTCCACCCGAACACACAACGTGATGCGGCGATCTTGGCGGTTATCTGTGTGGCTGTTGGCTCGCCGTCCTTGTTGGGCACATTTCTGCTGCGCCGCCGATATGTTTCGTGACAAAATGGCGCAAACTATCAATAGCTCCTCCGAATCATTGGTACACTGGCAATATGGTTCAATGCTGGCCAATGCGCGAGCGGGGAACCATCCCGTGCACCGGAGCCGGGCCTGCGAGTTTTCACGAATGGACAATCAACTTTCCCGGCCCGGTGACGGGCAACGTTCGCCGACTGATAAGGGAGGCCCGACAACAACACCGATGCGAATCAAGCTTCAACGCGATTGCATTGCATGTGGGGCAACCTATGGCTCCGTGATACCAACGGGCGTCTGCCCAACTTGCGGTCACAAGTTTGACGCGACGCCAACTCACATTGCGTTGGCCGGACAACTTGGTCCATGCAACTTGGACGGGTTGCTTGCGGCGATTGCGGACTATCACGACATCCCATATCTAAAGTCACTCGATCAACCCATCTGCAAATCATTGGCGAACCGTGTTCCCGAATCTATTGCGCGTGAGCATCGGCTGATTCCGGTTATTGTCGGTGACGTTGCGAGGTTCGCGGTGCGTGATCCAATGGAAGAAAACCTGTCCGAACTACTGCTCGAACAGATTGGAGAACTTCCGGAATTTGCCGTTGCACAACGTGATGCTATCTGGCAACGAATCAACGAACACTATGGTGTGCTGCCGAGTCGAATGTTAGACTAAATCTTCGATGGTTCCAAAGAGCGGCGAACCATGCGATGAACCGAAGTCGCGGAGCCATCGTTTTTGACAATGGAAAATCGTTTGCCGCGACTCGGTTATCGCGGACGTTCCCCGACCTACGATGACCTACCCTGTATCTGACATTTGGTTCCGCACTGCAGCAACCCTAGAACGCGTCGCTGATGCCATTGGCTTGGTGGATACAACGCACGATGCAGAGAATCACTGGGAATGGGTGATCGGAACTTCCGGCGGCCTCCAACTTGATGTGACTCGGACGCATACGACGGATGCGATCAATACTGACACCCGGATCTTTCGTCTCGATAATCAACCGTTCATTGATGCTGATATTGATACGCTCTGCAAAAAGCTTCTCGCGATTTCGGAATCCGATATCTGCGTGGGGCAATGGCAATACTTGGCCGGAAACGAATTCGATAAAATTGTTTTCTCCCGCTTCGACAACGACCGGAAGAGCGGGGAACAATGACATGCACCGAAGGACGCGAGCCGAGCGGTTTGGCAATGGTGAATCTTTCGCGCGTCCTCGGTGATGTCTGACGTTCTGCTATTTGAATTGGATCACATACCTGCGTTGAATCCATACTCGACTCCTTCGCAAGCCACGTCTGACTCCGGTTCCGCCGCAGGTCCGTCGATCCTTTACACAATTCAAACCGTCTGGATTGCGACTGGAATCTCTCTCTTGACGCTAGCAATCATTGCTTCGTTGATTTTCGATGGATCTTTGCGTCGCTTGTTTTTCTCCGACGACTCGTATGTTGCGTCGTTCAGTGCGTCCGTTTCAGTCGCTGCATTCTTCGCGGTCGGATGCCTAGCTGGATGGTGGTTCCAGTCATCGCGTATTGCGTTGTTGACTACAGTTGTTCTGGTCGCGAGTTTTGGAACGATTCTTTGGGTTTCGGACTACCTGCACGACTTCGGTGAGGGAGACCAGATAATCGCCTACCTCGGAATCGGCGTACTTTCTGGCGGCTCATTTGGTCTAACCGCATTTTCGATCCACAACACAGGCGCTAGAGCTGTATTCTCGATTGCACCTCATCTATGCTTTGGGATTGGCTATGCTGCCGCTGTGCACACCATGTCACCGTGACACCGAAGAAGGCAGAACCAAAAAATGCACCCGAGTCGCGAAGTCGGGCGTTTTGACAATGGAGAATCTCTCGTCGCGGCCGGGTGATTTTAGACGTTATCCGACCTTAGTCCTAGACTTTTCTGAAGTGCGCACTTTCTCAATCAAGCGATGCATGCTGGTGGTTATGGCAATGGCGATCATTTTCGCTATGTTCCGCGTCAATTGGGCGATAGGCATTTGCGTGACAGGGTCTATTCCCCTTGTGTTCTCACTATGCGATGCTATGTGCACCCACAGAGTTCGATACCCAAAAGTAGGCTGCGGTCTTCTCCTAGCATACCTCGTATCACCGGGGCCATTTTATGGGTTTTCCATGATGTTGCACAAACTTGGATGGAACACATCCGGGCTGACCACAGCATACAACTTCATTTACAAGCCAATCACGATGCTTTGCAAGCTTGATGCAACAATTGTGTTTCATGTGAATATCAACAGCTATTTGAAAGAATGGGGGGCAATTGGCAGATCACTTGCAGTCCTACTATTCGGTCAGGCGGCGGAGTAACCAAACGATCAACACGGAAGTCACCGATCGCGCGTTTTGGAAATGAAAAGTCAACCGTGGCGGCCCGGTTATCGCTATTCGTTATCGGACTAAAGTTCTCGACCATGAAACGCCAGTTTAGTATCCGGTTGCTTCTGCTTGCAGCATTGTTCGTGGCCTGCGCGCTGTGGTTGCTCATGCCATTTCGCCCTTCCGCACGCTTCACGCCCGTTGGATTTGTGAAAAGCAGCCCGCCTAACAACGGCAAGGCGTTCCGTGTCACAGTGACTAATGACGGGTCCTCTAGCGTTTGGTACACCGGAAACGACACCAACATTACTTCATTCACCGCAATACAACTCGATAAAACCGGTAATGGAGGTCGGATTACGCCTAACGCCGAAGCTATTGGCTGGGTTGAATTGCATCCGGGGGCATCCGTGGCACTCGACGTTCCGATTGTCACTGGCATGGGCATCGAAACTGCTACACTGTCAACTGAGCTATCCGATTGGCGTGGCCGGGTCGCTCTCATTTCGTCTGATGCATTGAGCCCGTAGCAACATGGCCGATAACCATGCGATGGTGACGGAGCGGCGGTGGTCACCGTTTTCGTCTGCTTGCAAGTCCACCGCCGCCGCCCGCACATCGCAGACGTTATCCGACCTAAAGACATGACTCCTGCAGAAGCCTTTGCCCTTGCCGAGAAGCACATCGAAGCAGGGATGGTTGCTGACGCGGACACGCTTCGTGAAACGGGATTTGGATTCTACTTCCACGTTACGTCCGAGGAGTACCTTCGCACTGGTGACATGATGGACATGCCTGTCGGCTCGTGCGGTGTCTTGGTTGAACGCGATACCGGCGAGGTGCACGACCTCGGTTCCGCATTCGACCTCGAATATTGGCTCGAAGCTTATGATCGTGGCTTGCATTTGCCCATGGACGTGATCGTGCTTTCGATTGGTGACCGGCAACGCGCCGCAAGTGCCTTGGGGCGACTGCAAATGTCTTATGTGATCCCGGAGGTTGCGCACGGCGAGACGTGGACGATTCCCAAACACTACAACCAAAAAGACTTCATCCGAGCGTTCGATTCGCTTCCCGCGAGATTTGAGGCTCAGCGACTGATTTTTCGCATGCACGAGATTGATGCTATCGCGAAGAACCCTGACCTTACGATCTCGCTTGAGGTCCAGAAAGACGGATAACCAAGCCATTCACACGGAGCACGGCTTGCGCGTTTTCACAAATGGATACATCACTCTCCGTGCCCGGTGATGGCAACCGTTACCGGACTGAATGCGTTCCGAGCGTGCGACCAAATGGGCAACTCGAATTCACCGCCACAAAGATGAACGTCTACGATCCGTCACCGAGTGACGTTGCTTCCTGGGTTGAACTCGGGCAACCAACGCCCTGGCCAGACCAAGACTGGGACATGTACGTCTGCAATGGGCTCAACGATGACTTGATCCTCGCGTACGCCAATGACCCGGCTTGCATTCAACGCGAATTTTTCGTTCATTGCCTTTATCAACTTGTCGGCGACTTCACTGCATGGAGCACCGAAAACGCTGACTTGGCTGCACGGATCGAGGAACTGCTCGCCAACGTCGACGAAAAATGCCACGATGACGTTCGCAAATGGCGTGACGAAACGATTGCTCTCCGTGGTGGCACGATGCGATTTGACCTAAACTATTGGGTTCACCATTTATACGTCGACCAAATTCCAGACGGCCGGTAACCATGGGTTGCAACGGAGGCCGCGAGTTGACTTTATTGAAGTGGCGAGTCGCT
>NZ_ANMO01000136.1 GCF_000338295.1 Rhodopirellula europaea 6C
CCACAGTCGGGTATCAGTGAGTCGCACACTGTCCATGCGTGGTCCCAAACCACACCGCTTACTCGAAGCTATACCCGAAAACATCAGCACCGGAGACTGGAATCGAACCAATGAACGACCCCCTCGGCGAAAAACACTTCCAGAGTCAGGTGCAGCGACCAACAACTGCTACTCCGGCGTTTGGTCTTCAATGAATCAGCACTCCGTCCGGGAATTGAACCCGATCTGCGAGCTTCAAAGGCTCACGTCGCGACTACGCGCCGGAGAGAGTTTTCAATGATGAAAGAGTGTCCTGCGGGAGTCGAACCCACCTAGCCGGATTGGAAGTCCGGAACCTTTGCCGCTCGGCCAAGGACACTGAATATGCGGAAGTTTGAAGGGCGAGGTGTGAAACGAAGCGAGCTATCTCACACTTCTCGCTTCACCCTTCAAACTTCGCGAAGCTCCGGCGGATGGACTCGAACCATCACTCGTCTCCTTAACAGGGAGCCGCCTTACCATTGGGCCACACCGGATTCTGCAAAGCGCCCAGTGGGAGTCGAACCCACACTTCCGCCATGGCAAGGCAGCAGGCTACCGCTACATCATGGGCGCAAAAATGCATCACTACCAAACTGTCAAAGATCAATACGCCGAAGCGTTCAAGAGCACCGAGCCGGAATCGAACCCGCATCACCTCGTTACGACGGAGGAGTCTTGCCGTTAGACCATCAGTGCTGGAGTAGCATTTAGCGGTTAGCTCTTGGCAACTAGCTTTCCAGTGCTGGAGCTAATCGCTAACGGCTAATAGCTAGCTGCTATTTTCAAGTGGGATCGGTGAGAATCGAACTCACATCGCTCGGATTAAGAGTCCGATGCATTACCTTGTCTGCCACAATCCCATGTGTCGTCGTTGTTTTGTTTCAGTCGGCGTGGCGGGAATTGAACCCGCGACCGTCGCCTTATAAGGACGCCGCTCTCACCCCTGAGCTACACGCCGATGTGTAGCGATGGGGCCGAAGGGAGTTGAACCCTCACCGAACGGATTAAAAGTCCGTCATGCTGCCAGTTACACCACAGCCCCGCTTTTTCAGTCGCGGCTATGCGTTTCAATCGCAGTTCAGGCAGCATGTTGCTTTCCTTTCGTGTCGTTGTCGTAAGTGGTAGCCCCGAGGATCGAACTCAGCGCGACCCGCGTATCAGGCGGATTTGGGCGACCAGCCCTCGACTACCGTTGTCGTTTCAAAAGTCGGACACCTCGGAGTCGAACCGAGAGCCTTCCGCTCCCAAAGCGGACGTGCTTCCATCTGCACCTGTATCCGATGTTGTGTTGCTTCCATCGCCGCAGCAGTTGCTGTCGGCGCATATCTTCCTTGTCAGTGGGCCGGGAGGCGCTCGAATCCTCGTCTGCGGTTCTTCAGACCGCCGCTAGACCGTCTCAGCTACCAGCCCAAATTGGGTTCGTTGTTGGGGTTGCCCGTTCGATGCGGACACGAAAAAAGGCTCGATGTCCTGGTGACACCGAGCCTTCATGAAGAAGTCGTTCGCTTTGGAAAGCGAGTGTCACATCAGACGTGGATACGCCGGGGCATTGCTATTCGACGGCTCGCAATGGATTGCCAGCGAGGCAAAAAGACTGCCTTCGTGCTTCCGTTCGAGTCGACTGGATTCAATATTCGTTAACATCAGAAAGCTCGTTACTCGCTCGTCTGTGAATGTGACTTGTGTGTTCGGAGAAATAGACGCATTGGCGTCACGAGGGTTCGCACTGAACCAGGAAATGTCTCAATTCTTTCCAAGACTGTGCAAGAGCCTCCTGTTGAATCGAACTATTCAGCGACTCGCTCCTGCCCCAGCATGCTCTCAGAGCATTGCGAACAGACAACTTTCGGCTGAGGCGTAAAAGGTTGTCGGCGAACCCGTGGGATTTTGCCTCTCATCCGCTATCAACTAGTCCCGGACCGCGGTGTTGATGGAAAGTTGTACTGTAGATGGAGCTAATTCGGCGAGGGCTCGCCGAATCGCATCAGTCATCAATAGCCGTCCGGTATTGGATCGCCCGTGATGCGACGGCATCCCAACGCGAGCGATTGTCGCTGACATGGGAACGAAGATTCCTGAAGCAGGTTCCCTGTTCTTGGATGATGCACCGATCAGTACGCTTGGAACGGAATGCTACTGCAAGTGGATTGGTGCCTTTAGTGGTCTCATACAGCGATTACGAAATGCAGTCATCTTGATAACCGGAAGCCGATGACAAATGTGGCGTATCGGAGCATGCGAACTCGCTCACAATGCTCCTCAAAGGAAGAAGATTTCACATGGATGTTGTCCACGAAAAATGGCCTCGATAACATGCTCTCCTCACCTAAGTACGACGAACGCGACTTGCGGGTTGTATCAATACGACATCACAACCGCAAAGCACGTCCGTAGCACTTGCAATTTTTGCGTGTAATATGACGCAGGTAGTTGAGAGTTCTTTTGACCCTCGACGACCCTGCTGTCAGTACTCCGTCCCAACTCATGACTTTGAGGATCAGTTCAACGATGGGAACACCCTCCGTTCAATTCCACTCGTTCGTCGAAGAATCGACTAGTCCTAATGAACTTGAACAGCTAGGCCAAAAAGCTGTTGCTTGGCTCGAAAGCGAGAGACTTGCAGGACTTCTACCCCACATGCATGAGCCTTCGCTGCAGAAACTACTGAATGGTGTCTTGCCGCCACCGGTACAGATGGCTTTGAGGGTAGATGAGAACGGGGAACGCGTCTTCACTTTCGCTCCGGAGTCTGAAGAAAATGGCCTTGAAAATCCACGGACCGTGTTTAATGCGGGAATCAGAGTGCTCTTTTTCGGATACGAGGAAATTGAGGGCGATGGTCCAACGGTGAACGAACTGAGGGCGAGAGCCGAGGACGCTCTTGGAATGTCGGTGGTAGGTGGATTTACCGACATGGACGAAGCCAGCCTAGAAGAGGATGAGTTCTAGGTGGCTTTAGAGCCGTGCTTACCCCGCATTTGAACAGATGGAAATGCGATCAGTCGGCTTGAATTCAAGCGTCCGGCAAGGACATTCAAATCATCAGCGTTGGAAATGCTCAGAACCGCTATTTAAAGTACCGCTTACGAGAGTCTCAAAACACTGCCACGGCGCACCAAGAACTGCTGATTTCACTTCGCTTCGCAACCAAGGAAATTGACGGCCCTAACGTTTTGAGACACCATCGAGCAGGGCGTCCTGTTGCGCGGATGATGGTCTCCCAATTCCTGCGACTGTTGAGCCCGAGTATTCGTAACACGTGGAGCCCAGCTGTTCACCGACGTGCTTGGTCACCACTCAAACGATGACTTGGTGATTGGCTCTGCCAGTTCCCGCAAATCGTCAGAATGCCTGCCCCAGCTTCTTTTGCTTGGGCGTGGTGCATCGTGGGTGAAACAGCGTTGGCGATGCGACATGATGGTCATGCGTTTCGCTCGGCTGGTCGATACGTTCAGTCAATGTGGATCGTAGAGTAACTCCATTCTGCGGAGTGCATCATCAACAAGGTCTTAGTGTTGAAAAGGTTGAGTCCGCTTGCCTTCGATGAATCGGCTAGCGGAATGTCGGGGTTTACCACGGCTCAAGTGGCAGCGATAGCGATTCGCTTCAATTGCATGCCGACTTGCTAAATCTCCCGACGATTTGCGCTACATAGAGGTGAAGGTGGCAGCGTTGCCACCAGCACTTTTGTACGCAGGGAGATTGAGGCATGTCTCACGTGGTAGCGATTGTGACGCAAATTAGGGACGCAGCAGCGGTCCGGAAGGCTTGCGATCGACTGGGATTGAACGAGCCGGTCGAAGGAGAGGTGAAGCTGTTCAGCCAGACCGTTTCAGGTTTGGCGGTTCAGCTTGCCAAGTGGCGATACCCGGTGGTCTTTGACCTCGCGACCGGCGAGTCCAAGTTCGACAACTACCAGGGCTACTGGGGCAACCAGCAACACCTGGACGAGTTCTTGCAGGCCTACGCGGTCGAAAAGACCAAACTGGAAGCTCGGCGTAAGGGATACTCCGTGACCGAGCGTTCGCTCGAGGGCGGAAGGATCCAGCTATCCGTCAACTTGGGAGATTGAGCGATGCAGATCATTCAAGTGACCGTTGCGTCCGATGGCTCAACGAAGATCGAAACGGAAGGCTTTGCCGGCAGTTCATGCCGCCAAGCCAGTGAGTTCTTGGAACACGCTTTGGGTTCGCGGCAGAGCGAACGATTGAAAGCGGAGTTTCATCAAACCAACCCATCCAACATCAACGAACAAGCCCGGCAGCAGTGAAGCTGACCGGGCTTTCTTTTTGTATTCACTTAACCTTTCAAACAGGAGCGACGCCTATGTCACTTACAACACGGATGCGAGAACTGGTGGATGCCTGCTTCAGCGGCATCTACCTTCACTCGCACGAACACGAAGATGCGATCTCCGAACTGGCACTGCTGTGCAGTGTCGAGCAGTGGAGCCTGTCCACGTGGGACATCGACCGAGGGCTCAGTCCACCGATTGCCGATGCCGAGGATCCGCTGGCAGCGATCCACGCGTTTCGAAACCGCGAAGGCGAAGGGACCAGCATTCTGGTCCTGCAGAACTTTCATCGGTTCCTGCAGTCGGCCGAGATCGTACAAGCGATCCACCACGCGGTGGTCGCCGGCAAGACCACCCGCAACATTTTGGTGATCTTGTCACCAGTCGTTCAGCTGCCGGTGGAACTGGCGACACTCTTTGTCACCGTCGAGCACGCCAGACCGAACCGTCGCCAGTTGCTCGAGATCGCTCGCGGTGTTGTATCTTGCTTCGAGTGGATCTACGAGCAAGCGACGAGGCTCGCGATCGGACCCATCCAACAACTGACAGAATCACGCCCCAATTCGGCGAGCCCTCGCCGAATTGGCCGTGGCATACAACCTCATCACAACCCGTTTTCACTTCGAACCAAGGAGAACAATGTCACCTCTTTTTATCGTTTGCTTGTTCCTATCGCTCGCTTTGACGGTTGCGTCGCTGCTCGTGTGGCAGCTTCGTCGGCGAGTCCGTGGACTACACGCAATCGTGCACCTTCTGACCCAAAGGAAGTTCTTTCATGCAGACCCAATCCTGCCGTCGGAAGACGAAGGCTCTGACAAAGCCCCTCAGTCTGACGACGCTATTCTTCGGCAGTCTCTTGATCGGTTGCGGCCCGTCGGGTCGCGACCTCAGTGACGCCAGCTGGCTGCAACTGCAGCAAGACATGCAGAACGAGCGAGCGGAGGTTGGTCGACAACGCGACCAACTGGAAGCCGATCGCCGTGAGTGGGATGAACGTGAACGAAGCGAACCAGTGCTCGCCGCGGTGATCTCATCCGCTGCGTTGTTGTTTGCCTGTGTCTTGCCGCTGCTTCTCCTGGCTGGCTTGCTGTTTCAAGAGCAAGCACCTGATTCTTCGGATGCCGCCTGCAACGAATTGCTGGACCAAATGGCAGATCTGACTGAGGCCAATGAGCAACAGCGTATTGCACATCGAGAACTGAACTCTCCGGAGAAACTCACTCACCAAGAGTCCTGACATTGGGGCCATCCCCGTGTTTTCAACGTCCCCTGTTTTGACGCCTCGTCGACCGTTTCGGGCGGCGGGGCGTTTTTCGTTTGTACCGTCCTCAACTCATCGAAGGAAACCATTCACCATGTCCACCGCCAATCTGACCACCGCGTCACCTGTCTCTGAGTCTCACGCACTCGGCGATAACGAAGTGAACCCCATGGCCAGCGTCAGCGAACGCTTGCAAGCCGAGACCACCGCCGTGCGGCTGAAGATTCACTGGCCCAGCGTTCGCAAGACGCTCAGCAGTGACCAAACCCGGCAAGCCGCCGGAACGTTCGATGCCGATACGAAATCGGTCTCCGCGTCCAAGAAGCTTCTCGACACCAACCACCCTGCATTCCGTGCCGCGACCGCAGTACGCAAGCAGGCCGCGGATCACTGGAAAGCCAACACGTTGCCCTACACCGAACCTGGCATACGGTTGATCAAGCGAGTCGATGTGCCCACGTTCGACGTGTTCATGACTTCGGTACGAGCCGAGCTGAACGAAGCGGTTGAACAGCTCGAGCTGCACTTTGATGAACTGATCGATCAAGCTCGCGAGCGGTTGGGTGACCTGTTTGATCCAGCCGACTACGAAATGAATCTACATCGTCTGTTCGGGATCGAGTGGGATTACCCCAGCTGCAACCCGCCGGAGTATCTGCTGCAGGTTAGCCCGCAGCTGTACTACAGCGAATGCAGCCGCGTGCAGCATCGTTTCGATGAAGCGGTGAAGCTTGCCGAGCAAGCGTTCGCCGATGAGCTCGAGCAGTTGGTCACTCATCTGGGTGAAAGGTTGCGCGGCGACGGCGACGGTTCACCGAAGGTGTTCCGAGACACAGCTGTCACCAACCTGACCGAGTTTCTGGATCGCTTCCAGCGTTTGAACATTCGTTCGGATGATCAATTGGACCGCCTGGTGGCCGACGCTCGTCGTATCGTTGGTGGCGTAGTGCCGCAACAATTGCGAGAGCAATCGGAGCTTCGTCAACGCGTTGCGACCGAACTCTCGCGGGTGGAAGCTTCGCTGGAAGGTTGGATGACCGAGCGTCCACGCCGAAGCATCCTGAGACGATCACGCTGATGCGAGCTTCCACCGAGATCGTCGTGGGGCGACAAGGTGAGTTTCCCACGTTTCCGAACAACATCCAAAGCGGTCGAGTGATAGAACTCTGGATGTAGGTTACGGATGTATTTCCAGTGACCGATGCGGACGCTACGGATTGGATACGCAGCTTCGCCTTTGCCACCGTTGTGCATCGCGAAGATGCGATCGCGATGCTGGGAAGTTTCGTTCAGCAACACGCGTGAGAGGGACCGACCATCGATATCACTGGGAGATTCGCCGCCAGCGAAATCGATGAGCGTTGGCAACAAATCGACCCAACTGACCATCGCATCGTTGGTGACGGCTGCGGGGATTTTGCCCGGCCAGACGGCGATCATCGGGGTGCGAATTCCCGCCTCGTACAGGGACCATTTACCGAACGGCCATGATTGTCCATGGTCCGACGTGTACAGCGTCATCGTGTTGTCGGTTGGCAGATACTTCGTGGCCAGTTCGCGCACTTCGCCAAGCAGCCGATCGGTTCGCTCAACCGCTTCGACGTATCGTGTCATCTCGCGACGAGTCTCGAGCGTGTCGAATGTTTTCGCGGGAACGGTGACTTCTTCAGGCCGCATGCGGGCTTCGCCGGCGTCCGGCCAGGCTCGATGCGTGAACGTGCATCCGATGAACAACGCGACGGGGCGCGTGCGATCGGTCCGCTGCTGCAGGTACTCCGCAACTCCGTCGAGAGAAAATTCTGGTCGGATGGAGCCACGAATGTTGATGACTTCGTCGGTGACGTAAGGCTGGTCTCTGCCATGGGCGATTTTTCCGCGAAACACAATGTCGTAACCCTGGGCGGCCAATTGGGGCAGCAGCGATTCGACCCCCAAGTTCAGCTCTTTCTCATGATTCGCTTTGATCCCGTTTCGGCAGGGCATCATTCCCGTGCAAAGCGCTGCGCGACTTGGACCACATGTCGGGGCAGCAACATAGGCATTGGTCAGCCGAATCCCCTCGGCCGCCATCCGCTGCATGTTGGGCGTTTGGTATTCCGGTTGCCCATACGGCGCCGAGTGATTGATACCGTGATCATCGGCAATGAAAATCACAAAATTCGGCTTGTCGTTTCCGTCTGCCTGATTGCCAATGATGGCGGCAGCGACCAACAAAAGGATCGTCGTGGTTGTGCGATATCGAGGCTTGGTCGAGGCTTGGTCGAGGCTTGGTGACACGTGTTTGGGCGGGAGATTGGAACGGGTTTCGACGGATCAAGGCCGCTATTGTGCAACGTTTTTGCGAGCACGCGGTTTCTTGCGTCTGGGAGTCTTTGCGACGTCGGTGGCCGGTTTCGCATCCTCGCGAATTCCTTCGAGATACCAGTCGAAGTACTTATCACCGGCGGTGGGTTTCGCAGGCTTGGCTCGATCAACGATTCCCGGTGGCAGCAATTCGGTCGACCATTGTTCGAGTTCTGCAAGCAACTCCTTGGCCACCGTTGGGTGGGCGGCAACCAAGTTTTTTGATTCTCCGATGTCGCGGCTGAGATCAAACAGGTATTCGCGTTCGTTCAGCCGAATGTATTTCCAATTCCCGCGGCGCATCGCGGACTGATCATTCCATCGCCAGTAAAGCGATTCGTGCGGCATGCCTTTCTGGCTTCCGTTCAAGAACGGAATCACATTCACGCCATCCAGCTGCGGGTCGTGCGGTAGCCCGGCGACGGCAATCGCGGTCGCTGCGACGTCCAGCGTGATGACGGGGTGTGAGTAGACCTGACCTTTCGGAATCGTTCCTTTCCAGTACATCGCAAAGGGAACGCGAATCCCACCCTCGGTCAGCATTCCCTTCTCACCGTTGAGTGGATCATTCAATGATCCATCCCATCCTGGTCCGGTGGGAGCATCCAATTTGTGAAGCTTTAGCGGTGCGCCATTGTCACTGATGACGAAGATTAACGTGTCTTCCTCTAACTCGTGTTGGCGAAGTTGCCGCAAGATTTTCCCGACGCCATCATCCACCGCTGAGAGCATCGCAAGGGCTTTGCGTCGGCGCTCGGGCATTTTGCCAGGGAACCGCTTGAGATACTTCGCCGGCGGGTCGAGCGGCACGTGAGGTGCGCGATAGGCCGCATAGAAAAAGAACGGTTTCTCTTTGAAGCGATCAATGAACGTGCAGGCAAAGTCCGTCACGAGTTCTAAGTGATACCCACCACCTTTTCGCACTTGGGGGGACACCGTGTTGCCATGGAAATCCATGTTCCAGTGACCGGGTGTTTTGCTGCGTTTGATCAGGACACTGTCGAACCCAAGTCCGGCAATGTCCCCGCTGTCGTTGGAACCCAGATGTGACTTCCCCGCCATCCCGGTGGCATAGCCGGCCTGCTTCAATCGCTTCGGAAGATTGTGAAGCGTTCGGAAACGATCCAAGACGTCGCCTTCGCTGTAGGCTCCGTTGGCTTCCATCCCAAACCGATTTTGGTAAACACCCGAAATCAATCCGGCGCGAGACGGACCGCATTGAGGTGCGGTGCAATACCCATCGGTCATGCGAACGCCGCCCGTTACCAAGGCGTCAATGTTGGGTGTTACCACATCGTGAAAGACACCCTGACAACCGAGGTCCGAATATCCATGATCATCGGTGTAGATCACGATGACGTTCGGGGGCCGGTCGGCAGCATTGCCTATCGAGCAGCAACCGCATGCCAACAGCAGCATGAAAACGAAGCGGATGGTATTCACGGGGTGGTGACCCGCTGACGTCGATTTGCCGGATTACGTTTTGGAACAGCCTTTGGCCGGGGTTGGCCGGGTGACATCTGAAAGTTGACCTTCGGAAGACCCTTTTGAAGCTCCGCCTTGACCGCACTCATCGACTCCTGCTCGGCAACGTTGTTCCATTCCGCCGGATCAGCCACCAAGTCGTATAGTTCCTCATCACCGTTGGCGTAGCGGATATAGCGGTGCGTCGATGAAATGACGGCGTGGTTGCCCAATTGGTGTGTACAGACAACTGGCTCTTTCGCAGCTTGTGGATTTTTCAACTGCGGAACCAAACTGGTGCCCTCAAGCTGATCGCCTGGTTGCTCAATTCCGGCCAATTCCAACAGCGTCGGGTAGACGTCCAGCAGACTTGCCGGCTGATTGCTGACCGTGCCGGGTTTGGTCACACCTGGAGCAACGAACACCAGTGGGACACGCGTACTTTCGTGCCACAGGGTGTATTTTTCCCACGTTTCTTTGTCGCCGAGGTGAGCGCCGTGGTCTGACCAGAGGACGATGATCGTATTGTCGTTGTGCGGTGACGATTCGAGGGCATCAAGCACGCGTCCGAGTTGATCATCTGCGAAGGTGACTGAGGCTAGATATGCCTGGACAGCCTTCTTCCATTCGCCGTTGGCGGAAATCCAGTTATGCCACCTTCGACGTGCCGCCCCCGCAGCATTGTTGTTGCGAACCGATTCGGGCACGCGATCCAGCCAGCCTTCGGGGTTGTCGGGAATACGCACTTCATCCAGGGGGTAAAGGTCCAAATATTTTTGCGGGACATAAAATGGAATATGAGGCCGAAAGATTCCGCAAGCGAGAAAGAACGGTTTGTCGAAACTCCCGGATAATTGCTCGCTGATGTGGCTGGCGACTTTGTAGTCGGGCATGGATTCGACCGGATGTCCGATCGGTCCCCAGTCCATGATCGGTGGCGCCCCGCGTCGCTCGCCCGGATTTTTGCCGCGTCCCAAGGGTGCATTCTCTGGCATCACGCGATGCGGCATTTGGCGAGTCATCGTGGGCCAAAAAGAGTCCCATGATTCGATGTCGTTCTTTCCGTCGCTGATGCCACCGATCCACTCCAGTGCGTGAAATATCTTTCCAGCACCGGTCGCCCAATAGCCTTGCCGTTTGCGAAGATACTCTGGCAGCGTCAGAGCATTGGCCAGCGCCGGTGATTGACGGTATTTCTCTGCGTTGCCGTAGACGCCCGACGTTGACGGTCGGACACCGAACATGATCGACGTTCGCGATGGATTGCAGATCGGCGCGGCACAGTGAGCGTTCGTGAAAGCCGTGCCCATCGATGCGAGTCGATCGAAGTTGGGAGTGATCACACCTGGATACCCGCCCATGTAGCCTACGTGGTCGTTCAAGTCGTCGATGGCGATGAACAGGATGTTCGGTTTGTCACCGTAGTTGCGTTTGATGTTTGAGCCGGCGGGGATCGGCGCGGGTCTCGGCTTTGGTCCAACGTTGGTACGGGCGGCGAGGGCCTCGTCGCTCACAGTCGCAGCGTGCGCCGTGTGATTTCCCGGTCGCTCGATCGTGACTGCAAAGATCAGCGGCGCGGTGACGTGTTCTGGTTTGACAAACTCGATTGTATCGATCACCGCTTTGCGTTTGGGCGTGATCGCCAGGTAGCGAACCTGTCCGCCATCGCTTGCTTTCATCGCAAGCTTCGACTGTGGCACATCGAACTGGCCGATGTAGTCGGCGATATGCTGGCCGCTGATCAGCGAATGATCTTCGGTTTGTCCGTCCGCGTATCGCAGACGCACGATCATGGAAACACCGCCATTGCTAGCCGATTTGGCTGCCCATCCGGCAACACCACCGAGCATGTGCACCTTGGCGGCTTCGGCTTTGCATCGCACGCTGACCGACTTTGGCATCTTGGGCGGAAAGCTTCCGCGCGGGCCATGCAGCATCACCGCGTTCTTGGTCGCACTACCGCTTGGATCGATCAACTGAAAGGGGATGCCATCGATCGCTTGAAAGCCGTACTTTGGCATGATCAGTCGTTCGCGGTTGTTGTCATGTCGATTGAACATGCCCTTGGCGGACGAAATGTTGGCGACACTTTCCAAGCCCAGCGGAATGAATTGATCCGCTTGAGTCAAATACTCCAGCAAGTCGACCAAGCCGTCATCATTGACCGATTGCTCCAGACCTTCGGGCATCGCCGACTTCGTAGATGCGACCAGCTCCTCGATGTCTTCACGCAAAACCGTGTGGCGTTTGCCTTGAGCATCGACCATCTCGATCGATGTCAGGGTTTCGCCACTCAACAGACCGCTGATCACTAGACCGTCCGCGGTCAGCACGTTGTACAAGCGGTAGTTGGCTTCGACGCTGCTGTTCGGATCCAGGATATGAGTCAGCAATTCGACCTTGGGATGAACCGACATGCCGTTTAGGTTGGGGCCGACCACGTTGCCTTCGCCTTTAAAGACGTGGCAGGTGGCACAGTTCTTCGTGAAGACGGCTTTGCCGCGATCGACATCACCCGTCCGCTCAACGAGTGGCATCTTGGCTTTCACCAATTGCCCGCGATTGCTCTTTCCGCCGAGTCCTCCTTCACGCATCAGCTTGTCGACCCGGCGACGAATATCGATCGTTGGATGATTCTGTAGGGCCGACCGTTGCTGGGCCGTGAGATCGGTGAAGCGAAGGTCACCCTTGCTGATGGATGCCAGCAAGTCGTTCGTCCAATCCGCACGAGACAGCATCAACTGCATGACCGCGTCGCGAATCGAAGGCGTGCCCGACTGAGCGACTTCAATCAGTCTTGGCCCGACGCCCGGAACGCTGGACTTCCCGGTTGCGTTCATTAGCCCCAGCGAAAGTGATGTCGGCGACTGAGGTCCAATCATGTCGAAGAGCGCGTCGATCGTTTTCACCCGGCCGGGTGAAAGAGCAACAACACGGTTGGTAGCTTCAATTCGGCTTTCAATGGGGGCATCGTCATCCTCGATGGTATCGATCATCGAATCAATCATCGGACCAATCGCATCTTCGAGTGCCGCGCTAGACAGAGAAGGTGCCAGCCGCGCGAGCATGCCCTTGGTCTGCAAGGAGGACGACTCGAAAAAGGTCGTCAGCATCGAATCGTATTGGGCGCCTAGCTTGATTTTGTGCTCCCGAGGCCAACCACGACTGACGCCAACGATGATCGCTTCGTTCGCGTTCGTTTTTGATTTGGCCATCAAAGAAAGCAGTTCGCCGGTCGCTTGAGCGTCGGGGGAGGTGCGGGCGAAATGCTCGCTCACTCGCGTGATCGACTCGAGGCTGCCGCTGCCAAGTTGCTGTTCGCTGGACAGTACGGAAACCAGGAAATCGGCGACGTGCATCGCACCGGCGGTGACCACGGCATCGCAAAGCCAAGGATCCTGATCCACCGCGGGTAACGCGGCGGCTTCCGCGGCAATCGCTCCGGCGTTTTCGGCCCGCGTGTCAGAAACTTTCAAGAGTGATGCCAGGACGACTTGATGGTCCGGGTCAAGGGTCAGTTTCGAGTGGGCGATCTCGTCCACGGTGGCTTGCGATTCCGGCAACACACGGACTGCGTTGAGCCGTACGCCAGCCGATGGGTGCGTCAACGCTTTCGTGGCCGCCGTCAGTGCCGGACCGTCCGAATTCAGCAAGCCAAGTCCATGAAGGGTGTTGAGTGCGTGGATGGCTCCCGTATTCAGACCGACAGAATCCATGCTCTGGTCATCGATGAGCTGGATCAGTGCGTCGGTGATGTCGGTGCTGCCCTGTTCGACGAGCAAGCGTTGTGCATTCAAGCGAACCAGCATCGTGGGCGACTTCAGTCCCGCAATGAGATCCTCCGCTGGAGAATCGAGGGTCATCGCCTTGCCGCTGACCGAATTCACACCATCGGGCACGACTCGGTAAACACGACCGTATTTCTTGTCCCTCAGATCGGTCTCGTAGGCGTTGCCTTTGCCTCTTTCAAAACCCTGGGGTACGGGATTGTGTTGGACGATGTAGTTGTACCAGTCGAGTACCCATACGTTTCCGTCGGGGCCAACTTCCGCCATGATCGGGGCCGTCCACTCGTCATCGCTGGCCAGCAGATTGTTGGGGCTGTGCGATTTCATTCCTGCGCCGTCACGCTCGATCACAAACGTGCCGACCAGCTTACCCGTCGGACCGCATACGAACGCGGTGCGATTCCAGTAGGCTGCCGGATAATTGCGAGCCGTATACAACGCATGCCCAGCCGCGGCGGTGTATCCGCCATGACAATCGACCTGTCGCACCTTGTCGGTGATCGGTTCAAAGATGTGCGTTGGGGCAATCATCTCAAGCGTGTCCGGTGCCCAACCTCTGACTCGTTCGTAGTAGCGATTGGCAATCGGCATGAAGAAGCTCGGGCGGCGATTAGCCGTCGAGCCAAAAATCAAACCTTCCTCACTGAATCCCAATCCCCAGGTGTTGCCTTTCGTTGAACGAATGAACTCCAGTTTCTCAACAACCGGGTCGTCATCTTGGGAAAGCTTGAATCGAAACCAGCCCATGCGAAACGATGGTTGCTGCTCGCCATTGATGACAGGCGACGAAGTGTTGTAACCCTGCATTGCCCAGATCCAGTTGTCCAGACCGTTGCGAAAGTTACTGACTCCGCCGTGCGTGTCACCAAGCGACCAATTGGAAATCAAGACCTTGCGGACATCCGCTTTCCCGTCGCCATCGGTGTCCTTGAGGAAAAGCGTTTCCACGCCGTTTTGAACGACAACTCCACCACGATGAAACGCAAGTGCAGTGGGGATGCTAAGATCTTCGGCAAACACGGTTGACTTGTCGGCTCGAAAATCGCCATCGGTGTCTTCGATCACGCGGACTCGGTCGCGTCCCGTGCCAGTGGGCTGCAATTCGTTGGGGTAGTCGACCGTTTCGCAGACCCACAGTCGACCTTGCGCGTCCCAGTTCATCGCGATCGGTTTACCGCCGAACATCTTTCCGCTGAGCATCGATTCATCGGCGAACAACTCGACGCTGAATCCCTCTGGTGTCACCAAGTGTCGCATCGACTCCTCTGCGGGAGCCGGTTGCTGCATCAGGTTCAGCGTTTCGCCCCGCCCCGCGGCGTAGTTCGGGATTTTTGGGCCAACATCAACGTAGTCGAATTCCTCCAAGTCACTCGGCAGTGACTTTATCGGCGGAAGCTCTTGATTGGAAACCAGCGTTTGGCCTGCATCGGCGACACCGGTGTCATTCCTGCGGCAGACCCACCGCACTCCGCGTTCGACCAAGCCTTGGAACTCTGGCTTGCTCCAGGTTCTCTCGTCGTGTCCCCAGGCGGTATAGAAAACGCGTCCCTTGCCATGAGTGCGAACCCATGTCCACGGCTCACGCTGATTGCCTTCGGCTTGCGGTGCACCGTAGCGATACTCCAACACAGTTCGATCGACATCGTTGTGCCTGTGATGCACATACGATTCGTCCCAACTCGCGAATGGCTGGTAGTCGCCCAGCACGTTACCAAGGACTTCACCAGCGTTGTCGCCCAACTTGGTCGAAAAATCACCTCGACCGTGACTTTTGAATTGCGCCCCCATCAAGGCAATCAACTCGGGCGAATTACGGAAGCATGCCGTCGCGCAGTGCAACGGTACAAACCCGCCGCCCGCGGCGACGTAGTCGATCACAGCCCGAGCTTGATCAGCAGAAACCTCACGGTGATTCGCATAGACCATCAGCGCGTCGTACTGGCCCAGCGTTTGCCGATTCAGGTCGGTCAACTGATCGGTGTAGGTCACCGTGATACCGGTCTCTTGCAAAGCCGGCTGAACAATTGCAAATCGGGTTTGTGGTTTGTGCGGTCCGTCATCGCCGAGAAAAAGGACACGGATGTCTTCCGCGGTTGCAGCGAGACAACTCGAAAGCATCAAGGCAACGGTGAGAAGCAGTCTAGACATAGAAGGTGACATCAAAAAAGTATTTGCGATGGTTTTGTTTCGGGTCATGACCGAGGTTCTTAATCGATTTGCAAAGAGAGCATTACGCTTGGGTGAAGTCTGGCAGCCTCACGATTTCGCCGCCCTTGACGGCCGAATCGTGGGCGCAGATTCCGACGCAGGTCCAATTCGCTGCGGTGACCGCGTTGGGCCACGGGTCTCGATCCTCCTTCAGTGCAGAGATGAACTCGTGCACCATGTGCGGATGCGAACCACCGTGTCCGCCGCCTTGGATGAACGACAGGTGTTCTGAGTCGTGAATCTGTGCTGGCAATGTGAAACGCTGGATGGGCTCCGGCAACAAATGAGCGAAGTCAGGAATTTCGATCTTCTCGGGGATCTCGTGTTCCGGTTTCTTTGCCGTGTGTATCACATGCGGTTCGTTTTCAACCAACGTCCACTCGAATGATTTCTTTGTTCCGTAAACGTCGAAGCTCTCGCGATACTGACGTGCGACGTCGTAGAGAAAACGCCAGATGTGTGCGGCGACATCGCTGTCCTTGAGTTTGATGTGACAGCTTTCAACAGCGAACGAATTACCTGACTTCTTGGCGATGTCTTTTCGAACAGCTCCCGATCCGAAACAGCTAACTGACTCAGCTAGCGTATTCATAAGGCCAAGACACGGACTGACCACGTGCGTGGCATAGTGCATCGGGATCATCGCTTCCCAGTAACTTGGCCAGCCGTCCATGTCCTGAGGATGCGACGCGGCGAGGTGCTGGATTTTTCCCAGCTCGCCTTTTTCGTACATGTCTTTGATGAACAGAAACTCACGGCTGTAGACGACCGTTTCGGCCATCATGTACTTACGCCCGGTTTCCTTTGCCTTCTCAACGATTTGACGGCATTCGTCGATGTTCGTCGCCATGGGAACGGTGCACATGACGTGCTTGCCAGCGTCCATCGCTTTCAGCGACATCCAAGCATGATCGGGGATGGGACTGTTGATGTGAACGAAGTCGATGTCCGGATCGGACAGGACTTCGTCATAGCTGGTGTATCGTTTATCGATCCCGAACTCGTCACCTGACTTTTTCAGTTCCTCTTCGTTTCGGCGGCACAGCGCAGTAATCTCAGCCCCTGGATACTCCGAATAAATAGGGATGAACTCGGCCCCAAAACCAAGTCCGATCATTGCTCCTTTGAAACCCTGCGGCATTAGAATCTTCCTTCAGCCAATCCAAATAAGTGATTTATCGAACGCTTTAGAGGTCGCGTTACGGATAAATACCGCCCGCTCCGTGCGGGTAACGGAGCTGATCGAAAAAAGCATCAATCAGTTGGAATTGGAATCCGCGAGTGCTTCAAAGAGCACTTCGCCGTCAAGCGATTCGACTCGAAAATTCCGGAAGGACGCAGAGGTTGCCCAGGTACCGATGCCCACCTTGCCCTGCCGTTGCATTCGCCCATCGTCTTCGTACTGAAGCAACAATTCATCGTCGACAAACAGCGAAACGGTGTAGCCTTCGCAGCGGACGCGGATGCGATACCAGCGTTCTGCTTCTATCACAAAATCGGATACTGGACCAATCGGACGCTGCCTGCCTTGCGGACGCAGTTTCCGCTCCACTTGTGTGCGGCGATTCTGCCATCCACCGATGTTGACCCAGGTGAACTCTTTCGCGTCGGCACATCGGACGATCGCCAGGAATCCCTCTTTTCCAAAACGCTTCATGGCCTCGAACGAGAACTCATAGTCGCTCCATCGTTGATCGCCAAACAAGAACCTTTGGTCGAGTGCGTCACCCAACTGCACAAACTCGCCGTCTCGGGCCGCCCAGCCATCCACGCCTCCGGTCTTGAGCCTCGCTCCCGAAAAAACACCATGGGCACTCTGCAACCTAGCATCACTTGGGGCGGAACTGATCAGGGTGATGTAGCGAGTCGAGCCTTCCAGCGGGCAAAAGAATTGAACAGGAGAAAACCGCCACGCGTGCCGGGGAAGCTCTTCACCAAGAGTAGCAACGCCGTCTTCCGCTATAACATCGACTTGGTTGCCATTAACCCAAGCGCCGGTGATCTGCTTTCCATTGCTGGCGATAACCGCAAGGTTCACCTGGCTATCGTCAGGCTGATCCCAGTTTACTCCGACACGATCCGCAACGAATGCGAGCTCACGTTCAAATAGCCGTCCTGCCGAACGAATTTCGTCAACATCAAAAGTGACAAATTGGCATGCCTGCAAACCGATGCCTTGTTCGCCAAAATCACCTTGTTTGCTCGATTCCTGAGTTTGAATCGGGCGAAGCGTGTAGGGGCACCAGGAGTCATTGATTACGCCGCGGGATGACATCTCGCACCAGCCAAGCGAATCCAGGTTCATTTTAACGCCAGGAGCGATCTCGTGAACTGTGCCCTGAACCTCTTCGCCACGAACGACACGCTGGACGCCCATCGAACCCGCGGTCGCCATCGCGCCCCGGCGGTCAGTCTTAATTGCGGTTCTTAACGGCGTGCCCTTTGGGTCGTCAAAGAGATTGCCCAGCGGTATTTCCTGCAGCGGCACACGATGCCGTGTCACTCGTTTTCGCGTCACCGATGCTGTTTCGCCTTGGGTTAGCCGAACCGCGGTCGACTCTTTAGGTTCCACATCGACCTCGCCCTCCAACACACGAACCCACTGCCGCTCGCCCACTTCCAGTTCAAACCGCGTTCCCAAATCTGTGACGGTATATTCGGCGGATTCGACCTGAAAACCAATCGCCTGCTCAGGAACATTGCATGACACACGACCGGATTCCAATACGGCTAGCATCGGTGTCTTGAGGTGCACCACAGCAGGTCCTTGCAACGTCATCTCGGCCCCGCAAGCAAATTGCAGATCCACTTCGCCAGACTTCACCCGCAGTGTCCCCTCGGGCAAGCTTGCTCCGGGGCTCATCGCAAAATCACAGAGCCCAAACGCTGCGTCTCGCATCGCCGAGAGTTTTGCCACGGCGGCCGGCGTGGGCGAGTCGCTTGCCGCACGTGGTCGATTCCAAAGTGCGACGCAAAGCAAGGTGGTGGCGGCTAGTGAAACCAACACCAGAGCGACCCACCTGGGACTCGTACGTTGCGACGTGGACGAATGCTCAAACCTCGTTTGGTTGCTGAAGTCTACATTGTGATCCGGAATGCAATCCGCGAGCACCGCCCTCAATGCTGCGTGTGTCGAAATCTGATCTAAGTACAGCCGTCTTGCCTGCTCGTCTGATTCAACAAACCGCAGCAACTTATCACGTTGCTCGGAATCGAGTTGCCCATCGAGCATCTCCCGGATCAGACGCGAGAGTTCCTGATTGTTGTCACTCAAGTTGCTGCTCCTTCTTGCAATCGTTCTTGAACACACTTCGCCAGTAGACTTCGTATCCGGTACAGGACCTGCTTGATAGCCGAAATCGACTTCCCGTGTTCGTCTGCCAGATCCTCCATCGTGGATTCTTTGCGATATCGCTTGTGAAGCATCGTCCTGTGAGAAGCAGAGAGTCGTTCGATACACACGTCGAGCAGACGAATCCTCTGTTCCGTTTCCTCGGCCATCACTTCCGCTTCCGGTGCGAGTTTCTCGGCAAACGTTTCATCCAGCACGATTCGATCACGATTTCGGTCACGAAGGTGAGCCATGACCTGAAATCTCGCCGTGCTATATGCCCATGCCTCAAATTTCGCGCCGGTTTGAAAGTCTGCCGCTTTACGAACAAGGACTAGGTTCGTTTCCTGAAGTACATCCTGTGCAGCAACCGGATCAGCCAATAACGACAAGATAAAGGCATAAAGTTTGTTCTGGATCGCCGTTACAGCGAGGAAATACTGATCGGATGGCACAATTCGAGCCTCAGTTCCTTCGGCCTTTCTAAAAAATCTCGTCGCAAAGACTAGCGCTGCGGTAAGTTAATACCACATCGAGCTTCTGGGTAACGCGAGACTCTCTTGGCAGTTTTGAGTTTTTCTTTGCACCCGCCGAAAAGCAGCAAAATGTGCCATCGTCCAATATCCATTGGAGGGGCGGTGAGCTTGACTCGCCACGACGGGCAGACTAGTGGCGGCAACACCGCAGCGACCTGCCAAATGGAAATCGACATCGATGATGAAGTGAACGCGGATGTCGGGCTGCTCTCGGATCGCCTGCACCAAGCCTTCGCGGTGTGTCGCCGGCAAGTGGACCGGGAGGTTGCAAGCAGACCGGATGGCAAGGTCGAAAACACGCATGCCAAGAGCCACGCACGATCGGGGCCGGATCCGCGTCCGGCAACGGAAGCTCAGGTACGAGCGATCCATGCGATCGCGTCGAAGACCAACACGCGACTGGCTTCTCACTTGGACGAGGTCTACGGCGTCTCCTCGCCGCAGCGTCTGACACTGAAGCAAGCCAGCGAGCTGATCGGCAAG
>NZ_ANMO01000137.1 GCF_000338295.1 Rhodopirellula europaea 6C
CGCGGACGGAATTTTCCGTCGTCGGCATTCCCGACAGAATGGTCAGGGGAGGACTCCAAATGCCTCCGAAGGCCTGTAGTTGGTGCATCATGTGGTGCATCACAGTTTGGACGCTGCTTCCTGTTCGATTGAACACCTGCATCCCCGTCGAATGACGGCAGTGCTTCGACCGCCGCCGCTGTATCAAGAAGCCTCGCATCGGTGTACGTCCCCATCGTCAAATTGATATTGCTGTGACGCATGGCAGCTTGCGTGACCCGAGGGGAGACGCCAGCTTTCGAAAGGTGAGTTCCGAACGAGTGTCGCAAAGCGTGGAGGTGCGCGACCCGACCGTCTTCATCCACTTTGGGAATTCCTGCGGCCTCCATGTCGCGATCCAGGATCTCCAGAAAGGATGATGGTACGCGAAAAACCTTGTCGGAACGCTCTTTTCCCTTCGTCCACCTCTGCAGTTCTGCAGCCAAATCGGCTCGGAGTGCGAGCGTTGATCCTTGGCGGTTCTTCTCATTTTTGTGTTGAAGCTTCACAAAGGGCACGTCGCCGAACGAAAGATCGGAAACGACCAGTGAGCGAAGTTCACTCTTTCGCAGGCCAGTCAGGACAGCCGTTTTGTAGATAAGTGCACGTTCCTCCCCAAGTTTCTCCAGCTCCCTGCGTCGCGAGTCCGACAACTTGATCATCCGCTTACCTTTGTTCGGGCCGCGGCGGACAGTTTCAGCGGCAATGACTGGACGAGTCTTGGCCGCGGCGAACAGACGATGCAGCTCATCCTCGGTGAGAGCACGCGCAATACGTCGTCGGTCTTGGTTCTTGTCGCGTTTCCCCATGCCGTCGAATGGGTTCGTCAGCATGCGTTTCTCACCGTTCATGTTAGATCGTCGTCCGTTGACTCGTTTGCCGATCATCCAGTTCCCAAACGCAACCCAAGCTTCAACGAAGCCGTTGTAAACGGATGCGGAGACCAATCGCGGTTCGCTGTTCTCGTCGGCGTCCTTCGGGAGTTCAGTGAGTGAAGAAAGCCATCGTTCAAGGCGATCGGCATTCAGGTCGGACAGCCAGCGAAAGCCGCACTCCTGTGCTGACCGCAGAAGACGTGACTCGTAGGTGTTGACATGGTCGCGGTTGCGACCGCGACTTTGCTGATAGTCGATGTAGGCACCGATGTGCTCAGACACCGTTGTCTTTTGGTGCTCAGAGATCTTGTCTTGCTCGGGCGAGAGAATCCTTGCCCTCACCAACTCAGCTCGGTTGGTCAGCTCCTTCAAGACAGCTGCGGCCGCTTGCTTGTCTCGGCACCCAGTCGACACCTCTCGGATGACGCCTTCACCATCACGGTATTTAGCTGTCCAGGTTGATGACACAGCCTTGATACGAATCGACCCATCTCTCGCGGCTGTAATCTCTGCAGAACGTTTCTTGCCAGTCTCGTCCACCCACTCAGCAATTTGCTTACCCCGACGGGTGACAACAGTCGCCCCTTCCGGGAACTTTCTCGCGTACGTTTTCTTGAAAATGCAAGCCATCGTGTTCATCCCCACGATTCACCATTGGAAAAGAAGGCGACGGCGGGCCGAGTGATGATGCTCGGTTTTCAGCCGCTAAGCCTAGCCGTCGCCATAAAACCTTAACGAAAAAAAGGTGATTGCAACGCTTTTTCGAGATCGAAATTGGCCGAATCGCCGAGATTCGTTCGCCTCAAGAATCCGAATAACGCTGCGATGCATAGAGGGCAAGCTCCCGCCATTTGCTTGCGATGAAAAGGCCGTTTCCGATCCCTCGTTTGCGAGTTGGAAGGCCGACCGTGCATCGCGAGTGATGGGTCAGGAGGCGCCGTTAGGTGGCAACCCCAGCCAGTTGTCGGTGTTGTTCTTTCGCGACTCGAATTCTGGGTCACAAGAAGAGCACTTCCAAGAGCCTGTAGAGGTTTGAACATCGCACAGATCGTCACAAACTGGGCAGGTTTCAATCTCTTCCGGAGCAAACTCCTCAAGCTCCATCAGGGCTTTTGCTGCTTCGTCTGCCTCCAGTCCGTTGGCGAGATTCAACGTCCGGATCAAGTCGACCTTGGCATGTCGCAGGTGACTGATGTCCATGTTGGTCAGAGCACCAGCCGGAGCGTCAACTTCAAGTTTTCCGTTCACGACCGAGACGTTGATATCTCGCTCGCTGAAATCAGTAAGAAGTGTTTGCGCACTCAAATGGTCACCCGGATCCTTTCCTGAAAGGAGGCAGTGTTTGGTGGCGACGGCGACACTTTCCGCTTGTTCCTTTCGGAAAGGGAGATCGTGTCGCGGCCATCGTCGTTTGCAGTTGTCGACAAGCCTTCGGTGTTGTCCGTTTGGCTCGGCGACACTTCAACGCGAATCGTTTCGTTTTCAGCCGAACTGTCGCTGTCGCCAGCCAGAACGATGTGTCGGGTGCGTCGAGAGACGTCCCACTTCGCACGTCCAGCTTGAATCAATGCTTTGCAGTCGTCTTCCACGTGGTGGCCGCTGCGATACCTACGTGGACCGCGACTGATATCGCGCTCGGTAGCGGCCCCGCCTTTCGACCGCAGCCACTCTTCCAAACGGTCCAAGTGTTGGTCAGCAGGCTGGAGGACAGGTTCAGCGACAACCCCGATTTTTTCGTAGACCCGCTCTGCTTCCGCCGCAAACCATCGAGACAGTTCGATCCCGGCCTCGATGCTTTCGAGGCCGATTGAACGAGGCGGTGACAGCTGATCACCGCTGGCCCAAACTGCCAGGTGGTGAATCAATGCAAACCGAAGAGCGTACCCCTCCAGCTTGGAGTAGGCGGCGGCCAGCGAGTCGTGTTGCTTGAAAGTCTCAAGCCCGTGCGCGTTCACGAAAAACTTGAAGCGATCGCGAGCTTCGTTATCCAAACGAAGCACGTTCGATTCCAGCGAACCGTTAAGTGCCTTGTGCTCCAAACTCCTCAGCCGATCCACGAGACGTTGCATCGCCAATTTGGTGGCATCATGCATTTCGGCATCGGTCCACCGTTTTGGACGAGGTTCCGGCATCACCAGGAGCAGGCGTGCCAGCAAGCCGCTTTCGACTTGGCCACCACTCACCGCTTTCGCGAGGGTGCCTGGCTGGATCGTTCCTGCGACCGAGACGCCTGCCATGGGGGCATAGATACGTTCACGGTTAGTTTTGCGGTCGACACTGAGAGGACGACCATCGAAAAGCGTCAGCCAGCGAGCTTCGTCCTTTCCTGCTCGGCCACCCGAAGCGTAGGCACCCATTCCGTCGAAGAAACCTCGCAGTTCATCACTGAGCAGGAACAACCCCTTCGGATTTTCAACCAGCAATGGCGCCAAGCTCTCGACCGTCTGGTCATCCACCACCAAACGATCGCCGGTGGGAGGTTCAGGTGGGACTGGAGGTGCGATTTCTTCTTTCGATTTCAGCCATTGGGCATGGGCCTTTCGGTATTCTTGCTCGGCAAGGTCGTATTCTCGCTTGGCATTTTCGAACTCGCGGTTGGCCTGATCTTCCGCGTGCTTGAGCAGTTCATGAGCCAAGTCGTACCCAACCGACTTCACGCTTCCCGAGCGAGCGACGACCGCCCCCCACAGCATTGCAGGGACGATCCAGTCCTGTTTCGCGGCGATCTTGTGCGTCGTTCCGACGCACGCTCCCAGCGTCACCAAGACTGGCAACGCCACGATACTCGGGGCCGCAGCACGAGACTCGGCCCCTTCAACAACGTATTGCCGCACCACCGGCGGCAGAAGGTCAACCGGAAACGAATCCGGTTGACCATGACTTTGAAAAAGATCACTCATGATGTCTCTTTCTCCTTTTCTTCTGCAGCGACCTTGGCAGCCAGATCCTGGGCCGTCATCAGGCAAAGTCCTTTGGACTGCGCGAGGGTGATCAGTGCCTCAACTTTCCAGTTGTTGATCAATTTTTGGCACGCCGTGTTCATTTGCGGCCTCCTTTTGCAGTGTTACGGAGGTTCGGGCAACCAGCTGCTTCCCAATCCTCAATGGTTTGAGAATTCCACCGCGAAAGTGCGCCAAGTTTGATAGGGCGCGGGAGGCGACCCGAATCAGCAAGTCGGGTGATGTGACGCGGTGAACACTTGTAGCGTTTTGCCAACGTGTCACGATCAAGCCATTCGACGCTGCGACGCTTGTCCGGATCGTTACCGGGCAGGGGCCTGTGAACCATAGTTACGAACCTGTGGTTTGTGCTGGGGGCGATTGCCGTTGCAGGCTGCAACTGTCCGCGTTCGCCCTACACAGACCACGAAACGAACCGCCAACTCGAAGCGTGTTCGTCTAGTAATTCCCGTTTTTGCGGGGTAAATGAGATTCCCAAAAAAGTTTAAACGGTTCGGTTCGGTTCAGTTCAGTTCGGTTCGGTTCAGTTCAGTTCAGTTCAGTTCAGTTCAGTTCAGTTCAGTTCAGTTCAGTTCAGTTCAGTTCAGTTCAGTTCAGTTCAGTTCAGTTCAGTTCAGTTCAGTTCAGTTCAGTTCATAAATCGCGAGCATTCACGACTGACCCCGTCGCAGACTTTGCGTGGGTGCTGTAGCGTTTGATTCCAGCTTCTCGCAGGTAAGTGCCGAACGCGTCGGGTGAAGGGGGGATCATGTCGCAGAGTTGGACGTCTTCGGAGATCCGCTGATGTAATTCTTTGATTGTGAGATGTTCAGCGTCTGTAATTGTCTGCATTGCGATTTCGTAAGCTTGAGCCGCTTTTTTTCTCGATGGTTGTTGGGAACGCTTTTCTTTTGCCGACAACTCCTTGGCGGAATCGGTTTGCATCGGTTCATCGGACGTCGACTTGGAGGGACTGAGGCGATAGACGCGATCCAGCAGGACGGCCAGATCCTCCAGGCGATTTTGAAACGGCTGGTGCGATTCGTCTTGTTCCAGGAAACCCAGCTCGACGTCGAGAATGATTTGGGCTAGCTGCTGTTTCTTTTTCCTTCGGTGAGCGAGGTATCACTGTTGTCGGAGAACAGGGGGGCGTGTTTTTTAGATGGAATGAGCCAAGCTGGAAGCAGCTCGTAAACGCCGCCGAAGGCAGCGAAGATAGCTACTACTGCACACGCGGCATTATCTGAAACATGACCACTGTGAAGGTGATCAAATGGCGAGTAGTCCGGGTCCTGCTCAATCTCTACAAGCCTCTTTTGAACGGCGTCAAACTCTTCCATTAGTCTCATCTGTTCTTTCAATTCTTCCTGGCCGTCACCGCTGGATGAACTTGAGAGCTCGTCTTGTTTTTCCAGCAGGATTCCAGAAAGTTTTTTCCACTCTTCGAGCCGTTGAGATTTCCATTCGAGCCAAGCTGCAACATTGGATTGAATCAAGCCCACGAGCTCTTGTGAGTCGAGAAGCTGTCGAAAACGGTGCTGAGCTGTTGGGACCGTCACCGGGCTATCCTTTCTGATTATCGATCAAATGGATTCTTGTGCACTGAGGTTCTTGATGCTTGAGTAGAGGCGGGTTTTGGCAGTGCCACCGACTTTTGTCATTGCTTCCATTGCTCGTGGCGGATTGGGAGGCGGTTCAACGCATCGCGTCGTGTTTGCCAGTTGGGCATGTGCCGCGTCAGGAGCGACTTGAATCGAGCGTTGTGCGTCGGTTCAAGCAGGTGCAGCATTTCGTGGAGCACCACGTAGTCCAGACAGTCAGGTGGCTTCTTTGCAAGCTCCGTGTTCAACCGGATGGTTCGACGAGTTGGATTGCAACTCCCCCACCGCGTCTTCATCTTTTGAACAAAGATTTTCGAAACTGAGACGTCGAGCACTTTTTCCCAGTTCGCGATCAGGGGCGCCGCTGCCTCACGAGTTTGTTGGCGATACCACGCCGACAGTAGCCTCTCTCGGTCGATCCTGTTGCTGTTTGGCTTGGTGAAAACGGTCAGTCTGGATGCGGATACCTTCACTCCGAGGCGACCGCTCTGTTCTACGCAGGAAAGGAGGACACGGCTGCCCCAGACGTAGTGGCTCTCACGATCGAGGAATTCTCGCGGAGTTTCTCGAACCTGCGATTGCATCTTCCGCCTCTGGGATTTGATCCAGCCCAGTTTGCTGATCGTGAAAACTCGAATCGTGTCGAGATCCATTCGAGTCGGTGCGGAAACGCGGACACGCCCTTCGGGTGGATGAACGCTTAGATGAACATTCTTGATGTCTTTGAATACGACATCTGCTTCAAACTCTCCAAGGTGAATTTGAGGCATCAGTATTCCTCCTGAGCCAACAGTACCTGAAAGACTTGTTCTGCGTACTCGTCGTTCTCTCCAAGCAACAGGTAGATTGCATCGTAGACAACCGCTTCCTTCGCTTGTACGCCTTTCCATCCATGCGGCCTGACTCGCCGAACCGTCTCGTCGATTTTGAGGGCGAGTTTCAATTGCGGGTCTTTTTGGGCCTGGTACTGTGACGAGGACTCCATGACAGCTAGCGAGGCTTCATTGCCTTCTGCAGGTTGGCTCAGTAGTTTTAGGAGCATGTTGTACAACGCCCGTTTCCCACTCGTGTCCAGTCGGGGATCAACATCGCCGTCTCGGCCCAGCTCGACACTTTTCGCGAGATCACCGATGCGTTTGAGATACTCCTCGTAATCAATCGCCCTTGAACGCCGCATTTCGATCACTTCGTCGAGCAATTTCGACATGCGTTCGTAGTAGGCGGGATCGTTAAGCTGCTCTTTGATGATTTTGCTGCGCACGTTGTTTTCAATTGTCTCGGCTACCGCTGTTTCGCTGCCACCTAGTTGGTCGGAAAGATGGTCGAATACCTTGTCCATGCCGGACCTGTTAATCACTTCCAGAACCCCCATCTCGTCAAAGTCCGAAATTTTGCGAGGTTCATTGGCTTCAATGTACGTGTCGATCAGATGCCGCATGTCGGCTTCGTATGCCTTCAGATCGAGCGTTTCACCGGCTGCGTTGCGGATGACATCGCGAAGTTTGACGAAGTGATTGACTCGTCCCTTTAAGCGAACGACATCCGCGTCGGAGTAACCCGCCTCATTCAGTTCGTCGGCAAGGTTCGCGTATGAACGAACGAGCGAGGCAACTGCCTTGTACATCGCTGCTCGCTGCGGTTCGCGGGCCTTCAAGTCTGTTGGAACTTCCGTATTCCCGCAGAAGTACCGGATATGATCCAGGTCACTCTTGGGAGGTTGAACTGGCTCGCAGAGCAACTCAGCTTGCTCTAAAGCATCGTCCAGTTTCTCCTTCCCTGTCTTCAGCCGGTCCTTCATCGTGATTTCTGGATCGCCCTTGCAGAGGTCGTGGTCCAAGTCGGACGTGTAGACCTGTAAAGCACCGGTGCCTTTGTCGTTGACCAGGTTCTTAAATAGATCCATGTAGTCAACGATGTAGCCGAACTCTTTGTCCTCGCCATCGAGCCGGTTCGTGCGGCAGATTGCCTGGAACAGACCGTGATCTTTCATCGTTTTGTCGATGTACAGATACGTGCAGGACGGCGCGTCGAATCCCGTCAGTAGTTTGTCGACCACGATCAGCAGTTTCATGTTTGCCGGTTGCTCGGTGAATAGCGTTTTGGCGTGGTCTTCGTAGGTTTCTGTTTTGGTCTTGCCAGGTTTCGCATGCACGTGTTTCAGCAGCTCCTCGTACGTGTCGTAGATGAACTCCTTGTCCGTTTGAGTGTTCGCCCCAGTGTCCTCAAGCGTGATGTCTTTTGCTTGGGGATTGTAGGACGTGATGACCGCGCATTTGTCTTTGAATCCGGTACTCGCGTCGTTGAAGAGCGTGAAGTATTTGCAGGCTTCGTAGATGCTCTTGGCGACCAGAATCGCATTTCCGCGTTGGCTGGAAATTCGCGGCTTGCAACTGAAATCGAAAACGATGTCGCTGACGACACGATTCATGCGTGAGCGACTGCTGAGCACGCTTTGCATCGTGCCCCACTTCTTCTTCAGCTCATCTTTCTGCCAGTCATTCAAGCCGCGAGTCTTCGATTCGAACCACTGGTCGATCCGGTCCTCGCTGCCCAACCGCTGGTCGATGTCGCGTGCTTCATAGATGAGGTCTAGAACAACTTGGTCCTCAACAGCCTCGTCGAACTTGTATTCGTGGATGTAGCGACCGAACACTTCAAGGCTGGTTTTCTTGTCCTTCTTCAGCAACGGCGTCCCGGTAAATCCGATGAAAACCGCATTGGGCATGATTGCTTTCATTAATCGGTGCAACTTGCCGCTTTGCGTGCGGTGGCATTCGTCGACGAAAACGAAGATTTCGCCCACCGTCTGGGTCGGCTGTGCTTGCAGGTCTTTGATGTACGCCTCGAAGTCATCGACGTCCCTCTTTCCAAACTTGTGAACGAGGGACGAGACCAGCCGGGGCAGCGTGTCGGAAAGTTTGGCCATCAAGTCACGACCGCTGGAGGCTTGATAGAACCCGTCCTTCCGCGACTCCGAAAGCAGGCCACAGGATCGCATGTTCGCCAACATCTGCTTATCCAACTCATCGCGATCTGTGATCACGGCGACGCGGGCGTTTGAATTGTTTTCCAGGATCCACTTGGCCAGCAGCACCATGACAATGCTCTTGCCGCTGCCTTGCGTGTGCCAGATGACACCGCCTTCGCGTCTGCGGACGTGGTCCTGGGCCGCCTTGATACCGAAGTATTGGTGCACACGCGGGAGTTTCTTGACGCCACCATCGAACAAAACAAAGTCGTGCATCAGTTCGAGAATGCGGTCTTTGCTGCAGATTTTGGTCAGATACTTATCGAGCAAGTAACCGGAACTGTCGTGTTCATCCTCTTTCCACGAAAGGAAAAATTTTTCAGGCGTTCCGATCGTTCCGTAACGCAGGCCCTGGGTGTCGTTGCCCGCGAACACGAACTGAACCGTGCTGAAAAACCACTGGTTGAACTCGGGTTTCTGGTTCGACAGATTCTGCCGAATCCCGTGTCCGATGCTTGTTCGGCTGTTTTTCAGCTCCAACACACCAATCGCAATGCCGTTGATGTAAAGCACGACGTCGGGGCGGCGCGTTTTGGGGCCGGTCAACGTCACTTCTTCGGCAACGGCGAAGTGATTGTTCTCGGGATTGTCCCAGTCGATCAGCATGACTGTGGGCGTGTTCTCCCCAGCTTTTGTTTTCTTGCTGACCCCAAAACGAAGCAGTTTGTAGACTGCTTCATTGTTGTCATACAGGCTGCGTCCGGAGTTATTCGCCTCCGTTTTCAGAGCCAGGATCGCTGCGTTGATTTGGTCCGACGGGTAACCTTGTTTCGCCAAGTACTTCCGAAGCTGTTCGTCTTCGATGTTGCTGTTGTTTTTCCGTTCATCCCAATCGCCCAGGTAGTCGTAATCGAGCACGTCATCGAACAAGCGGATGACGCGGTTCTGCGTTTCCCGTTCTGGTTTATTGACGCCACCTTTCACGCTAGCTTCCTCCCGTTGGGTTCGTCAAAACCTTCGTAACCGGCAGGCCCCCAAAATGCCCCAATCAACGCGAGCGGTGACGCAGGAATCGTAGCTTGTCCGATAGAATTAAATAGAAAACACCGTAAAACACGGGTTTTTTCGCAGGTCGTGCCCCTCTCTCGCGTTTCAGGTGTCCGAGAGAATGTTAGAGAAAACGTCGCAAAAAACAGCATTTTCACGCATCGACAGACGTGGCGTTGTCTCGATTTGTCCGAGAGAAATTCAGAGGCTTTGCGCAGGTACATTACTCACCCTCCTGGCTGGTGGGCCCAGGGAAATAACGTGTCCAGCGGTTCTCCCCCTCACTGTGGACTCGTTCCTCGTCCTGAAGCTCCTGCAATAGACGTCGAAGCGTCTTGCGTTCAAGCGTCGGCATTTCCTCGTGAATATCACCGATCAACCGACCATCCAAGCGGAAGCCTTCCAGGATTTCCTCGACCCGCTCTTTAAGTTGCTCCCGCTCGCGAAGCCGGTTGTAAGTCGACTCACGACCGTGGAACTGGTAATAGATTCGCGGCAAGATAAACCTGCCACCACCGATTCGTTCGATCAGCCCCCGAGAAAGCAGATTGTCGACCCGCTGTTGGAGGCTGCTGGAAAGGGTTTGCTCACCGGCAATTTGGCTCAGCGCTAGCCAGTCATCCGTTCCCAGTTCGTCTAGTTTGGCAGGTACATACGTCCCAAGAAATCGAACGAATGAGGGGTCGAGCATCCGACCCGACAGCCGCAGGACGACCGTGTTCTCGTCGCTGCCTGAAAAATCTGGGTGAGGCTTGCTTTGCCGTATCGAACGCTCGTACATCAGGTCGACGCCCTGACCGCTGCGTTCGACCAAACCGCACAGTTGCAGGATCTCGGCGACGCGACGGTTGCGAGGCGACTGGCGATTGAGAATGTTTTCAGGCGTGATCTCCGGCAAAAAACCACCGGGACTTTCAATCACCAGTTGGTCTGGATACTGACGCAGGAAGATGTTGCCCGCCATCTGGTAATGCCGATGGCAAACCGCGTTCAGCACGCCTTCACGAACAGCACGCTCGTCAAAAGTGGGTACATTGCGAATCGCAAGTTCATCTTGATAAGGCTGTTGGTCGTTGCGGAGATTGACCAGTTCCCAGATGCGGTCATGCAGATTGAAAAATGCATCGGTCAGGTTTTCACGCTGAGCCGCCGGCCCCGCCGCTTCGCTCGATCGGTACTCAAACACAATCTCGCTTTGAGCAAGATGCTTACGGATCGCAGCCCGCTTTCCAAACAGAATCAAGCCAGCGTACGTAACGCCTTCATCGGTAACGGCTTCAACGTCGCGGAGGACTTGCTCGGCGGTCAGTGAACGCAATCCCTCTTTGCCAGTGAACTCAATCCATTCGTTTTGGAAGTTTTCGATGGCCTGCGGATCCAGATCCGCGATCGTCAGCCTATCGACAACGCTGGCTGAAAAATCCGCTCCAAGCTCCGCCGTGATCTCGCGAGCGCGGCCACTGGTGAGCTCCATTCCGACGAGTGCGTCTCCCTGACGGTCCCAAAACTGACCATCGTATTGCAGCAGCACACCGGTGGGCCGCGAGGCAACCGTGAAGACAACCACGCGTCCGTCAGGGTGTTCGATGACGTCAAAATGAATAGGAATCTTTAACCGGTCCAGCACCGTCTTGCGAACTTCTTCGGGCTGAGCGAACGCGGTAGTGGCTGTGACTTTACGCGGTCGTCTATCGGTGACACCAAAGACAATCCGGCCGCCACCTTCATTGGCGAGCGCCACACAGTACTTCGTTAGCTCATCGGTTCCGAACTTGTTAGCCGCCTTTTTGAATTCCAGGTTCTCACCTTCGGGTTCTTTGAGCAGTCGCTCCAGCTCAGCCACAGACATCATGATGCCGGTCCTCCTGAAACAAGCCGAGTCTTTCCGGTGAGCAGCTCCTGCATCATGCCGGCTTTGATCTGGCGGGCCTTGTCGATCTTCGCCTCGATCGCGGCAATCTCCGCGTCCATGTCGGAGAGGACAGTGGCGATGGCGGTTTGTTCGGCGTGTGATGGTGGGAAAGGAAGCTCCTGACCCAAGACGTCACTACGGGAAAGACCAGGAATCAATCCTGCTGCGGCATCTTGGAAATCGGATGCGTTTTGCAGCAAGGAATAATAAATGAATCGAAAGTCACCTTCCTGAACAGTGATTGCCATCAGCTGACGACTAATACAATAGGTCGAATCAGCCTTTACGAGTGTGCCGCATCCCGATCCCTTCACTGTTACAAGAATGTCGTCCTTCTGGCAAAGCGTTGTTGGTTTCGTTGTGAATTTCGAGTGACTGATAGCACCGTCGGGGAAATCTGATGGCCCTGTCAAATATGGCGTGCCAAGTCCCTCTTGATTGCAATACTGTGCGAGGACATGGTGACCGGATCGCAGATTGACGCGCCCTCGCAGTTCCGACACTTCCCATTCGCCCTCGAATCCGGGGAGTCGTTTTTTGCCGGTGAGCAATTGCTGCATGGCGGCTTGTTTGAGGTTGCGTTTCTTGGCGAGCAGCCGCTCCAGCGATTCGACCAACGCGTCCGCATCCCCCAACGCCTCCGCAATCGATTCCTGCTCGGCCAGCGTGGGAGGAAGAGGCACTTTGAAATCGGAGATGAGGTCAGTGTTTAAGTTTGGCTGTCCATTCCCCGTCGCGACGACTTCTCGCAGATACTCGGTTCGAGTGTTTATGAAATGTGCCAAGTATCTATTGCTGACCGTTTTGGACAACTTGAGTAATGCGGCTATTCCGTCATTCGCGCAACACGTGATTCCAAGTATTTTGGCAACGCCCAGTGTCGCGCCACTATTCGCAATGATTAGCGTATTCGGATGGAGGATTCGGCTTCGCAACGACCCTTCTTCCGTGAGCATGGAGGACGTTTCCATTACGGTCATTTGGGCAGGTGGGATATTCGTCAATGCAGCCACGGTTAGCCACGGAATAAACGCTCCATTGAAGAAACGAGGGTCACCTGCTGGCCTTGGAGAACCTCCACGAACCGGATCCGATATTTCACCAAGGGACCGAACCTCCCAGTCATCGGGAATCAAACCGACTTCCGTTTGCTTGTATCCAGGTCGAATCGAATAGCTGACTTGCTTCTCACCGACCGCGTCAGGCGTTTCCAGTTCTTGCACGCTCAAACTGGGAACTCCATGCGTTCGAGGTGACGGTTGACGCGAGTCTCTAGTTCGTTGGCTCGCTCAATTAATTGTGGCATTGGCGTTTCGTAACGCTCGGCCAACTCTTTGACGCGGCTGGCAAGCGATTGGCTGATGCGGTCCATCTCGCTATGGACTTTCTCATCGACCGTCGTCATCCATTTGTCGTCGACGACCAGCGTTTTGATTTCGTCCTCGCTCAGCTTCGGATATTTTTCGTAAGCCAGCTTGTCGAGTTCCGCGTCGGCCTCTTTGATCTTGCTCTTTATCTCGGTGATCTCGTCGAGAAGCCGACGATATTCGGTCAAGACACGCAAGTCGCCCAACAATTCGTCGTTCGGATTTGTGGCGACCAACTCGCGGATCGTGGTCTCCGCCGATTCGGCCAACTCCTTGGCCTGCTTCTTTGCATCAGCGGCCGCCTTGTAGCTGGCGTCGTATTGCTCGTAAAACGCCTTGTCGTCAATGTCCTCGGATTCCCTCGCAGCTTTGCGAACATCGGAGATCTTCAACTTGCCCTTGCTGTTTTTGAGCAACTCAATGCGTGAATCGGAAAACATCTCCAGCATACGATTTCGCTCGGCCTGTTCGGTTGCCAGCGCCGACGTGTACTGCCCGTGGTCGTCGGGAAAGCGATCCTGCCAAACTTCGTCAAACGCTTCCTGCCAAGCAACTTTGGCATCGGTCTTTCCCGAAACACCATTGAGCGGGCCTTCCTCGCCGCTATGCTCTTCCTCCAACTCGGTGACGGCGGCCTCCAGATTTTCCCGCTCGGTTTCCAGAGCATTGATCGCGTCCTGCTCGGCCTGCAAGTAGCGAGCCACGATGTACGGCTTGGGGATCAGGTCGCAGACCCAGCCTTTGTCTTTCGACTTACCGTTCTTGTCCTTCTCAATGATGCGTTCGGTTTCGGCTTTCCATCCGTCGGCGGAGATCGAATAGCAATCGTCCTGCATCGTGTCGGACCAATAGTCCATCAGGTGCTGATAGACGGCGTAGTGGTCGATCAACGGTTTGCCTCGGTAATGGCCGAGCAACGCTTCGCTGATGTCGATGATCAGCTCTTTTGGCTTGTGGCCGGCTTCGAGGGAGCGAAGCTGTTTGGCGGTCTTCTTTCGCCACTTGGTAAAGTGGTCGTTCATGCCGGAGATGTAGTCGGTGAACTCAGGATGCTCGAAGATTGTGGTTTTGACCGTGGCCATGTCGACCGCCAGATCGCGGTAGCCCTCGCGGTTTTCTTTGAACAGCGATTTGCGTAGCGTTGGACAGACGTCCCAGAATTCCTGCATCGCGTCGACGTCGGTGGTCGGGATGCCTCCGAATAGATGACCGGCGATGTCCTGCGTGTCCTCGGTTTCTTGGCTTTCGATGTAACGCGGCAGGTTCAGGTTGAATTCGTTGCGTTCGATTTCGTCAAATCCAACATGCCGCGCGTAGCCGGGCTTTTCAGTGCCCGCGTTGAAGGTGTCGACGATGCGGTGAATGTCTTGTGAACGCAAACGGTTCTTCGGGCCGTCTTTCATGAAGCCTTTGCTGGCGTCGACCATGAAGATGCCTTTGCGTGCTGCCGCGTCACGTTTGTCGACCACGACGATGCAAGCGGGAATGCCGGTGCCATAGAACAGGTTCGCGGGCAGACCAATGATGCCTTTGATGTATCCGCTGCGAATCAGCTTCTTACGAATGGTGGCTTCGGCGTTGCCTCGGAACAACACGCCGTGCGGCAAAATGCAGGCTCCGGTGCCGGTGCTCTTGAGCGAACGAACGATGTGCAGCAGGTAGGCGTAGTCGCCTTGCTTGCTTGGTGGCGTGCCAAAGGGCTCAAAGCGATTCCATTCGTCCTCCTCCAGGTCGAGCCCCGTGCTCCAGCGTTTATCCGAGAAGGGCGGGTTGGCAACAACGTAGTCAAAAGTTGCGAGCTCTCCTTTGGGTTTGAATTTCGGATCGGACAGCGTGTTGCCTTGCACGATTTCCGCAGTCGGATAGTTGTGCAGGATCATGTTCATCCGCGCCAAACCGCTGGTTGCGACGTCTTTTTCTTGCCCGTACAGCGTCACGTGCGTCGGGGCTTGGTCGCCGACTTTCAGTAGCAACGAACCAGAACCGCACGTCGGGTCATAGACGGTGGTTTCGCCCGTGGTCTTTGCTTCATGGATGCCGATGATCTGAGCCATGATGCGGCTGACTTCGGCGGGCGTGTAGAACTGGCCTTTGCTCTTGCCACTCTCGGTAGCAAAGTTCCGCATCAGGTATTCGTAGGCGTCGCCCAGAATGTCGTCGCCGTCGGCTCGGTTCTTCGAGAAGTCGAGAGCCTTGCGCTCGAAGATGGCAACCAAGCTGGTCAGCCGCTCGGCCTTTTCGTCGCCGTCGCCCAGTTTCTCGTCATTGAAGTCCGGAAAGTCGGACTGCGAGAGCATCTGGTTGGCTTTCGCCAGAGGTTCGATGATCTTGGTGTTGATCTTGTCGCCGATGTCTTTGGTGCCCTTCAGAGCAACCATGTCGGCGAAGCTTGCCCCTTCCGGGATTTTAATCGGCGATCGTCGCGGAGACATGCCTGCGTACTTGTCGCTGATGTATTTGATGAACAACAGCGAGAGGATGTAGTCCTTGTACTGGCTGGCATCCATCCCGCCACGCAACTCATCGCAGCTCGCCCAAAGGGATGAATAAATTTCCGATTTCTTAAGCGCCACGTGTCTGGGGTCCTTTCCAGCAGATTGTGCCAGTGAGATCGAGGTCTTGATTGCTTGGTGCGTCCAATGCCGACCGTTGGACCGGCTTCGAATCCAAAGTGCAGCATTGGCGCATGAAGGGGGGGAGGATTCTACAATCGGAGAAGGCTACATGACAGAATGGCCAAACGGTTTCGGATTCCAGGCAAAATTGCGTCTGCGAGACCACTGGAACCCAGGTGGGGAGAGGGCGGGGCATCGGGGCAAAAATTTTTTCGCCATGGTTGTGGCTGGTGCGATCGAAAGGCAGGGGTAGCGGCGGCGAATTGCTGCACGGGTCTTTTGCTGCTCGCATTCATGGTCGCAGGATTCGTTGATGAACCCATTCGTTTCAGAGAACGAGAGGACAATTTGAATTGGAGGGCGAGGAGAATGATTGAGGCGGTTCCGGTTGAGCGAATCGGTGAGATGACGACGCGAGAGAAGCGGTGGCTCGACAACGTCAAGAAAGCGATCTACGACAGCGATTACGCATATTTGGCGGACCAAAAGCGTGATCGCTGCTTCCCAGAACTATGCAAAGCCATCGACACTGCCAAAACTTTGTGTCGCTCATTGAATGGTGACGACACGTCCCCCAGGGACAACAAGCGTCGCTTTCTCGAGTTCTTTGGCGGACCTGAACCGAGTGAGGGCGGGTACCAGTCCGGTGTGGTTGTCGACGCTCGGACGGGCAAGGAGATTCGTTACACGCTCGGTAGCCTCGTTTACGCGATCCGGTGCATGGTTCATGAGAACGAAAACCTGGATCTCGAGGAGAGCCCTGACTACCAAGTTCTCTTGGACTGGAACGGGCCATTTCGATACCGGAGCCATTTGGTCAGCCAGTTTGCCGATGAGTGTATCGTCGTTAACGCGGAGATGCTTTTGGGGATCGTTAGGGAGCGTGTCACAAGATTTGTCAGCTACATCGATTCGGTCATTGCGATGCAAACGCATGGGCTTATTCGGATCGACACCCGCCCGCCACTGTGTTCGATTCGTCCTGGCGAGAATTTTGTCGTCGCCAAGCGTTCATGACGCCTCGAGAGAATGTGCATGGGTGAAAGCTCGGTTCACCCTGCAGCTAGTCGGCGATCCAGACATCCTCGCTGTCTTCGGGGTGGGGAATTTCCCCACTTGAGTGATCAGCGAGCGTCGTCGCGATGACGCTTAGCAGGGTCACCAAGGTGTCTTTGAGGTCCTTTTCTGAGTTTTGGTGCATCAGGTGGTGCATCACCGTGGCGATTTCGTCGTTTTTGCAGTTTTCTCCGTGTTTCAGAAGGATTTGAAACAGGTCCTTCT
>NZ_ANMO01000138.1 GCF_000338295.1 Rhodopirellula europaea 6C
TGGGAAGCGGCGCGGATTGCCTCCCCCGGAAATCTCGCTGAACGCTCGCTTTCCGACCCCTCCCGCTGCACGGGCGGGGTTTTCGAGGCGTTACTGGAACAGCATCTAAAAACTGCACAACCGCAAAGTAGGCATAAAGGATGGGGAAGAATCATGTGAGCCGTTTGGGCGTTGGCGTTGGTTATGTGCGGGGGCCGTCGTGAATGATGAATCGAGAATTGGCTGACACCAAGCCAAAGCTACTCGCAGACAACCGCATCACGCCAACGCCTCGCGGACTCGGGTGACCAGCGAATTGTCTCGGTCGTTTTTCCCGGGCAGCATATAGGTCGCGGCGGCGAGGTAGCGGTTTCGCAGTTCCGGCGAGATCGCGTAATAGTCTTCGAGCGCCGCGGAGCTGTATTTGTAATCGTGCGAATCGTTGCCTTTCAGGAACGTCAGCTGACGTGCGGCGTGAATCAAATCCTCTGCCTTGCCATCCGATTCGAGGTACTGGTAAGTCGCCGCGGAGGCATGCGATCGATCTTGACCGACCGAGTCAAAGATTTGATCAACGCTAACCGAATCATCGCCGGCAGATTCGGAAGTGAGCTCATTGATCTGCGAATCACCAACTTTGCCGCGAGAATCCATCGCTTGTCGGAAGTGCGGGATGAAGGCAGCGTTCTGAAGCAACAGACGCATTCGATTTTGGTCATCAGCAGCAGTGCGATAGGCGTACTGCAATGCGTTGGTTGATGTGGCCGAGTGCAACGCGACAATCGCGGGTTGTTGCATCACCATTTCGCCCGCCGACAAGAACAACGCATCGCTGATCGATTGCGGATGCACACCCGATTGAATCAACTTGGCGGTCTCGCGAACGGCGGCCTCGGGTGTCGCTTCACGAAG
>NZ_ANMO01000139.1 GCF_000338295.1 Rhodopirellula europaea 6C
TCAACGAACTACCCGACGTGATGTATGAGCGATTGGTGGAGGCCGGAAAACCATTTGTATTTGATTTCGTGCCCGATCCGCCGCGAAAGAAAGTTGGTGACGAAAACCGAACGAAGGCTGGTCCACAAGCTACGAGTCAGGGAAAAGCCAACGCTGCTTCAGCCAAATTGCCTGGAGCGTCAGGTAATGCCGCGGAGATTCAATCGCGATCAACAGCTAGCGAGGAGCCGAAGAAGTATCCAATTCCGTTGCCAGCAGTTCCAAACGACCAACGGGGTCAGTTGAAAAATCACTTCGATGACAAACTGCAAACGAATCTGACTCAAGACAAGTTAAGCTCCACGTTGCGGTACATGCAGCGTGAGGCACGCACCGCGATGCAAGAAACAGGCATCAACTATCTGTTCCTCGCGATCGGTTTCCTCGCATGGAAGGAATCCGATAGCTCAGACAAAGAGCGTTTGGCACCGTTGTTGTTGATTCCCGTTAAGATCGAGAAGATTGCTCGTGGAGGGGGCGAGCCACTGTTTTCGATCGAATGGGACGAGGACGAGATCCAATTCAACTTGAGCTTGCAGAAAAAGCTTGTTCGCGATTTTGACTTGCGTATCCCTGAACTTGGAGAAGGAGTAAGACCCGAGGACTACTTCCAAAAGATGCAAGGAGCAATCAAGTCGAAACCAGCATGGGGTATTCGTCGCGAGGCATTGCTTGGTTTTTTCTCGTTCCATAAGCTTTCGATGTATGCGGACATCGACCCGGCGAACTGGGATCTATCTGGCGAGTCGGGCTCGTCAAGCATCGTTGAGCAGCTGGTATGCGGTGGTGACGGCGGAACCACCGACGAGGAGATTGATGAGGCGACATTGTACGCACCCGATTATGACGTCGATCGCAACCAAACCGCAGGCGAATTGATTCTGTCATTGGACGCGGACAGCTCGCAACAATCAGCATTGGTCGACATTCGCAATGGACGCAACTTGGTGATCGAGGGGCCGCCTGGAACGGGGAAATCACAAACCATTACCAATGCGATCGCGGATGCCATTGGCTCGGGCAAGACCGTCTTGTTTGTTGCCGAAAAACTAGCGGCTCTGCAAGTCGTTCACGATCGAATGTCAGCATTGGGGCTAGATGATTTTTGCCTGGAACTTCACAGCGATGCTGCATCGCCCCGACAGGTGTTTGAATCCTTGAGCGACCGGATGGGAACGACTTATCCGTCATCTGGTGAACTCGGTAAAACGCGTGAGACGCTCGCTCGCTTGCGAGACCGGCTGAATCACTACGTTTCCGAAATGGCAATGCCAGTTGGTCCTGCGGGCGATGCCTTGTACTACGTGCTTTGGGTGGTCGTTGCGTTGCGCGGCGAAGGTGCCACTTTTCATCGTATGGCCGTCGAGCGAGTGCCGCGCGACCGCAACGAATTGAAATCCTCGATTGCGGAGTTGAATGTCTTTGCGAGTGTTTTGAAGGAAACGCCCAACCCAACACAGTGGGTTTGGTGGGGATTTTTCCCTGAAGACTACTCTTTTCGGCGATTAGACGAAATCCAGGCCTGCTTGACTGAAATTGAACGTGAGTCTCAGTCGGTGGCGAACAGTGCAAATGAGTTGGGACGTCGATGGGGAGGTGCTCAAACAGAGGCGTACAAAATTGCTCGCAAGCTCGACGTCGATGAGATTCGCGGTTGGGCGAGCCAAACATCAACGTTGACCAGTGAGTTGGCGAGCATTCTTGTCGACGAGGTGAAGGCCAAGTTCTGCCAAAACCTGCTTTCGTTAATCGGTGAAAAGAAAGACGCTGAAAGCCGTCTGCGAAACCAGTATCGCGTTTCGGACGATTTGCTGAATAACAAACGGGCTGCGATTAAATCCATGTTGGGTTTGGAGGTTTTGTCAGGCAACGATTCAATCGAAGATGCTGTCGCGTTGCGTGATTGGATGGTGGAATTGCATCAGGCCATCGGCGAACTTGAGCCGCAATTCATGGGGCTAGCTGAAGCTGGCATTAGGCCAAGTGATGTTCTGGACGATTTGACTCGCTGCATCAAGTTGGTCCAGTTGATCAGGCACCCAATCGTCAACAATCAGGAATCCGTGACAGAGCAAATGTTTCGTGCCAATGCCATTGAAGATCTGCGTTCCGCTTACAAGCAGAGCATTGAATTGCAATCGGCGAAGCAAAAACTGACCGAAAGCCTCGACGCGATTGTGGCTGGAACCGGTTGCGATGTTGCTGGTGTTGCCGACCGGTTAAAAGAGATTGAAATGGCCGTCAAGGCCGTCCGAGCCATAGCTGGCGGTGAAGATACTCTGGCCAAAATTGGCGAGATCGCTCGCTGGTCTAACAACGCGGAAACATGCACGGATCAACTGATTCATACCGGCATGAAGATGAAGTTGCCGGCAGTCCAACCGCCGGCAAGTTTCGATGCTTTCACAAGAGCTTCCACGTTGATCCAACTGATTCGTCACCGAATCGTTGCGGAAGTCGATTGCTTGCGGGAACCGATGTTCCGTGGCGAAGGCAGACGTGCGTTCCAGCAAGCGTCCAGAGTCGCCGATGAATTGAGAGCACGTCGACAGGCACTTGAAGAGGCATTTCACATGCCATCGGTTCCTGAACCTGGAAAGGTGACCGAGATCGCGAAGACTCTGCGTCGCCATCGTCGTTCTTGGTTTAAGTTGCTCAGTGGTGAGTACCGATCAGCCAGGGCGGACCTGGACGAGTTTGCTGCCGTTGGAGTCCAACGAGAACTGAATGAATGGATTCGTTCGCTGGAAGATTTGGACGCCTTGTCAAACGAGGAAGCGGCCTTTCGCAATCAAGAAGACTTGGTTGCTTTGCTGGGCGATGGATTCCAAGGCGTGCAAACCGACTGGGAGACGTTGAAGGTTCGTTTCGATTGGGTACATACAGCCCAGCAGCACGGACTTGACTATGAATCTGCTTGCTCGTTGCTAGCTCAAAGAGCGACGATCATTCCAGACGTCTCAAACGTGGAACTCAAGCGAACTGAAAGCAGTTTTGCTTCAGCTTGGAGCGCACCAAGTGACATTGCAACACGAGTCGCCGACGGGAATCCGAATCAGGTGCCACTTGAGATACTGAAGCGACGCGTGACAGCATGGGCGAAAGCATCGAAGGAGCTGGCTACCGTTGCGACGCAGTTGAAGCTACCGATGGAATGGAACATCGGACATGCGATGCAATTGATTGAAACGCTTCGTCAGATCGAGAACGCCGATGCAGCATCCAAAGCGTTTGCCGTGCATCCTGAACACACTTTACGACTTGGTGCAACCTATCGCGGTCAGGAAACCAACTGGAAACAACTTGAAACCCTATTCAACTGGGTGAAGATGACGCAAAACGCAGGGGCAGACTACACACTGACAAAATCGCTGTTCGCGATCAAGAACGATCAGCTCTCTCAGATTGACGTCAAGGCCGCCCTGGTGGTCGCGCAGCGTGTTTCCGAACTCTTTGCTGCTGCACCGAAGGATCAGGGATTGCCGGAACGGCTTCGAAGTCTCGACCACCATTCACTTACGCAAATGTTGGAATCGACGATCGGGAAACTTGGCCCTGGCATTGAAGGGGCAATTCAGATTGGAAATGATCACCGAACGTCGATGGATGCTCTTTCTCAACAAGTGGATTTATCGTCGAAAGTTGGTCTGCTGAAAGAGAGCATCAGTGACGGCACCCGATGGGAGGCGTTGAATGAACGTTGGCTGCACAAGCGGACAATGACCTCGCCCGAAGAGGTCAAGCAAGTCTTGGATTGGTTGGCGGATGGTCGCAAATTTCTGGCTGGGCTTCCCGAGCAGGTTCGTGTGCGTTTGCTTGCTCATGCCGATGCTCAACAAATTGCTTCGTTGTGCGACGAGGCCGATGATCTTAGCAAGCGTATGTCGCGTCTCTCTGCCGCCCACGAGCGTCTGGCGAGTTTCGGCCGGATGGAACCTTCTTGGATGCCGATCGACACTGAATCTGTGTTGGGAGAAACGACGACGGCGATTGCCCAAACGCTGCAGCAGAAAACGGATGAACTGCCAGCATGGTCAAAATTCTGTCGGTCGTTGGACAACTGCTCTCGCATGCAACTGGAAAAATTCTGCAACCTCGCTATCGAAGGTTCGATCGAACCCGATTTCTTGTCGCCGTCGTATGAGCTTTCTGTTCTTGAAATCGCCGCCGAGAATGCTTTCAAGCAATCCGAGATGCTGCGAACGGGATCAGGGAAGACAATGGATGGATTGCGAGAGGAATTTCAACTCTATGATCGCGAGCTGAGGGAACTAGGCAAAAACGAGATCGCGTCGCGCGCCGCCAATCGTTCTGTTCCGTCGGGCAACTCGAAAGGCCGCGTCGGTGAATTGACCGAGCTTGCGTTGATTCGTCATGAATCGCAGAAGCAACGACGACATTGCCGAATTCGTGATCTGATGCAACGGGCCGGTGCAGCCGTTCAATCTTTAAAGCCTTGTTTGATGATGAGTCCATTATCGGTGTCGCGATTCATTTCGGAGAGCGACGTCGAATTCGACATGGTGATCATGGATGAGGCGTCGCAAATCAAGCCGGAAGATGCGATTGGCACGATATTGAGAGCAAAGCAACTCGTTGTGGTTGGCGATCCCAAGCAGCTTCCGCCGACATCCTTTTTTGATCGTGTGGATGAAGATCTTGCGGACGAAGAGTCGACTCAACTGGACAACACCGAATCGGTGCTCGAGGCCGCGATGAAAGTGTTCCAGCCTTTCCGGCGGCTACGGTGGCACTATCGAAGCAAACACGAAAGTCTGATCCGATTTTCAAATTCACGTTTCTACGATAACGATCTAGTCGTTTTCCCATCGCCTAGCGGTGATCCTGACACGTATGGGATCCGGCATGTGTTCGTTGAAGGTGCGACGTGTACAAGTGGATTGAACATGAAGGAGGCTGCCGCGGTCGTCGAGGAGATCGTACGTCACGCGATTGCCAGGCCGGATGAGTCGCTGGGGATTGGCACGTTCAATAAGAAGCAGGCCGAGATGATTGCTGAACTGCTTGAAAAGCGTTGTGAAAACGATGCGGCAGCCGCGGTTGCGGTAGATCGGCTACGGCAATGCGAGGAAGAACTGTTCATCAAGAATCTCGAAAACTTGCAGGGAGATGAACGGGACGTCATTTTTGTTTGTTACACCTACGGCAAGGATCCCGCCAGCAATCGACTGATGCAACGCTTTGGTCCAATCAACTCAGAGAAGGGTTGGCGTCGTTTGAATGTTTTGATCACTCGATCACGTCACCGAATGGTTGTTTTTTCGTCGTTTCATCCGGGTGATATTCAGGGCGGTCCGGAAAAGAGTCGTGGTGTGAACGCGTACAAGGATTTCCTCAGCTATGCGATCACCGGAGCGATCGACGACGGCGGCATAGTCGGCGGAAAGGCTCCCGATTCACCATTCGAGATTGCGGTTTGTCGGACGATCGAGCAGATGGGGCTGGAAGCAGTGCCACAAGTAGGAGTTGCCGGATTCTTCATCGACATTGGTGTGCGACGCAGGGAAGGCGACCGATCATTTTTGCTCGGCATCGAGTGCGACGGCGCTACCTATCACTCGGCCAGGAGTGCTCGGGATCGAGATCGACTTCGTGAAGAGATTATTCGATCTCGCGGATGGGAAATACACCGAATTTGGTCGACTGACTGGTTTCTCAACCAACGAGTCGAGGAGACAAAGTTAAAACAAGCAATTCTGAACGTGACCAATAGTTTGGATGAATAAGCAACTCGACATCATCGGAGACATTCACGGTCACGCCAGCGAATCGAGGCAATTGCTTGAGTTGATCGGGTAGTGCTTCGTGAGCCTATCGCTGACGATAGCGTTAACCGATCCAAGCCGCCGCTCGCATCATTGATAAATCGGCCATTCAGAGAGAGCAGACATGAAGAAGATAGATTCCGTCTACACGCATTCCGCAACAGACCTCGCGGATTTCTTGGCTTGCCAATATGCGACTTCCTTGGCGATGCGACGAGCTGACGGCGACATCGAAATTCCGTTTCGCCACAATGCACGACTCGAACGTTTGATTGAGAAAGGGCACGCTCACGAAGCGGCCTATTTGGAAATGCTGAAGAGCGATGGATTGAATGTCGTGGAGCTGCGCGACTTCGACGATCACAAGCAAGTGCAAGCGACGGTCGAGTTAATGCGTCGCGGCGTAGACGTAATCTATCAAGGATCACTCGCGAAAGGATCGTTCGCCGGTCGCAGCGACTTCCTCATTCGAGTGCCGAGGGCCAGTGATTTAGGTGGATGGTCGTACGAGGTGGTGGACACAAAGCTCGCACACGACACCAAGGCAGGCACCATCCTGCAGCTTTGTCTGTATTCGGATTGCGTGTGCGAAATTCAGGGAACACGGCCGAAAACTGCTCGCGCAGCAAAACCTGCTGCGTTGGATTCTGAGTCGACGTTTGAAGAGGAATGTTTCTCGCTCGATGCCTACTGGGCTTACTTTGAGCTTGTCAAACGTCAGTACCTGGACGCAACGTCCAAAGACCGACTGCACTCACTCTATCCTGAACCGTGCCAGCATTGTGATATCTGCCGCTGGTTCCCGCACTGCGATCGAATCCGTCGCGATGATGACCACCTCTCGTTTGTGGCCGGCATTCAAGCTTCACAGATTGATGAAATCCGCCGGCAAGGCAATGCAACCCTGCAAGGGTTCGCTGAGTCCGATGATCCAATCCCCGAGCGTCCAAAGGGCGGTTCTCGGGAGTCAATCTTCAAAGCTCACCGGCAAGCGAAGGTTCAGTTGCAGGGGCGTGCATCAGGTGAACGCATCGTTGAGTATTTACCGGTTGCTGCGGTCAGCGATGATCTAGAGCACGACCAGCAACTGTTCGGTTTCTGTCGACTGCCGCAACCAAGTGCGGGAGATGTTTACCTGGATTTCGAAGGCGATCCACACGCTCCCGATGGTGTGCTTGAATACCTGTTTGGCTACGTGTCACGTGAGGGCGATGACTCCACCTATCACTCGGACTGGTGCCTCAAACGAGCTGACGAGGGCATCGCCTTTGGCAAACTGATGCAGTTCCTACTGCAGTGCCGAGAGCAGTTCCCTGATTTCCACATCTACCACTTCGCACCGTACGAACCTGCCGCGATGAAGCGGATGGCGATGCGGCATCAACTGTACGAAGCCGATCTCGACGAACTGCTTCGCTCGAATACGTTTGTCGACCTCTACGCGGTCGTTCGGCAAAGCATGGTGCTGAGCGTGGAGAGTTACTCGATCAAGAAGCTGGAGGCGTTCTACGATTTTGACAGGAAAGCAGATCTGTCCGAAGTACGGTCAGCACTGAGTGAAGTCGAGTTTGCGATCGAATTGAATGGGCCTTCGCTTATCAGCCAAAGTGCGGTGGAGCTGGTGGAGGCGTACAACCGAGACGATTGCGTCTCGACCCTGAAGTTGCATCAATGGCTGGAACTGCAGCGTCAGGTTCGCATTGATTCAGGGATCGACATTCCTCGCCCTCCCGCGAAGTCAGGCGATGCCGGAGAAAAGGTCGCGGAAAGAGACGCCGTTTTCGGTGAGTTGCGGGATCGACTCAAAGAGCTAGCTGGCGACAGTCACGAATCGGAAGTGCAGCAGGCTCGCTGGTTGATGGCTCATCTGCTGGAATACTTCTTTCGAGAAGACAAGACTGTATTCTGGGAGAAGTTCCGGCACATGTCGCTCGAAGATGACGATCTATTGTTCGAAAATGCAGCGATCAGCGGTTTGGAATTTGTCGAGCAACGCGAACCGACCGGGCGAGGAAGAATCCCAACGTCCGTGTACCGGTTTCCGCCGCAGGAGCACACGGTCGGTCGTGGCAAGAAGGTGTTACAAACTGATGGGCAAACCATTGGGACTATCGTTGAGATTGATCGTGTAAACAGAACTGTCGAGATTAAGAAGACCGGCAAAACCATCGACGTACATCCCACATCGGTGTTCGTGTTCGACTACATCTCTCCCGAACCGATGCCGGAAAACTTACTGGAACTGGGTCAAGAAGTTGCTGAAGACTACTGGAATCCAGCATACGTCCATTCTTCGAGATACGATCTCATCGCTCGATGCCCGCCCAGTCTGCAGAAAGTCAAGCTTCCCTGCGATGGTGACGATATCAGCGTTGCACTTCAAATCGCAGAGGACATGGATAGCGGAGTCTTTCCCATTCAGGGGCCGCCGGGTTCGGGAAAAACATATGTTGGGGCGAACATGGTCGTGGAACTTGCCCGACGTGGTTACCGGATTGGTGTGACTGCAGTGGGACACAATGCGATTACCAATCTGCTGATCCGGGCGGCTTCTTTCGATACCGCAGGGGAGGTTTCATTTGCTCAGAAAACGAAGCCTCTAACAGAGGAGGGGAGCGAACGGATTCAAATCCTAAAGACGAATCCAACGACAATCGCCCCTGGGACGGTGGTGGGCGGCACCGCATGGCTATGGTCACGTGATGACATGTGCCAGAAACTGGATTACTTGTTCATCGACGAAGCAGGCCAGATGTCGCTGGCACAGTCGCTCGCCGTCGCGCGTGCGGCAAAGAATGTCGTCTTGCTCGGGGATCCGCAGCAACTGGAGCAGCCGCAAAGTGCCGCACATCCAGAGGGGGCGGATGTTGCTGTGCTGGGACATCTGATTGGTGATGATGCCACAATCCCTCAGGACCGCGGGCTCTTCTTGGCACAAACTCGTCGCCTCCATCCTGCCGTTTGCAAATTCACTTCCGAGCAATTTTACGATGGGCGTTTGACGAGTCACCCTGACTGCGAGAACAACGAAATCCTCGGCGAGCACGCGTTCTCAGGGAGCGGTCTTCGATTGTTGACCATCGATCACAACAACAATCAAAACCGAAGTGACGAAGAAGTTGAAGCCGTGCAGGCGATCGTCGCTGAACTCCATCGCACTGGAGCGTCATGGAAAGGCAGTGACGGTTGCGAGGCATCGATCACGGCGGATGACATCCTGGTCGTCGCCCCATACAACGCACAGGTTGATGCCATCGCCGAAGTAGTCGGAGACCGAGCGAGAGTTGGCACGGTCGACAAGTTTCAAGGACAAGAGGCACCAATCGTCATCTACAGCACGACCAGCTCTTCAGCTGACGATGCTCCGCGAGGGATGGAGTTTCTCTACGATCCACACCGACTGAACGTAGCGACCAGCCGATCGAAGTGCATGACCATCATGGTCGCCTCACCGAAATTGTTTCATCCACGTTGCACCACGCCAAAGCAAATGAAGCTGGCAAACGCATTCTGCCGCTTCGCAGAACTCGCGAAACCAATTGCCGGATCCTCGTTTGCCAGTTGACCTAAGAAGATCGAACGGTAGCGAATAGGTGGCGAACCGAACTCCACGCACGAACTGGGAAAGGCTTGGACGCCCTGGTCTGTGAATTCCGGTGGCGATCGCGCCGCGATGGATTGTTCATCGATCAGGCCCAGCGTCGGCAGCCTCAAGCTGTATTGCTGAAGGAATCGAATGACATGTTTGATTTGGCACCCTGCACCGACGCGGACCACTTGTTCGCCTTCGATCTCCGCCAGCACGACTTGGTTGAAGTGATCCATGCGAAGGACCGACTCTCCGAACTAGACGATTTCGCTCCGTGAAAGCAGTCGCCCGATGGCCCGTGTTTTTGTCACTTGATTCGCGTCAAGAGCTTCAACCAATCCCACTCCTGACCGAGGGCGGCTAATCTCGATGATGCAATAGTCAGGTTGCAACCGGAAGGCGACGCATCCCGCTTCGCCCACGAAGTGGAATCAGTCGAACTACAAGCCAACAGGCGAACGACAAACCGAAACGCCCGCGTCAGAGCAATTCATCGTCTGCGTTTCTATTCGATTCTTGGGATCCTGAAATCCTTGCCGCCAACGACGCCGTTTGAGCTGAGACTTGTTATGGTGAGTTCTACGAATACGTTAGAGCCATTGAGTTCTAAGCAGTGGTAACGCGGCGGAGAGTAGCTCCATCGTCGATCGTGAGTCGAGAACTGCGTATTGCTGCCATTTACCGGTAGGTTCTCCGGCTAGCTGCAATATCCGCTTTGCTTGCCTTGGCGCCGGAAAAGTAAACTGAAGTTCACTCATTTCGTGATCGGCAAGGATCACCTCCGGTTTTCCATTCATTCCGCCCAACGCAATCAGCAACCAGTTCCTCAGATCGTAGGTTGAGGCGGGGTCATTTCGGAAATTAAGAGGGATAGATCTCGCGTCACTCCCTTCGATCCGCAGTAGCGTCGGTATCCAGTGATGTTCGTTCCGCCCCGGTTGGGCAGCCAAGTAGTTGCCGTCATCTAGGTTAGCTGGGGACGTCCAACGACTGCGTTCCGGCTTCCGCTCGCTTCCGAAAAACTCGCCGGGGCGATGATTGATCGCCAAGACCTTTGTCTCGCTAACAACTAATGGACTACCCTCTTGGCCAAGCTTGTTGAGATGCCATTTGACAAGGCCTGTGAGCGTCTCGATCTCCTGCGACGGATCAACTAGCGACTTCCACCCCGGTTGCCCCAGCCATTCGTCGAACGATTGTTCACTCACTCCTATACGGGCTAGGTCGTTAATGATTTCTTCTGACGGTCGAAAGCGTCTTAGAAACTGGTTGGGATGATACGGTGAGAAACGATCTGTTTCCGTTGCGGTCGTTCCAAGCAGTACCGCATCCGTTTCGCTAAGCTTGATCCATCGCGAAGGCATAGCAGAATAGCCGCGTTGGTTCTCTACCTTCAAGTCAGCAAGCTCCCCGATATCCACCATGCGTCCCGCGACGGCTTGAATGGCTCTATTTGCGTCTCCTCCAAAACCAGCGGCCGTTAAAAATGGTTCGATTGCCTTCTTAAGCTCCCGACGAGTCGCCAGCCCATGCCGGCGAACTTCCCGGCGAATCAACCTGGCAATTCCCCACGGCGACGGAGCGGTACTGTCTCGGTCCGATTCCAAATGGTCGGAAAGCCCGAGACGTTCGGCGAAGGAGTCAGTTTCGACTTGCGAAATGAAATTCATAAGGTGCGGAAAACGTTCTTGCTTAACGGATCGGTTGGTTGGACTACGCCATATAGCTTCGGTAGCAGTATTGCTCGATCACGCAAGCTCCTTCTCGGCGTTTTGAATGGCGGCTTTGATGTCAGAGAGCATTTCTTTTCCGGTGACGAGGAAATGGACGTGTGAGCGGGCGCGGGTGCAGGCGACGTACAGATCGACGTGCGAGAAGCCTTTCGAAATACCGTCGAGGTCGTAAACGATCACGACATCTGCCTCGAGTCCTTTGAAGCTGCGGGCTGTCGTGACCAAGATCCCGTCGCCTCGGTTCCAGATTCGCGTGTCATTGGTCAAATCCACGCCGGCAATCGTCGAGACGTCGGCGAGCGATCCGTTGGCAAATCCGCGTGGGCCGATCAAAGCCATTTGTGACGGTTTGATGTCGTGCTGCTGAAGAAGGTTCTCGACGGCTTTACAGACGATGCCTTTCATCGCCGCTAACGTTGGCACGGTGCTGATGTCCGGTTTGCCACCCAACGGCGATCGTTTAAAGAACTTCGCTTCCGTTTTTGCAATTGTGGTGCTGGTCCGAGCGATCCAGCGACTGTTGCGACAATTCCGGCGCAGGTTGTACTTTGTTTGAAATGCAACCGGCGGTGTCTTCGGAGCCCAATCCCACAATCGCTGAATCGGATCGGAAAAGGCGAACAGCGTTCCCTCCTCCGCTTCTTTCAGCAGCGTGCACTGCAAGACTTCCCACCAACGAGAGTGAAAGTCTTGGGCCTCGTCAATGACGATTGCGTCGTACTGAACATCTTCGCCCTCCTCCATCGCGAGATACGCGGCCTGTTCAACCAGATCGGGAACATCGTCAATGAAGAAATTCGATCCAGCAGGGAAAGTTTCGGGCGGATCCCAATCGACACCCGCATCTTCGACTATTTCGCGAGCAAGCTGATGGAAGTGTGAAATCTTCAAACGTTTTTTCAGTTGCGTACCATCGGGATGCTGATCGAGACTGCATCGCAAATGGGCGGCCAAATGCCGGTTGTAACAAACGAACAGGGTTCGTTTGCCATCCTTGGCAAGATGAACAGCCCGGTCAAATGCTAGCTGCGTTTTTCCCGATCCAGCAACTCCAGTCACGAAGACGCGATTGTTGTCGTCATATAGTCCGCTGAGCAATTCAATCTGCTCGTCGGTCATTTCCTGGATCTTCTCGAACACATCGTTGGCACTGCCAACAATCGGGCGAAACAGTTTGAATTCGGGAAGCAGTGCTGTCGCCAGGCGGTTCCATTGGTGGTTGCTCAGTGGAGAGCTTCGCTGCGGCCAACTGGCCATCGCCGCTTCGATGGCGACATCCATCGACTCCATTTGGCGTCGCGACAAGACTAAAGATTCGTCCGCTCCCGGCGGGATGGCACCGGTGTAATTGTCGTGAGGGAATACGACGGCATGACCGTAGCTGAAGTGGTGCCCCCGCACATCGCCAGCGGTTTGTTTCTCGATGCGATCGACGAGATAGTGCATGCTGCCGCGAGCTTGCTTGAACGGATCGGTGATCGGTTCGTAGCCGTGACTCTTTTTGCGTTGCCAAGTCGCATTTTGGTAACGCAGCTCACCGCCTTTGACCTCCAGGATCAGCATTCCCTTTTCCTGGTGCAGAACAATGAAATCCGCCTCGCCCTCGCGTAGCTTTCCATCGCGATCGGGACGCAACCATGGGTAGGAATGCAACACAACGAAGTCGTTACCGAGCTGTTCTTTGAGTGCACTATAGACCAGCCGTTCTGAATCGTACGGAATATCGTCAGGGTCAATGTCGGGTCGCATGATTGCCATAATTTGGTTTCCTTTTACCTACGGCATTTTGATTGGACAAAAGATGCCGCGGCGTACGAGCCCGATTGGCCGACCGATGATGGTTAGAGCTTCTGGGGAGACTTTCTGCGGAGTTGAGCGGGAACTGGCCGACTGATACTGAAGGCGAACTGAAATGCGCCCGTCAAATTCGGCCCATTTGCACATCGCCAAGGTCACGCAGGTCTTGGTCGCTTTGAATGCACTGCCAGACGACTGAACCAATCGCAGCCGGCCATCATGCAGCTGTCGATCGGCCGGTTCATCGAGACGTTCAAATACGATAACTGTTCCTGAAGCCAGCGGAACGTCTTGTCCGTCAACTTTGAATTTTGCCTTTTCAAGTTGAGGTCCATCTATTTCGAGCAAAAGCGTGTTGGCCGGATCTTGATCTGGAATTGTCAGTCCCGTCGTGGCAAAAGATCCGTTTTCACCGGCGATGGTATCGAAGTGATGCAACGCAAGCCCGGAATCGGATCGCTTCAATCCCCCAGGGAGTGCAGCTTCGGGTGACGGTCGAGACCCAACCGATGAAACGCACATTTCGATGGCCGACGGCAAGGCTCGTTTGACTCGCAAGTGATCAATAGGCGCGGCGTTGTTTCGGCCACTCGCGTACGCAGCCTCGGCGGCAGCGGTTGCGGGAAGTTTGTCCATCAGCGAATGAGACAGAACAATCCGCCGGTCGCCCAATGACGGGATAAGCAAGTACCCGTCGTGCTGCTCGACTTCATAATCCATGTCACGCAGGTCGACCGCGATGGTGCTTAGAAGTTGTCTTTCGATCTCCTTATTCAGGATCGGGCGTTCCTGATCGCCGAGAACATGTTTGAGCAATGACGAACCGAGTTCCCTGTCTAGGTCTTGGTGAAGAAAACGATTGCCATACGATCGCAGGCACTTGTAGCACGAGGATTCGCAATCGCATCCATCGAGTAGCTCAATGGCTTGTCGCAAGAGTGTTTCAGAGTTGGCGACGGCGGCCCTCACAAATCCAGCACCGCCGGGCGTGGTGTCATAAAGGTACACATCCACCTCGGCCCCGCTGCGTCCCCGGTCCGTCTGGGCGGCCCGGTACTCGGCACCGATATTGGAGCGGTCGATCTCCAGTCTGTCGGCGGCACAAATGGCTAAGGCCTGCGCGACCGTGGTCAGGCTGAGCTTGGCAAGCGTTGATCCTGGCGACAGCAAAACGTCACCGCCCATTTGAAAACGAAACAAGGCAACATCGGAAATGAATTTCGTCCCGAGACTTACGACTTGTGTGAATCCCGTGCATGTCGGCCGGTCGCGATGATTCGGGTACGGCTTTGGATGGTTTGCTCGGTTGTTTAAGTATGATCGGTCTTGATCGTGCCAGCCCTTCGGTTCGACGCGACCACACCGGAGACAGTAAATGAAACCGCGATTCTTCAAGTCTTCGCTGCCCCGATTCGTTAGGAATAACTCTTCTTTCTTAGTCCAAAGCGTGAAACTTCTTTCACCGAACGTCGTCGTCTGCCCGATCGCGTCGCCTTCGCGAAACGGGGCGTTTAGCTTGGCCTGCGTCGGCCGCGTGTAGTCCGGTGGCTGATCGACCGCCAATTCTTCCTCCATGTCAGCGGGGTGCGCGAATCCAGGTGGCTCGATCCAGTAGATCGCCGGCCCCAGTCCGCCGGGTTCGTTGCACGAAGGGCAGTCCAGTACCTCACGTTCATAGTGCGATCCGCCAAGCTCTTCCAGCTTTGCAAAACCACAACGATCACACTCGAAATACAGTTTGCGTTTCTCCCAAGCCTTTTCACGTTCGCCCCGCATCGGGCTGTAGATTGCAAAGGAGTAGTGACGTTTTCCGTCGATGAAGACTTCTCGACCGGGAGCGTAGCTTGAAAGTGCTTGGTCGAGACCACGTTGCGGGGCGTACTTGATCACGCTGCGGTTGGCGGTCGAGCGGTTGCGATCAAACACCGTCATGCTGACCACGTCAGTGGGAAACGCATACGAGGGCAACGTCGCCGTCTCAAATAGTCGGTCCAATAAGTTCAGCGTTTGACGACCGGCTTCCGGCGATTCGGAGACGTCGGCGTCTCCGCTGGAGGCATCGTCCGCATTGATCGTTGCATTCGGATCATCTTCGCCGAAATCGTCGTCGTCATCCGACCAACTGAATGCCGACTCGTTTCGTTCCTCCTGCGACTCTTCCGTTTCCGGCGGCTTGTAGTCGCATCCGATCTCAGCAAGCCGGGCCAGCAACCGCGATGGAATTTCGTTAATGTCCTCTGACTCTTCGCACTGGAGATACTCCCGCGGCACGATCGAGCGAATCGCTTCTGCGATTTCGGATTCGTTTTCCGTTAGCCAAGACTGCAACCCTTGAAAGCTGAAAGCATCGGTGTCGCCGGTACGGAAATCTTCGACTCGGCCGAGCGACGAGAAGATGTTCGAGGTCGCGGCGGATTGTTGGTCATCACGGATCCGCTCGCGTTGAAACATGCTAAGGATCATTGCGTAACCGTGACGGCGAACGATCTCAGAATTTTCCAGGTTCAAGACCGGGTCCGTGACCGGGCCGCTGATCATTTCCGCCGGGCGTTTGAAATAACGTTGGTCGTGCGTGCCTTGGTCGGCGTAGGTGATCACCGTCGAAAGTGACGAACCACGTCGTCCGGCGCGACCGGCGCGTTGTTGATAGTTCGATCGGTTCGGTGGCACGTTGCGCAGCGAAACCGCCGTCAAGCTGCCGATGTCGATGCCGACTTCCATCGTGGTTGTGCAACTGAGCACGTCGACAATCCCACCGGGTTCGTTGCCGGGGCCGAGCACGTCCAAATCTTGGAAACGCATCTCATGCCACTCGGCGCGTGAGAACGCGTCTTGGGCGTCGATGGCTCCGATAGCCGCGGTATGTTCCTCGGCAACGAAAGGCCGCAGGTCGCTGGTTCGGTCATCGACATCCTTTCGGTAGAACCCTTTGCGGGTCATGAACACGGTGTCGAGCGTTTTGTTTTGCCGAAAGAGTGGTTTCAGCGAATCGGTCGTGCCGCATTCAGGGCAAACGTCGAGATAGAACGAATGGTTGGGAATCGCAAACGTGCAAACGTCGCATCGAACCCAGTCGTTGAAATCGAGGTCAATCGCGATCCGTTTTGGATCCACTAGAAAGCCGTCCACTCGATCGCTGGTGCCCAACCGTTCTTGTAAAAAACGAGTCCATGGCCCACCACCCTTTTGCCCGCCGGCCAGTTGCTCGCGGTAGAACGTGTTGCCCACGCGCGGCTTCATCAGTTTTTCAAACCTGCCCAAGCTGACTCGCAGGCGAATCCCGCTGTCCTTATTCCCGATCCATTCACCGGGCGTGCCAGGCAAACGAACGGCACGCTCGCGCGCCATTCGCAACAACCAAAATTCCAGCAGACCACGTCGTCGATCGTCATCCGAATTGATCGAATCGGGATGTTCGGGTGCCGGCAATTGGTCCAGCGATTCTTGCAAGTAGTCGGACACCAGTGGCGTTAGGCAACCCAACGCCAAGCTTTGAACGCCCGATAGCGGATTGAACAACACTTCATAGAGCGAAATCAACACATCGGCCGGTGTCCGTTCCATAATCTGGGCGGACGCCTCAGCAAACGCTTTTCGCTTTGCAGTTTTCGACCGGCATAAGTCTCTAGCCAGCCCTTGGTCTTGGTAAAACGTTCTCTGTTCGGAATCCTTCAGTTGCGGCCGTAGCTGGACGCCTTGTTCCTGAGCACCGCACAAAAGAGCCAGATACACATGTTCGATTGAAACGTCTCTCGTCACGCCATCAAACCAGCGGTCGGCAACACAGCGAAGCCCATGAATCAACAACGGACGAACGGCGTCACGCAGCGAATTCGACTTCAATTTCCCGGCCAATCGCGAAGCCGGTTGTCGGCCGTCGGAGAACACGAGCAACTTCCGACCCTGCAGCGCCGTTTCATTTCCTGGTGTCGGAGGTTGTGACATCAGTTGAGCGGACACGAGGTGCTGAAACGGTTCATCACCCTTGGTTGCCATGTTCGAAATGCCGGAGAAACGATCACGACACTTTGGGCATTTGTCGAACAGCCCCGCCTTGCGGTTTCCCGCCGGAGCTTGGGCAGGAACGTAGACCGTGCGAGCGGTCTCGGAATCGCCAAGGTTGTCGAACAATCGACCAGTGATCGTTTCCAGTATCATTTCGCGACTGCGAGCATCGTCGTCGTCCTGAGTTTCGTGTTCTTCGGGATCATCTAAGCACAGATGAATTGGAACGACGGAATCCATCGCATCGTCCACCTCGCCGACATCCTCGCTCCACAAATAATCTGGTCGTCTGGCACTCTGCGTGTACGCCTGAAACATTGCAGTGCCGCAGTTCCGACAGGCCAACAATTCAAACGCGCGGCTTCCACATTCACATTGCCGGCATGGCTGCACGTGCAGCTTTCCTGTCACGCCTCGGCCACGCATCGTCTCAGGCAGTGCTGAACAATTCGGATCGCTGCACGCCCAAATGCCGGGGATACCGCGGAAGAAACGGTGAACCCGAGCGGCCAACAATGGTGTGTCGCCGGGCTTGCTTCGCGCCATCGACGCGGCTTCCACTAACACGTCCGTGGCCGCTTGAGCTTGCTGCTTATCCGACTTGGGAAACAATCGGCTGGCCAATCGGCCGATTTCTTGAGCGCCCAGTTCGGTGCTGGTTTCGGCATCTTGGGGCGTCGTGGTGCGGGATGTCAGATTGATCAGTCGCCCAGTTGCCGACAGATCCACTAAGATCTCGAACAGCAATCTCGATAATCCAAAATGCAGCCTTTTTTCCGATGACGGATCGCCGTCGTCGGCTGCCGCGACACATTCGACATGTCCGTTGCTTCGCCGTGCTCCGATCGTCACCTTGGAATCCGAACACTCCAGGTCAACGACCGTTAGATACTCGTGCTCGGTTTGCTTCGACCCACCATTTGAAACTTGCAGGACCTCTTTGACAAATTCGCCGCCCTCAGTCAAACCACATAGCGTCACCTTACATCTGGCCTTCGCCGATTCATTTCCTTCTGATTCGACAACGTAGGTTTCCGAACTGAGTGGGCGACTGGTCATCCCCAACAGCGGAACGATGGCTTGAAAACGCTTTGTTGCATCGCTCGACAACAGTTCGGCCAAAGGAACGCATGCCAGCGCCGCCGCCAACTGCGCGTCACCATCGGCCGACGGCAGCTTGGCTTCTTTCTCGCCGTCGAGCCATTGAAAGAGTGCGGCGTCGGTTCCCGTCAGTCCGGCCGCAAACTTCTTTGCCTGTTCCCCGTTTTCAAACGATGCACTGGTCGTGATGACTTGAAATTGATCGGGGGACAATTCCAGGCGATGCCGCAAACGACGAATCAGCATCGCGACCTCGGTGCCTTGTGCGCCGCGGTAAAGGTGAGCCTCGTCGAGGACGAGAATGAAACGCTCGGTGGGATTGGCGACAAAGTAGTCGCGGGTTTGCTGGAAGATCGAACGTTCGATCGGTCGCAGCATCATGTATTCGAGCATCGAGTAGTTCGTCACCAGAAGATCCGGAGCCGAGGCTTGGATTTCGTGACGTGTCAAAAGCTCGGTGTCGTCAGGATTCTCAATCGCTCGCCGAAGGTTCCCATTGGCATCTTTCCACGCTCCGCCGGAACCAAGCCAGCGAGCCAGTCCGGGATCATTGTCCACGTCCTTGGCCGGCCACTTGCCCATCGCCCGCATTGCGGCAAGAAGCTCGATCGCGTCTTCCTTGCCGTCGGCCGCTCGTCGCTCCAAGTCAGCGAAGAACTTCAGTCCGCTCAACTTCTGCGAGATTCGTTTCGTGTCATCGGGAATGACGCCTGGAAACGGAGTCCGGCTGGTGTAGCGCCCAAACTTCACCGGTCGACCGCCGTGCTGTTTGAACCAATCCCGAGTCGTTGGAGCACCGAACAATCGACGCAGTCGAGACAGTTGATCGTTGACCAGTGCGTTCATTGGATACAGAAGCAACGCACGAACGGCCCGTGTCTCGAACGAACTGGGCGATCGAGCAGCCTCACGCCCTAGCCGGCCCATGATCGGCAGCAGGAATGTTTCGGTCTTTCCCGAGCCGGTTCCGGTGGTCACGATTGTGTGTTGCAACTCGTCACCCAAGACCGCTTCGAGCGCCTGAGCCTGGTGTTGATAAGGCTGCGGAAAAACAATCTCGCCGCCTTCTTTCGTTGCAAGATACGACAGCAACTGTTCCGATTCCGCGGGGATGTTCAATTCGCGGTAAGGCATCCCGCTCGCATACCGAGCCGAGCTTTCGATGAACGGCGTGTGACACAGGACTTCAGGCTGTTCGAGCAATTCTCGCCGCAGTTGGACCAACTGAGGGTCCGAGAGGTGGTACGCCGACTCGATATAGGCAAGCAAACGATTGCGAATGGATTCCAGTTCGTTGAACATGATGCGGTCTAGGTTTCCTTACCGAGGTTTGCGTGGATTGGCGTTTGGGTCGGGTGCCGTCGCGGCACTTTGAAAATCAGTTGCAGGATCGGCTTCGGACGCGATCAAGTCCAATGCAGCTTCTGGATCGTCTCGCAGTGTGATTTGTGCGGTTGATTGCAAGACAACACTTTCGGGCGGCGGGGCCTGAACAAACTGCAGACTCTGCCGAAGCAATTCACAGCGTTCGTCTCGCATTTCAGTGAACTCTGCTATCTGACGTTTGAGCGATGCCGCTTGCGGGCGAAGCCGTAATTGAAGCACCTGCTCGTTACTATCAGATGGGTACTCAAGTCGCTCTGTAATCTGCAAATCAACGTCGGCCAGAACGTAGTTCAACAGCCGAAGCTGCTCAGCCGTCTCCAAGTGAATGCACTGAATACGCTCGTTGATTTGCTCTTCGATCTTTTGCGAACGCTCCGCCCAATAATCCTTCATTTCGCTCGCGATCGCGACTCGATAGCTTGCTGGAAGCTTCTCGCGGAGATTCTCGGGAACCTCTACTCGCTTTACGTGTGGATGCACTTTCGCCGTCCAGTATGGCGTCAGCAAATCATCTCCGCTGCACTGACTGTACTTCCCGTCCTTCTCGACGGATGCTCTCACGCAAAGTCTCGATGGAGCCAATGTGCGTACGAACCGTTGGTCAGCTCGAAGCCCCGCTTCTCGATGTGTTGCAAGCAATCGCAGCACCCGCTTCATCGCCTTCGACACCGATTCGACGTCAATCACCCGCGATGGCGGAACCTGTTTGTAGACCCACCCTGAATCGACGTAACCAACGCCGCAAAGATAACGTCCGGGCTCAAGTGAATGCCCCTCCGGGTAGAACCGTGTCCCCAACGAAGCGATTGAGAAACCGATGGGGGCTTCGGTGCGACCGGCCGACGCGTAGGTTTCAATCATTTGCTGATGCAACATTCCCCCATGACCGAGAAAATGCAAGCGAGACTTGCGCATGCTGCCCTGCTGGTCAGCCCCCGTGACGACTTCAAACCGGGGTGGATTCAATGCATGCAGTCGGGAGAGAAGGAAAGCCGGGAATGATTGGTCTCGTTCTTCTAAGCGTGGGATCTTTGGACCTTCGCAGTGCATCTGCGTCATGGTGAAATACACCCGGCGTTTGCCGTCACCTCGGAAACGCTTGGCGACTTTTTTCTTCGAAAGCATCTCGTGCTTGCAAAGTTGCTGCATCCAATTACCAAACGCGGACTCGTCATCGGACGACACATACGCGTCGTAACGACAATGGCGAAGCACTGGAGCCATCGGATCACCGTGCGCGATCGAATCGAAAAGACGCTGCGCGTTTTCTGGAGTCCAGCGTCCTGAATTGACTCTGCGTTTTTCTTCACTGTCTGCCTGTCTCAACGATTGCGAATCGGAAGCATGTCCACGGTCAACGGCTTCGTCGATTCGATCTGAAATTTTCCCGACCAGAGCCGGGTCAAGTTGCAATGACTTTTGGAAGATCTCGTGATGAGAGAAAACGGATTCAACATCCTCGGTAGGATCACCGCGTCGATTCAGCACCAGAATCTCCACATCTTTGACCGGGCTATTACGTTGATCGGGATCGACACGGTCACGGCCCAGTCGATCGACACGGCCAATCCACTGATTCAACATGTCCGCTCGCCATGGGAGCGAATAGAAGATCAAAGCATCGGAGCATTGCAAGTTAATTGCCTGCCCATATTCATCTGACGCGATCAAAAGCTGCGATTTGCCCGTCGAATAGGGCTCCACGGTGGATTCGGCCGATTGACGCCATCGCTGAGCATCCGCGCCCGTTAGACCACGCAGATCACTCCCACCGACCGCCGAGCTTTCCGCGTCAACGATTTTCAGAGGCAAACGGCTACGGCGTCTGCCGACTTCTGGCAGCCGCCACGACAACTCTTCGGCCAATTCACGAACGGTCGCGTCATCTCCGGCGCAGATCACTGCCTTGCGGTTTGGATCACTTCGCCAAAATTCAGCAAGCCAATCGACCAGAGTGTCTAGTCGACAATCCGCCTGTTCTTTTTTGACGAAGTCCAGCATGGGTGAAAATGCTATCTTGCGATCGTCATCTCGACCGGCCAAATAGCGGACGAACGTGGCTGCCGATTGGCCACCGAGGCTGCATCGTTGTAGCAACGAACGTTTCTCCGTGAGATTGAGTGTCTCGTCGCTTGCGGTCGCCCGTCTAGCGATTTCCATTCGCCGACTTTCTGTCGCCGTCGGTTCGATCGGAATCGACTTCAGGCGACGACGCGGTAAGTGTGCCGGATAGTCACCTCGCGAACTCATCAGAACATGGCGGTAGGTAGACCTAGCCTCAAACAGAATTCGATCAATCTGATACTGGGGCAAGTCGGCAAGACCGGAGTCGGTTGCTTCGGCCACCAACTCATCTTGGCTTCCCTGTTCCAACGAAAGTTCTTCGAACATATCGAATACTTTGTTCAGCGATACTTCGTCCAGGTCTCGCAGGCGAATTCGATTGCGACCGTCTGAGCTTGCACCGGCGGTGTTTTCAGTTTCATCGGTTTGACTAAAAACCTTCCGACGACAGTATTCCATTCGTTCAGGATCGAGGATCTGCAATAGTTCGCAGAACCGCCGCAAGTCTCTGAAATTCGGCGTGGCGGTCGCCTGTCAGGCGTTCCGGCAACTCTCTGGTTTCATCCTCGTCCAATTCGGGCAAGATCAACGCCGAGAATGATCGCTGGCATTCCCACCAAACGGAAACCGGGTGGACTGAATCAAACTCCTCGAGACCGCGTTGTTTGTGAACCCAGTTCCGTACCGCAGACGCTGTGCAGAATCCAATCACGAAGTTCCGCGGCGGCACCGACTCGGTTGACTTCCGCGGTCAATGACGAACTGCTTGCCGATGAGAGCTGCAAATATCGATTGGTGATCGAACGCAAGCCGAGGTTCTCACCACT
>NZ_ANMO01000140.1 GCF_000338295.1 Rhodopirellula europaea 6C
TTCCGCCCCCTCCCGCTGCTCGGGCGGGGTTCTTAAGGCGTCACTGGCACAGCACTTAAAAACTGCACGACCTCTGTCCAAGAGAGAACTGGTGGTTCATTCTATTTCCCAGATCACATGCATCACCCATCAGGTCTGCTGCGATGAAGAATACCACTCACCGATTGAAAAGCGTTTCTGGTTGGATCGCAATCCTTTGCATCTTCATCGGTCCGCTGGGCACGGTTTACACGATGATCAAAGCATTCCGCTCAGCCAGCGAAACAAGCAGGTCACCGCTCCCGGACGAACTCGCACGTGACATCAACTACTCGCTGAGTACCACCGTCGCCCTGATGCCCGTCGTGATCATCGCTGGGCTTATCTGGTTCGCATGCCGTCTTCGCATCTCTCACACAGCACGGGGCTCCAAAACCAAATGAGCCCACACATTTTCTCGGCTCGATGAAACGTCTGCCACGGAGCAAACAGTCAACATCTAGCCGAACAAGTTCGAGCGCGGAACGGATCCCGCAGGAAGACCGAGAGACCGAAACAGTTTCGCTCGCCCGGTCATCAATCGCTTAATTTCCCACATCGCCGATCCACAGCGATACAATGTTTGCATCTGCACACATTGGGAGACACAAATGTTTCGAATCACTTCGCCTCTGGTCGTGCTGTTGTTGGTCGCTTTCTCACCGTCGGCGAGTGGCGAAAAAGCGAACATGTCACCGGAGCAACTTCGCGAGACCGCCACGCACGTTATCACGGGGACCGTTTCCCGCGTCTATCAACGTGGCGAAAAGAGGAATGATTGGCAGTACACACACTACGTTGCCGAAGTTCGAGTCAAAGATGTCGAAAAGGGCGACGCAATTGCTCCAGACCGCCCGCTGTATGCGAGGTATTGGAAACGACGCTGGATCGGCAAAACGATCGTTCCACTGTCAACGTCTGGGCACCGCGGTTTGCCTGCGGAGGGCGACACACTCAGGATCTACCTCGCTCGTGATGCGTACGACGGGTTCACTCGCGGGAACGATGATGGTGGGTTCAACGTCATCGGTGCCAATGGCTTCGAGACTTTGCCGAAAGTCACCGCCGAATAGCAATCATCGGATCTTGCGGTATGACAATGTTGAATGAAAAGCTCATGGTGCATCGCTTCACAACCACAGCTGACATTCGTTCGCTCGACGACACATCGACCTCAAGATACGTGTCCCGGTATATCTTCGCCTGGGCAGCCACGTTTGTCGTTGATTGGATCGTTAGTTCATTCGGCTATGAATTTCTGGATGCGAAGGGAGCCGCGTTGGCTGCCTATGTTTGCACGAGCCCGCGATCAAAGCCCGCGTTCCGTTCCATCACCCGGTTCGTGATCTCGCTCGTCCTTACAGCGGCACTAGCCGATTTGTACTGGTACGCAAGCCTTCGGCTTAGCATGAACACGGAATCCGCATTTCAGTCCGTTGTGAGCGCATTGATTGCAACCCTCGCTATGGCTGCGGTCGAAGGAATGATATTTCTCCGGACGTGTCTTGTTACTCCGGGACGACTGGAAAATCACTAACGAAGTGTTGATTTAGTCGTATACCGAATGACAAAAATCAGCCGATGGGCGTTGACCCCGGTTGGCGTCTGAGTAGCCGCATCTAAGGCGGCACGGTCATCAAAATCAACGGGACGCTAGACGATTGCAGTGAAAACGTATCGAGCATATCGACGTTCAAATTGCTTCGCACATTACGAATCGAATGCCTCGGAACCTGATTTCAAGGTCTTGACGGCGCACACACCACCGGCGCAGCTGGTTCCGACCAATTTTTTCTGCCTCGATTCCCACATGGGAATTTCCGCTTCCGGTATCCTCATGAAAGCGAGTTCTCTCGAACCCAACGCATTTACACGGCGGAATCTCTGTTGCGGCGGGCCACGGGATGGCTAGGCTATAGATATCTGACGAGCAGTTTCGGCAGACCCCACCCCAATTCCCCCCTTGATCGTCATATCACCACCGAGCCCGCCTGCGCGGCTTCGGCATGGATGCTCGGACGTTGGTGGCCCGTGAGCCGCATGATTTTCCGATGCATCCATTGGTCGGTTATCCCCGTCCGACCGACCTCCTGACTCAAAACAATCGACCGTGCAACACGTTGAAAGTTCGATCATGATCAGTCGTAGAAATCTGCTGCAGGGACTGGCAGTTGGCGCCGGTGCCGCACTCGGTGCTCCGATTTTGCCGCAGCGTTTGCTCGCGTCACCGACGCCGAACGCGACGCCCAAACGAATCATCTTCTTCATGCAGAACCAGGGATTCGATCCCAAGACCTGCATTCCCGCGGGGATGAAACACAGCGGCTCCTTGGGCAAGGCAAAACTGCCAGAGCCCATCAGTGCGTTGGAGCCCTACAAAGACCGACTGCACATCATCAACGGTTTGCACGGAATGCACACCAGCCCCTCGCACAGTGCGTTCTTCGGCGCACTGGGTGGCTATCGTGGGAGCGACGGTGTTCCGCCGAGTGCATCAACGATCGACTATGAACTGAGCAAGGCCCTTCCACAGACGCTGCTTCCGCATCTTTGTATTGGCATGGACTCGATCGAGAACATGAAGACGAAGCCCACCATCGCGACGCTGTCTGCCAGCGGTGCGGGATCGCCGATCTTCATGCATTCCAATCCGAATCATCTGTACCAGATGCTGTACGGCGGCATTTCATCGGGTGAAATTCGACGCCAGCACGAAGCTCGTTCCAGTGTACTCAGCCAAGTCGAACTGCTCGCGGCGAGCAAAGGCCAATCACTTCCCCCTTCCGATCAACAACGTTACGGACAATATGTCCAAGGCTTCCAGGACGTCAACGGATTGCGTGATCGACTCGACACCGTTTCGGATCACTTGCGGAAGTTCGCTCCGAAAGTGGATGAGCGATACAGCAATCCCGAGTTCGAAACGGATTGGCACGACCGTTTGCTTGACCTTGGTATTTCGGCTCTCTCGTCCGGTATCACCAACACGCTGACGATCGGTTCCGGACGCGGCGAAATCTTCGGTGCTTGGAAAGGACTGGGCATTGAACAGCAAGGCCACAACTTGGGCCACATGGATCAACCCGACAATCCAATTTGGATCAAGATCCGGCAGTACAACAGCCGCATGCTGGTCCGGATCATGGAGAAACTCGACAGCGTGCCGGAAGGAAGCGGCACGATGATGGACAACACTCTGATCGTTTACACCAGCAACAACGCCGACAAACAACATACCAACGGTGCGAACTGGCCAGTCATGCTGCTGGGCAATCTCGACGGTGCATTCAAAAGCGGATGCTTCACCCAAGTGGAAGGCAAACGTCCGATCAATGCTCTGTACACATCGCTGTTGCGGGCGGCGGGCCAAAATATTGACCGCTTCAACATGGATGACAAAATGGCCAAGAAGTATGACGACAGCAACGGTCCGCTCAAGGAAGTGCTGGCGTAGCGATGTGGAAGCAATCTCCAACAAGTCGCTGTCGGCTGCTCACAAGTCTTTTCGTGTTGCTCAGCCTCGGCTCCGTTGCCCAAGCGGAAACCTACACGCCGGGCCAACCGATCGACCAAGACTACTCCGCGATGGCGGAAACATTCCTGGCCGACTACTGCATTGATTGCCACGGCGAATCGGATCCAGAAGGCGATCTGTCACTTGAGAACCTTGGACCCGTCGACGACATCAATGCGAGTGTGTGGACCAGTGTTTGGGCTCAAGTCAGCCTGCAGGAAATGCCCCCGCCTGACATGTCTCAACCGGAAGTGATTGAACGGCTGAAGTTTTCCGACTGGATCGTCGACGAACTTTCCCGAGCCCTGAAGGACAAAGGCGGGTTCCACGCTCATCGCGATCCAAACAAAGGCAACTTCCTGAATCACGATTTGCTGTTTGGTTCGTTGCCCGATGGAATCGAACTTCAACCAACGTCTTCACCCGCGAGAATCTGGCGGGTCACACCTCAGGAGCACATCACTCGTTTGAACGAGTTGATCAACACGGAACCGGACTACGATCCATCCAAACCGGGGCTTCGAACACACGGGGACGCTGTTCCCACCAATCACGGCGGCGAACTGAAGCTCTACTTTGGTGTCGATCGAATCATCAAATGGCAGGGCGGAACGGTCGCTTACGCCACTTCGGTCAAAAGCGTTCCCGCGGTCTTGTCGACGGCCCGAGACCATGGGCTGGAAAACTACCCGGACTTCTACACCGTCAACAGCGCCGAAGCGACGCAAATCATGGGCATCGCCAGCGACATCATTCGCTACATGGCCGAAGGTCCACTCAGCATCGCCGAGCCATACCAGATCACCGATGACCCCAACTCGATCGCGGACAAAATGAAGGGGGACCTGCGTGGGTTGCCGACCAGTTTGGTCTACAGCACCGAAGTCATGCGTCCTTTGACGCCGGTCTACGACCTCTTCGAAGCAGAAGAGATCAATGAAGCGAACGAACAGGCCGCGGTTGATTTCCTCTTCGAAGCGTTGACTTTTCGCCCACCGAGCAAAGCAGAATCGGACACCTACGTTGAAATTGTGGATCAGTCGATTGAAAAGCTCGGCAAAAAAGACGGTGCCGTTCTTGGTCTGTCAGCGATCTTCCTCGACCGCGACGCTCTTTTTCGTCCGGAGTTGGTCGAAAGCGGCGAACCAGACAGCCATGGCCGAGTCATGCTGCAGGATTGGGAATTGGGGTTGGCCGTCAACCACGCGCTCCGATACCTCCAACCCGATGATGCTCTTCGACGTGCGATCGTCGATGGACGCATGCGAACACGCGACGACGTCAAACGCGAAGTCGTACGAATGTTGGAGGATGACAGCATTCGAAAACCGAGGATCCTGCGATTCTTCCGTGAGTACTTTGGCTATGACCTTGCGGGCTACATCTGCAAAGACACCCGGGCGCTGGGCGAAACGGGAGTGAACAACAAAGGCGTCGCTCACTACAACGCCATGTTCGATGCGACCGCCAGCACGGACCGTTTGATTGAAATGATCCTCGCCGAAGACACCGAGGTTCTGAAGCGGCTGCTAACGACCGACAAGGTGGTGGCTGGCAAGTACGACAACACGTACTTCGGCAAGCAACGTTCGCGGGAAGAAATGGCCGCCTCCGTTGCCGCCGAAAAAGCCGCCGCGAAGAAAGCTGCAATTGAGTTGGCCGCTTGGAAAAAAGCCAACCCGGAAAAAGAACCACCGGGCAAGAAGAACGCTCCGAAGAAGCCTAAGGTCAACCATGCGGTCACCGAAGCCAAGCTGAACGGCCCGGACATCTACGCTCGTGTCAGCCGCCGCAGCTTTGGTCGCGGATCGATGAAACCCGAACGCGTACTGGCGACTGCTCCCGAAGGTGAGCGACTCGGCATCCTGACTCATCCCAGTTGGCTGGTCTCACACTCCGATGCGATGGACAACCACGCGATTCGCCGAGGCCGCTGGATCCAAGAACGATTGATCGGCGGTGCGATCCCCGATGTCCCAATCACTGTCGACGCGATGTTGCCCGACGAACCCCGCACCACGCTTCGCGAACGGATGCGAGTCACACGCGAAGAGTATTGCTGGACCTGCCACCGAAAAATGGATCCGCTTGGTCTTCCATTTGAGATGTACAACCACGCGGGACTGTATCGCGAAACTGAACATCGCCAACCCGTCGACACCACTGGCGAGATCATCGATTCAGGCGATCCTACGCTGGACGGGAAAGTCGCCAATGCGATCGAGCTCATCCAACGTCTCGCAGAAAGCGAGCGAGCGGAGCAAGTGTTTGTTCGTCATGCCTTCCGCTTCTGGATGGGGCGAAACGAAACGCTTAACGACGCCCCCGTTTTACAAGCGGCCCATCAAGCATACCGAGACAACAACGGAAGTATGAAAGCCCTGCTGGTATCGCTGCTGACCTCCGATGCATTCCTGTACCGAACTCGAAGCGAGACGAATGCAAACACAGTAAACTGACAGGGAACTGGAGTTGATCAAATCATGTCTTCCGATCCCGACGAAGACGTTCGCGCCCGGCTTTACTCAGCTCAGCGGCAGTTCGATCTAGCAACGATTCTGGTTGCAACAGCAGCCTACGCCGTGATCTTTGCCTTGTTGCAATTCATCCGTGCATCGATTGCCTTTGCCGCGCTCGCGGCTGTCTTCATCGCGATCATCGCTTTCGCGCAAGCATTCTTTTTTCAAGAAAAACGGCCTCGTCTAGCTTCAGCGTTGGCTGGGGCGACATTCTTTGTTGTTGTCATCGCGGTCACTCGAACTCTGGATGCGTCACCTACGCCGCGAGGTCACGACATCACTCAATACTTACCCATCGTCTTCGTCGGTATGTTTTGGGGATATGTGACAGGAACGCTGATTGGTTCTGCATTCATGGCGGCGGACATCCTTCGAAAACACTTCTTCCAACGCAAATCGTGAACGCCTTCGCTCACGCTGGCCGATCGGCTCGCCAGGACGCTGCGATCAGAACCACGGCAGCGACGGCACACAACAACGTCGCCGGTCGATAGACACCGACTTGGTCGTGCGCGACGCTGAACAAGTACGGCCCAATCGCGGTTCCGGCAACGACGATGGATGTCGAAAACCCAGAGATCGCTCCCAGGTGCGTGCGGCCATAAAAGCGAGGCCAGGTGACGCCGGAGATGATTCCAAACATGCCTTGCATCAGCCCCATGCCCAACACGACAAACACGATCGAAACGTTGTCTCCTAAAAACGCCAAGCTCAACGCGAGTATCAAACTGCCGAGCGATTGAACCATCGCCAGGTACTTCAATTTCACAAAGTCGCTCAGCCAACCGCCAGCGAACTCGACAACCACGCTCACGCAAGCGGCGGGCACAAAGATCGCCACCGCTCGAGCACGCGACATCCCGGCGTCGGCAAAGATCGACACGACGTGAAAAGAAAACGCAGTCAGTATCAGCCCGGACAGAACCACGCTAAACGTGAAAACCCAAAAGCTATAGGTGCGCCGTGCTTCGGATAGCGTGAATTGCCGACCGCTGACCGTTTCCGCGTGTGTCTTGCGGTCTTCTTTTGCAAACGGACCATCGGGAACCATCCCATGATCCTCGGGCCGCGACCGAGCGAAGCAAATTGCAACAATGGCGAACACGCCCACCAACATGGCGATCGTCTGCCACGCCCAAGACCACCCACGACGCTGAATCAACCATTCAAAGCAAGCGGGGGTGATCGAAAACCCAAAGGCAATCGAAATACCGATGAACGCGAGTGCCATCCCGCGCCGCTGTTCAAACCACTCCAATACCATGTTGCGAGACGACAGCGTCAGCATGCCTTGCCCGAAGAAACGCATCGCAAAGAAGCCGAGCGTCAAGACGGAAAACGAGACGCCATCGCGATAGTTCTCCGGCAAAAGCACTGCGATTGCCCGAGCGATCTCATCCGAAAAGCTCATCGCCGCCAACACAATGGCCAGCATCGCTGCTGAACCGGCAGACACCCAGCGTCCCCCGAAGCGATCGTAGTATCGACCAGCGCGACTGATCAACAATGCGCTGCCGATCGTCCCAGACAGATACGCAAAACTGATCCAACTTCGCGACAGTTGGTGAGCCTCAATCAGAAAATCAGTGAAGACCGACACGCCAACAGTTTGCCCGGGCGCGCTCGCCAACACCCCCAAGGTTCCGCACACCAAAACCACCGTTCCGTAGAAGAATGGCACGGCAGAAGGGTCGAAGGGAAAGTTCGCGAACCTTGGACGCACGGAGCGACCATCGTTGTGTTTGTCAGGTTTCATACGGTTGCTTGTGACATCGGATTCGAAGCGATGCATTGGATCGCTCATCACCAAAGATGTCAGCGGGGATTGACAGAAACGCCACCCCAACCGCCCGAAGCCACCCAAAGCCAGCCCGAAGAATCGCTCCTCCCGTAGGCCATGTCCCACATGGCATCCCAACCGATGCTTGGGAAGAAAGCGAAGCGTGACCGCACCCCAACCATCCAACAAGATGGCGAAA
>NZ_ANMO01000141.1 GCF_000338295.1 Rhodopirellula europaea 6C
TTCTGAACGCGAACGGAGGCACGTTGGTGGTTCGTGGGGGAACAATCTCGAACAACGACGCTTCTCGCGCCGGCGGCGGTGTCGAGAACGCTGGAAACGCGACGTTCTTTGAAACTGAATTCGATGGAAACACGACCGGGATCAATGGCGGTGCACTTCACACCTCGGGCCCGTGGACGGCGAACTTCATTGATACCACGATCACTGGCAACTCGGCTGGTGCCGAGGGCGGTGGTGTTTGGAATAGTTCGACCGGGACGATGACCTTGGTTGGATCGAGCGTCGATGGGAACACGGCCAGCGGCGATGACGCGGATCAAGGCGGTGGCGGAGTCTTCAACGATGGTGGCACGCTGACCGTTGACTCGACGTCCATCACCAATAACATCGCTGACGGAATGTCTGGTAGTGGAGGCGGGATTCTGAACCTCGGTTCGATGACGATCACCGATTCCACGATCAGTGGCAACGTTGCCAACCGAGCCGGTGGTGCGATCGAGGTGACGGCTGGGTCCAGTACCACGTTGACGGATGTGTTGATGAGCCAGAACGTTGCAGGACCGGATGGTTCATCCGCACCTGGCAACGGTGGTGCTCTGCATATCACGGGCGACGGAGTGGTCACGATCACTGGCGGGACGGTTTCCAGCAATGTTGCCGCGAATGAAGGCGGTGGACTTTGGAACAGCGTTTCTGGGTCTCTGACCGTGGACGGTACCGTCGTGAGCGGCAACTCAGCACCGATTGGGGGCGGCATCTTCAATGACAGTGGTGTCGACGCGACATCGCAAACCTTCGAGACAACCCTGAGTGCGCTGAACGACTCTGGCGTA
>NZ_ANMO01000142.1 GCF_000338295.1 Rhodopirellula europaea 6C
TGCAGTGCGCGAAAGCAGCATAAATATCTGCATCAACAAACTGCACAACCTCCGACTGTGTCGGGGGAGAGGCGACTAGTTGATCGAAGCGAAAGCTCTAGCGGCGCGGCTCAAGCCGATGCGATGGCTTGCCAGAGCGAGGCGGACGCTTGGATGCCGCGGTGGAAATCTTCCAGCGAGAACTTTTCGTTGGGGCTGTGAGCGGCGTCGTCGTTCTGGCCCCAACCAAGAAGCAAGCAATCGCAATCCAGGACTTCTTGGAATCGTGCCAGGATTGGAATCGAGCCGCCTTCCCGAATCATCACGGGCGGTGTTCCAAAGGCTTGCTCAATCGCGACGCTGGCTGCTTTGGCGTAGCGGCTGTTTGCATCAGCCAGCATTGCGCCGGCACCGTGATCAGGTTTCAAAGTCCAGCGGATACCCGGCGGGCAATGACGCTCGAGGTGAGATTCGATCAGTCCGGTGAGACGTTTTGGGTCTTGGTTGGGCACCAGTCGGAAGCTGAACTTCGCGGACGCTTTGGCTGGTAGAACCGTTTTGACGCCTTCGCCTTGATGTCCCGAGGTCAAACCGTTGATGTCGAGTGACGGGCGAGCCCAGCGTCGTTCATCGGTGGTGTAGCCCGCTTCGCCGTGCAGTTTGGAAGCACCGACGCTGCTCGCGAATTCCTCGTCGTCAGCACCGAGTTGTTTCCAGGCTTCGCGTTCAATGTCGGGAATCGGAGCGACATCGTCGTACAACCCATCGATCGCGATTTTTCCGTCCGCGTCTTTCATGCTGGCCAGCAACTGGCACAGAGCCATGGCGGGATTGGCGACCGCGCCGCCGAAGCTGCCGCTGTGCAGGTCGTGACTCGGTCCGTCGACGAACAATTCGTACGTCGCAATGCCTCGAAGGCCGCAAGTGACCGCGGGGCGGCCTGGTGCGTACTGGCTGCTGTCGCTGACCACGACGACGTCGCAGGCCAGTTTTTCGGCGAGCTCGGGCAACCAATCGTCCAGGTTTTGGCTGCCGACTTCCTCTTCGCCTTCGATCAGGAATTTGATTTGCAGCGGCAATGGTTGGCCGCTGGCGAGCCAGTCGCAAACGCTGTGGATGTGCGTCAGGACTTGGCCTTTGTCGTCCGTCGCGCCACGGGCGAACACTTTGCCGTCGCGGACAACGGGTTCGAACGGCGGGCTGGTCCACAGATCGAGTGGCTCGGGCGGCTGGACGTCGTAGTGTCCATAGACCAGGGCCACGGGGGCACCGGGGACAGGCGGGGTCGAGGCGACCAGCAGTGGGAATCCGTTGGTGGAAATGGACTCGGTTTGTAGGCCGGCCGCATTCATTTTCTCGAGCAACCAATTGGCCGCCTGGTGAACGTCATCGCGGCGGGAGGAATCGCTGCTGATGCTTGGGATTTTCAGCCACTCGATCAATTCGGCTTCGTGACGCTGTTTTCCGTCGTCCAAACGCGACTGAACTTCGGCGGGCAATTGGGAGGCGGAGGAGGAAGATTGTTCGGATTGGGACATCAAATTGCATTGCGAAAGAGAATCGAGCAGCGTGCCGTCGAATGCGGAAAAATCCGTATTTGAGGACTAACAGGTCCATCTGGACGTCTTTACAATAGCATTTCACAAACCAAAACAGGACCACCAAGCGGCAGGATGAGACGCCGCTGTTGCCCCAAATTTCACCAGGAGTTGTTGGAAGCATGTCCGATCATTCCGCCGCCGTTGCCGAGCCCGATGTGGTCACGGAAGAAGAACAACGCAGCGATCGTAAACCGAAACGACAACCGCCCTACCACGTCATTTTGTGGGACGACACCGACCACAGCTATGACTACGTGATTTCGATGATGAAGCGTTTGTTCCGCATGCCCATCGAAAAAGGCTATCAGGTCGCGAAAGAGGTCGACAAAAGCGGCCGCGCGATTTGCATGACCACCACGTTGGAATTGGCGGAACTAAAACGCGACCAAATTCACGCGTTCGGCAAAGACGAACGTTTGGATCGTTGCAAAGGCAGCATGTCCGCCACCATTGAACCTGCTCGCGGCTAAGCGGGCCCGAGGCTGAACGAGCATTCTTTTCTGATGACGGCGAAACTTCGAACCCGCACGCTGGGCTGCAAAGTCAACCAGTACGAAACCGAACTGGTTCGGCAGGGCCTGCAAACAATCGGGTACGAAGACGCCCACGATGGTGAATCGGCTGACCTGTGCATCGTCAACACGTGCACGGTCACCGAGACCGGTGACGCGAAAAGTCGGCAAGTCGTCCGACGTCTGAATCGCGAAAACCCTGATGCCCGGATCGTCGTCATGGGCTGTTACGCCACCCGGGCGCCCGAAGAAGTCAGTGCGTTGCCGGGCGTCGTTGAAGTTCTGACCGACAAGCGAGAACTCGGCGATTTGATGGGCCGCTTCGGCGTCATCGATGTGCCCACCGGATTGTCCGGATTCGCTGGCCGCAAACGGGCCTATGTGAAAGTCCAGGACGGATGTTTGCTCCGTTGCAGTTACTGCATCATCCCGATGGTGCGTCCCAAGCTGCATTCCCGTCCCAGCCAAGAGATCGTCGACGAGGTGACTCGTTTGGTCGATGCCGGACACCGCGAAGTCATCCTGACTGGCATTCACCTGGGCCACTACGGTGTCGACTGGAACCGAAACAAACCGCGTGAGGAATGGGTGCGGTTGGCTCATTTGGTCAAAGATCTGTGTCAGATCCCCGGCCAATTCCGAATTCGAATGAGCAGCATCGAGGCGACCGAAGTCACTCGGGAACTGATTGGCGTGATGGCCGAGTTCCCTGAGAAGGTCGTCCCGCACCTGCACCTGTGTTTGCAATCAGGAAGCGATTCGGTTCTGCGTCGTATGCGTCGACGCTGGGGCACGAAGATGTTTCTCGATCGCTGCCGTCTGCTTCGCGAATCATTGGACCGACCAGCGATCACGACTGACATCATCGCGGGTTTCCCCGGTGAGACCGAAGAGGAATTCGAGCAGACGTTGCGGACCTGCCGCGAAGCTGGTTTTTCAAAGATCCACGCGTTCCCGTATTCTGCTCGTCGAGGCACACCCGCTGCCGAACGTGACGACCAACTCGACAAAGGGTTGATCTCCGAACGAGTCGATCGGTTGGGTGAGGTCGAAGCTGCGCTACGGCAACAGTACTACAAAACGTTGGTCGGTTCCAATTTGGAATTGTTGGTGGAAGAGGTGACACCTGACGGGCGTTTGCAGGGAACCACCTGTCGTTACGCTTTGGGATCGATCGAGCGTCCTGAAAACGTGGGCGAAGCGGATTCCCTTCGCGAAAACGATTTGATCAAAGCACGCGTGGTCCGCGTTCAAGACGATCGATTGGAATTGGCGTGACCTCATCGCCTCGCAAAGACGACGTTGCCACCGTCGATGAATTGAAAGCGATCGTGCATCAGTTCGTTGATGAACGGAATTGGCACGAGTTCCACCAGCCCAAGAATTTGGTGATGTCGCTGGCGATCGAAACCGCTGAGCTGATGGAGCATTTCCAGTGGCTGACGCCGGAAGAATCTGCTCGCGTGAAGGACGACGAGCAAAAGCTTCACGATGTCGGGGAAGAGGTCGCGGATTGCTTGGCGTATCTGCTCGCGATCGCGAACAAGTTGGACATCGATTTGTCGACGACGTTGCGAGCCAAGATGATTCGCAATGCGATCAAATATCCGGTTCCGGACGACGCGTAGGCCAGGTTGCACCTGGCGATGGTTCTTGGCCGGTGCACGTTGGTCTCGCGAAAGCATTCGATGACGGCTCGCTTTGTTCCAAAGCATCGGCGTGGGCGCCGTGTGGAACATGGCCTACGAGCGTTGTGAACCGAATTCTTGGCGAATCCGGCTACGAATTGACATGGCTACCGTAGGCCAGGTTGTACCTGGCGATGGTTCTTGGCCGGTGAACGTTGGTCTCGCGAAAGCGTTTTGTTGACGGCTCGCTTTGTTCCAAAGCATCGGCGTGGGTGCCATGTGGGACATGGCCTACGAGCGTTGTGAATTGGATGTTGGCGAAATCGGCTGCGGTTGGATTGCCGATTGGTTTACGAACCGACGTAGCGGTCGTAAATGGAGCGTGCATGCGGGATGTCTCGGACGCCGCTGATCACTGCTCGGCCGTCACGGAACAGGGTCAGCGTTTGGTTATCCGGCAACTGCAGACGCGTGAAGAAACGAGTCGCTTGGACTGGTGCAACGTCGTTCCATCGTTCGGCAATCTTGGTCAAGTCAATGCGGCGACTTCCGCCGGGGATTTGCACCGCGTTTCGACCGCAAAGTGTTTCCGCTTGTGAGACGCCGACTTCGGCGGCATCAAGAAATTCTAGTTGTCCACCCGAGCAAGCCGGGCATTGGTTCGACAGGTTTTCGTCGATGGCGATCTCTCGGATTTGATTTCGCCACAGATCGATCGATAGCACTCGCGGGTTGATGGCGGATGAATTGCCGGAGAGAAATTTTAGAGCTTCGGACGATTGCAGGCTGGCGATCAAGTGAGTCGCCGGGCCGATCACTCCTGCTGTGTCGCAAGTTTCCACCTCGCCGGGGTCAGGAACGTCGGGGACAAGGCAACGGAAGCACGGTGACACGCCATTGAAGAAACGGACTTGTCCATTGGCACCCACGCAGCCTCCGTGCACCCAAGGCGTGCCAGTCGAAAGCGACCAATCGTTGAGCAGCAAACGCAGGGTAAAGTTGTCGGCTGCGTCGATGACCAAGTCGACGTCGCGAAGGTGTTCGGCGATGTTGGCCGGGTGGATGTCGGCGACGACTTCTTCGATCACAACGCTGGAGTTGATGCGGCGAAGATGACCTGCCGCGGCTTCGGCTTTGGCGAGGGCTTGCTCCGCGTCGGATTCAACGTAGAGACTTTGGCGTTGCAGGTTGCTCCATTCGATCAGGTCACGATCGATCAGGCGGATTCGACCGACACCGGCTCGGACCAGCAATTCCGATGCGACGGAGCCGAGCGCACCGCAACCCAGAATTGCGACATGTGCGGATTGGATTTGTGCCTGGCCCGATTCACCGATCGAGGCGAATTGTGCTTGGCGGACGTAACGATCGTTCGGGTCGGAGATCGCCATTGAAAATCAAGCACCAAGAAAGCAAAACGAGTGGGCTTGTAAGCCGGGTTCTGTGCCGATGCGAGGCATCGACGGTGACCATTTATCTGTGCACGACGATTGCTCGTCGCCTCCACTGCGACCTACCCGGGTGTCGATAACGAGGCGGGCCGCCTCGATGATGCACCCTGTTTGGTCTAGCTCCGGATGGGGTTTACCGAGCCGATCAAGTCACCTTGATCGCTGGTGCGCTCTTACCGCACCGTTTCACCCTCACCACGCATGACACCGCAAGCGGTGCCATCGTTCGGCGGTCTGCTCTCTGCTGCACTTTCCCTGGCCTCACGACCGGTCGACGTTATCGACCATCCTGCCCTTCGGAGCCCGGACTTTCCTCCAGCCGGAAACGCGGGAACCGCGAACCGTGCCAGCGGTCACCCCGCCCACTCGTCTTGCAACGACCAGGATAGCATGCGGGCTATTTTGCAACAGCCAAGTTCTGCGAACGCAGTCCAGTCACGTATTCGTGGGCCACGTTCATGACCTCTTTGTTGTAATACGTGTCACGGAAGATCTCATCGTTGTTGAGGACTTCATCGAGTTCCTCTTCTTCGGCTTCCGTTTGGGCCTTGCGTTCGGCTCGACGACGCAGGAATTCCTCTTCGTTCAGCGAAATGCTCTTCTGATCCTTTTCGCGAACGTACAACTCGATGCGACGCATCAGTTCGCTGAATTCCTTGTCCTGCTGGACTCGGTTGGCGGAATTGATGCGAAGTGAGTTGAGCAGGCTGTCCGGCGTCATGGCGTACAAGCTGTGCTTGGCCAACGGCACCTTGTCGAATTCCAATGCGTATTCGAGGTCACCTTCGGCAACGGGAAGCTTGCTGGTCATGCTTGGAAGCACCAAGTCAGCTTCGACCCCTTTCAGCTGAGTGCTCTCGCCATCGGGCAGATAGAACTGTTGCAACGTGACCTTCAGTGCACCGTAGTTCGCGTTGTTATTGCGGAACAGGCTTTGTCCGATGTCCATCAGCGTTTGAACGGTTCCCTTGCCGTGGGTGGCTGGGTCACCGACCACGATGCCGCGGTGATAGTCTTTGATTGCACCGGCGAAGATCTCGCTGGCACTCGCACTCAGTTTGCTGGTCACGACAACCAAGGGGCCGTCCCAGACGGTGCCGCTTTGATCGTCCGAGTATTGCTGCACCGATCCGTCCGAGTTCTTGACTTGGACAACGGGGCCACGATCGATGAACAATCCGGTTAGGCTGATCGCTTCGGTCAAACTGCCGCCGCCGTTGCGAGTCAGGTCGAGGACCACGCCGCCAACGTTTTGTTCTTTGAAGTCTCGCAGGATTCGTTCGACGTCGCGTGTGCTGCTGCGATAGTCCACTTCGTTTCGACGAGCGGCTTCCATGTCCATGTAGAAGCTGGGCAGATTGATGTAGCCCAATTTAACTTTGCCTTGTCCTGGCATCTCGTGGTCGATGACTTCACCGCGAGCGGCGGAGTCTTCGAGTTCGATGCGAGCACGGACAATTTTGAAGATCTCTTCGTTGCCGGTTCCGCCAGGACGAACGGCCAAGCGAACAACGCTGCCAGCACGGCCGCGAATGAGTTTGACGACTTCCTTCAGAGGCATTTCCACGATGTCGACCATGGGGCCTTCGGCGTCTTGGCCGACGGCGACGATCACGTCATCGGGTTTCAGTTTGCCGTGTGAATCAGCCGCTCCACCAGGAATGACCTGACGAACAACCGTCGTGCCATCTTTTTCACCCAAGGAAGCACCGATGCCGTCCAAATTCAGACGCATACTGATCGCGAAATCTTCCAGCGTTGCTGGCGACATGTAAGTCGAGTGAGGGTCGTAGCCGTTGGTCACCGACGACAGGAACAGTTCCAGCAAATCATCGGAGCTGGTTTGTTTCCAACGGCGAGCGTAACGGGCGTATCGGCGACGCAGTTGGTCCTTGGCGTCAGCCATGATTTCGTCCTTGGACATCTCAGGTTCGTCAGAGTCTGAGTCGTCCGATTTTTCGTTTCGCAGGTCGAGCAACGCGAGTTTGATCTGACGACGCCAGCGGTCGCGAGCTTCGTCTGCGTCGCGAGCAAATTGAGTGGCATCGCGATCGATGATGATTTGTTCGTCACGGGTGAAATCGAACTCGCCATCGAGCAATTCCATCACCACGGCAACACGTTCATCGACACGCTGAGTGAATCGTCCATAGATGTAGTAGGCCAAGCTGAGGTCGCCCAAGCGAACTTGGTCATCGACCACTTCGGAGTAGCGATTGAATTCGTCGACATCGCTCTGAAGGAAGTACAGCTTCATCGGGTCGAAGGATTCGAGAAACAAATCCAAAGCTCGGCGACTGATCTCGTCGTTAAGGTCTTTGCCCGAAACGTGATTGCTGGGCATCAGTTGGGCGATCAGCTTCGCGATCACTTTGTCCTGAGGCGAGGGCTGGGGCGGAGCAGCTTGTTCCGGTGCAGCTCGTTCGACGGTTCGTTCCTGCGCGGTGGCGGGAAGTTGAATCAGTGTGGAACCAATGCACCCCACCGCGAGCAACGCGACGGGAAGGATTTGACGAAACGACATAGATCACGATCGGGTGAAAGGAAAAACCGACAGAGTTAGGAGGAATGCGTGCCTACCAAAATAGGGCATTCAGGCAGACTGCGCGCGTCCGTCCAGTTCGATGTTAGGAGTGTGGCGAAAAAACGGCAACCTTGATTTCCCAATGTCCCCAGAGGGGCAGGATCCGCTTGCGGCGTGCCAAACGACCGCCGGACGCTGGTTGGGTATGGTTGATTCCACCTTGATACTTCGGTTCAACCCCGGTCGCGGTTCACAGGACTGACGTCGATCGCCATTTTTCCGCGGGCCAAACGGAAAATTTCCCCAAAACAGTCTCCTGTTCGGTCAAACGCTCAAATCCATCGAGCAGCGGATCGGTCGCGTAGTGATAGGCGGATGCCGTCCACGTTTGCGGGAAAGCGGGCAGGTTGGCTGGTTGGAGATGGGACGGTGAGACCAGATTGGCTTGCAATTCAATTCGGTCGTACAAGTTCGGGGGTCCCGGTTGATTGGTGACCTCAATCTCATCCAAAACTCCGGTCACTCGCTCAGCGTCTCGCTTGGCAAAGAACCAACATTCGCCGCCGACCCGCTGATTTCCCGGTCGCAGGGCGGGGTAATCTTCGCGGCCGAACAAGGTGCCCTGAACCCAAGCCGGGTGAACTCCCAGCGGGGTGGCCGGCCAACAATGTTGGCGGCATTGGCCTTGGCACAGCGTCCCGTAGACAAAGTAAACGGCCACGTCGTCGGGATTCTCCGGGATCATGCCGGCATAGGAATTCGGATTCATTCAGTTCGAACTTCTATCTGCGAAGAGTATGGCGATGTGGAATGGCGTCGGGGATGAACTCGGTGAATTGTCCCAGGTTCTGTATTGTCCCTGGAACGAGGCCTTTGAAAAGCAATCAGTTCATTTTGGCATGGCAGATTCATCGCTGATACAATGGGCGATCCCCTTCCAATGCTGTCCAAGCACCCTCCCCTTCCACCTGCGATGGCGACTTGGTCGCCGATGAGACTTCGTTTGCCGCAGAATCTTCGCCTGTTTGCTTGTTTGCGATTGGTTAGGTGAGATCTCAGCGAGCGGATCTTGATTGGTCTCGCCGAACAAATTGAATGAAACCAATGGCTACCGAATCGTTTTCTCTTCGAAGCTGTTGCCCTCGAACTTTCTTGCCAGTCTTGTTGGCGGGGATGGTCTGGATATTGGCGGCCGCCGACCACGTGACTTCCGCAGAGGAAGTCTCGTTCAATCAAGACATCCGCAGCGTGCTATCGGACAAATGCTTTCTGTGTCACGGACCGGATGAATCGACCCGAGAGGCTGGTTTGCGTTTGGATGTTCGATCCGAAGCGGTCGATGGTGGCGTGATCGTCCCAGGCGATGCCGACGCCAGCGAATTGCTGGCTCGGATCACCAGCGACGATCCCGGTTTGGTGATGCCACCGCCCAGCACCGGTAAATCGATCACTGAGGCCGAACGCATCGCGATCGAGCGTTGGGTCGATCAAGGTGCCGCCTATGAAGAACACTGGGCCTACGTCCCGCCACGAGTCCCAGAGATTCCCAACGTTTCCAATTCGCAGTGGTGTCGCAACGACATCGATCGATTTGTGTTGGCGCGTTTGGAAGCGGAAGGTCGTTCTCCCAACCCGCCCGCAGACCGGGCGACGTTGCTGCGTCGTTTGTATTTGGACCTGACCGGATTGCCACCCACGCTCGAAACGTTGGATCAAGTCGCAATGTCGGACGATCCAGATGCGATGGTGCAGCAGCAAATTGACGCAATGCTCGAATCCGTTTCCTTTGGCGAACGCTGGGCACGTTGGTGGCTCGACGCGGCACGCTACGCCGATTCGGCGGGCTATGAAAAAGACATGCAGCGGAACGTTTGGTTCTATCGCGACTGGGTGATCGACGCGATGCACCGCGATATGCCCTACGACCAATTCGTCATCCAGCAGATCGCGGGTGACTTGTTGCCTGGTGCAACACAGAGTCAACGCGTTGCGACCGGGTTTTTGCGAAACTCAATGACCAACGAAGAAGGCGGTGCCGACCCCGAGCAATTTCGCGTCGAAGGCATGTTTGACCGGATGGATGCGATCGGCAAATCAGTGCTGGGCATCACCACTCAGTGTGCCCAATGCCACACGCACAAATACGATCCGATCAGCCACCACGAATATTACGAAATGTTCGCGGCGCTGAATGATTTTCACGAAGCTTGCATCACTGTTTTTACGCCGGAGCAAGCCGAGCAACGTGATCATGTGTTGTCTTCGATTGACGCTGCGACAAAACAGTTTCAACGCGACCACGCTGATTGGCGAAGTCTGGTTGCGCAGTGGGCTCGCACACGAGCGGGACGCGATACTACGTGGACGACGCTGCATCCCACGACGGTTCCATTCGAAGGGCAGAAGTTCAATGTGTTGGAAGATGGTTCCATCGTCAGTGAAAGCTATGCACCGACCAAAGCCAGCAATGACTTCACGCTGACCACGCACGTGGGCACGATCACCGCGGTGCGATTGGATGCTTTGACCCATCCGCAATTGCCTCGTGGTGGACCCGGACGCAGCATCGACGGCACGGGAGCCTTGACCGAGTTCAAACTCAACATCGCTCCGCTTTCAAAAGAAAAAAATGGTGACCGCAAACCAGCGGTATCGGTGAAGTTCGTTCGAGCCTTCAGCGATGCCAACCCGCAACGCAGCAGGTTGAAACCACAGTACCGCAATCGAGACGCTGACAAAGACGAGCGAGTGGTGGGACCACCGGGATACGCGATCGATGGCGATGAGGCCACGGCTTGGACAACCGATATCGGACCCGGACGCAGCAATCAATCTCGTCACATCGTCTTTGTGCCCGAGACTCCCGTCGTGATCGATGACGACGCCGAGGTCACTTTCATCTTGGTGCAAAAGCACGGCGGTTGGAACAGCGACGACAACCAAAATTTCTTGATCGGTCGTTATCGCGTTAGCGTCACCGATGCGGCTGAGTTGCCGGCCCAAGCGGTTCTCACCGAATCCGAATCCGTTTTGGCGATGAACCCGGATGACTGGACGGACTCACAGGCGAAGCTGGCACTGGCCGCTTGGCATCGTGCGATCGCGTTGGGTGAATTAGCGGGTGAATCGGCGGGCGATGATACGACCCGCTCGGCCATCGAAAACGATTTGCTGAGTTTGGATTCCAAGATCGAATCGCTTTGGCAGCAATTCCCAGAGACAACCACGCAACTGGTCGCGCAGGCCACCCAGCGGCCTCGCGAAACGTTTGTGTTCTCACGTGGCGACTTCTTGAGTCCGACCGATGCAGTGCAGCCTGACGCACCTGACTTCTTGCACGCGATGCCGAACGATGGTGCACCGGACCGGCTGCGATTCGCGAAATGGTTGGTGGCCAATGACTCACCGACCACCGCGCGAGTGATCGTCAATCGAATGTGGCAGGCATACTTCGGTCGTGGTTTGGTCTCGACGCCGGAAGATTTTGGTTTTCAATCGTCCGCTCCGAGTCATCCGGAGTTGCTGGATTACCTGGCGACTGAATTGATGCAAAACGGTTGGCGACTCAAACACATTCATCGTTTGATTGTTGAGTCAGCGACTTACCGTCAATCATCCATCGCTCCCGCGGATGCTTGGCGAGATGACCCAGACAATGAGTTGCTCGCCCGTGGACCACGACATCGCGTCGAAGCCGAGATGGTTCGTGATTTGGCGCTGTCGGTCAGTGGGTTATTGAATGAATCCGTGGGTGGACCGAGCGTTTATCCGCCGGCACCAGCATTTCTGTTTGAGCCACCAACCAGCTACGGTCCCAAGATTTGGAATACCTCGACAGGTACCGACCAGTACCGTCGCAGTCTGTACGTGCATCAGTACCGCAGCATCCCGTATCCGCCGCTGCAAGTTTTCGACGCACCCAAAGGCGATGCGGCTTGTGTTCGTCGCGAACAGAGCAACACGCCGCTTCAGTCTTTGGTGTTGATGAATGAACCGCAGTTCGTTGACGCAGCAAGGGCTTTCGCGGCACGTATTCTTCGCGAATCGCCAGACGATGATGCGGAACGAATTCAATTCGCGTTTCGATTGTGCACAAGCCGCGTGCCTGATGACGAGGAAGTTCAGATCTTGCTTCGGTTGCTACAAGAGCAACGGGAACACATCGCCGATGGCAACCTGGACCTGCAGGAACTGCTGGGGGTGCCCGCGGGGTTGTGCCATCAGTTGACCGGATTCGAGGCGACCGAGTTGGCGGCATGGATGACCGTCAGTCGCACGATTTTGAACTTGGATGAAACGATCACCAAATCATGAAGTCTTTCAACATGTCTTACGCTCAACCGATCCGTCCAAATTCTGCCGACCCATCTCGATTCGCTATGGGATTGGATTTGTTACGTCGACGATGGTTCCTGCAGCAGTGCGGACTCGGGTTGGGACACATTGCGCTGACGAGCTTGATGGCCGAAGCCGGAGACCTGGAACTGGCAGGCCCGGATCGGTCGGCGGTGGATCCCATGGCACCGAAGGCTCCGCATTTCCCCGCGAAAATCAAGAACGTCATTTTGTTGTTCATGGGCGGCGGACCCAGCCAGTTCGAAATGTTCGACTACAAACCAGCGCTGGAGCGGCTGGATGGAACCTTGCCGCCACCCGAGTTGCTGGATGGTTATCGAGCCGCGTTCATCAATCCCAATTCCAAATTGCTGGGACCCAAGTTCAAGTTTGAAAAGAAGGGGTCAGCCGGCACGCACATCAGCGAGTTGTTGCCTCACACCGCCGGTATGCTCGATGACATTTGTCTGATTCGGTCGATGAAGACCGACGCGTTCAATCATGCTCCCGCGCAGTTGATGATGAGCACCGGTTCGCAGCAGTTCGGTCGGCCGAGCATGGGATCTTGGACCACCTATGGGCTCGGCAGCGAGTCTCGCGATTTGCCTGCTTACGTTGTGTTCAACAGCGGCAAGAAGGGACCGAGTGCTGGAGCTGGAAATTGGAACTCGGGTTTCCTGCCGTCGTTGCATTCGGGCGTCGAGTTCCGAAGCAGCGGTGATCCGGTGCTGTATCTTTCCAACCCGCCCGGCATGAGCGATTGGTCACAACGTCAATCGTTGCAGACCGTCAACGAGCTGAACCGGCGACGCTTGGACGTGGTCGGTGATCCCGAAATCGCCACTCGCATCAACGGCTATGAGATGGCATACCGGATGCAATCGAGTGCCCCCGAAGCGATGGCACTGTCCGATGAGCCAGAACACATCTTGAAGTTGTACGGCGCCGAACCCGGCAAGATGTCATTTGCAAACAACTGTTTGTTGGCGCGACGTTTGGTCCAACGAGGCGTCCGTTTTGTGCAGTTGTTCCATGAGTCATGGGATCAGCACGGTGGTTTGACGGGAGGCTTGAAGCAGAATTGTGGCGACACCGATCAGGCTTGTGCCGCTTTGGTGAAGGACTTGAAGCAACAAGGCATGTTGGATGAAACGCTGGTGATTTGGGGCGGTGAGTTTGGCCGCACCCCAATGGTTCAAGGAGGCAACGACGGTCGCGATCACCATCCCAATTCGTTCAGCATGTGGATGGCCGGCGGTGGGCTGAAGTCGGGCTTGGCTTACGGACAAACCGATGAGCTGGGGTTCGATGTCGCGGAGAACCCGGTGCACGTGCATGACTTGCACGCGACCATTCTGCACTTGCTTGGGTTTGACCACAAACAACTGACCTATCGTTTCCAAGGTCGTGATTATCGACTGACCGATGTGCACGGCGAGCTCGTTCACGACATCTTGGCGTGACGACGCCTCCAGCGGGCGCATGAAAAAACCTCGCGGTTCTTTGAAACGCGAGGTTGGTTGTTTTCGACGGGACGAATTCAGCTGACCGAAGTCAGGGCGTCCTGCAAAGCGGCTTTGGGGCGAACACCAACGAAGGTGTCAGCGATTTCGCCGTTCTTGAACAGCAACAAAGTTGGGATGCTGTTGATGCCGAACTTTTGTGCGGCACCTGGGTTATCGTCGATGTTGACTTTGCCAATCTTGACGCCAGGATTTTCCGAAGCGAGTTCGTCGATCATGGGTGCAATTTGACGGCAAGGACCACACCATGGAGCCCAAAAATCAACCAGCACGGGGCTGTCGCTTTTGAGGACTTCGGAATCGAAATTGTCGTCGTTGAATTCTTTGACTGCTTCTGAGGCCATGGCCAAGGTCCTTGAACGTAACGGTGTTATTGGAAGGGTGATTTTAGAACCCGTTGGCAAACTGTCAATTTGCCTATCGGGGGTTTTGGGGTCTCTCGGACAACCTGCCGCTGGGAGCGATTTCAGTCGTGATCTACGAAGTGAAACGCATCGTATCGGGAGGGAGCGTCCTCAATATGAAATGCCCATTTTTGATGAAGGCTCGCCAAATTGGTTTTCGCGGGCCCTGAAAACGGTGCTTTGCGAGCTAAATGGAATGCAAAGCCTGCGCCAACTGCCCGAGAATGATCGCGGTCGCTCCCCAGACTTGCACCGAACCGTGGTGAAATGCGGGCGCCGCGAAAGTCAATTGACCGGCGACGGTGTCGGGTTGGGTCGCAGATCGAAGCGATTTGGTTTGTTGAATCATGTCAATTTGACATGCTTTTTCTGCCTCCAACTGCCGAGAAGTCGCGATGGGAGTTTGTTGCAGGACCGTCTGAATCGGGAAATCGATCACTTCGTCGACCTCCCCAGGATCGGGCTGCCAATTTTGGTTTGGCGGATCGATCACGAACACGATTGGTGTGACCAAGTTGTCGCTGGCGTAGACATATTGGCGAGGCAAATTGCCACAGCACCGATGCACGTGGGCTGAACCGCCGAGTTCTTCTTCGAATTCTCGCAGTGCCGCACGGGGTGGCGTTTCGCCGCGTTCAATGCGTCCGCCGGGAAAACAGATCTGGCCTCCGTGATGTCGCAACGTTGTCGGACGCCGCGTCAACGGAATGGTCCATTCGCCACTGGCAGGGTCTTGGAACAAGCAAACTGCCACCGCTGCATGACGCGAAGAACACCGGTGTGGTCCACGGTGACGACCGTAAGCCAGATGCGGGGCCATCTCGCAACCGAAGTCTCGGTTCAGCGACCACGGCGGCAGTGCTTTGGCAGTTGACGGTGCAGAATCGCTGGGCAGCAGTTGCTGCGTCAGTCGATCAGCCAACCGGTCCACATCCTTTGGCAGATCGCTGGTCAGTGAGGCCGCCATGGATGGGTTGGTGATCGGTGGCTGGGGGCAATTGACGGAATGGACGAGGCCACGAGTCCTTGCGGACGGGGCACGTTGCCTCGTCCACTACCAGGATACTTTGTGACCGAAATTTATCGTTGAAGGTTCACGCGAGGAGTTAGATCAACGTCTCGAGCAAACGTCGCAGCTTGCGAAGTTCGACTCGGTGGTCGTATTCGTCCATCGGGGTCATGTCGACGGTCAAAGCACGCGTGTACTTTTCACGTTCCAACTGGGTGACCAGTTTGCCGTAGTCAACTTCGCCTTGGCCCACGCTGACTTGAAACGCGTCTTTGCGAGTGTCGCGGAGGTGAACGTTGTGGACGAATTTCAGGATTTGATCGAATCCCTTGCCACCGGCCATGGTCTTGCCCGCGGTCGGATTTTCGTGAGCGGCAACCAATGGAACGCTGGGGTCGAGCGTCACGCCCAATCCGTCGACGTTGTTGCAAAGCACCAACAGGGTGTCCGGATCTTCGCTGAGGCAACCCAGCATCGAACGCACGTTGACGCGAACGCCTTCGCCTTCCGCGATCGCGACCAACCGTCGCAGGTGTTCGACTTCTTCGTTGAAGGGCGTGCCTTTTTCGCTGGACGGAACCGCGATGTTCACGACCTTGGTCGCTTTCGCGATCCGGCAGATGCCCTCGAAATCGGTGTAGTGTTGTTCGCCGGTTGATCCCAGTTCAACGCTGTAGCCACTGATTTCCAAACGGTGGGTGTGACGCAGCAATTGAATGCCACGGTCCTCATCGCTCAGCACATCGCTGGGGCGGCAGTGGGTGGACGACTCATGGATCGCGATCTCAATCGCAGTGAAATCCAGATCCTGAAGCAGTTCGATCGAGGCCTGCAATTCAAGGTCTGGCCAGCATCGGGTCGAAGCAGCAACAAACACGCGGGAATCCTTTCAACAAAAAATCAATGAATCAGCGACCGCATTGTGGGGCCGCATCAAGTTTACCTATTTAGGAAAGTCTGCGTTACTGGTGTAGTCTCCGCAGAGTCTCCATGTCAATTCGTTTTGAGCGGCTTCTTCAGGCCGCTTCGTTGAAGAGCTCGCCACCACCGCGATTTTGTTTCTGGCCGCTTTTGGCGCTGGGCTTGCCATAGGTCGGTGGTGCGGCGACGCCGGCCAATCGGTCGAGCATCTCGGATTGGAACTGCGTCAGGTGATACTGACAGACGAACAACGCGTTGGCACGTTGGTGCGTGGTTTTGATTTGCTCGGCCGCTTCGCCGCATCGTTTTGCCAACCGGGCGTCTTCGATGCGTCGGGATGACAGCAGCTTTTCGGACAAGCTGAGTCCGTTGGCAGGTGCATCCTCATCGCGAAGCAATACGTCGCGACGTTCCACCATGGCCTCCAGTTGCGAAATCGTTTCGGCCAACTTGGCGGTGGATTCGTCGACTTCGTTGGGTCGAAGATTGATGGTGCGGACGCGAGTCTCGTCCAGGATCAGGTCCATCGCCTCGGTGATTTGAACCAGATCGTCGACATAATCGGAGACCCGTTGAGTCCATGATTCATGAGCAGACATAGAGTTGGTCATCGTTCAATAGAAGGGCGGTCGGGAAAGGATTCGGTGGATATGGAACGAGAGAAACGGGTGAGCTTCACCGGTGAACGTTGCGGCTCACTCGATCATGCTCGGCGTTGCATTTGAAAGAGTTGATACATCGGTTCGGCGATCGTTTCCGATGATGCGTCCGACATGGCTTCGACGAGGTGCTGGTCCATTTGTTGTTGAAAAACCTCCTCGGTTCGCCCGCCATGGAAGTAGGCGGGTTTGCCAACCGATTCACGCATGGTCGACAACATGCTGCCAAACAACGTTTGTCCGACGAAGTCACCAAAGGCTTCCTTCAGCGGTTCTTCCTCTTTGCCGTCCGTACCAATCGTTTTGGAATTGGAAAGGGCGTCCAGATTGGCTCTGGCTTCGCCGCTGTGTGGCATGGGCAACGAGGTTGCTTGCAACGACGACAGGCGGGATGACGAAAGCGGTGTCATGGCGGGTTCGACCTCAGGATCGAGAGTCGGCGATGGGAGGGCGGCATGGAAACCAAACGTCGGCAAACGTGATGTCTCTGTCTTCGTTGCCGATGAGTGATCTCTACCGAAAAATGACTTCGCCGTACAAGTCACCTTTCGCTTTCAAGGTTTTGATAATGGCGATCAAGTCTTCCGTCGGGACGTCCAATGCGCCGAGGGCGTCCGCCAAACTTTTCAACTTGGCCGCTGCCGGAGTACCGTCGGGACCGACTTCAACGAATCGGCCACCACCGCCTGCTTCGATGCGCAGGTTTCGATGAGTGACCAGCACCGGCGCGATCTCGACGTCTTCGCCGATCACGACCACGCCGTCGGCTTCGTTGATCACGACTCGTTTGCCGCGGTTCGCCAATTGGATTGGAATGTCCAACAGGAATGCGATGAACTTGATTGGGTTGTCGCGATACAGTGGCGGCACGGTGACCTCCACGTGCAATTGATCGATGGCGCGAGCGTGTGCGGTTTCTGGATTGCTGCCATTGGTCATTCGATTTGGGCTGGCCAAACGCGACGCGGTACGGTCACCCATTGTCAGCGATGTCAGGCTGTTGACTTCGTCTTCGATCCGTTGTGCAGTATTGAAGTCGGCAAAGTCTCGATCAATGACCAATGTGATGCGATCGTTTTGAACGTAAGACGCTCGGACAGACGTTTCCATCTTGAGTCCGCCTTGGATGGATGCCGTCGTGGGAGGTGCATCGGCGGAAACCGAGATGCGTCCTTCTGCCATGCCGTAGACCGTTGGGTTGTCAGCTCGTGGACCAAGCATCGGAGTGAGCATCAGATAGCCTCCATCGAGGCTCTTGGCACTGATCGCATTGATCGTCACATCCAACACATCGCCTTGCTGCGCACCGACGGTTGGAATGGTGGCGCTGACAAAAACCATGGCGACATTCTTGGCATCGCCGACGTCTTCGATATTCAAACGTCCGGCCGCGTCCACTGCCATCGGCCCGCCCATCAATTGCATCATCCGAGCCAGTGCGCGCCCCTTAGGAGCCGCGTCGCCGTCGCCGGTTCCTTGCAGACCAACCACCAATCCGAGGCCTTGCAGGGTGTTGGTTTCTTGGCCTTTCAAGCGACACAGGTCGCCGAGTTTCAATCCACCTGCCATCGCCGATGGCAACTCGCAAGAAGCGGCGGCCCACAAAAATGCGGTGAAAAATACGGTCGTTCGAAGCATGCGTTGGCTGTTCATTAGAATGGTTTCAAACGATCGAAGGCACGTTGGAACCATCCGCGACGATAACCATCTCGCAATTGGCCCTGGTCCTGTTTGTTGATTTCGAGGTCGATCAGATCGCGACTGAGCACGACGTTGTCGGGACCGATATCTTGAGCTCGGCAAATACCTGACAGCGACGTTTCCCAAAGGTTGTCGTTGACACGGTATTGCTTGCGAGCCTCGACGACCAAGTTGCCGTTGGGGCGAATGTCAACGATGCGCGCAGCGATGTTGAACGACATCGATTCGCGAGACTCGACGGAAGCTTCGGCTCGCGAATTGGCCGTGGTTTGGGCGTCGACGGTGGGATCGCCCTCCGCCTGTGGATCGGGGATCAATCCGCCGCTTCCAAGTTTGATCCATTCCGAAAGCGTGGCTTGGAACAACGACACTCGCCGTTTTTCGGTGTCTCCTTCGGCCATCATTCGAGCGATTTCGTCGACGCGAATGGTGACGATGTCTTGAACGCGAAACGCTCGCATTGGTGGAGCGGGTTGATAGGTCCAGCTCACCCCGGCCAATCCCACTGCGGGAGGCGGCGAGTTGTCGTAGGACGGCGCAGGTTGATTCGCGTTGTTGTGATTGTTGGCGTCGTTGGGATACGGTCCCGCGGGAGCTCGCTCGGCCACGCCTGGCGGAAGGAACTCAGGCGGCATGACGGCGGCATCGGGGCCAACGCCGGGAACCGAACGTTGCTGAAGGTTACTGGCGGGAACCACCGCGCTGGTCGGTCTGGCAGGTGCGTTGGGCATCCATGGCGGAGTGGCATGCAGTAACGACGAATTTTGTGCGCTGGCAATGCTGCCCGAAAGCATCAATGACACTGCGATGGTGGCAAACAAACGAGGCATGGATGTCATGGTTGCGGTTGCCATTTGCGAGTGGGTTTATTCGCGAGAACGCGGTTGGGTTGTGTCACAATCTCAACGACCGATGGCTCCACGACTTTGGCCAACAAACGACGTTTGGGCGACAGAGTTTCGATTTCAATCAATTCGTTTTGGGCACCATCCCCCAAAGCTTTCGCGGTGGTCGTCACACGGATGCCGCCACCGGAGACCTGAACCTCGACCAAATCGCCTCGGCGAACCAATCGCGGTGCGGCAAAGTCGCCGGGCCGAAGTGGCACGCCGGACCGAATCAGGCCAACGACTTCCATGCCCATCACTTCGTCTATATCCATGACGCGATCACCGGAAAGCTCATTGACCGGTGAAGGTTGGAAGTGGACATCGCCGGGGCCAACACGATGGCCTCGCTGCAACGGGCGTCTCGCAACAACGACGGCGGGTTTGGGAGTGAACGTCACTCGCACAATGCCGTCGCACTGATTGGTCCGAGATCTCGCATCGATTTTGATGCGACATGTAATCGGTTTGGCATCTTCCGCTGACCAGTGAGGCATTGGATCGAGGAAGCGAATGTCTCGTACGCCTTGCATTTCGGCCAAGGACCCAATTTCGTGCGACACAAATGAGGATTCGTAGTCGAACGCGTCCGTCAGATCGCGGTATTGATTTTGGAGACCGAGGTGAACCCAGTGAGAAAGACGTTCTCGCGTTTCGAAATCCAGGTCGTCTTCCTGGACGGGGTGATCCAGCATGGCGTGGGCGACATAGGTCGCGTCGACTGAATCGCTTTGCGTTGAGACGGGACGAGCCCGGGTGAATTGGTTGGGTTGGGTGGGAGTTGCATCTGCGTGACTTTGTTCGAGCTGAACATCGGCATTTGCCCCGCCACTTGATTCGTTGACTGCGTGCACAATGATAGTTTCGTCGCCGTAAATTTTGATTCGGGCCGCGGTGGCTTGGCCTCCGACAAGCAAATCTGCCAATCGGTCGCGTGAGATCTTGGCCGCAGAACCATCCAGCGGCATCAGTCCAACGGTTGCATCCGCCAATCGCGGCCACGCTGCAAAGTTGGCTTGCAGGGGACGGACCACGTCGCGAAGCCGAATGATCGGTGAACTGGTGCTGGCGTTTTCGATGGCTGTGAATTGCCAACGAGTGTCGGCGTCGATGGTTTGACTGCGAGGGCCTTTGGATCGTGTTGACTGACCCGATGTTCGCATGGATGCGGGCGAAACTCTCGGTGGGGGATTGCGATTGAACTTCGAATCGACGCCATAGAACGGTGTTCGCATCCCAGCACCAGCAATGTCGCTGGCGTCGTTTGGCGTTTGTGCGAATAGATTCAACGAAACCAAAATCGAGCACGCTAATGCGCATGCGATGATCCACCCTTTGATAAAGGCGGATCGCAAAGACGTTTTCGAATTCGGGACCATCAAGGTTTAGAACCGTCGAAGTTGAGAGATGTTTTGCATGACTTGATCGCCCGCCTGCACCGCTTGGCTGTTCAATTCGAACGCCCTCTGGGTTGTGATCAGGTCAATCAGTTCTTGAACCGGTTCGACGTTGGATGCTTCCAAGTTGCCTTGGCGAAGCACACCCATGCCGTCTGTTCCCGGGTTGTTGATTTGCTCTGGACCGGATGCATCGGTTTCGGAGTACAGGTTTTCGCCGTTCTTCAACAATCCATCGGGGTTGATGAATTGAGCGAGCTGGATTTGGCCTTGGTTGGTCAATTCGGTTTGCCCTGGTTGGCGAACCATGACTTCGCCGTTGCTGTTGATGACAACCGCGGTAGCGTCCGGTGGGATGGTGATCGGAGGATCGAGTAGTCGGCCGACTTGCGCCGAACCCATGACCAACTCGCCATTGGCGTTGATGTCCAAGTTGCCAGCTCGGGTGTACATCGTGTCTTGGCTGGACGGGTCCACGACGCGGAAGTAGCCGCCGCCTTGGATGGCGACGTCCAAGTCTCGACCGGTTTGCTGCAGCGTTCCTTGGCGTTGATCGGTTTGGGTGCTGGTCACACGAACGCCCAAGCCGACTTGAGTGCCGACGGCGGTGGGAGTTTGCGTGGAGTCTTGCACGCCAGGGTAGACCTCGGTTCGATACAGCAGGTCTTCGAAGTTGGCGCGATCCTTTTTGAAACCAGTCGTGTTGATGTTGGCCAGGTTGTTGGCGATCACGTCCAGTTTGGTCTGCATCGCCTCCATACCGGTGGCGGCGGTGTACAGCGTTTGAACACTCATGCGAAATTTTCCTTGTGAGAGAGCGACGACTGCATCGCGGTTAGCTCTGTAGGACGCGACCGATCAGGGAACCAAGAACACTGTCTTGGTTCTTGATCATTTGGATGTTGGCTTCGTAGGCGCGAGACGTTTCGATCATCTCCATCATCGTGCCCGTCGGGCTGACAGCGGATTGTTCCAGCGAACCTGCGACGACGTTGCGTTGACTGTCGGGAACCAAGCTGAACTCGGCCAATGGTCGAAAGAGGTTGCCGCCAACATTGGCCAAGTCGCCGTAGCTGGCCGGTTGAGCAAGCATCAGTTGTTGGGTTTCGCCGGCCTGAGTGATCGTGCCTTCCGAGCCGACCGTGAACGGGCGTCGTGGGTCGATTTGGATCGGCCGGCCGCCTTTTCCAAGCACAGGATCACCGCCAGAATTGACCATCGTGCCGGTGGAATCGAACATGAAATCGCCGGCTCGCGTGAGCAGCTGTTCGTCACCGCGTCGCAGAACAAAGAAGCTCTTCTTGTCGTGCAATGCAAAGTCAGTTTCACGACCGGTGGTTCGAATTGCTCCGACACCAAATTGAGTTTGTTCGGGCTGGATGGTCACGCCACCGCCGATGTCGTCCGCACCACCGAGTCCGGGTGAAACCATGCCTTCTTCGATCAGTTCTGAGAACCTAGCCTGCAAGATCGTTTGGCTGGGTTTGAATCCCGGCGTGTCGACGTTGGCAAGGTTGTGGCTGATCTGTTGCAGTCGGTGGTTTTGTGCCTGGGCACCCGCTGCTGACAGATACACTCCGTAGGGCATGGATCGCTCGCTTGGATCGCGTGACTCCGGTTCCGCCGAACCGTTCGACGTTCCTTTGGGGGTACGCAATCGGGGACACGAACCTCAAGGTCAATTCTTTAGCGAAAGTTTGCCGAATCTCGGAATTTATTCCTGTGACCGTGAATTTCGAGCCGGAATCGTTTTGAAAGCCAGGGATCAGCCTGCCTCGCCGAGGTTTGCATGACATTGCAAGAAGCTGGATTGATCGAGTGATTTCGGATGCAATGCCAGCAGCGTCGCGAAGCCAGGAACGCTGCGAGTAAAGAGGACACCGCGATTGCAGTGACGTTCCGGTGAGCGGAGCATCGAATGCAGCGTCGCAGCGGAAGGTCGTCGGGGAGCGGACGTTCGTCGTTACTCCGCGACTGCTGCAAAGAGGTTGTCGCCTCTTGTTGGCTCGCTACTCAACGGCCGGCGCGCTTGGCACCGGCGATCGCAATTGTGGATCTGTGACCACGGAGCAGTGGCATGGTCAGTTCCGTGTTTCACACCTGGGCCAATGCTGGTGAGGGCACAAACCGTGTTACGCGGATGCCATTTGATGCGACAACACCGGCATCTGGTTGTCTTGACCGCTCTGGCGAGCCGCGAGTCCGGCGATCGCACAGACTTGTTTCAGCGACTTCTCGTAAGCCGACATCGACTTCACTGAGGGAGCGATTTGCAGGATGCCAATCGACAAACGTTCGCCTTCGTTTGTTTTTTCAGCCGCGGCCAAAGTCACGCCGATCGAACCTGCCGCACCGCAGATTTGGTGGGCTCGTTCCATTGCATCGTCCGCCTCGAGATGAGGCATGCAGATCACCAGCGTTGATTGATCCAGGCAACCAATGTGGTCTTGGTTGCGTGTGGCGGCACGAACCAATTGCAGCAACGATCGCATGGTCGCTCCGCTGGGTTTGCCCGACAGTCGGACGCTCATCAATTGGTTGGATGCCTTCCCTCGATTGGGCGACGTTTGCATTTCTTCCACGTAGTCGACCATCGTCGCCATGTCCGGAAGGTAGCTCAGTGCCTTAGGACGTTCGCTGGCGGGTTCTTCCAACGCGTCTTGAAATTCTTCCACGACCTCGGGGGTCGCTTCGACTTCTTCGGTCACAACGGTTCGCGGCTCGGGAGGCTGTTCCAATTCAACCGATGATCGTGTGTCGCGAGCCAATGCTTCCACTTCCGTTGCCAATTCTTCTTCTTGGGCACGAGGCGCCGTGATAGGTTGTTCAATCAGATCTGAACTGGACGAAATCGGTCTGATCGGCGTGGCGACTTTCGAAGCAGTTTCGGAGATTGGTTCTTCGACTGCAGTATCGCTCGGAAGTTTGCCCGCACGAACGAATCGTTGTTGATCAATGTAGTGGGCACAGTCGCGGCCGACTTCTTTGGATCGGTAAAGAGCTTCGTCGACTCGCTGCAGCCATTCTTGAGGAGACTGCTGCGGCTCGAGTGCTCCGATGCCGACGCTGGCGTTGACCTTCAAGCATTTGCCTTCGAATCGAACTTCACGTGTTCCGATGGCAACTCGAGTTTGTTCAATCAATTCCACCGCCTCGGCCAACGTCTTGTCGTGCAATAGCATCACGAACTCTTCGCCGCCGAACCGTGCGACCATCCCGTGCGGCTGCAAACGAGCGTCGAGCAATTGGGATACCACTCGCAAAACTTCGTCGCCAGCACGGTGACCATGGGTGTCGTTGAATTTCTTAAAGTGGTCGACATCAAGCACAGCCAGCACGCCGGCGCGAGTCGGACCGAGTGCATGACGACGCAGCAAGTGCTCATCGAATGCACCACGATTGAAAATCTGAGTCAGTGCATCGGTTTGTGCCCTCTGCTCGGCCGATTGCAGTTGTTGCGATTGTTCACGGATTCGAGCCTGTGCTTCTGCCAACTGTGTCCGCATGACTTCGTTGGCCGCGATCATTTGATCGACGGCGTCCACGATCGCGGGCGGCGAATTGGACAGGTCGCTTTCGTGAAGCGTTGTGCTCAAGTTCTCGACGCGACTTTGATGAGCGTCGACATCGGCAGCGATGGATTGAGTGTATTGCCGAACGCGATCGGCAACGGCCATCACCTTTTCGGCGTCCGGGGAATCTTCGGTTGATTTGAGGTTTTCATCGGTCACCGAAACACCTTCCGGCGATTGCGGGTTCACCGAAGAGGCTGGCGCGTTCGGCGTTGGAGAGTCAGATACTTGCCCTTGGTTGTAAAGAGCATGCATCACCCAGCCACAAGTCATTCCGGCGCCACCGCTACTGGCTGCAATGATGATATCGAGAAGCACGTGTCAGTCCCCGCAAAGGATCTTGAAGTTCAGATGGATGAAGAGTGGGCAATGGAGGCCAGCGAGTCGTGTCGTCGAAGCCTCACCCCATCATGTGTGCTCGCCAACGTTGTAATGGATCACAGATTCCCCGACCCACCCGAATGCCGCTTGCGAGACACAACCCTACGTCATAGTTTGCGGTAAAAGGAAAAATCTTCTTCTTTGATGCCCCCCTTTTGGAAGAGGGTCGGTCTCCGCCTTTCTGACGCGACCGAGTCAACGACATGTTGCGACAACTCTTCCCCTGCACTCGACTTGAGGAAATTTTATTCAAAGAAGTTGGGTTTTTTGCAGTCGCGACCCATTGCCCCGATCTTTCCTGGTTTGACAGTCGGCTGTTTGCTCATCACAACAAAATCAAAGAATTGCCGTGGCCTGAATCGCAAACATCGGAAATATTATTGAGGACGGAGTTTGCGCAGGACAAACCTGTTCGGGCCTTTCGTGTCTTCCTGAAAGGAATTGGGACATTTATGCATTCGACTACACCATCAAACGACATTGCTTCCACCGTCTCCGGTGCACCGATCGGTCTGACCGATCCTGCCGATCTTCGCGTATCGGAACTTCGTGCCACCGCCGCCATCCGAGCTTTGGCTGACAGCAATGTCGCTGAACTGCGGTTCTTACGTGTGGACGAAAGTGAAAACGAAATCTGCCTGACCGGGCGTGTTCGCAGCTTCTATCACAAACAGCTTGCTCAAGAAGCAATTCGCCCCATCGCCGCAGGACGCCAAGTCGTCAACCGCGTCGACGTCTGCATGACCTCCTGAATTCGCTGCTCAGCTGAGTGACCGCGACCGAACTCGGCCTCGACGCCGGGCTTCCCGATCCGGTGAAAATTTTCAACGCATCCATTCAATGCGTCCCGTGTCTCACTCCGCGGGAATTCGCTCGGCCAGTTTGTTCGTTGAAAATGCGTCGCTGAAGTATTGGCGATATTCGGTTTCTTTGACCGGGAACAGAGCGTCAAATGCGTCTTTGCCTCCAGCACCATGCTGGAAACGACGCTTTGGATTGACTGGCATCTTCACACCGGTCACCGCTTGAATGCCCGCACCGACGATTTGGCCCTTCAGTGCGTAGAGCTTCTCATGGTCCCAGTCGGTCATCTCGATGAATGGGGTTCCCTCGGCGACCTCGATCACCTCGGGCAATGCCATCGGGCTGAAACCGTGGAATCCCAATCGACGCGCCGGCGCACTTGTCCGAACATGCCCGCGACTTTGACCACCGCTGTAGACGAGTGAATGCTTCACGGCGTCCACGCCCCAGCCTTCTTGGTAGAGCATTTGATTGTTTAGAACGCTTCGAATGGTTAGTTCGGGATTCTCTTCGATCGGGTAGTCCTTGAAGTTCTCGTCGCCGCCATCTCCATCGACCAAGTACCTCCAATCCGGATATCGATCGCGAATGCCTCGGCACAGCGCCAGTCCCATGGTGGCACTTTGGATATCCAGCGGTTTGTAGTCCTCGGTGACTTCAATCGCGGATCGCCAATCGATGTGAGACTTCTCCACCGAGATGACTTCCAATAACATCGGCATCCCGATCGCTTCCAAGAATTCGCTGGCCTGCGCGAAATCAGTTTCGCGAGAGTGAGCGTTTTCCTTCACGGACAACACAAACGCTTTCAAACGTTGAGGTGTCTGGCCGCGTTCTTTCAACGCGTGAATCATCGCGATTAACACCGCACCGCTGTCGATGCCTCCGCTGAACATCACACCGATCGGTGCGTCCTCTTCGATCGTATCGATCCAATCGGAACACGCACCGACCAGTCGTTCGATGTACCGCGTGCCGATCGCTTCGATGCTGGCAGGCAACGTGTTCGAACGTGGGTCAAAGAATCGGTGCAGCGTTGGATTGGGATCGGGGCAACCGGTCAGTTGCAGCTTCATGACGTGATGCGCCGGCACCATCCGCGTGTACGAAGGATGGAATTGGTCTTCCAGCCCTTCTGCTCGCAGTTGTTCAAAGATCTCGTCGATCCGCTCGGCGACAATCAAGCAAGGACCCGCGGCACGCTTGGCCAAGAAGTAACGCATCGGACGCCCGATTGATCGAGCCATGTGCACCGTCTTACCTTCCGCCTGCAAAATCGCGAACTGCCCGCGGATCTTTCCAACCGATTCGGCATCACCACTTCGAACCGCTGCTTCCGCCGCTTCGCGAGAGGTACCTAACAGGATGTCGCCGCTGGGATCCAGCAAGTTCACGATGCGTTCGATAACCGGAGGCGCGTTCATGTTCATGGCAAAGTTCCTGATGAGTGAAGTGGATGGGAATGAGAGAGGCATGATTGTCGCAAGTGTTTTGCGTGCCAGCACTGTTCAATGCGATCGGGAGTTTGCGATCAGGCCAATGCTAAACGCTCAACGATCGCGATCAAACATCGAACGATCACGCAAAGGCTTTGCCAACCAACCGTTCGTAACCTTCTCGGTAGCGATCCGCGGTTTGATGTGCGATTGATTCCGGCAGAGGTGGCGGAGGGCTGTTGCGGTCCCAGTCCGATTCTTGCAGGTACTCGCGAACAAACTGCTTGTCGAAGGACCGTTGAGAGTGTCCCGGTTCGTATTCGTCTGCTGCCCAAAAACGAGAACTGTCGGGAGTTAGCACTTCATCAATCAACATCAGCTCACCATCGACGACGCCAAACTCAAATTTGGTGTCCGCGATCAACAAGCCACGTTCAGCCGCGATCTTGGACGCGTCTTGGTAGATTGCCAAACTCATTCGTCGCAGTTGGCTGGACTGTTCTTCGCCGAGCGATTGACTCATGACTTCGTACGAGACGTTTTCGTCATGCCCTTCGTCGGCCTTGGTTGCCGGAGTGAAAATCGCTTCGCTGAGTTGGTCGCATTGCTTCAGCCCCGCTGGCAAAGAAACGCCGCAGACTTCACCTGTAGCTTGGTATTCTTTCCAACCGCTGCCTTCGAGGTAACCTCGAACGACGCATTCGAAAGGAACGACCGATGCCTTCCGAGTCACCATCACGCGACCTTCGAGCGGCTTGGGATCAACGACGGCGGCGACGTCTTCTGGGACGTTGGTGCTGATCAAGTGATGCGAAATCGATTGAGGTTCACCAGAGTTGTCGGTGCTAGCGGAGCCAATGTTTTGGCCGATTCGCCCCGCATCCATTTGCTCGAACCAAAACCGGCTCATCGCGGTCAGCAAGCGTCCCTTGTCGGGAATGCCGGTGGGCAAGATGTAGTCGAACGCGCTGATCCGATCGCTGCTGACAATCAGCAGTCGGTCGCCCAGATCGTACACATCACGGACTTTGCCTTGGCGGCGTGGAAACGGCAGTTGGGTGCTCAGCAAAGCGCCCGCGGCATCGGATTGATAGGTGTCATTCATGCCGCAAATGGTCGCACACCGACCGGGTGCCGACAAGCATCACCCACTGCAGCTTCGCTTTCGGGTTCCATCCGTCGCGGAAGTCGCCAAGACTTTCGGCAAGTCCAAACGTGCTTCCTGGGACCGCGCCAGCACCAGCCAACGCCGAACAGAATCGGCGTGGTGAAACGAAGAAAGGGACCAACGCCCGGAACTGTGATCTACGCCCGAAATTACTTCGGTGCGATCATGCAGATCATTCGTCGACCGTGCTGCTGGGGCTTGGTTTCGACCTTGCCCACTTCGCTCAGGATCTCGATGACCTGTTCCATCACTTTGCGGCCCTCTTCGATGTGGGCCATTTCACGACCACGGAACAGCACGCTGACTTGGACCTTGTCTTTGTGTTCCAAGAACTTTTCAGCTTGGCGAACCTTGGTGCGAATATCTTCGTCACCGGTTTTGGGCCGCAAGCGGATTTCTTTGGTCTTGGTGTGAGACGAACCGCTGTTCTTTTTCTTGTTTTTGTCGTACTTGAATTTGCCGTAATCCATGATTCGGCAAACCGGCGGACGCTCTCCAGGGGCCACTTCGACCAAATCCAACCCTGCATCGCGAGCACGCTCGAGAGCCTGTTCGGTTGGGATGATTCCGAGTTGTTCCCCCTCCTCGCTGACAACACGCACAGGCGTGATGCGGATTTGGGCGTTGATGCGAGTTGAATCGCGATTTTCCGGTTGTACGTTTCTGCGTGCCAATGCCACTAAAGCAATCTACTCCGGCCGGGGGGCGTTCCGGCGCAAGTGGAAATCAAATCGATGGAAACGAATGTGTTGCCATCGCAGCGGGTGGACGCGTCGTCCAGTCAAAATCCGCTTCCTAAACAATAGGATAGTCAGCCTGACTAGTGGGGGAGGAATTCGTGAAATTCGTTCCAACCGCGTCAACCCCAATTTCTTGAAGTATCCAGGGGTGGGTCCGCAGCCGTCAACAGCGAATTGGTGAATTCTTTGCGTTTTCGCGGATCTGTGAGTGATTTCAACGTATTTCGCGGGCTTCCAGGGTCCGGGAACAGTCCGCGAGCTGGCGATACGGCGGGGATTGAAAAATGCGTGATCGGGGTGGCTTGACGAACCGTCAGGGTCATCGCAAACTGTGCGACCGCTTAGGAAACGCAGGCACTGGATCTTGTCCCCCAGCCAACCGATTTCCTATCAAAGCACCCGCGAATGAAGCGGGAACCCTCGGGTCGAAGCCTGGATATGATCCAGATCAGACCCCGACGGGCGATTAGCTCAGTTGGTTAGAGCGCCACGTTGACATCGTGGAGGTCACAGATTCGAGTTCTGTATCGCCCACTCCCAAAAACCCCGCAATGCCTAGTGTTTTGTGGGGTTTTTTCGTGTCCGCATCGGTTTCAGCGCCATCGTCGGTTTGGTCAGGAAGGGACAGAAACGGCATGTTTTGAACCTCTTGGACTGCATCAGGTGCAAGCAGTGGTGCAAGCTTTCGCGGCTCGGTTTCGTCGTCCGAATCCTCTGATTCGTTGGGAATAGCAGCCGAACGGAAAATCGAAAGCGTCTCCATCGCTTCGGCTTTTTCGAGCATCCACGCACTGACCAGGACTGTTCGGCGGTGTTTGCAATTGCGGCATGGATTTCTAACGCCGTCGCAAGACGCTGGAGGCGATTGACGAATCAACCGGCTGCCACGATCGTTGATGTCCCTTCGGGGGTCGGGGTACCGCCAAGCATTCTCTGCGAGGGTAGCAGTGGCCTTGAGCATTTCATCGAGTAGATCCATCTGTCCGCAAACTTTGCTTCATTCGCCCGGTCACTCCGTAAGCTCCGCGTATCTGTCCCAGTGATCCTGGAGCATGTCGACGTCCATTGCTTTTGATGACACCAGATAGCGGTAACGCGAAACGTATTTCTGTCCTGGGCTGATCTCGAACGGGCCTTCGACCATGGGGGCAAAGCAGAAATACGGTTTGTTCGGATGGATGCGAACGGGCTGGGGGGCACGGAAGTTTTTTGGGCTGCAGAAAACGGCAGCTGAAACGTCCTGACCATCGACTTTGCCACTAAAGGCGACCCAGTTGGGGCGAGTGTGGTTGCCTTCCCAGCGGTCTTTTCCGTCACTTGTCAGATACTGCACATCGCCTGGATGAATACTGTGGTCTTCCTGCTCTCTCAGCCACTGGGAGTTACCGCGGATCGCCATTCCACCGTAGTGGTATTCCGCTAAACTCAGCGGCTTGTCGGCCACACCATGCTGAACGCTAACGATGTCAAAGAGAAAATATTCCGCCGGGGTTTGATGAACAGTGACGGTCCATAACTCGTGGAGTACGTCGATCCATTTGTCACCGTCTTTCACCATGAACGCGTGCTTCACGCTGAAGGCGACCTTCCGCTCTTCTCGGCTCAGGTTGACCACCTCGCGGAACTCGACTTTGCCGAGACCCTTTGCTTGGTTCCAAAAGTCGACATTCATTCCGTCGAACTTGCTCTTCACCCAAGCAAAAAACAACGCATGCTGGTGAGCGTGATCCGCAGGGTAATCGCCAGTGAGTTCCTGACCCGTCGGAGTGTAGACCGGATGAATGTAGCCGCTACGCTTAAAGTACTCCGGAGTCCCTTCCGGAACTGGCTGCGCTTTCTTAATGTACTGGAGAACTGGTTTTCCGCGCAGCATGACGCGGATCGTATCATCCGTCTCGGTCAGCTTTAGGTCATCGCCAGCGGTTGCCTGCGTGGTAACACTGAATGAAGACAGCAGAAAGAACAGAGCGATTGATGTTTGCTTCATTGTGGTACGGTTTTCATTGTTGTCAAAACTTCAAAGGCTTCTTCTTTTTGGGTCCCGAACAGGCGGGAAATTGCGCACGTGTGGCTACCGTTCATCTTCTTCCAGTGGCCGACTTCCTTTGAAGGCTCCCCAGTTTTTTCGCTTTCGGTAGTCTTTGTCCTGCTCATAAACCTTCAGGTCAGCACCAGGGTTCAGCTTGGGGATTCTGGCTCCGACCTTTTCAAAGTAGGTCATCATATCAGTGTAGAGCTTCTGGTGTTTGTCCGGATGCCGCGCGGCGATATTGGTCACCTCGCCCATGTCGGTGGACAAGTCAAACAGCATCGGAATTTCAGGGCGATCGTAGAAATGAAGCACTTTGAGATCGCCGGACACGACGGCGGAGTGCGGCATGCTCGATCGGTAGTGCGGGTAGTGGAAATAGAGATTCCGCTTGAGGAAGGCTTCCGTCGGCGACTGCCCTTCCATGTAGGAAGCGAGACTTACGCCGTCGATGTTCTTCAGTGCGGTCGGATCACCGCCGGCCCAGTCGACGAATGTCGGCAGGAAATCGTAGTTGACGACATTGCCCGTGAAGACAGAACCTGCCTTGATGCCGGGACCTCGGACGATCATCGGGACGCGGATGCCACCCTGCCAGACCCACCACTTGGCGGCATGGTGTGGCTGAGTCTGCCCCTCCGTCAACTGAAGTTCTTTGTGTCGGTAGCCGTTGTCCGACACGAGTGCGACATACGTGTTGTCTTCGATTCCCAGCTCACTTATGCGCTGGAGCACGGCTCCGATGCGTCCGTCGAGATCGTCGCCCATGCCCAGCCAGATGGCTGGATCTTCCTTGCGTTTTACGGTTTCGGCTGTCTTCCCGATCTTCTGGTAGTAAGCCTGCACGAGAGGGTGTCGCGTGTATTTCTCGCGTGTTGCCGGCAGACACTCACGACCTTCGTGCATCGCATAGTGGGAGATCTGCAGATAGAACGGCTGGCCGGCTTGTGCCTGCTCGGTCATGAAACCGAGCGCTTTCTCAGTGACGCTGAACATCAGCTTGGGATCAGTCAGGTCGTCGGGCAGGCGTTGGTTTGCGCCAGCGGGCAGCGTATTGCCTGGCTTGTTGCTGGTGTCACCGTCGTGCAGCACGTACCCCTCGTCGCCGGGATCGCCTCGCATGTGCCACTTACCAATGTGGGCGCTGACATAACCGAGCGGCTTCAAGGCTTCGGGGATTGTCACCGCGTCCGCGTCAATCGTCATGTCCGAGACGCAAGGAATCACCGGAAAGTCGGGGTAGCCCTTTTCGTCGTAGTAGTCCTGTCCGCGATCGTTCATGAACACGGTGAAGCCGTTCCGCGGCGAGGATTGTCCGGTCTGCACGCAGACTCGCGACGGAGAACACTGCGGCGAAGCATACGCGCCGGTGAACTTCATACCCTCACGAGCCAGCTGCTCGACATTCGGCATCTGCAAGACCGGCATACGCGAGTTGTCCATGCCGTCGCGCATCGGAATTGGCGTACCGTTCCACGCCCAATCGTCGATGAAAAGGAGCACAATGTTTGGCTTCTCTGCGGCAACACAGTTGCCGGCCAACAACCATCCAACGCATAAGAGCAAAACTGCTGGGGTGATTCTGGTACTACTCATTGCGGCTTCCTGACTGGTGCTGTGTGCAAGGCTATTTTCATGGTTGGTGATATTCACTCGTTTGGATTGTCGCTCGCGATTATTTCTTCTCGATCCGACGGACGCGAATCGACCGAAACGAAACGTGGCGTGCTGTCTCCGGTGACTTCTTGACACCGTGTACCTGCACTGCGATCACACCCGAGGGATACTTCGCGTAGGCTTCGGAATCAGTGACATCCCCCACCTGTTTGCCATTGATCCATGTTTGAATTCGCGGCCCTTTGGCCAAGACTCGAAGTGTGTTCCAGTGGCCGTTCACCATCGCTTCATTGCGAATCAGTTCTTCTTTCGGCGTTATCCATGCGCCGTTTCCCTGGTTGAAAATGTAGCCACTGCGCCCGGGAGATTTCCCAATATCCACCTGTGGTCCGTGCATGGATGCACGAACTTTTCCGTTATCGCCCGTTCGCGTCAGTTGAGTCCGAATTTGAATGCCTGAATTAAGGTCCGTGTCGTGGAGTTTGACTTCCAATTCGAGTTCAAAGTCGCCGTACGATTCAACGGTGTGCAAGAACTGAGTCTGGCTGGAGCTGGTGCCAACAATGACTCCGTCGGACAACGCGAATTGTGTGTTGTCACGTGATGGTTTCCAACCTTCGAGGCTCTTGCCATCGAACAAGGTCACCCAATCACCAGCGAACGCGGAGCCACTGCAGAACGAGCTCACAAGAAGTACGAGGATGGAGATATGGCGTAGCGTCGTTGAACGAACAGAACGCCCCAGTAAATCTGCAGTCATTTGAATTCCTGTTGTTAAACACTAGGGAGAGAAAATTCAGGACGTCGTTCCTTGGTCAACATTGCATTGGCTGCCTTATCGCCGATGATCTGCTCGTTGTCCGCGTCCCAATTGATCGTGCGACCGGTAATCCGACAGATATTGATCAGGTGCGCGACGCTGCTAATCAGATGGCCGACTTCCACCGGTGCATTGGGCTGTTCACGGGTTTCGATGCAGTCCAGCCAGTTTGTGACGTGCGATTCCGTTTGTGACCCGGTGAATGGAGCGAGTAAGTCCTTCGGATTGCACGCGAAGCGTCCTCGATTGATTTCGAGTTTGCCCTGCTGGCCGATGAATATGCCGCCGAACGCGGGACCATCCGTACTTTCCAGCCGAATGACAGTGCCGTCGGGATAGTACAGTCGAACCCCACGATCCCAGTAACTCTTCGCTTCGGTGGTGGGTTCGATCCGCGTTGGCGCGACGTTCTCCCACCCCATGGCAAGGTGAACCATGTCCAGTGCGTGCGAACCACGATCGCAAATGGAGCCGCCTGTGAATGCGTCGTAACTCCGCCACCTACGATGAAGTCGTTCGTGATAGTCAAGCAGCTTCGCTTGGTCACAAAAATGATTCCAATCCATGCCTTCGGGAATGGATTGCTGCTCGAGACCAGTAGCAGGTTGAGAGCCCGAGTAATTCTTGACGAGGATCGTGTTGACGTTTCCGATTCCACCTTCGCGGACGAATTTGCAGGCATACTGATTGATCGGTGTGCTGCGTTGTTGCGTACCAACCTGCAGCACACGTTTGTGTTTTCGCACTGCTTCGACCAGGGCGCGGCCTTCCGGAATACTGAAGCTGAGTGGCTTTTCCGCGTAGATATCCAGGCCTCTGGCACAAGCGATGATTGCCGCACGTACGCGCACGTGATCGGGCGTTGCGATCATCACCGCGTCGAGCTCTTCAGAGTCGAGCATCTGCTCGTAGTTCTGATACCGCTTCCAAGAATCACCGGCCCTTGGATCGTTTTTGTTGTCAGCCGCAAGGGCATCGATCTGCGGCAGGTAGCAATCGCAGACGGCAACCAATTTGGCTCGATGGGATTCGCGACCCAAGGCACGCGTCAGCCATTTGGCTCGCCCTCCGGCGCCAATTAGTCCGACACGTAACTTGTCGCTGCCGGATGTTGACGGTGCGGCATAGATCATTGATGGCACCAGACCGGACGCAGCCAGCGTGGTGGTCGCGCCGATCGATTTCAACGCCGTTCGACGTGAAGGGTGATTATGGGGTGAAGGGTTCATGCTTGATCCTGTTTGTTCAGCTTGTTTTCATGATGTGAAAGGACTGGATTATTTCGCCTTCGCTCTTCGAGACTCCCTGCGCTTCTTGGTCAGGGCGGAGGGAAGGGGGTGAGCGGCCTCGGCGAAACTAGGGACCAGGCCGCGAAGTTTCTTGATGGTGGCGGCGTAGTCCGGGTTGTCGATCTGGTTGGTCCATTCGTGAGGATCCTTGGTCGTGTCGTAGAATTCCTCTTCTTTCACCCCGTAGCGGGAGTAGCGTCCGAGTTCATGGCGGATGCTGATGTAGGCCAGGTCCGTTTTGGTTTTATCGCACAATCCGGTGATGGCGGTGCTTTCCCACGGAGTTTTCGGGTCTTTGAGCAGCGGAACTAAGGAGCGTCCATCGATGTACGCGGGCGGCGTGAGTCCGCAGAGTTCGGCAAGAGTCGGATAGATGTCCATCAGGGAAACGAAGCGTTCAGACACACCCCCGGCTTCGGTGAATCCCGGCGCGCGAAACATCAATAAGACGTGTGTTCCCTCCTCCCAAAGGGTTGTCTTTTGCCAGTGATGTTTTTCACCGAGGTGAAACCCGTGATCGGTGAGAAAGACCACAATGGTGTTGTCCTTATAGGGGCTCCCTTCGAGGGCATCGAGGACACGTCCTATCTGCGTGTCGACATAAGTGGTCGTCGCGAGGTAAGCCTGCACGGCCTCTTTATGTTTGCCAGCTTCAATGACCTTGTCGGCAAAGCTCCCAATCCCATCGCTCACCGCTTTGGCCAGCGGAGGAAGGTCATCCAGGTCACTCTCTTTCAACTCGGGCAGAACAATCTGCTCCAGAGGGTACATGTCAAAATACTTCTTCGGGACATACCAGGGCATGTGCGGATTAAACGTGCCGTAGGCCAGGAAGAATGGCTTGTCGTGTTGTTTCTCCAAGACCGCGATGGCCTTGTTGGCCCCGCCGGTGTCATTCATTTGCTCTTCAGTGAGATGGATTGTTCCCCAATCCTGTTCACCGCCACTGAGTCCTGCCAGAGGCGCGCCGGGAGGAGCCGGGTCCCTTTTGTGGCCGACTTTATCGTCCCAGTGTTCTTTCTGGTCCCAGCCGTGAGTGATTTTGCCGTACCCGAAGGTGTTGTAACCGTCGCTCTTGAACAGCCCGGCCAGCGACAGTACGTCATCCCGGTTCACCACCTCACTTTTGTTGATCGTCTGCGCGTTGTTGTAGATACCCGATTTCCAGGACGCTACGCCAGAAAAGAACGCGGTGCGAGAAGGCGAACAAACCGGCGCTGCGGTGTAGGCTCGCGTGAAGTTAACACCACTGGCGGCAAACTTTCGCAGATTGGGGGCAACGACTTTGCCCGCGTAGCGATCGGCATCATCCAGCAGCCAACTGTTCAAATCATCGGCAACCAGAAACAGCACGTTCATCGGCTTGTCCGGCTCAGCCGCATCGCAGGCCGAATGTGTGGAAAGCGACATGATCGCGCTGGCGAAGATTGATAATACGAGCGTGAAACGCATTTAATGTTTAATCCTTTTCTTGACGTTGTTCTTTGTTTCGGGAACTGGTGCACCCGGGAGTCTGCCGATCGGTCGGCTGTTGGCTTCCAGTTCCCTGACCGCTGCGTCCATCCGACGACGCAGGTCTGCGACGATTTCGGGATGGTCGGCTGAGACGTCTCGCGTCTCACCTGGATCGTCCTGCAGGTTGAATAGTGATCCTGCCGGAGCTGATGGTCGCTTTCCCTCGCGTCCACTTTTGCCTCCTGGCTTCAATTCCCGAACAAGCAGCTTCCACTTACCGTGACGAATCACCGAGCCGGGGACGATGAATGATTCGTGAATCGGCTTCTCAACCTGTTCACCCCTCAGGTAAGGCAGAATGTTTCGGCCGTCGATCACACGGTCGCCCGGCGCGGCGACGCCAGCGATCGCACAGAACGTCGGCAGCAGGTCGATGATCCCCGTGATCTGACGGTTCGTCGAACCTGGCGCGATCGTACCCGGCCAGCGCATAATGCACGGGACACGAATGCCACCCTCGAAATCGGTCCACTTGCCGTCGCGAAGCGGGCCAGCATCGCCGCCGTCGATCCCGAGCACTGGGCCGTTGTCCGACGCGAAGATGAACAAGGTGTTCTCAGCAATACCCTGCTCGTCGAGAACTTTCATCAGTTCACCGACCTGCCAGTCGATTTCGCGAATCACGTCACCGTAGGTGCCTCGCCGCGACGTACCTCTGAAACGCTCATTGGGAATCCACGGCGTGTGCGGTAGCGGCGATGCGCAGTAGAGAAAGAACGGGTGTTCTTTGTTTTGCTTGATGAAGCCAACCGCGGCGTCGAGCAGTTTCGGCGAATGCTGTCCGTCGGTCTTTCGCTTGATCGACTCAATCCGCTCGAGGTTACGATAAATGCCGGTGCCCTGATCGAGATCGATCATGAAGCCGTGGAAGAAATCGAATCCGTGCCGAGTCGGGTTAAATGCGTCCCATTCACCAAGATGCCACTTGCCGACGATCCCCGTGGTGTAGCCGGCTGTTTTCAGAAGCTCGGGCGTCGTGACTTCATCGGAGTGAATTCCGATGCGGTCTCTGTTGTAGATGACTTTGGTGCAACCAGCACGATGCGCGTGCGAACCCGTCATGAACGCCAGACGAGTCGGCGAGCACCGCTGATGCACATAGAAGTCCGTGAACATCATGCCTTGCCGACACAGCCGATCGATGTTCGGCGTTTCAAGCGAATCGGAGCCGTAGCAGCCCAGGTCACCGTAACCCTGATCGTCGGTCAGAAAGACAACGATGTTCGGCTTATCAGCAGCTTCGACAAGCCCCGGGAATGCCAGAACAACGGAGCAAATCACGTGTTTGGAAATGCCAATATTCATTATTCTTGCGCTACTCCCGCCGGACGTAAGTTCTTTCTGAGATCTGTCTCGAAGGTTGAAAGCTGTCGTTTCAAACGCTGCGCGATCTCGGGATGCACATCAATCAGGTTCGTCTGCTCACCGATGTCGTCGCGCAGGTTGTAAAGCGTCTCGACGTCGACGTTCCTCGACTTGCTGTCTCCGGCGGATTGTCGCTTTGATTTCTTTTCCTTTGCGGGCTTCTCGGTGGCGACGCGATACTTCCAGTCGCCGACGCGGATTGCCTGAACACCTCGACCTCGCAGATAGTAGACGGCCTTGTGAGGCGACTTCGCATCCGACTTTCGGGTAAGCAGCGGCCAGATGTCTTTTCCGTCAATCACTCGGTCGTCAGGGACTACACCGACCGCGATTCGCGTCAGCGTCGGCAGCAGATCCATGCCAGTGATCGGTTCGTCAGACTCGGTTCCGGCGGGAATCATTCCCGGCCAGCGAGCGACGAACGGAACTCTTACGCCGCCTTCGAGCGTCGAGCTTTTGCCGCCTTTCAACGGACCGGCGCTGCCGCCTTTGCCGGTATTGGGGCCGTTGTCTGATGTGAAGATGACTAGCGTGTTATTATCAAGGCCGAGTTCTTTCAGAGACCGTAGGATCTCTCCGGTGCTCCAGTCGAGTTCCTGGATCGTGTCGCCGTAGATACCTCGCTTGCTGCTACCTACAAACTTTTCGGAAGCATGTAGCGGGATGTGCGGCATGTTATGGGCCAGGTAGACAAAGAACGGTTTGTCCTTGTTTCGGGTGATGAAGCGTATCGTCTCCCGCGTGTACCGTTGAGTGAACTGCGTCTGGTCTGCGGGAACTTCGATGACGATGTTGTCTTCGATCAGCGGACATGCAGCCGTTTCTCGCTTAAGTATCCCATCACACGAATAGCCTTCACGATATTTGCAGTCCAACGCATACGTCTTGGTATTTGGATAGTAGAACTGGTTGTTGGAGGCGGGGGTTCCATACCAATAATCAAATCCGTGCTTTAGCGGCTGAAACATGTCTTGGTTGCCGAGATGCCACTTGCCAATGATGGCCGTCGCATAGCCCTGATCCTTCAGCAACTCCGGAAGCGTGATCTCGTCAGGATTCAATCCGTGGTTGTTCCGAGGAAACATGACACCACCGATGCCAACGCGAGTCGAATGGCTCCCAGTCATCAGCGCCGCGCGTGTCGGAGAACAAACGGGTGAAACATAAAAGCTGTTAAACTTCGCTCCCTCAGCCGCCATGCGATCAATACTTGGCGTGGCGATATCGTCGGCCCCATAGCACGAAAGATCACCATAGCCGAGATCATCAGCGAGAATCACGATGACATTGGGTTTCTGCGATTCGGATTGAGCATGCGAATGCGCGGCCGCCAAGCAAAGTACGGCAACTGCTGAAAGAATTCGATTCATTTGTCTTGTTGTTCTGTACCAATTGTGTTCGCGTTGACTCATCGCTTCCGGTTCAGTCGTCTGAATGTGTCACAACTAAGCGGGAAAACGAAACCCGAGCACCTTCGCTCACTTCTCCTGCGTTGTCCTGAGGGTAGGCGCCGGCTTTGAAGTAGAAAGTCTGGTCTGCCCAGGCCCTGTCGTTTTCCAAAACGTTCTCTTCCTGTGTTGTGCCATTGACGGTGATGGCAAGCACACCGCCTTGAAGCCTGATTGTCCAATCGATGTCGCTGCCTCGCTCAACATCAGGAAACGTGAGCTTTTTGTCTTTACCATTGGTCGGGCTTTCCTTCACCAGAGCTTCGATGCGGCCTTTGTAGTACTGAAGCTTGA
>NZ_ANMO01000143.1 GCF_000338295.1 Rhodopirellula europaea 6C
ATCGGGGATCACTGTCGTTTCCGTTCAGTATCGGTACATCCAAGACGCTTTGGCCGGACATGTCACGCCGCCGGTCAAGGCACCGATGTCGGATTGTGCTCGCGCGTTGCAGTTCGTCCGCTATCACTCGAAGCGATTTGGAATTGATCCGGATCGAATGATCGCGGTGGGGGGATCGGCCGGTGCGTGCACTTCGTTGTGGTTGGCTTTGCACGATGACATGAAGGATCCATCGAGCGAGGATCCGATTGCACGCCAGTCCACTCGATTGATGGGGGCTGCTGTGATCCGTCCTCAAACGACACTCGATCCGAAGCAAATGCGGGAGTGGACGCCCAACAGTTGGTATGGCGGCCATGCGTTCGGCCGGTTCGCGAAAAAAGGTGACAAGAAACCGGCCCAATTCGCGACGTTTTTGGCGGCGAGAGAAGACGTTCTTCCGTGGATCAAAGCGTACTCTCCGATCGAGCATGTCTCGTCGGATGACCCGCCGATCTACATGTTCTACAGCGATGTGCCAAGGATCGGGCAGAAGCAAAGCGACCCGACGCACACATCCAATTTCGGCGTGAAGCTGCAGGAGAAGCTTCATGAGTCAGGCGTTGAGTGTGAATTGCACTACAAGGGAGCTGATGTGGAGCACACGACGGTGCTGTCGTATGTGCTGGATCG
>NZ_ANMO01000144.1 GCF_000338295.1 Rhodopirellula europaea 6C
CCAGGGCTTTCAAGGTGTTTCAGATTTGGCTTGTGCGAGAAGCTTTGCTGTTGAGACGTGGTTTTTGGGGCGGGTGTGGGGTGGTTTCTCCACTGGTTTCTTGGGGCCGCGTTTGCTTTTGCGATAAGCCGACGGATTGACTGCAGCGCTCACCTCACGCAGACACGTCGTGAGTTGTTCGAATTGATCGCCAAGATATCGCTGCCAAAAGCTGTCATCCAACACCACCAACATCCCGTCGCTGTAACGCGATACCTCCACCGAGACAGCGTGATGGCTTACTTCGTTAACCAGCTCCTCTTCATGCTCTGCGTACAGCGAGGCGAAAACGACCTGACGTGCATTGAATGCCATCATCGCCATGCAGAATAGAAACAACGCCGCCTGAGGGTTGCCGACGGACTTCAACTCGCTGGTCATTGTCGTCGTCAGGTAAAAAAAGCCGGTCTCCTCTTCCCAGCGAAGGTGATAGAGCTCGGCAATCTTCCTCGCATCTACCTCCGGCGGAAGATTCGTCAGCAAGTGAATCACCTTGTCTCCATCGCGAGTCGGCTGATCCAATTCGACGCTAACACGACGCATCACCAACGCGTCTGGGGCGCTACTCGTTTTGATTGTTTGTTCGTAAGCCACACCTGTCTCTGTTCGGCCGATTTCGCGGCGACTGCCGACCAGGACGCCTTTGAAACGACCGTGCTGGCGAACTAAGAAGGAGCAGCCCTTTTCGTTGGCGGCTCGAAGAAAAGAAAGAATGCAGAAGTGTCGATCGGCCAGCAACAAGTCGCCTTCGCCCAAGTCATCCAGAACGCGAACAAGCGTCGTGCTCTCTTGAGCATGGGCGTCAGCCAATAGGTACGCGCGATCGAAGAGTTGCCGCTGCAGATCAAATCTCGCGACCGTCGTCCCGGCCAGCGGAGCGTCGTGCAGTTGGCGAAGCGGCTTCAGTCGCTTCTCGCTCTCTTGAAGATGGTTTCCATCGATCGCGTAGACATTGTAGCCTTCGAGCACTTGCCACGTTTCGACACCGAGCTGGTCCTGCAACTTTGCTGCACGATTGGCGGTGCGTGCGACGACCGCCTCGGACGTTTGGAGCTCGGTAGCGTTGATCTTGTTGTAGAAGCTCGTTAACGAAACACCGAGTTCTTCTCGATGCTTGGAATAGGCTTGTCGAAAGTTTTCGGCAAACCGGAGCACGACGTCCGCGACGGCATTTGCCATCGCCGAGAACTTTTGTTCGCCCTCGTACTGCCGGCTACGATTTTCATGAAACAAGTCATCGAACTCGTTGTGAATCAGGCCACGCAAAGCAACCTGGGTCAACACCGCGAACGGACACTGCTCCAAAAATTTGTCGAGTCCTTTCTTGTCACCCATTGCATGCGCATCCTTGCATCGGTTGTCATCGAATCCTGGCCGAAAGGTAGACTACGCAATTTCAG
>NZ_ANMO01000145.1 GCF_000338295.1 Rhodopirellula europaea 6C
TACACGAAGTTCGACGAAGACTGCGACTACGTCCACCATTTTTGTACGCTTCGTGCAAACAAGTCACTGCAGGGCAAAGACCGTTGGAGTGGATTCGGTGGAGCCGGGTTGTTGCCAGATGGAAAGGAGCGTTTCTCAACCGCCATTGAACCGTGGGGGAATTGGGGCAAGTGGTCTCCGCCAGGACGCTGGAACTTTTACAGCTACTGGCACACGATGAAAGCGAGCCCCGACGGCAAATACTGGGGCAACGGATTTCGCCCGAAATCACAACCGAACATTCAGCGTGGCGATTGGATTTGTGTTGAGTTCATGATTCAGCACAACACGCCCGGAGAGAACGATGGCCAGCAAGCCTACTGGATCGACGGTGAGCTGCGTGGGCATTGGACAGGTTTCAACTGGCGAACAAGCCCCACGCTATTTGCCAACGCATTGACGCTGGAAAGCTATGTAACAGATCGCTGGACCAAGCAATCCGAGAACATCGTCTACTTCGACAACGTTGTCATCGCGAAGAGCTACATTGGCCCTTCGAGACCGAATCGGTAATCGTCCGCGGTCGGTTCTCTGCAAAGGCTTGGCATTGGACTCGCCCTTCTCGAGGCGGCGGGCCACGGTACCTTGATGCAATTCAAAATCGAACCGAAACCATGCAATCGAGAGCCGAAAACCGATGGGACAACTTCAGGATGTGGGCGAAGCCGATGGCTGGCGATGCTGGTTGTGCGACGAACCGGTGGATCCCGACATGTCGCCCAACGACCCTCGCGGTGCGAGCTTGGACACACGCATCAGCAAGGGCCGAGCCAAGAAAAAGAAACAGGACAAAGGTGACCTGCCGACCGAACGCTTGGCTCACAAGAGTTGCAACACCGGCAAAGGCTCGAACGATTCAGTCGTGCCTTGGCCGGATCATCTCATCGTTGTCGATCCGGCTCCGATCACTGCTGCAGCCGAGCGGCTGCAGCGAAAAGGTGGTCGCGAGGCGATGGCTCGTTGCCCGACCCGCGAAGATGCCGACGCGGTAGCCGAGTGGCTCGTCGATCGACTTTCACGGCTCGCACCGGGGCTGAAAGTGCAAACGGAAATCACCAACACCGGCGGCCAGCACTTAGTCAGCTTGCGGACCAATTAGGATTGTCTAACTGAACTTCTCGACAACTGTGATCGCCCGAACACCGCGGAGAGGATGCCAAATGAAAGACGGTTCTGAAACGCCATCGTCGCCCGAGCCTCACGATGCAGAGACACTTGCCACACCGACGCTTGCCTACACCGCCAGCGGCAACTTGGAAGCTCACGCAATCGTCACTTGGCTGCAATCCAACGGTGTCCGTGCTTATGCGGTCGAAGACAACTCGGGTGTGAGCCTGTTTGCGTTC
>NZ_ANMO01000146.1 GCF_000338295.1 Rhodopirellula europaea 6C
AGTGGAAAAGGCGGTTAGCCTGTCGATCGGCTGGTGGGAAACCGGAGCTAACGCTCGGCGGCTGATGGGCTCGGTGGGGTGTTGGCGGCGACGAAAGGGCCTTCGTCGCTTACATGTTGTGCGCGGGATGCGGGGATGACAGGCTGGAAGCCTATCCCACTGGGCTAGGCTTTGAGGACTTTGGTTTGTTGTTCGGGTGGCAGTTTGGCAGTGGCGTTGCGGGTGTCGACGATGAATTTGGACCACTGGGCGAGTTCGTGGATGTCGAGGCAATCGTGCCAAGTCGAGATCAGGACCAGGTCATATTCTTGAATCGTTGCTTGATCCCAGGCGACGCTGGGTTTGCCGGCCCAGTGCGAGTGTTCTCGTGATGGGCGAATGACGGGGACATACGGATCGTGGTAGTCGACCTCAGCACCCTGTGAGGTCAGGCGATCCAGGAGTTCGTAGGAGGGGGATTCTCGGTCGTCGTCGACGTTGGGTTTGTAGGCCAGGCCAACCAGTAGCACCTTGCTGCCGTTGAGGGCTTTTTTGTTTTGGTTCAAGGCATCGGCACAGCGTCGCACAATGTGTGTCGGCATCGCTCGGTTGATCTCGCCGGCCAGTTCAATGAACCGAGTGTGAACGCCGAACTCGCGGGCTTTCCAAGTCAAGTAGAACGGGTCGATTGGGATGCAGTGACCACCGAGGCCGGGGCCAGGATAAAAGGCTTTGAAACCGAAGGGTTTGGTACTGGCGGCTTGGATGACTTCCCAAATGTCGATGCCCATTTGGTCGGCGACAAGTTTTAATTCGTTGACCAACCCGATGTTGACGCTGCGGTAAATGTTTTCGAGCAGTTTGGTCAACTCGGCGACTTGTGTACTGCTGACCGGGACGACTTGATCGAAAACGCTGCCGTAGAGCGATTCACCTGCCTTCAGGCACGCTGGCGTGTGACCGCCGACGACTTTGGGAATGTTGGTGGCGGCGAACTCGGGGTTGCCGGGGTCTTCTCGTTCGGGCGAGTAGACGACGTGCACATCGGTGCCGACGGTCAGGCCGGCGGCTTCAATGCGAGTGACCAGTTCCTCGGCGGTGGTGCCAGGGTAAGTCGTGCTTTCGAGGCTGATCGTTTGCCCTGCACGCAGATGCGGCAGGATCGATTCGATCGTGCTCACAACGTAGGAGAGATCGGGTTCGAAGTGTTCGTCCAGCGGCGTGGGAACACACAGGATGATCGCGTCGACTTCGCGGATTCGGCTGAAGTCTGTTGTGGCGGCGAGGTTGCCGGATTGGATCGCCGTGGCGATGGAGTCCGCCGAAATGTGTTTGATGTAGCTGGTGCCAGCGTTGATTGCCGACGTCTTCTTGTCATCGATGTCGAATCCAACGGTCTTGAACCCGCCGCCAGCGTAGGCCAGTGCGAGGGGAAGACCGACATAGCCGAGTCCAACAACACCCACCGTGGCGCTACGATCTTGAATCCGTGAGGTGAAGTCTGTTGGCATGAAGGTAAGTTGTGGCGGCTTCGGTGAAGAGAAAGAGAGGTAGGCTTCTGGGCTGCGCGTGAAGGGCAAAGGGACTCAGGATGATGTGCCGACGCCTTCACTCCGAAGAGGTCGTGCGGTTCTGAAGTGCC
>NZ_ANMO01000147.1 GCF_000338295.1 Rhodopirellula europaea 6C
GAAGACCGTTGCGGATGCCTACGGAATCGAAAAGAACGCGATCTATAACTACGAGAATTTCGACAAGATCTTAGAAGACGACCGCATTGATGTCGTCTACATCGTCTTGCCAAATTCAATGCACGCCGAGTTCACAGTCCGCGCGCTGCGGGCAGGGAAGCATGTGCTGTGCGAGAAGCCGATGGCGGTGTCCATCGAAGAGTGTCAGCGAATGATTTCCGCGGCCGAGGAGGCAAAACGCAAGTTGATGATCGCCTACCGGCTGCACTACGAACCACTGAATCGCAAAGTCATGCAGATGTGCGATGAAAAACGGTTTGGTGAAATCAAGACGTTTGACGGTAGTTTCAGTATCAACGTCGAAGCCCCCAACATTCGATTGGCCGCGGAACTAGGTGGCGGGCCGGTCGGCGATGTGGGCGTCTATCCGATCAACGCGGCTCGTTATGTCACCGGTGAAGAACCTGTCGAGGCGTTCGCTCAAGCACACCAGCCCGCCGACGATCCACGGTTTCGCGAAGTGCCCGAAAGCGTTTCGTGCGTGCTGCGGTTTCCCTCCGGCGTTCTGGCCAACATCAGTTGCGGATTCGGTACCCATCGCAATGACTTCTACCGCGTCGCATGTACCGATGGTTTGATCGAGCTGACGCCGGCATTCAGCTACAACGGCCAGCGATTGATGACACATCAAAAGAGCAATGCGGATTCGCATTCTGTGGTGACCCATCATGAGATTGCCGAGGTCAATCATTTCGCGTCGGAGATGGATCATTTCTCACGTGACATTTTGGAGGATCGAAAGCCGCGAACGCCGGGGGAAGAAGGTCTAGCCGACATGCGAGTGTTGGCGGCGATGGCCCAATCCATCCGCGACGGCCGAGCGGTTCAATTGAACGAGTAGCGTGACTCATGCGGCGCAACGATCTGAGGTAGCGAAGTCGCCAACAGTCTCGGCTTCTACTGGCTAAGGAACGGTTCGAGAACGACGTTCCGAAGTTGGTCGAGCTGATTGATTGGACCATGTCGTTTCTCTTTCCTGTGAGTCTGTCACGGTTGGATACAACGAAGTCATTGAACAGAATATCGTGAATCTTTACGAGTCACTGAGTGAGAAAGACCGGCGTCGCTACGCTGCGATTGAAGCGGAGAAGCAGCCCCCATTGCGGCACCGAGTACATTGCAACACTGTTTGGCGGCGATCCAAAACCATCCGCCGCGGAACGCGAGAAGTCGGCCAGCTCCCCGAAGATATGGCCGCCGATCGGATCTGGAAAATGTGGGCGGCCGGCGAATTGCTAGCTATCGCCAGCCGGAACCCACTCCGGCGCTCCGGTAAGAAATTGAAACGGAAACAGCGGGCTTGCTGGTGAACCCGGATCAGCTTTGGACCAACCGATCGCCCCGTGATCTTGCATCGGTTTTGAGCGAACAAGGTATCTCGGTCAGACCGAATGCGGTTCACCGTTTGCTTCGAGTTGAACTTGGTCTTGGCCGCCGGCAGGCGTCAAAGGATCGCCCGCTCGGAGACTGCCCGGATAGTGTCTCGCAGGTTAAGCGCATCGACGAACTTCGTCGGCACTTCACGTGTTGGGGTCACAGTGGATGATCGCCCAGACTGCGATGTGGCCCCACTTCAAACCAGACCCATTCTCGACTGCCCCGCTCGAGCTCGATTACAAGCTGCTGAACCACTGGACCGCCTGGCAATGGTATGGAGAGATTCGGATGACGGTCGGAAGTTTGAGCCGATACGTTTTCTGTGATCGAGCGTGGGAGTTTCATTCCGAAGGATGACGGCAGGCCGCGGTTGAGTTGCATTGACGCGTATTGCTGCTTGGTCCGCTGAACGATTTGCAACGGAAGCGTCTCGTTGGTTTGCCATCGGATTGCTATCTCGCTTTCGGTGCCATCGCTGATGTTCAGGGAAATCAGATTTTCGTTTGGCTCAACTGGTGCTTCTGACATCAGTTCGCCAAGCGTCACCGAGTGCTCGCCAATTTCGATTTCTCGCCACAAATGTTCCAAGCCGCCCAGGATGCGAAGCCGCCATCGGGTAATGCGATCGTTTGCTGGCGTATTGGCTAGTCGAAGCCCGACTTCGTCTGGGCGGCTTGCATCCCACTTCAATTCCACCACCGGCTGATACTCAGCTTTGGGACCTAAGGACGCATGCAAGAACGCGGTGAGGGTTTGTTTCGTCGATTCATTTTCCCAACGTTGTGTCGCCGAACCGCTGGCCGCGTCCCGAATCTGCCATGAGGCAAATGACTGCGTTCGATCGGAAAGAACCGATTTTTCGCCGTCGAAAAATTCCGCGACAATTCGCAACATTGGATCGTTGGTAGCCAGGCTTGGTCGCGTGAATGTCCAGTGATAGGGCGGGCGATTGGACATCGTGTAACGCAGACCGTCGCGCAAGCCGATGCCTTGATGCAGTGGATCGAATGGCGGAACCATCAGGGGCGACGGTGGCTGGTAAGTCTGGTCGGCTGAATCGATCCACAGCCTGTATCCCAGCCGCGTCACGTAGTTGTCGCTGTTGCCGTTAAAGTAATTGCGTTTTCCAAAATCGGGCTTTGCACGGTAGCTCCGGGCGGCCAGTTGAAGTGGAGAAGAAGACGATGCTGACTGGCGTGGCCAACCCATGCCGTGGGACGACGACCATCCGCCAGGAATCCAGTCTTGTCCCATCTTTACTGAGATGACTTGCTCACCGTCGACATAGACGACGTATTGAAATTCTTCGTCAGGAGAGTCACCCGACTGGAGCGTCACCCGATGTTGCCCAGCGAGAATTCGCACCTTGTCAACGATTGGCGGAACTCCTTGCTCAGAAATGTCTCCTGCCCCAAGTCGAAGTTCGTAATCGTCGTTTTCTGGAACATGCACTCGCCACGAGAGAAAGTCGTCGGCCACTCGGGGCATCGCTGCCAAAGTCAACTCGTCCTCGTTGTCAACGATCAAACGACTGGACAACGACAGCAGTTGCTCCCTTTGTTGGTGCAGCAAACGGTTCTTTCGGTGCACCATAACGACGGCGATGCCCACCGCGATCAGCGTCGTGAGGATGATTAAATGACGCAACGAGAACTTCAGCCGTGCCGATCGAGGCGAGTTGCCGCTATTCATCACTCACCTCTGACGCAACCCAACTGGGATCGAAATCGCTGGGCGTTTCGCCTTTGTGCAATTGGTTGAATTCTGACGTCCGGGTTTTCGGAAACAACACAAACAGTCCACCGGCGTAGGTCGTGAACTTCTTACCGGCGACTTCCTTCTCCTCAGCGGTGCTCGGGTCATAGATTTTCAGCAATGGCAGGATGGTGTCTTGGTCGAACGATCGCGGTCTTTGGTTGCTGGCTGCCAGCTTTTGCACCACCAGCGAATCGTCAAGTTGCTCTTGATTGAAACGATGCCACGAAGTCGTCCCTGCCGACCCGCCGAAGCAATCAAACAAGACCGAACGGTTATCCTTCTTTTGAAAGCTGATAGTCAGCAACTCGTGAGTCGCTTCGGGATTTGGCGAACCGCTGCTCGAACCGGAGGAACCGCTATGATAGATCCCGTTTTCAGCGACCCGGCCACCGCCGCTCATTCGCATAAAGTCGTAGCCGGGCGGGATGTAACATCGGAATTGCCAAACTCGATCAACGTGAGATGCGACTTCGGGTGGGACTTGTGGCGTCTCGATTTCCACGAGATAAATCCGGTCCGCATCGTCGATCGACATCCGCCCCAGCTCGGCTTCTAGCTGCGCGATCTCTTCGCCTAACCGACCGTTCTCCCGTGTCAATCTGATCAAGACACTCCCCCCAAGAATCAGGGCGAGAATCAGCAACAGACGGAGCGCATGCTTCATGATATGGCCTCACGCAGAGGTTGACGGCGTCGGTACCCGCTCTTTGTCGGTCTACGGCGTGGGGGATACCACCGAACCGCTGACGATCAGGCTGCGTTCGTGCTTGTCGTTAAAAACTGCGGTAGCCCACGACTGGCGGACACCTGAAGATCGTCCAAGCCGTTTTAAGGAGTCCCACTGTATTAAAGAAACCCACTCGCCGTTTGTTCAGCAAAGCGTTTTACCATCTTCTCGGAAATACATCCCACCTGTGGCGCCGGGAAGGTATCGAGCTTTGGGCGACCGGATCAAACGTGAACGTTGACGCATCTCGCACTGGAATATGTTAACGCGTGCTCACTGTTGATGACATTGTTGTCGAACAGATCAGTATCAACAAAAGCAACTTAGCACCGAAGAAGTGGGGTTAAGTTTGGAGTGCGTGCCTGCAGCTTGATGGTGTTCGCGAAAAGCGATGGGGCGAATGTACAGGGCTTAGACCGACGAGGGCTCTTCTTCCGCTTCCTTCGTGAGTGACTGGAAAAGCACTTCGAGCGATACCGAATGCATATGCGGTCTGATCCGAAACCGGTGAACTGAGCCAAGGTGAAGCATCAGTTTGATGTGCCGAAGCATTTTGCATTTCAAAGTCTTCACGATCAGTTGGAGGATTGATCGCTGTCAATCCGAGAAGTCAGCAGAGCATAGACGTCAAAAAATTCACGTCGGGAGTTCCGACGAGAAATCGACATCGTTGACTGCCTGATTCTGACTGAATCAGCCATCTGCAGACTCTGTGTTTGAAAGCTGAATCTGTGAACTGCCGCTCAGACGCGACCGCGAGCACGCTCAATTTACGCAGTCGAGAAGTTCGGTTGGAACAGCGATTGCTTTACAAGAAACCCAAGCCAAACAAGCAACGAATAGCAAGATCGAGGCCAGTTTTTTGAATTCGCGACGACCAATGGATGCAACGGAGCAGTTTCAAGACCAAATCGACAAGCAGAACGAGTCGCTCATCTCAACTGGGAACGATCACTTGGACTATATCCTTGGTGGTGGGCTCTCGGCCAATTGCTTTGTCCTGATTGAAGGAGACCCTGGCGTCGGAAAGACGACCATGGCAATGCAGTTTGCCTTGGAAGGAATCCGGCAGGGTGAGTCGGTTCTTTATCTGTCGCTTTCTGAGGGCGAGGAAGAACTGCGGAGCGTTGCTGCATCGCACGGGTTCGATTTGGAAGGGCTGACAATCGTCGATTTGTCGCCAGGCAGCGAAACTCTCGGTGCGGATGAAGCGACAATCTTCCACCCGTCCGAAGTCGAGTTAACAGAACTAACCCAGGCGATCACAAATTCTTTTGAAGAACATCAGCCCAATCGAGTCGTGATTGATACGCTTCGCGAACTGCGTCACCTCGCTCAAAGTGACCTTCGCTATCGTCGCCAGTTGATTGCGTTGAAAGCGTTCTTTCGGGCCAAAGACTGCACCGTACTGTTGATCGACGATCTGCTACCCGACGCGGACCTGCAACTGCAAGGCGTGGTTCGTGGCGCGATCGAACTGCAGCGGCACACGCCCGACTATGGGCGGGTGCGACGTCGGCTTCAAGTCACCAAGATGCGTGGTCATGTCGTGCGAACTGGGTACCACGATTTTACCATCGTTCGCGGCGGTCTCGCGATCTACCCGAGGTTGGTGGCGGCTGAGCACCATACGAAGTTCGATCACGGCGCGGTATCGGGGGGCGTACCTGAATTGGATGAACTGCTCGGCGGTGGGTTGCAACGTGGAACCAGCACATTGATCATCGGCGCGGCGGGCACAGGTAAAAGTTCGTTGACTGCCAACTACGCTGTTGCGTCGGCCAATCAGCAAGGTAGATCAGCGATTTTCGTCTTCGACGAAACGGCGCAAAACTATTTGGAACGCTGCGAAGGGTTGAACATCCCACTTCGCAAATATCGCGACGACGGTCGGATCACGCTTCGGCAAGTAGATTCGGCAGAATTATCGCCCTCCGAATTTGCGTGGCACATTCGCAGGATTGTTGAAGAAGACAATGTGCGATTTATTGCCATCGACAGTTTGAATGGTTACATGCATTCGATGCCTGATGACGACTACTTGCGTGGTCAACTTCATGAGCTGCTTAGCTACCTCAACGGTAAGGGTGTTACCACGTTGATCACGCTCAGCCAGCACGGCATGGTCGGCGACGTTGAGTCACCGGTGGAGACCAGCTACCTCGCCGATACGAACATCCTGCTTCGATACTTTGAACATCAGGGAAAGGTCCGAAAGGCAATTAGCGTGATCAAGAAACGAACCGGCGGACATGAGAAAGCAATTCGCGAGCTCGCTTTTACCAGTGACGGTATTCGTATCGGCGGCCCGTTGACTGAGTTCCGAGGGGTTTTAACCGGAACGCCTGAATACTTCGGCGATGCGGATCCCTTATTGACCGCGGAGGACGACCGGTAATTTTTTCGGTGTGAGCAGCACGCTATCGCTTGCTCAACAACAAGACCGAAATAGCGGAAACATATTCATGAGTCATCGTGATCGAATCGAAAGACGACTACTGATGGTTGCCGCCTCGGTCCGCGATGAAACACACGCGCAACGCATGTTTCGTGAAGATGGAATCGAGGTCGACTTTTGTCGGTCCCTTTACGATGTGGCAGATTGCATTGAGGACGGTGCTGCTGTGGTGTTGCTCACCGACCAGATAGTTCGGCGGGATCCGCTCCAACCCCTGCTTGACGTGTTAAGGGCTCAGCCTGCGTGGTCAAACGTTCCGTTGATTCTGACTACCACCGACGAACGATTGAGTTGGTTCGCCCAGCAGCCTGGTATCAACGCGACCCTGCTGAGGCAGCCGATTCATGTCGAGACTTTGCTAAGCGTGGTTCGCTCAGCCATTGCGTCCCGGTTGAAACAGTACGAGGTCCGCGATCTGCTCGAACAGCAAGAGCGAACACAAGGAGAACTTCGCGATATCGATCGCCGCAAAGATGAATTTCTAGCGACACTCGCACACGAGCTACGCAATCCGATCTCGCCGATCAAGAACTCGTTGGATCTGCTGGACATGAGCCAAAGGTCATTGCAGGAAGAGATCGAACTACGCGGGATCATGCAAAGGCAAGTTCACCAGTTAACGCGGTTGGTCGATGACTTGCTGGACGTCTCGAGAATCACTCGAGGGAAAATTCGGTTGGATCGAAAATGCTTCGATTTTCGCGAGGCAATCCAGGCGGGAATTGAGTCATCCCGACCGTTCATTGTGCAGTCTCATCAGGAACTTCACGTCGATCTCGGTGACAGCGAGATCCACGTTGACGGTGACCTGGCACGACTGGCTCAGTGTGTTGCAAACCTATTGAACAATGCCGCGAAGTATACACCGCCAAACGGAAAAATTTGGCTGGAATTGAGGCCATCAAGCAGCATGGTAGAGCTGCTTGTTCGCGACAACGGAATTGGAATCGCGACCGAGCAACTCGCTTCGGTGTTCGAATTGTTTCAACAACACGATGTCGATCAAGAACGTGGGCAGGCTGGTCTCGGCATTGGACTGACGTTGGTCCGAAGTCTGCTCGACCTCCATGCCGGAAGCATCGACGTTCAAAGTGACGGCGTGAACAAGGGCTCAACGTTCACAATGCGACTTCCACGTGTGATAGCGGCAGCCAGCGAACCGGTAGCAAACCCATTTCCCGAAGACGCCTATTCCAAACGGTCTTTCGACGTGTTGGTAGTCGAAGACACTCGAGCGATTCGAATTGTGTTGCGTCAACTTTTCGAAGCAATGGGACACAACGTAGTGATGGCGGAAGACGGATGCGAGGGATTGAAATTAGCCAAAAAACTCAGGCCAGAGGTCATCTTCTCGGATATTTCAATGCCCAAGATGAACGGACTGGAAATGGCAAAGCAGCTTCGACGCGATCGGGAATTTGACCGGACGACGCTCATCGCGATGACCGGCTATGGTCGCAATGAAGATCGTGAGGAAGCGCTAGCGGCGGGCTTCAATCGTCACTTGACCAAGCCGGTGGACGTGAACGAGTTGCGAGAAGTTTTCAGGGCAATCTGTTCGGCAACCGCATAGCGCGTTGGCACTTAGGCAATTGCTACTCTGGCAGCGAACCACCACTTTCTTAAGGCGAGAGCAGATTAGCCGCAGGATGTACGGTGGAGCTAGCGTACACAACTGATGCTGCGTCCCGGACGCAAGCTTAGGCAGCCGATAGGGCGTCATTGAGGAAATCTAGTCGTGGTTCAGAGACTCGGGCCGAAGCGATTATTTCCCTTCTTTCCGTGATGAAGATGGTCCGTTTTGCCCGTGCTTCGAGCTCAGTAGAAGTGGCCCCAAACGCTAAGCATTTGTGCTCATTAGAGCGAAGTTGAAACTTGTGCTCGTTGGCAAGTCGACGAACCATCTCAATGAATCTTTGGTAGATCGCTTGTTGAAGTTGTACAGTCGATCGATTCGAGAATCAGCCAATCGAGTGGGGCAATTCGGCCACGGCCGTCGTTGGATTGCTTCTTTCAAGCTCGAGTTCCCACATCATGTTCGATACTTAGGATTTCACGATGAAGAAGATTATTCTGGCTGCACTGGCTCTGTTCGTCTTGCCCGCAACAGTGCAAGCGGCCCATCACAACGAAGCCGCTAAGAAGAACATTGTTGAGACCGCGGTTTCGGCGAAGTTCAACACGCTGGTCGCCGCGGTGAAGGCAGGCGGTTTGGTGGAAACACTGAGTGGCGAAGGCCCATTCACGGTGTTTGCCCCGACTGACGAAGCATTTGAAAAGCTGCCCGAAGGCACACTGCAAAGCCTACTGAAACCAGAAAACAAAGATCAGTTGGTTGCGATCTTGAAGTACCACGTCGTATCGGGAAAGGTGCCCGCAAAGACCGTTGTGACTCTGGAATCAGCTGAAACCTTGGGCGGAGAAGTCAGCATCGAAGTCAAGGACGGAACCGTAATGCTGAACGACAAAACCAAGGTCGTGAAAACGGACGTGATGACCAGCAACGGCATCATCCACGTGATTGACTCGGTCCTCTTGCCGCCTAGCAAATAAGCTGTCACAGGTGCATGCAGCGGCCACGAATTGAAACTCAAGTAGCTCGTCGAAAACGGCGGGCTATTCTTGTTTGTGCCACAAGTAAGCAGGTTGAACGCCAGGAGTAACCGACGCTACTTCACCAAAGGGTTCCGTCAGGCAGCATTTCATTTTTCACCTCTGCAACAAAGTCCTCCGTCTGAGCCGCACATGATCACGGCTCTACGTCGACGAACACCGTGTGCAAACTGCTAGCGAAAGCGGACTACGAAAACGTGCCGGGGCCAAGAAAGGTGAAGCCTACGACATGCGGGCAACGCCATCAGAAAAATACCGCCTAGCTTAGATTCCCCGAATAGAAGACGCGAAAGTCACTGCGGAAAACCGCAGGGCGATTGCGAGTTTTTTCGGCGAGCCTTATTGCGTCACGGAAGAACCGGGCTTTTCATTCGGACTGTTTCCAGCCTGCTAGACGCTTTTCCTCGCAATAAATGGTGACCCGGCGGGAGCTATTCCGGTTCCCGCCGGGTCTCGCTGGCGAGGGGCACTCAGCCAGCGGGGCACGCTAGTTTTAAGCTCGGTCCTAGGCTTAGGGAAATCCCCCATGCAGTCAGACCGAAATCAAGTCGATAGCACCAACAGCGGCATCGCCGACTTGGTACTTGACTTGGGGCACAAACGGGCAGTTACTGAGTCGGCGTCGCCTTTTCAAGTGGAGCAGCAACACGATATTTGCATTGGCGACTGAGTGGTCTGATGCCGCCTAGGTTGGAGTAGATAGCCTCACAAACTATTTCGTCCTAGCCCTCCGCCGATATTAATCCTTGCGGTCAGATTCGACCGATCTTCACATCGCCAGCGAGTCGGCCGGACGCTCGAAACCGACAATCGCATTCGCAAAGCAATCGTTGGATGTCGGGGAATCTTCCGCACTTCGGCATTGTGATCGGGCATTACCCGACAAAAACACGAACTGGAGCTGTGCTCAATTTACGCAATGATTTTTCGGTGCATGGGTGATTCTGTACCCCATGATATGAGTGGGGCAGATGCCAATCCGGTGTACTGGAAGGGGCAATCCAGGCACCGGAAAGGCACCGCTCGTGAAAATGTGCGAACCTTGGCTTAATGAGAAGTCCTTGTGCGGGCAGACATCAAACCAATTGCCTTCTTGCTCGAGACACGATAGCAACACGCACCCCTGCCAACCGCTCGACGACGTCTTCGAGACGCTGCGGCCACCTATGGTTCTAGGCATCAGACCACAATCCTGCGGTCTCTGTCCGCTGCATCCGCTCCGGTGACGTCGGCACGGCCGCCAAGTTCCAATTGTGATTGTCTTGACGCTCGCGTTGCATTTGCTCCCTGGTTCGGGTGCCGTTTGCTGAACGAAATTCCTACAGATATTCGGCTGATTTTAGATTGTTCGAAACGAGCGGGCTGACGATCCACGTCGCTCCTTCCATTCAGAATGGGCTCGTACGCTTGCCTTTGGCATCACGGGTATGATCGGAGCCAACATCTCGATAAGTACCTTCTCGGGTTGGTTCGCGACTGTCGATGACGCGAGACACATGCAAATGCTGTGCAGGGAAAGTCGGTACTTGCCTTCCTTCCCTTTGCGGAGAACACTTAGTCAGAACAAGGTTTTGCTGCGTTCCTGGTAGACAGGGCTAGCTGTTGGTCTGCGAATGATGACTTGGCGACGCCCGATCCCGAAAATACGTTCTCTTTAATTGTGGGGAAATGGTGAGTGAGTCTGAACAGTCGCTTCGCTGCGGGGAGAGCCCCGGGCTGGTGGTCGCTATCGGATCATCGGCGGGTGGCCTAGTGGAAGTGATTCGCATCGCCGAATCGCTCGGTGAATGGTTTCGCGGAACAATCATCTTTGCAAACCATCGGCCGCCCGAAAGCGGCAATCGTCTGCACAGCATATTGGCAGGTCGAGCTCGCATCGAAGTCGAAGAACCTGAGGACGAAGACTGCCTCGAAAAGAGCACGATCTACGTTGGACACGCCAGTGACACGGTGGAGGTCGACGGGGCGGAGTTTGATGTGGATGAAAACACCAGCATGAAATCTCGCCTTCGTCGCATCGATGATCTGTTTGCTTCCGTCGCTGAATCCTCGGGAGTCGATGCGGTCGGTGTCGTATTGTCAGGTGCGTTATCCGATGGTGCTTTGGGGTTGAAAGCAATTTATAACGCAGGTGGGTATTGCATGGTGCAGGATCCCGAGCACGCTGAGCATGACTCGATGCCGGCTTGTGCATTGTCGATGGTCCCAGATGCGTTTGTTGGGACAACCGACGACATCATCAGCAAGCTCATGGAGATCTCCATGCGGCGGAACCAAATTTGATTCAATGAATGGCGGGAATGAATCAGATTTCAAAGCCGGGAAACGGGACGTATCGATGACGCTGTTTGCATGTTTCATCGCTTCCCTTCTTGGATTGCCACAATCGTCAGCTGTCGGACCAAGCTGATTGTGGTCGTATGTCATCGGGGCGAGATGGTCATGTGTCCTCGGGGGTCGCTTGTCCAAAACATAGGAAATCGAGCGATAGACCTTGGGTGATTCGACCGTTGCGTTCCGAAGTGCATGCGTGTTCATTGGCTTGCGATGAGCCGTAGGGCGGCTTGAAAGTCATTGGGTGATGACTGCTCGGTTTGATGCTAAGTTTTAAGCACGTCAGCACTCAGTCATGGCAACATGCCAGTCAATTCGGATTGCACGCGTATTTCGAGGGCACTAAACTGACCCAGCTTGCTGCGAGATTGTTGACCATCCAGTGGGCGAACACACGCACCCATGGCGGCTGCGTTTTGCTCAGTTCAACGTAGCGTCCTGCTCCTTCGTGACTTTCATCCCGTTCGTCGATCGGGTGCGTCGGTATTGCACCGTCGGATAAATCGAACGCCGCCATCCTATGCAAGACGCACCTCGATTCGCCTCCACTCCGATTGTCGCCATCGGAGCCTCTGCCGGAGGTTTGACGGCACTCGAAATGCTTTTTGAGCAGTTACCCGCCAAAACTGGTGCTGCGTTCGTCGTCATTCAGCATTTGTCGCCGGACTACCAAAGTCACATGCCGGAATTGCTCGGCCGGCGGACAAAGATGCCAACCGTGCAAATGACCGATCCGGTCACTCCCGAGGCCAACCGAGTGTATTTGTTGCCTCCGGGAAAGCAGGCTGAACTGGTCGAAGGAACATTGCAGCTGTTTGATCGCGAAAGGGAACGCGAGAGCGACGGTGAGCTGAATTTGCCAATCGACCGATTCTTCTACTCACTTGCCGAACAGGCCATTGGTGAGACGTCCCGAAAGATTGCCGCAGTCGTTCTGTCGGGCACAGGCAGCGACGGCAGCAACGGAATCGTCGAAGTCAACATGTCCGGTGGCATTGTCATGTGTCAGGACGAAGACTCGGCTCAGTTCAACGGGATGCCGCTCAACGCGATCAAGACCGGCGTCGTCCACATCGTCGGTCCGGTGCCGGAACTGGCAGAGTCTTTGTCGCTGTATCTCGGCGGTGATTCAATCGACGAAGTTGTCGCGCACACGTCACCAGCGATTGAGAGGAATGAACTGGATTTGGTCTACGAGCGTTTGGAAGGATCGTGCGGCGTCGACTTCGGACAATACAAGCACGGGACATTCAGCCGCCGATTATCTCGCCGCATGATGATGTCCAAGATCGATCAATTGGACCAATACATTGACAAGTTAGATTCTGATCCGGCCGAGGTGTCACGATTGGCCGACGACTTGATGATCGGCGTGACTCGATTCTTTCGTGACCCAGACGGCTACACTCGATTGCGAAAACGGTGCATCTCCAAGATTGTCGAGAGTAAAGCGGCCGGCGATGAGCTGCGAGCATGGGTCGCCGGATGTGCAACGGGTCCGGAAGCGTACAGCGTTGCGATGCTGATTCATGATGAGGTCAGAAAGAACGGCGTGGACATCACCGTCAAAATCTTTGCCACGGATGTTCATCCCGATGCGATCCGGTTTGCCCAGCGAGGTTTGTACCCGCCGGAATCGTTGATCGAGATTCCGAAAGATTTGCGTGAACGATATATCAACAGTCACGCCGACGGTTTTGAAATCAATCAGGACGTCCGCAACTCGATCGTGTTCGCTCGTCATGATGTATTGCGAGACGCACCGTTCACGAATCTCGATCTGGTCACTTGCCGCAATCTTTTGATCTACTTGGTCGATGAGGCCCAGGCCCGAGTGCTCGGGGCGTTTGCTCACGCACTGCGGAGTCGTGGTGTGTTGTGGCTTGGGCCCAGTGAAACGCCGGGCGATTTGGCTGACGACTTCACGCCACTCGACAAGCATTGGCGGTTGTTTCAAAAAGAACGCGACAGCCACATGCCATTGGACCTAAAGTTGCGAAAGCGACCGCCCACCAATGTCGGCATGTCGATACGACCACGTTCGACTCGGGCACCTTCGGCGGCGTTGGTCAATAGCTACGACGTATTGCTCTCGCAATATGCACCCAATGGTGTATTGGTCGATGACTCTCTTCAGGCACTGCAGGTTTTCGGAGATATTTCGGACTACACCGTTGCAATGCGTGGTCGACTCAGCGGCACGATCGAAGACATGCTGGTTGAGAGCTTGGGCATGCCGCTGACGATTTTGATGCAGCGGATGAAACTGAATCAGCGCAGCGCCGAATCGGAACAAGCGATTGTTGAGGGCAGCTCTGTGGAAATCCGCGTTAAAGCGATTCCGCATCGAAACCTAAGCGAAACGCACTACTTTATCTCTTTTCACCGGGATGGCTCGGTGGGACAAAAAGTATTGGCCTCGCCCGTGCGAGAAACACGGGAGCCGGAGACCGTCGATCGGCACAGAGACACCGATACGGTGACTGCGTCACCGTCAGCAGCGAACGTTCCCATGTTGACCGAGCGAATCCGCATGCTCGAATTGGAGCTTGATTTTACTCGAGAGAACCTGCAAGCCACCATCGAGGAAGTCGAGACTACCAACGAGGAATTGCAGTCGAGCAACGAAGAGCTGACTAGTAGCAACGAAGAGCTACAAAGCACGAACGAGGAACTGCACAGCGTCAACGAAGAACTGCACACAACCAACTCAGAGAGCAGTCGTCGTCTGAATGTTTTGACCGAATTGACAACCGATCTCGAAAACGTGATGCGAGAAAGTGATATCGGTATCGTGTTGGTCGACAACGAAAACAACATTCGCCGGATCACGCCCGCAGCAGCTGATATTTTGCGAATTCGTCGCCACGATGTCGACGGGCAACCACTAGCGACCTATACGCACGCTTTCGAGGATATTGAATTGATTGAGGTGGTCAAGCAGGCCAATCAAGAAGGTCGTTCGATCGAGATGGAAACGATCGACGGACGTCGAGATCCCATTCTGCTGCGGGTAACTCCTTACCAGAATGGCAGCGGCACTTTGCTGACCATGACCAATCTCCGCAGCGTCAAGGAGACATCCGAACGTCTACGTAAATTGACATCAATCTTTGAGGACAGCACGGACGCAATCATCGGTGTTGAATTAAGTGGACGCATCAGCAGTTGGAACAACGGGGCGACACGCCTGTTCGGAAACGACGTGGATGTGGATCGAAACGTTGAGCTGGGAGATGTGATTCCCGCCGTCGTCTGGGGGCATTGCGAAGAACTGATCAAGGAACTCGCCAAGAAAGGCGAGGTTGCTGCCAAAGAAATTTACGTCAAGTTCAATGGGCGAAAAATAAATCTGCTCATACGCGTCACGCCAGTATTGGACGAATACGATCGCGTTTCTTCCGCGGCGATTACGTTCTACGACGTCACGGTGATGCGAGTCGCAGAAGAACAATTGAACCTGCGAACACGGGCAATCGATGCCGCAAGCAATGGATTTGTTATCGTCGATGCGCAAGCCAAAGACACGCCGATCGTGTATGCCAATCAAGGTTTCTTCAACCTGACCGGATTCGCTCCTGAAGAAATCGTCGGTCGCAACTGTCGCTTTCTTCAGGGGCCACAGACGGATCCTTCCAATGTCGACATGATTCGTGACGCCATCCAGAAGAAACAAGAATGCCGTGTGACGCTGCTAAATTATCGCCGCGACGGATCCCAGTTTTATAACGATCTGATCATCACCCCAATTCAGGACAGCCAAGGGGTGGTGACGCACTTTGTCGGCGTTCAGAACGACGCCACCGACATCGTTGAGGCTCGGAGAACGCTCGAGGCCAGCGAACTGGAATACCGCAGCACATTCGAGAATGCCGCCATTGGGATGGCTCATGTCGGGATGAACGGAGAGTGGTTGAGGGTCAACGAAAAGCTGTGTTCAATCGTTGGCTACCCCTCCGAAGAATTGAAAACAAAGACATTTCAAGACATCACGCATCCGGAGGACCTGGACAAGGATCTCGTTCAATTCGCACAAATGAAACGCGGCGAGACCACCGGCTACTCGATGGAGAAGCGGTATATCCATCGCGACGGCCATGTCATTTGGATCAATCTAACAGCGTCGCTGCGTTGCAACCGGGACGGCAGCCCTGAATGTTGTATCTCGTTGATCGAAGACATTACCGCGCGGAAAGAGACGGAGCAAAAATTATCCGCCTCTCGAGCGATCATCACCGAGGTGATCCAGCAAAGCGATGATCCATTCGTCAGTTTTGATGAGACGGGGGAGATTCAGGTTGCCAATCGTTCCGCGGGACAACTCACGGCCCTAACCGGCGATCTCACCGGCCGTTCTTACGAAGAGTTGTTTGCCGGTGAATCCGAGGCACCATTGATCGCGGCGATCGATCGGGTTCGGAGATCTCAAAGGGGTGAACTGACTGAGTTTTTCTCCAGGTTTCTGAATCGTTGGTACGATGCTCGCGTCTTTCCGGTTGAAGGTGGAGCAGCGGTTTACATGACCGATGTGACGGGCCGAAAAGAAACCGAGGCTTATCTCGAACGGGCTCGCTTCGCCGCCGAGGAAGCCAACAAAGCGAAGAGCAAGTTCCTGACGAACATGAGCCACGAAATCCGCTCTCCGATGACAGCTATCCTGGGATTTTCCGACATCGCACTGCGTGATGTTCGCGATGGCAAATCTGTTGACCCGGCCAACTTGGAAACAGTCATCCGCAACGGACGATTCTTGCTTCGCATCATCAACGACATCTTGGACCTGTCCAAAGTCGAAGCCGGAAAATTAGAGGTTCGCAAGACTCGGTTTAAATTGTTGCCGATGTTGACCGACATCAAGGAACTGATGCGTCACCGCAGCAAGTCCTCTGGTGTGCCGTTGTCATTTGAATTTGCATCGCCGGTGCCTGAGCGTTTGCACAGCGACCGTTCGCGTCTTGAACAGATTCTGGCGAATTTGATTGGCAATGCGCTGAAGTTCTCGCCCAATGGTGACGTGAAGGTGCTCGTTGATGTGGATGAAGACACCGGCAGCGATCTTCGGTTCCGCGTCATCGACACCGGCATCGGCATTTCAGAACAAAACCTGTCGCGGCTTTTTCAGACCTTTTCGCAGGTCCACGACAACAAGGCGGTTGGTGTGGAAGGGACCGGATTAGGATTGGTCATAAGCAAACGGCTCGCCAAATTACTTGGTGGAGACATAACGGTGCAGAGCACCGAAGGTGTAGGGAGTTGCTTCACCTTGTTGCTGCCCTTCGACGAGTCGGCCAATCGAATTGAAGCGTCTGCAAGCGATCTTTCTGTCAAGCGAACCGTGCAGAAAGAGGTTCAGCAAATTTCAGCACGGGTCTTAATCGCCGACGACGCACGTGACGTCCGGTTGGTCACCAGTCGCTTTCTGTCTCGCGCGGGTGCCGATATTGTCGAAGTGGTCAATGGTGCGGAGGCGGTGCGAGCGGTGCATGACGCTGAATCAGAGAGACGCCCTTTCGACATCATTTTGATGGACATGCAAATGCCTGAGCTGGACGGTCGCGAAGCGACTCAGCGGATTCGCGATGAAGGTTTCACAATGCCCGTCATCGCCTTGACCGCCGGTGCGACATCCGAAGAAGTCGACGAAGCTCTAGCGGCTGGTTGTACCCAGTTCATTGCCAAGCCGGTCGACGCTCCGGACTTGATTAGCCGAGTCGCCAAGCTGCTAAAGGGTGAGCAGTAGCGACGATGGGTGTGAAGCTTGAAGAAGCTCATGAGACTGCGTGTTTCCGCAGTGTGTTGCATTTTGGCATGTGGGTTGCTCGTCAACAGAGTCCGAAAGGCAACCCAATGGAACTCATCAATTCACATACCGGACAGCAGGCAACCGTGTTGGTCGTCGATGATTCGGCAATGGTTCGGTTTCTTATCCAGCGAACCCTTGTTTCGATTGGGATTGCAACTTTTTCAGCCCCGGACGGCATCGCTGCTGTCGAGCTGCTCATCGCTCGCCGCTTTGATGCTGTCGTGACGGATCTCGAGATGCCGCGTTTGCGAGGAGGGGATTTGATTGATCGCATCCGTCGCCACGACTGTGCTGAGATTCGTGATCTTCCCATCATTGTCGTCAGCTCTCTTGATGATCAAGTCACAAAGAATCGGCTGCGGTTTCTTGGTGCGAATGTGGTGCTGCACAAGCCACTTGATATCGAGAAGCTGATCGAGAACGCGCGAAATTACATTGTAGCTTGTTAGCGGCAAGACGCCTGGATTGGATCGTGGTTCCAGTCATGGAAGACCAGACTTCGCGAGCCTACGCCAGCTGTAGTTTGTGGAATTGAAACAAGGAAACCATTCGGGCGTCGTGCCAACCAGATCGAGTGAACATCTGGTTCTGCGAAGACTATTGATAGGTGTATCCACTCATCGTTTTCGGTGGGCGACTCGATGGTGTGCATGGTGGTGAGAAGTTGCTGTACCATTCGTCTTAGGCGGAGAATCCGAAATACTGAAGACGAAGGCTTGGGGTGTGTCCAGTTTTTCTGTCGCTGGTTTTCGATTTTGGTTGTCTCGATGAGGTGGTGACCGGGACTAACTGTGCCGAGAAAGAGTTAGCCAATCCGCGTTGTGACATGTGGCCTAGCCGCCGAGAGCTGAGGACTAAAACGAACCTCACTCCGCCGGACCTCGAAGGACGACACGACGAGCGGCCTTCGTTTTTCTGGGCGCTGTGGTCGTTAACGGTCCACTGGCTCGTTGAGCTCACTTGTCAATTCGACTGCCCGCTTCAAGGTCAGAAGCAGCGCCTAGGAGACGCGGTAGACCAAATTCAACTGCGACGCCAAACGCGAGCTGGTTTTGGATGCGATCGCATGGATCGGTCTGGCCTGAGGCTTCTCGAAATTTTTGATCGAAGAGGGAACTGTGGAGTCGCGGATCCAAAGCGAACGGGGATTTTGCCAGGCCCAAACAGACACCGCACCGACTCCCTGAGAATACAGGCGTCTTCAGTGCTAATTGACATTGCTGATTGCCCGGCCTTTTAGGTGTTGCGCGGGCGTCTTCAACGGCGGTCCGACGAGCCGATTGTCGTATCGGCACCAAGGTGTTTATCGAATCACCAGCGAGCGAGTTCGCGTTCTCGGTTTCCCGTCATGTCTTGGCCGCGTTGATGCTCGACGGTTTGGAACGGTTAGAACTGGATATTCGCGTCATGGACCGTCTGCAGCGGCACTCTTTGGTAGAACCAAGGTGATGTTGTGTCTGACCTTCTCGTAGTGTTCGCCTGCTTCTTTACCGGGCGTTGAGAACTCAACACTGCTTCGCAACGTCAGATCGCCATTTGGCGGTCGCTGCAATTGGATACGACCCGAAGCGTCGGTCTTCGTGTTCTTCCGGAATCCGTCTTCACCGCGGACGAAGACCATCCGGCCGGCGACAGGCTTGCCGAGCCAAAGCAGTGTGAATTCGAATTGATCGCCCTCGTCATGCGGCAGCAGGTCCAGGTCCATTTGCTCGGCGCGACCGAGTTCGTGCATGGCGTCGTGTGAATCAACAGACAGTGTCCGCGCGTAATAGTGCAAAAGCACCTTGGTTTGACCGTATGAGTAGACGCCGAACTTTCCATATGCGTCGACGCTGAACTCGTCTGCCGATGGCAAAGCGGTTCGCATCCAGCGTTTGTCTCTTTGCTTCATTTCAACTGCACGAATCGGAGTCGGATTGGGATGTTCGATGGTTCGGATCCAAACATCACTCTTTCCCAAAAAGTGGTTCAGGTAGGAGCCATCGCCGGGATGAGGTGCTTCCTCGAAGTAGATGTTGGTACCGACGTTTTTGGCCGGTTCTCGATCGACCGAGATCCAAAGGTAATGGGCGTTGGCTGGCGACGCGACGAAAAGCAAGGCAAACGCTGCCAAGCTACAAGTGCGAGTTCGGTTCAAGGGAATTTCCGCGGTGCAGATTCGAAGGTTGGGGTGAGCTAACTATCTCAACCATTCTACACGGCTTCCGCGGACGAATTGTGGCGACTCGCTTGAGACAAGCATGCGGTCTTTATCTACTCATTTGCTTCGGTTTCCCGACGGAGTTCGCGGGGCAAGCGACGCTAAAGCATCCGCAGTTGAGAGTCCGGCAACCGGCCAAGCCGAGTGCGGATGACGATCAATTTGGTTGACGAACGTCCGATCGCGATTGATTTGATACCGAGTCGATTGCGAGGTGCATCCTCCGCCGCGTTCGTGGCATAGGGTTTGCTCGGGTGGAGGCAAATTAGCGGACGATCGGACTCGGTCCGCGATCTCGTTGGGTGACCGATGAGATTTAACTCGGCCGTCAACTTCAGTCTCGGAATATCCTTTGCTTCAGTATTGGTACAAAAACGCGGTCCTCTACAACTTGGATGTTGAAACGTTCCAGGACAGCAACGATGACGGCATCGGCGACTTCGTCGGATTGACTCAGCGGTTGGACTACCTCGCTGGCCTTGGTGTTACCTGCCTTTGGTTGGCTCCTTTCTATCCGACGCCAAATCGCGACAACGGTTACGACGTGGAGGACTACTACGACGTCGATCCGCGGTTGGGTGACCTGGGTGACTTCGTCGATTTCATTCGGGCGGCGCAACAGCGTGGCATCCGAGTAATCATTGATTTGGTCGTCAATCACACGTCGATCAATCACCCCTGGTTTCAGTCATCCCGATCGAGTGAGGATTCACCGTATCGTGATTACTACATTTGGAAGAAAAGCAAGCCGGAGAACGCGGACGGCTTCCTGGTGTTTCCTGGGTATCAAGAGACGACCTGGACGTACGACCGCAAGCGAAAGGAATATTACTTCCACCGCTTTTACGAACACCAAGCTGAACTGAACATCGGTAACCCGAAGGTTCGCGACGAGATTCGCAAGATCATGGCGTTCTGGCTGCAGCTTGGTGTGTCAGGGTTTCGCGTCGACGCGGTTCCGTTTCTCATCGAGCTGAAGCACATGGACAGTGCCAACGTGGATCAACCGTACGAGTACCTGCGTGAGTTCCGTGACTATCTCAGTTGGGTCAAGGGCGATGCGATTCTGCTGGCCGAAGCCAACGTCGGAATGGAGGAAGTGCCGAAGTACTACGGCAACGGCGACAAACTGCACATGATGTTTAATTTCATGTTGAACCAGCACTTGATGTATTCGCTGATGTCGGGCAATGCGATGACGGTACGAGAAGGCATGTATCAACCGCCCCCGATTCCCGACAATTGTCAGTGGGCAAACTTCCTGCGAAACCATGACGAATTCCCGGTGGGCCGCCTGAGTAAATCCCAGCAGGAAGAGATGTACGAAGCTTGGGCTCCGGACGAAAACATGCGAATATACGATCGCGGGATTCGCCGACGACTTGCACCGATGCTTGAGGGCAACCTGCGACAGCTTAAGCTTTCACACAGCTTGCTGATGACGATGCCTGGCACTCCGGTGCTGCGTTACGGCGAGGAAATTGGCATGGGCGAAGACTTGTCGCTGGACGAACGGAACACGACTCGCACACCAATGCAGTGGCAGAGCGACAAAGGTGGTGGATTCACCAAGGCTGACCGCAGCGACATGGTGCGTCCTATTATTCACCGCGGTGAATTTTCGTACAAAAAGGTAAACGTCACTGATCAACAGCGTGACTCTGAATCGTTGCTCAGTGTCACCGAGCACATGATCCGCGTTCGCAAAGAAAACCCGGCGTTTGGATACGGCAAGTGGTCGATCGTTGAAACGGGGAATACCGAGGTACTGGCGCATCGCTTGGATTGGCGGGACAAGACCGTCGTGGCCGTTCATAACTTTGGGCAATCATCGCTGAGCATCGAGCTGGATTTGCCAGTCCATCTGAAGAAGCAAATGTCCGAGATGTTGTCTGACGCCGCTTACGAAACAATCAACAACGCCGATGGCGAAATCGATATCGAGGGGTACGGCTACCGTTGGTTCCAAATCGATGAAGGCTCATCATGAATCTCCCACTACGACATATCGACTTCTCTGAAGACTCGCTCCAGCGACAGCAGCAATTGGTATCTCGCGAATGGTTGTTAACGGCCGGAAACGGAAGCTACGCGATGGGGAGTCTGGGGTTCGTGCCCACACGACGGCATCATGGTTTGCTGGTCGCCAACTTGCCCGCACCGCTCGGGCGAACGATGTCATTGATCCAATTACGAGAAGAGGTGGTTGGTGCCGACGGTGAAGTGGTCGGTCGCCTGTGGGGGAAGGAGTCCGTCGAGCACGGTCTTCAGATACACGGCGACTCGGCTTTGGAAAGCTTCCGGCTTGAGGGTGGTCTCCCGGTATGGCAATACCGCATCGGTTCGCTTGCCATTGAGAAAGCATTGGTGCTACCTCATGGGAGTTCAACCGCCTGTGTTCGCTATCGTCTTGACTTAGGCTCAGACCCCAGCGAAACGTTGACACTCCGCCTGAGGCCGATGGTTCAGTTTCGTGGGCACAACGATTCCGTCGACACGCCATGTGAAGCGGGCTGCCGTTCCGTCGAGCTTGATCGGTCGTACGAGGTATCCGCTGAACGATGTGCTACTCCGTTGCGAATTCGTTTTAATGGTTGTGAACCATCCTACGTTTGCGATCCAGTGTCTGATCCTGGCTGCTTTTACCGTGTTGAACAATCACGTGGCTATGACCACATGGGAACGTTGCACAGTGATGGCTTTTTCAATCTGGACGTTGCGAAAGCCACCGAAATCTTGGTGACCGCTTCGATGGATCCTTGGGACGATGTCGATCGCCTGCTGACGTCAGATGTGTTCGAAACAGAGCGTCACCGTCGTCTCAGCTTGCTCGAGCAAGCGACATCCTGCAAAATCGACAGCCAGACCTTCGACGACGTCACATCGGAATTGATATTGGCGGCGGATCAGTTCGTGATCGCTCCTGCCCCTCGCCAAGCCGACCGTCCCGATAGTGACCCGCGAATCGAGGAGCCAGTACGGCGAAGCATCATCGCAGGGTACCCTTGGTTCACCGATTGGGGCCGCGATACGATGATCAGTCTGCCAGGATTGACTTTGGCGACGGGGCGATTCGACGATGCCAAAAGCATTTTGTTGACGTTTGCCGATTACGTGCGTGATGGATTGATCCCGAACTTGTTCCCCGAGGGTGGCCAAGAAGGGATGTACCACACCGCTGACGCCACGCTGTGGTTCTTCCAGGCAATCGCAGAATATCAACGAGCGACCGGTGACGATGAACTCGTCCAACAGCTGCTGCCAAAACTCTCGCAGATCGTCGACGCACATCGAACGGGCACGCGGTTTGGCATCCGAGTCGACCCAAGTGATGGCTTGCTCATCCAGGGCGAGGAAGGTGTCCAGCTGACATGGATGGACGCCAAAGCCGGCGACTGGGTTGTGACACCTCGACGCGGCAAAGCGGTTGAGATCAATGCGCTTTGGTACAACGCAATCAAACTCCATTCAGAATGGCTTCGTCAATTCGGTTCATCAGATCAACTTGATTCGATTGGTGACCAAGTGGATCAGACCTACCGCTCGTTCAATGAACGATTTTGGTTCGCCGAGGGCAACCATTTATTTGACATTGTCGACGGCGATTGCGGCGATGACGCATCGCTGCGGCCGAATCAGTTGTTTGCACTTTCGTTGACTCATCCAGTACTCGATCGAAAGCACTGGGATGACGTCATCGATTCTTGCGTCGAACACTTGTTGACGCCTTTGGGATTGAGATCGCTCGCGATGTCGTCACCGGATTATCGCGGCGTCTACCATGGTGACGTTGTCAAGCGGGACGCCGCCTACCACCAAGGCACGGTGTGGTCGTGGTTGATTGGGCCAATGGTCAGAGCATGGTGCCGAGCGAATCCTGATCGCGGCGATGTAGCTGCTGACTGGCTTGTCGGACTGGAAGAGCACTTGGGCGAAAGTTGCATCGGACAATTGAGCGAAATCTTCGAAGGCAATGCTCCGCACGCAGCAAAGGGGTGCAACGCCCAGGCTTGGTCGATCGGTGAGATGTTGATCGCCAAGCAGTTGGTTGGCAGACAGTCCGCCAACAACGCTTGACGTGAGACATTGATCGAGCCAAGCATCACATAATAAAAAGGTGGTGGTGGTCGTTGCTTAGGCATGCTTGACTTCAGCTCACTTTTGCGACATCAGCAAGGCAGCACTGCTGTGAATCATGATGGGAAGCGTGATCGCGTTGAGCAAAATTCCAGCTGGTCGTTTCGAAATGGGATCCTTCTGTCCATGACTGCTCAAGCAGCTTTGGTGGTGTACCGATCCAATTTCGCGACGGCCTTTCATTCTCGGTGCGAGTGGCGCACCGGTTGGTTGGAATAACTCGATGCTCAGATTCGTCGGGTCTATTCCAGTTCGATCACCACTGTTTCGATCTGAGCAGAAAACTTGAACGGTGCTTGATAGGCGTCCGTCACAGGCTGGCCACTGTCTTCGCCGATGCCAAAGGTATCGATCCCGAAGCGAGCAGCTACGGTCGCCTCCATTTTGCCCATGGCAACCGTTTCGCCGTTGACCTTCAGAGCGATCTTGGCGCCTTTGCCCACCTCTCCTTCGGCTCCCTGATAGTCGAAGTCCACTTCGATCGTTGCGTCACCAACTGGAACTGGCGATTGTCCTTTCAACACCGTGTGCTCTTCAAAGAAGTTGTAGTCGAATACCGGTACGCCCTTCTCGAGGTAAAGCGTTATCCCCGCCGCGACTCCGCCGAAACCCATGATCACGCCTTCGGTACTTTCTTCCTTCGTCTTGATGTTCGCAGTAAGCGTCCAGCTTCTGTTCTTCATCGGAGGCGCTGCAGGTTCGGCAATTCGCGTTGCGCCGGGATAGTATGTATAAGTCGACGAATCTTCGTCGGCACCAGGTACCGGCGGTTTGGGCGTAGCAAGTCTCGCTGCACCGCGATCGTCCAACGGGTAGACATCGTGTTTCTCCGCTGCCGCGTCGAACTTGCGCTTCATCTCCGCCAGCTTCTCGGGCATTTTGCTCGCGAGGTCGTTCGCCTCGGAGAAATCCTTTTCCAGATTGTAAAGTTCCCATTGGTCTTTGTCCCAGTTCCCTGGGGCGAGGTCTTGTCGCCAAGGACGGGTGTGCTGCGCGTTCGCCTTCCAACCTTCTTCGTAGATCGATCGGTTGCTGAGCACTTCGAAGTACTGTTCCCTACGCCCTTCAAAACCAGGGTTGTTGAAGCTGTCGAGGAACGATTTTCCGGCCAACGGCTTTTGGTCAACACCGTTGACCGATTCCGGCATCGGAACTCCAGCAGCGTCAAGGATCGTTGGTACCACGTCGACCAAGTGCAAGAACGCATCACGCGGTTTGGAATCGTGCTCGATCTTCGCCGGCCATGAAACAACCATCGGGTTGCGAGTTCCACCGAGGTGCGAGGCGACTTGCTTCACCCATTGGAATGGTGTGTTACCGGCCCACGCCCAGCCAACTGGATAATGCGGTTCCGATTCCGGACCTCCCAGTTTGTCGAGGTTCTTCAAGACGTCATCTAGCTCAGTCGGCAAGCCGTTCAAATTTTTGATCTCGTTGAGTGTCCCATCGGGGCCTCCCTCCGATGACGCGCCGTTGTCACCGACGATGTACATCACAAGCGTGTTCTTGGCATCGGGTAATTCCTTCACTGCATCTAGAAGCCGTCCGACTTCATGGTCCGTGAAGGCAAAGTACCCAGCGAAGTTTTCGAACAGAGCAGCGTAGACCTTTTTCTGTTCATCATTGAGGCTATCCCAAGCGGGGACCCAATCCGGCCGTGGCGTCAGTTCGGTGCCGTCGGGAATGATGCCCATCTCGAGCTGATTCTGGTAGACCAGTTCACGGTACTTCTCCCATCCCATGTCGAACTTGCCCTTGAACGGTTCACGCCACTCGGCCGTCACATGGTGCGGGGCGTGCATGGCACCGGGGGCGAAGTACATGAAGAAAGGCTTCTCAGGCGCGACCGACTTAGAGAACTTCATTCTGGCGATCGCCTTGTCCGTCATGTCGGACATGAAGTGGTAGCCTTCTTCCGGAGTTTTGTCAGGCTCCACGGGCGTGGTGTTTTCAAAGATGACGGGGTAGTACTGGTGCGTTTCGCCAGCGTTGAACCCGTAGAAGTATTCAAAACCCATTCCCGTCGGCCAGCGATCAAACGGACCGGCTACCGTGGTTTCCCAGTCCGGGGTGTTGTGATTCTTCCCGTACCACCACGTGTTGTAGCCGTTGCCTTTCAGAACTTCGCCAATGGTGGCCGTTGTCTTGGGAAGCATCGTGGAATAGTTGGGGTATCCAGTCGCCCATTCCATCAAAAAACCGTTGCCGCACTCATGGTGGTTTCGTCCGGTCAGCAAGGCAGCACGCGACGGTCCGCAGATTGCCGTCGTGTGGAATCTGTTGAACTTCAGACCTTCCGAAGCCAGCTTGTCGAGATTGGGAGTTGGAATCAGACCGCCGAATGTTGAGGTCTGACCGAAACCAACGTCATCCAGGAGAATGACAATGACATTTGGCGCATCCTCCGGAGCTTTGAGAGGTTGCGGCCAATCTGGCTGGCTTTGTTTGTATGTATTCCCGAGCTCGCCCTCGAACGGCGACAACTCGATGGGCAGCCGACTCCGATCCGGCCAATTGTCATTTTGTGCTTGCAGCTCATTTGGTGCGAAGGCGAGAAGTACTAAAGCGAGCAAATGAAGTAAGAAGCCAGACTGCTTCGAAGATGAAATCATGTTTTTCTCACTAAGGGAATTACAAGACACAGGTGCGTCATCCTGTATGCGGAGCATGACGCGGGGAAACAGATGTGTGAACTGAACTCGGTCGTTATAGACTGCGGCGACCACTGACCTCGGACTTCTTTGGGAAGGTTTAGCTTTGACCCCGACGACCTGCGCTGAGACTTCCCGGATAGATTCGAATGCGTTGCGAAGAGCACCGACGGTGCTTCCAACGGCATTGGAATGACGAACGCATTGTTTGAGAAGCTGAACCAGACGCTGGCGACAGCTTCCGGATCTGATTGTACCGAATGATGCCAAACGCCCTCGGAAAAAAGAGCACCCTAACGTAGAGAAGGATTTCGACGAAGTCTTCATGGATGTCGGCGTTTAAGTCGGGACTGGCGTTACCGAGGGCGCGTAGGCAATATCCAGAGATGGCTCTCTCTGACCTCGCGTCCGAGCTTCGTCCATACCTAACCTCATCTGCAGAGTCGCCGCGAGTTATGGCAGATGGGAACGTCGGGCTCGCGAGTGTTTAAAGCAGATCGTTCGCAGAGAACGTTTCGCCAGAGAACATCGAGGCCGGCGATTGCTTCAGGTGGTATCTTGCTTACCTCATTCTGGCGGGTGCGACATGAGCGTCTTGCTAGGTGCTGCAGCGGGTTCCAGAAACTGTGTATTGTCTTCACTATATCGACTGTCGTCTCATTGACTCTGGTCTCGTTCGCTCGCGTGGAAGCGATCGATTTCACCTTGAACTTCCTGAGAGCCATGTCCGCTGCCGATCCATTCGCGATTGCAAAGGCTGCACTTCAACGAGTGGGCCAGTTTAACACCCCACCGACTCCCGAAGTCTTTGAGGTGTGGTACCGATACATCGAAGGACTTAACGAAAATTTAACTGAACGTCTCGACTACGTTGTCAATGAAACGCAGTCTGTTGATACGGACATGTTGCTGACCATCCACAAACAGCACTGCCTGGAGCAGGAAACAATTGCTTCTAAGGTCAGTAGGTCACTCGTCGAGGAACTCCGTAATGCCAAGGACCTTCTCAATGAGCAGCAGACCGTAGGGTCGCAGTTCGGGAACTCCGTTGGGATGGCGGGCAAGATCTTGTCAAGCGAATCGATTGGCCAAGATCAGATTGTTCGCTGCGTGAAGTCACTCGCTCGAGAGACGGCCGAGATTCATTCGAAATTTGAGGAAATGTCGCAGAAGCTTGCCGAATCGCAGTCCCAAGTCAACGCACTTGAGAATGATTTGAGTGAGATGAATAAAGCTCTCTTGGTCGATCATTTGACGGGAATCGGAAACCGCCGCTGCTTCGATTCATTGATTGACAAGTCTTTGCGAATGGCCCCCGCTGAAGATTGCAATGTTTACCTCGCTATCATGGATTTGGACGAATTCAAAGCCATCAACGACACCTTTGGACAAGACACCGGGGATGATGTCATCCAGTTTGTCGCGAAGTCGCTCGCAGATTTGAGACCGGAGATCCCGGTGGCACGGCTTGGCGGTGATGAGTTTGCTGTGGTATTGGCCAACATGGCCAAGAGTGCCGTGGAAGAATTCGAAGAGGATCTACGGGCCTTCTTTTCGAAAAAACGGCTTGTTAGCCAGAGTACCGGAGAGACGATTGGGTTTTTGAGGCTCTCGATTGGCATTGCGAAACGTCGGCCGGACGACGATGCAAAGAGCTGGATGTCTCGGGCGGACCAATTGCTTTATGAAGCCAAAAAACTCGGCCGCAATCGGTCGAGAATCGATCTGTGACCACCGAAGGTTGGCACCACATCAAGAATTGAACTGAACAGCATCACTGGATCGACGGAGTCCTAGAAGTTGACCAACCGTTCACTGTCAATTCTCCGTGGACGCCAACCTCGAACTTCAGCGGTTGTTCCAGACCCACATTGCGATCGGTTGTGGCGTTCTGGAATTGATCTGAGACCGAAACGTTGATGAGCAGGTTGTTCTCGATGGTCATGTCATCGCTCTCGTCTCTTCGCAGCAGCGAACGTGTTTGACCGATGCATTCGATCCGATTGTTGCGAATCTCGATCGTTTTGAAATCGCAGTCCGAATGGAAACCAAACAAGCCCTCGGTGCGCGGGGTCGCTGTGGTGCGTGTGATCACGTGATTGTTGCGGATGACGAGATTGCTGTACGGCTCGTTGATCCAGATGACACCACGCCCCGGATTGTTGACCAGATTGTTGTGAAAAATGGCGGGGCCTGGTGCGGCGGCTTTACCGAATCCGGATATCAGATTGCCATGGTCTTTGGTTAGGTCGAAGTCGAATAAGTTGTGGTCAATATCGACTCCGTTGCGAACGAATTCGATTGAGTAACTGTTTCGGAAATAGTTGTGGTGGATATGAAACGTGCTGCCGCTTTCTGGCACCGGCCCACCTGCGTGTTTTGGGATGGAGACCGTCCCATGGCAAAGGTTGTGATCAATCTCCACGTCCTCGTCGTTCTCGAACGGGAACTCCATCGAGAAGTTGACTTCGATCGTATTGTGGTGAATTCGACATCGCTTTGCTTGGCGGCATTTGATCCCGTAGAACTCATCCTGTTTGGTGGTTTGAGTGCGGAGGAAACGGTTGTGTGAAATCTCGCTGTCCTTCATCCAGATGGCAAAGATCGCTCCGCCAGTGATGCCGCCCTTGACGCCCGGTTGGCCGCGTCTCCAACGGCCGCCCGCGTCGATGAACTCGCAGTCGTGGATCTTCGCTCGTTGCATCGAGAAAGTTCGGATGCCCGACCACAAGGTGTCTTCGATACGCAAATGGTGGAGATGCAAATCGCGGTTTCCCCGACCGAAAATTGCACCGTGCATCCCCGGTCCGCGGAGCGTCAGCCCTTCGATGGTGATTCCCGCAGCGTCATTTTGAAGTCGCATCAGGTAGGCCCGAGTGTCCATGCCTTCGGTTTTCATTTCCGGATCTGGCAATGTATTCGTCGGCGGTTTCCAAGTCGGGACATGGGTGATGATGGTCTTGTCCATCCCCGCACCACGAATGGTCATCCCGGGTTTGGGTTCCAATGGCTCAGATAGTTCGTAAGTGCCCTCCGCGATTTCAATGGTCTGGCCTTCTTCGCCATCTCGCACCGCCGCAACGAGTGCTTCCGTGTTGTCAATTGATTCGGCAAATGCCTCGCACGTCCAAAGGCATGTGGCTGCGAACAGGAATACGCGAAAAACTACCGACATACGTTGTGGCCTCGTTGAGAATTTGGCAGGAACGATCCGTGTCGGTTCGCGAGCAAAACCGGCCATTGAATTGGGGGTGAAAACCGGCAACCGCAAATCAGGAGCGAGTCCGAAGAAATCTCCTGGATACAGGGGATCATGTCGGTAGCTCGAATGTTTTGCGGCGTGGCCGATCCAGAGAAGCGTTGGCTTCGTTATCGTTTTCAAATCTTTCCTTGGCAGGATTCCAGCTCAGCGGTCGGTTTAGTTCGCGGGCGAGGTTCGCCAGATGACACACAGTGACGCTGCGTTGACCAATTTCGATGGATGCGTTGGGTGTCTCTCGAGATCGGATGCAGTCCAGCCAGTTCTGCAAGTGTGGACGCGCCACGTGACCGACTCCGTCCCATCTTGCGGCATCTGAAATGCTCGAAGCATCTTTCACCAAATCAATTGGTTCGGTGACGAATTTGTTACGACTAATCGCCATGGTGCCTCGCTCACCGTAGAACCTTGCGGTGCCAATGCCCGGCAGGAAGTTCAACACCGTGCCATTGGCGTATTCCATTGTGATGGGACGAAAGCGAATCGCATCAGAAAACGACTCGTTCGGGCGGGGCGTTTTTCGACGCCACTTCTCTTTCCAGTCTTGTTCGAGTGCGGATTCGGTGATGTCAAGCTTTCGGTTTCGGGCAGTGTTCTCATCGAGCGGCATGACTTTCACTGGACCCGATTTGTCCATGCCCAGGGCGTACTGAACCATGTCGATGTTGTGTGCTCCCCAGTTGGTCATGAGGTGGCCGGAGTAGTCACGGAACAGGTCCCAACCTCTCCAAAGTAGTTCATTGACTTCGAATTCGTCTTTGACCCATAGCTTTCGATTGTGAGGACGCATGGGCGTTGGGCCGACGAACAGGTCCCAATTGAGACCGCCAGGAATTGCTTCGGCGGGATAGTCAGAACGTGAGATCGGACCGGGATAGTTGGGGCAGTCGACACGTGTGACCTTGCCGAGTCCACCGTCTCGGATGAACTCACAGGCAAAGCGATTGACTTCCATCGTCCGTTGCTGGCTGCCGACTTGCAGAACTCGGCCGGTCGCCTTGACCATTTCCGCAAGCAATCGACCCTCGCGAATCGTTACCGAGATTGGTTTTTCAAGATAAACATCCAGTCCAGCTTGCAGCGCCAGCATCGCGGCCTGGACGTGATGGTGATCGGGCGTGGCGATGATGACCGCGTCGAGCTTTTCTGTGTCCAACAACCGCCGGTAGTCTTGGTAGGTGTTGCAACGCGGCGCCTGGCGGTCACGAAAGTCGGCCAACACTTCAGCAAACTCTTTGTTTGGATCGAGCGTTTTAGCCATGCGTGAAGTCGCACAGTCACAGATTGCGGTGACTTGTGCGGACGCGGGTAGATTGCCGATCAAATACTTGCCGCGAACCCCCGTCCCTATCACGCCGACGCGGATGCGATTCGAGGGACTCTCACCGCGTAACAATGACGTCCGGTCTCTCGCAGTCAAACCGGCACCGACAGCGACTCCACCCGCGATCATCTTTCGTCTTGAGAATCTCATAGACCAAGCTCTCGCTGAGCGTAGTTCAGACTCGATGCGATGTTGATGTCTTCGAGCTTGACCTGGTCAATGAGCGGTAGCGACGTCACGGAGATCGCTTTGGCAGAGTTTCGCCGAACGAACTGCAGCGTCCTGGCAAGATCACCTCCTGTCGGTTCGGTAACGCTTCGCCAGTATTCCTCAGTCAAACACGGCACCTTCAACGCATCGCGAGTGATCACCTCGAGACTAAATTGCAAATTTGGCTTGGCCGTTCGGATGATTTCGACGATGCGTTTCAGATCAAAGCTGCCTTGCCCCAGCGGGATGTCGCCGAGCAGGAAGCCGTCGTCATACTCGCTGAGTGATTGGTCTTTGAAATGGACCGAACATGCAAACGGAGCCAATGCCTCGATGGAGCCATAGACATCGTCTAGCAGCGAAAAACTATTCCCCGTATCAACGCATGCCCCGACCATCGGGCTATTGATTCGCTCGAGCAATGCAACACGATCGTCGATTCTTTCATCCTTGTGATTCTCAATCGCCAAGGGCACTTCGTACTTCTCGACGATGGGCAAAGCACGCTCAACCATAGCGTGTCCCAACTTGGCGGCCGCCTTGAAATCAGCGTAGGAGTTGAAGTACTCGTAGCGTCGACCAGGGATGATGACCGTGCGAGCCGCTTTCGCCCCTGCGTTACGCGCTGCCTTCATCTCAGCATCAAAACGAGACAAGTCGTCACGATCTCTCGGCGGCTTAACGATGGTCTCGATGTACAGGTCGTGTTCGTCGGCGAATTGGCGGAGGTTGTCGCAGTCGCGTCGAGACAGCGAACCGAGTGCCACTTGCGCACCTCCCGCGCCAAGTGAGCGGCAGTGCTGAACAAAAGTCAGGGGATCAAACAAGTTGACCGATGGATCTTGTTTCTTCATCCACTTGCGACGCAAGTTGCAGTCGTACATCACGATCCCCAAACCAGAACGCTTGACCGGTTCGTCCGCAAATCCTGGTTGCACTGTTGCGGAAGCGACAAACGCAGTGATCGCACTCATCTGGCGTATTGCAGCACGGCGATCGATAGAAGAAGGCTTGTTCATGTTCCGTCTCCAAAGTTGTTGCCCATGGCTACCGACGCTGGCTCATGTTCCTGTTCATCGTGCCGTCCATCCGCCGTCGACGGTCAGCATGCTACCGGTCATGTAACTTGATGCGGGACTGGCGAGAAAGATCGCAGCTCCCTGGATCTCCTTCAGGTCACCCCAGCGTTCCAACGCCGTCGCTCCGACGATGAATTTCTTGGCCTCTTCCGTTTCCGCGATTGGCACATTCATCGGCGTCAGGAATGGTCCGGGGCAGATCGCGTTGACAGTGATTTTGTCCAGAGCGAGTTCCAGCCCAAGGGCTCGCGTTAGATTCACGACGGCACCCTTGCTGGTTGCATACGGTGTTCGGTTCGCAAGCCCAACCAGTCCCAGTGTGCTGGCCATGTTGATGATCCGACCGTAGTTTCGCTGCTTCATTGCGGGGATAACATGTTTTGCACACAACCACATCGCATCAACATTTACCTGTTGCACTTGTCGAAATTCTTCCAGCGACAAATCTTCAATTGCTCCACGGATGTTGATGCCCGCACTATTGATCAGAGTATCGATGCGACCGAATTCGGACTGAGCACGGTCGACCATTTGTTTGACTTCGTCTTCCGACGTCACATCCGCCGCGATGCCAATCGCCTTGATGGGATACTCTTCGGCAATCTTGCTTGCTGCTGATTGAGCCTCGGCTTCGTTGCGGCTGACCAGCAAGATGTGCGACCCGGCTGAAGCCAAGCCAGCAGCCATCGCCTCGCCGAGCCCCTTTGATCCGCCGGTGACGATCGATACGTTGTCAGTCAAATCAAATTGTGACAGTCCAGGCCATCGCGTCATCATGTTTCCAGCCCTCTCATAGTCCCTGCACTGCTGGAAAACGATTCATCTTCGATCCCCATGTTCTGCAGCATGCTGACGAAAACGTTCGCCAGCGGCTCGTTGTTCTTTTTGTCAAAGCTCAGGTGCGATCCGTGTTTGAATCCGCCGCCTGCGAGCAATACCGGCAAATTCAGGCCATCATGCCGGGCCGCATTGCCAATGTTGCTTCCCTGTAAAACCATCGTCTGATCCAATAGTGAGACTCCGTTTTCCTTGACGTCCCGAAGCTCTCGCAATAACTTTGCGAGGCAATTCATCTGAGCCGTTTCAATCCGTGCCAATTCGTCCGCGGATTCCTGCTGCGAGGATTGGTGCGTCAATGCGTGGTGCGGTGCGTTCACACCAGGCAGATCGACCGTGGGATTGAAGTCCTCATTGATCAGCACGGTGATCGCACGCGTCGAGTCGGTTTCCAAAGCGAGCCGAGCCATATCGAACAGCATTTGAGTCTTTGGAATCAGACCGCCCGGCGACGTGTTGTCTTGAGGCATCGGCGCGTCCACTTTTGGCTTCGATCGCTGTGACCACGCCTCCTGGATCTCGAGTCGCTTTTCGAGTTCACGAAGCGAGTCGAAGTATTGTTGCAATCGTTGGCTGTCCGCGTTGCCAACCCTGCTCTGAAGCGACTGAATCTCGTCACCGAACTGATCCATCAAACTGCGACCGTCTCGCAACCGCTGCATCTGGTTCTGAACTTGCTCCGCCGAACCATTCATGAACAGTAGCCGGTACACGTCGCTCGGCCGTTCGATCGCCGGCAGCGGAACGCCATCGGCTGTGAACGACAATGATTTGGAACCGGGGCCGACTCGCAAGGAAAGTGACGGAAATCGAGTGAGGTGCCCAACTTCCTGAGCGATCCGTTGATCGAGTGAGAGCGTGTTTTTAAAACCGGGACGTGTTGGATGTGTTGCTCCTGTCAGAAAGCAAACATCCGCCGCGTGCAGTCCGCCCGTACCGGGATGGTGCAGCCCCGAAAAGACGGTGAAGTCATCTCGCAAATCGCTGAGGGGTTGCAGGTAGGGCGACAATTCGTAGTCGCGACCTGACTGCTTCGGGAAAAAACGCTCAGGCATGAACCCGAGATCAACATTGATTCCCACCATCCGCTTCGGCTGCGGAGCTTCTGATTCCGCCGAGAATGCGGGACGCATGGCATCGAGGTAGGGCAACGCCAGACTTGCGCCTGCGGTCCTCAGGAACGTGCGGCGGCTGAGCGACTTGCGTCTGGGAAAATAGATGTTCTTCATTGGTACCAGCTTGGTTGAATTTCTATTTGTTCCGAAACATCGGACTTTGGACGAGACCGTGGATCATCGACCGAAGTCCGTAGCCGCTTTCGGCCGTTGCATCCAAAATGGCTTCGACGTGCTGTTGGTCACTGATGCCGACCGGATGTCCGGTTGAATAGATGACCAACCTCTCTAGCAGGTTTCGAGCGATGGCTCGTTCGTCTTGCAAGATGTACTGTCGAAACTGCTCGATGCCGGCAAACGGACGTCCGTCTTCCATTTCGCCGGAGGGATCCACCGGCAACGACAATTTGTATTTGATGGGCTTTGCACGACGATTGAGACCCACAACCGATTCGCCCTTTTTCAACGAATGGTATCGCTCGCGAAAACGCCCCATCACATCGAACGATTCCAACGCAAATCCTGGAGGGTCTATCTTTCGGTGACAAGAAGCACATGCGGGATCGGCTCGGTGACGGGCCAATTGCTCGCGAATTGTGGTCACGCCGCCGATGTCGGGTTCGACCGCCGCGACGGCTTCGGGTGGCGGTGGAGGTGGATCACCAAGCAGACGATCCATCACATAGACGCCGCGAACCACCGGTGAAGTGGTCGTCCCGTTGGCGCTCACCTTCAGCACACTGGCCTGAGTCAGTAATCCGCCTCGGATTGAATCATCTTCAAGGTTCACCCGCTCCACGTTCGCACCGACTGGACCTTCAATGCCGTAGAGTTCTGCCAACTCGCCGTTGGCCATCAAAAAGTCAGAATCGACAACGTTCCGAATGGGTAGGTCTTTACGGAGCAGTTCATGAAAGAACGAACGAGTCTCCATCAACATGGAATCCAGTGTCCATGTCGAGTATCCGCTATACAGATTTTCGTCCGGCTCGGTGACTCCGATTTCGCGTAAGTTCAGCCATTGGTCTAGGAAGTGCTCGATGAACCGATCGGTGCGAGGATCGCCGAGCATTTTGTCGATGAGTTTGGAATAGGAGCTCCGGTCGCTGGCAACGCTGACTGTCAACGAATCACGCAGTGGCTTGTCCGCGGGTGCGTTCCAAAGAAAGAGCGACAAGCGATTGGCCAATTCGTTCGGCGGCAACTCACCGGTTTGCAGTTCAACGAGAATAAAGCTTGGAGAACACAAGACGGAACTGTACGCCGAAATCATCGCGTCCTGAAACGACGCCCCGGCTAGCAGCCGACGCTCGAACATTGCCATCGGAATCAAGAAATCACGTTGTGAAACTTCTCGGCGATAAGCTTCGTTCATGAATGACGAGAGGAGTCGTTGGGCATCACGAGTTGGATCTTCCGCGTCAACCTGATAGCCGACGGAGGTCGTGTCGTCTGGCTTCAACGGCAGATTCCCAAACAATCGCCGATGGCTCTCTGGCGGCCAGTCATCAATGAAGGGGCCTTCGACCTCGAATCCTTTGATTGCAACCGCTGGCACATTGACCGAAAGGTATCGGGCCGTCTTGTCGCCAATCTCGATACGCCACAATGGCAACGTTGCCATCGCGACACTGATTTCTTCATCGGCCTTCAATTCGACATCGACTTCTTGCAGTCCAGCATTGGCCGTCACATCGAACGTGCCCAACAGTTCAGATTCACCGTAGACAGCGATCACTTCCGTGCGATCGGTGGTCTCGACCGATCCATGGTCGGCCTGAAACGCAAACGCATCAATCCGAATCGTGTATCGACCCGCTGCGGAAGCTCGACCGATCTTCATCGGTGCATTGGACACAATACCAATCGCATCAATGTACGGCTTTTCGTCCAATACGAAGCCGTGTTTCTTGGTCGAAAAATTTCCGGGATGGCTCTCAAACGTGCTGTCTCGTTCGTTCCCGATCAGGGGAATTCCGCTGCCGTGCTTGAATTCGAGATACAGCGGCCTGGCTTCGCGGATCAGCCGCAGCGTTTCCTGTTCCCTTGGCTTGCCTTTGTCCAGGACGATCGTTTGCCCGCGAATGTCCTTCAGCCAGACGCTGGTCTTTTTTGCTTGCGGTTTTTCAAACTGCGGTGCCATTGCCGCTCGCAGTGCATCATCAGCGACCTCCAGATAGCGATCGACTTGCACATGCGAGAATGGCAAAGTCGACGATGACTTGCCGAATCCGTCGGACAACGAATCAGGCGGCAGCTTGTCCCCCGCTTCCAGCAGCGGCATCCTAAGCAAATCACGTAGAGCGTTGATATGCTCGGCGCGGCTAAGACGACGTATCGTTGAGCGTCCTTCGTTTGCAATTCGATCTGTCTCTGCCGAAATTAGGCGGGGGCGAAGTGCTTTCTCGAAGGCATCGACTTCTGACTGCTCAACCGTGCCATAATCCGGTGGAGGCATTTCACCATTTTGTACGCGATCCAAGGCACGCACCCACTTGTCATGGGCGGACGTGTCGGCGAGATCAAACGAAAGCCCGTCTAGGTCGAAGCCCCGCTCCGAATCGTCGCCCGAGTGACAATCCAAGCAATTGTTCTCGACAAATTTCGCGATCTGTTCGGGAACGTCGGCGCGAGCTGGTGCGGTGAGGAGAACGCATGCGAGCGTAAACGCTAGTTGTAAACGCAAGTCCGGATCTCCTGTGTTGTGCATTCCTGAGCCCATAGCATCTTGTTTTGTTGCTTCTCCGTCACATAGCAGTTGCAACGGAATGGTTACCCAATCGCTCTGATTTAATCAGGGTTGCCGCAGCTCGGTTTTGGCTCGTCCGCGGCGACCGCTTGAGATTCGCCTTCCATACTTGATGTGATGCTGTCTGTCACGGCATCCGCTTGGACTCCTGAGCCAACGGTCTTCCGTATCACGCGGCATCAACCGGCAACACGTCAGCAACGTCAGCCCGCACATTCCTGCAAACGTTTGTGAATCAGGTGTTGTTTGGTCATTGTTTCGTGTCTGTATGAGCGGCTGCATTGATAAGCGTTCGCCAAGTCGGGAAACGCTTCGCGTCATCCTGCGTCAAATGTCGAACGACGTGCAATAGGTTGGGATCAAAGTAACTGCCGTACTCCATCACTCCCAGCGCATCTTCGGGATCGAATAATCGGCCGGCGCGATACTTTTCAATTCCGGCAGCGGCACGGCGGCGATCGAGATCGACCTTTGTCTTGACCCATTCCGCGTGAGTCTTTTCGCCCATTGCATACGGCACCAAGAATTTCACCGACTTTTTGAGCGATCCACCTTTTTGCGAACTCCACGAGTACAACGCCAAACCGTCTTCCCCAGCGAGCATTGCCAATTCCATCGGCGGCTTCAGTGAGCTTCCGTGATAGGTCAAACTGTCTCGATGTTTCAGGTCGCGACTGCTCCCGTCGGGGTAAAGACTTTTGCGGACAAATCGCTTGACGCCTTCATTGGCCGCTTTCGCCCAGTCGTCTCTTTGAAGAATCAATCCCGCCATCGCCAGCAGCCGGACACTCTTGGAATACCGATTCGTCACATGTTCGGAGTTCGCGACGACCGGTTCGTGTAGTTCGCCGATCTGTTGAACCCAAGCGTCAATGTGACGTCGCTGGTCGTCATCGAAAGAATCTCGCAGTGCCAAGTACGCTACCAGCAGCGGATGAAATTTGTTTTCGTTGACATCGTTGCCAGTGGGCTTGTAGGTGGAGGCCCAACCAAAGATCAAATTCCGCAGTGTCTCCGCTGTATCGCGGTCGCCGGTGGCCTGCCAATGTCGCATTAACACTGCGATCTCGGTCATCTGATTCAAGTGCTCGACTGTCTTGATCCGATTCGGATCGGTGTTGACCAGCCCCTCGTACTGAATCACCGCGATCGGTCGCGGCGTGACTCCAATCAAGGCAGCGGCGTCCTTTTGAATCGATTCCGCCAATGCGGCAGCTTCGGCGTCTGTCTTCACAAGCTTCCGCAATTTGGCGAGTTGCATGCTGTTTAGCGGACTCACATCTGGGATCGAGAACTCACCGACTTCCGTTTTGTGATTGTCAGCCGGGGCTTCGCGTTTCGGAGGCTTGCGAGCAGAGATCACCCGCGATCGAAGTTGAGTTGCGAGTTTCGACAGCAATGGATTGTCATCCGCGAGCGATGTGGTTTCGCCGGGATCAGCAGATAGATCAGTCGCGACCAACGCAACGACCGACTTCGCGTCGTTCTTCTCCCACCACTGCGTGTACCGATGGGTCTTTGTGCGGATCGAGTGACCAATCGTGTTGGCCTCGCCAACGCGGGCTGGATAAGACGAATAGGCACTGTCACGAATTTTGGCCGATGGATTGCGAAGTATCGGCAGGATTGATCGTCCTTGGAGATGCGAAGGAGGAGGGACATTTGCGACGTCGCAAAGAGTGGGATAAAGATCAATCAGTTCAACCAGTGAGGACGTTCTCGTTCCTCCGTCCCGTTTCATTCCGGGGTGACGAATGATTAGTGGCACACGCGTGTCGACTTCAAAATTGGTGTGCTTGCACCACGACGAATGATCACCGAGCTTCCAGCCGTGGTCGCCCCAAAGGATGACAACCGTGTTCTCCGCAAGACCGTTCTCGTCCAACGCATCCAAAAGGCGGCCAATGTGCGAGTCGGTGTAGGAAACACAGGCGTGATAGCCGTGTAGCAGTCGCTGATTCAGTTCACTGTTCCATTGAGTTGGGGCCTCGTCCGTTGGGATGTCGCCATAGGCTTTGATTTCGCCTGGATCCAGTTTGGCGGCCCCAACCGGGTATCCGGTGGGAATTCCCGCATTGGGCGGCATGGAAAAGCTCTCTCGCTGATACAGATCCCAGTATTTCTTCGGAGCGTTGAACGGAAGGTGCGGCTTGGTAAAGCCAACTGCCAAAAAGAAAGGCTTGTTCTCAGCCAGCATTTTCGGATCGATCGATGCGCTCGTGGTGGATGAAGCTGCGGATTCCCTTTTGCTGGGATTCGTTGCTTCGTCCGCTGCCTCGCTTATCGAACGACCGCCGAGTTGGTTTATCAATTCAGCTGCGAGGTCCGCACGCTGTCCGTCGATATACGCATTGTCCGCGACGTCGACCGACTCGGTCACCGGGCCTCGCTTGGGGCCCTTTCCTGTTTTCCGGTGCTCTTTGTCATTGCGATAGTGCGTTCGGATGTTGTCTGACGCGACCCAATGAGTCTCGTGGGCGAGATCAAACCATCGGTCCCAGTTGTCGCCATCAACGGCGGCGTGTCCGACTCGTTCGTGATAGACCTTTCCAAGTCCGATCGTCAGGTAGCCGTGGCGTCTGAGATGTTGGTTCAGCGTCGTCACACCGGACAGCTTTTTACGCCAGTCTTTGACGTGATAGCTCCGCAAGCCTGTGGCTTCGGGATACAAACCCGTCATCAGAGAGATACGCGATGCACCACAAACTGCTTGGTTGCAGTAGGCGCGATCAAACCGCATCCCGTCGGCAGCCAGGCGATCGATGTTCGGCGTGATCGCCTTGTTCCCGTAGCAGCCAAGTTCTGGGCGCAGGTCGTCCACGGCGATAAACAGAATGTTGGGCCGATCCTCAGCGAGAGTCGAAGTCGAGCAGGCTAGAACAAGAAGCCCGAAGTTCACTAAACGGAAAAGGTGTGCGTAGCTCATCAGATGAATTCCAAACCTCGCATCGTGCCTGTGCTCGTTGCGAACTTGTCGGCCTCTAGTCCGAGACGCTGTAGGACGCTGACGAATAAGTTGGGTAGTGGGTAATCGCCGTTGCCTCCCAGCGAAAGATGTTGAGCGTGTCGAAAGCCTCCTCCAGCGATCAAGACGGGCAAGTTGTTGTTCGCGTGGGAGTTGCCGTTGCCCAAAGCGGTTCCGTAGATGACCGAGGTCGTGTCGAGCAATGACCCGCCGCTGACGGAACGCTCGTCCAAGCTGCTTAGTAGTGATGAGAGTTCCCTGAACTGAGCCTCTTCGATACGTCGAAGTTGCTCAAGCTTCTCAGGCTGATTGCCGTGGTGAGTCAGTGGATGTGTACCGGTGTCGACGCCAGGGATATTTGGTTTGGCATCGTTTTGGTAAACGAATATCGAAATCAGACGCGTTGAATCGGTCTCCATCGCGATACGAGCAAGGTCGTACATCACGCGAGTCCTCTCGATCAATGCGCCGGGATCGTCGAAGTCTCGCGGCGGGGCCATCTCGACTTTTGTTTTGGGTTGTTGCTCCCATTGCTCGCTCTTGTGCAATCGTTTTTCGAGATCGCGAACGCCCGTGTAAAACTGGTCGAGTTTCGCTCGATCGGATCCACCTACTCGACTTCCCAGTTGGCGTGCTCGTTCACCAACTGAATCAAGAATGCTGCGTCCGTGACGAAGCTTGGCAACCTGTGCTTCGACTTCCTGCTTCGATCCTTGCACGAACAATTTGCGGAACAATCGCGAGGGTGAATTTTCGCCGGGAATCTGAACTCCGGACTGGGTGTACGAGAGGCTTCGCTTCGTGCCAACCGAAAGCGCGAGCGACGGGAACCTCGTCAGGTGTCCAATTCGCTCAGCAGCGAATTGGTCTACCGAGATCGAATTGCGAAACCCACCCATGCCCGGATGAGGTGCTGCAGTTAAGAAACACTGCTCGGCTTCATGGCCACCGTCAACTTCGGGGTGGGATACGCCGGAGAAGACAGTCATTCGCTCCCGAAAGTTGTCGAGCACCTGCAGGTACGGCGAAGCTTTGTAGTCGTGCCCTTCGCCCTCAGGGAAGAAGTACTTGGGAAGAATACCCTGGTTGGTTTGGATCGCGATGAGTCGCTGTGGTTGGGTGGATGCTTCCGCAGCCGCAACAGCCGGAGTCATTGCATCGAGCATCGGCAAGGCCAGCCCAACGCCGAGGCCACGCAGCATGGTGCGGCGACTGATGGTGGATTGAGAGCTCTTGGTCATGGCGGGTTCCCTATTTCGATCGAAATGTTTTGCTGAGGATGACTCGTTGGAGCAGAGTGCGAATCGGGTATCGATCTCGCGAGGTTTCTTCAAGGATCGATTCCACCACATCGCGATCCGCGAACGAAACGCTCGCACCGGTCGCGAACGTTAGAAACCGCTCGGTCAAATTGCGTGCAAGTTGTTCGTCCTGAGCGACAAGGATCTTTCGGAATTCGTGGATGTCGTCAAACTCGTGACCGTCTTCCGTGATGCCCGATGAATCAACCGGCAAGCCTTGTCGGTATTTGACATTGCGAAGCGCGACGACCAGATCAAGCTTTTTGCCTTTACCCAAGCTGCGATAGTGATCTCGCCACTTGCCCATCACGTCGAAGCTCTCGAGTGCGAATCCAGGCGGGTCGATCGACTTGTGGCAAGTCGCACAAGTTTCCGATTGGCTATGCATGGCCAACAACTCTCGCACCGTGGTTGCTCCGCGAGTGTCTGGCTCAATGGAGCCGGCGCCAGGCGGTGGCGGCGAAGGCGGCGTACCCAGGATTCGGTCCATCACCCACACGCCTCGCAGCACCGGTGAAGTCGTCAAGCCATTCGCAGTGACCTTCATCACACTGCATTGAGTCAGCAGTCCGCCGTAAGGCGAGTTTGCTGGCAACTTCACACGACGAATGGCGTTTCCTTTCAGCCCATCGATGCCGTAGAGCTCGGCAAGCCGTTCGTTGATCATGACGAAGTCCGCATCAACAATCGTTTTTGCGGGCAGGTTCTCGTCGAGCATTGTGGCAAAGGTTGCTTCGGTTTCTGCGACCGCCGAATCGACAACAAGATTGTCCGAAAAGTACTCTGGGAACAGATAGCGATCCGGAGAAGTGTCGTGGACTTTGCGAAGATCGAGCCACTGGCCTGTGAAGTCGCTGATGAACCGCTTGGACTTGGGATCGGCGAGCATCCGATCGAACTGCTTCTGCAGTCCAGCGTCGGTCAACAATTCACCGGAATCCGCCGAACTGATCAACTTGCTGTCTGGCTTACTGCGCCACAACATGTGAGACAAACGAGATGCGAGAGCATGGCCCTCCAGTTTGCCAGGCTGCTCCTGTAGATAAAGAAAGTCAGGCGAACAAAGCACTGCCTTGTAAGCCAATCGCATCGCATCCTGAAAGCAGGCTTTGTCGTCGATTGCTTCAACGGCGAAAGCGAGACAACGTTGAACTTCAGATTCCTCGGGAACGCGGCGATAGGCTCGCTTCATAAAACTCCGCAGCAATCTTTCGGCATCTTCCTTTGGCTGTTCAGAGACCACCATCATCATGTCCGGTGGCAACTGGAACGTTTCACGCAGCCCGCGTTTGTTGGCTGTCAGATCCGGTAGGTTCAATGGCTGAGGTGGATGGAAACCGGTCGCCTCGGTCCACGGACGCATCGGCAGATCGCCAAATAGCTGACGATAGCTTTCCGATGGCCACGGCTGGTTGGCAGGCTTGCCGCTGCATGATTCATCCGCGAAGGGTCCTTCGATCTCAAACCAATCCACTGCGATCCCGTGACCGCGATACGTCTTCATGAAGTCTTCGTGAGCTTTCCTGGCCACCTCGGGATCTTTTTTGTTCTTCGTCCTGTGTGACACCATGCGGTCATCTGCGGTGGCATAGTGGAACTCCAACAAGTCGCCCTCACGTTGCCAAGCAGTGAATTCAACGATGCCGCCGTCTTCATCTTCCGGCACATCGAATTTCGCGAGAATGCGGTTGGCAGCCGTGTTGACCCAGGCAACCTGCCCTTTCTCGGGTGGCAGTAAGTTTCCGTGGTCCCACAACGTCGCCCGGCATCGGATGCGGAATCGATACCAACCGGGGACACGCTGGGAGGAATTGCGAATGCGGCGTGGTGACTGAGCGTTATTGGGTTGTTGCCAGAACCAATTCCATTCCGGGCGATTGTCGACATTCCCGTAGCGGTCCTTCCAGTCTTTGCCGAGATACCGACCTTCTTCACTAAACCAAGTACGCACCTTCGTTGGCTTCGGAGTTGGGCGCAAACGCATCGCACCGTCGATCGCAACCTCGGCAGCCTCGAGATATCGAGCCAACTGCACATAAGAGATCTCCTGAGCCGCAGCGATGTTGTCAAATCCGTGCGACTCGGGATCGGGTGGTAGCATTTCTTTCAATTCCAACCACGGGGCCGCCAACAGATCTCTCATCGTGTTTTCATACTCGACTGGATTCAATCGTCGGCCGCCGACACGGCCGTGCTTCGCGTACCGATCTTTCCAAGCGGTGAGCAAAGCATCGCTGGTGATTCGAGTGAATTCCGCAACCGCTTCCGTTTCAGGCCGTGCTTCATCCTCCGGAGGCATTTCACCGGCAGCAATTCGATCGAAAACCTTCGCCCACCTCGCGAGGTTCACGGTATCGCTCGGCTCCAAAGTCAACGCCTCAAGATTCAAGCCGCCTTCCGGATTCCCGCCGTCATGACAGTGGATGCAGTGTTCCTGCAGAAAGGTGTGTCCTACCGGTGATTCTGCCGCCATGGAGGCGATTGTCATCGCCCAAGGAAGGAACAATCCGAACGATAGGGGTAGAACGGCTCGCACTGATAAACGCTTCATTGCTGTTTCTCAAGAATTGGGGCAACGCTTCGCCATGTCGGGCCGATCCGCAATTCATCGACAATGCGATCTGTCGTTCCCTCGCTGCTGAGCAAGACGAGGTCCAAGTAAGCTTTCAAGTCCACCTCCCGCGTCACAACGTGCCAAGTTGATGGCTCGGCATACTCCAAAACATCTTCCTCGCCGTAGACTCGGAAATAGACTTCATCGTCGCCTTCTTTGTGCGAGACAATCTTTCCGATCCACAGTGTTGTTTGCTCAGCTGGCAGCGTCTGTGGACTTGATTGCCACACGCCAGCACCCGTTTGAACCGTGGGACGGTACCTTGGTCCATGTCCAAAACTGATGACTTCGCCGTAGTAGTCGTCTGAACTGCGCAAGGTCAGACGCAATCGCTCTTTGTGTTCGCGCTGATTCGATGGTCGCTTTGTCTCACGCAGCATCAAACTCAAGAACGTCACACCCTCGCGATCAAGCTCAATTGCCTTCTTCAGAGGACGCACGTAGTAAACGCCGCCGCCAGACAACTTCAATGCACCGAGCCGACCGCCGGGCACGGGCCAAGAGACATTCATTTGGCCGTGGACAATTTCAAAGTGATCCGGCGAACTGTCTGTGTCCGGTTGAATCCGCTCCGAAGGCATTCGCTTGCGCCAGGGACCTTTCCAGCCGATCCCTACCGTGCTTTGCTCCAACGGCAAAATGCCAGGCGAATAATTGAATCCTTCGTAAGCAGTTAGCAAATCGGATCGCGACCGAGGATTCACACGACGGATAAACTCTTGGAACCTAGGTGAGTCCATAGGAACCGCACGTGGGAGACCGGATCGGTCGATGGCGATACCTTCGCCGGCCTGCAGTATCTTGGCCAATTCGTTTGCAGCATCAATGGGCCGATAGCTGACTTCGCCATCAAGTACGTGCACTTCCGTGTCGCCAACGCGATTTACTTTGACCGCGAACTCTGTTCCAAGATCGATCACTTCGCTCGTTGGAGTTGTAAGCACAAACCCTTCCGCACCCTGTTCCGCTCTGACCACGACATCGCCAAGCAACAATTCGGCACTGCCGGCCGAACGCAACCGCAGCGACGCTTCACCGCTCATGACCAGTTCTGCGCCCCCGTCAAACCGAATGACAGCTAGGCCCGATTTCAAATCGAGCGTTCGCGAAGAAAGACGTTGGCCCTCGGCAGGAGAGTTGCTTGAGCCCCAGTTGCAATTGTCCTCAAGTAGTACAGTCGCGATGTATCGCACCGGCACGGGAACGCCATTGATTGACTCTGCGATGGAGCCGCGACCGCCTGGCTCGTTGGCACGATCGGCAAGAAACCAAGCCAGCGCACCAAACAGAATGGACGCCGCTACGGCGACTGCAAGAAAAGACTGCTGCCAATTTCGTTTTTGAAATGGGCGGACAGCGTTGGCCGCGGGGTCGCTTTGCGTTGCCTTGCTCTCGGCACCTCTGGCGAACGCCTTTGGCTCACGTGACAGTTCCGAAATAACGTTCCCGATGAATTGCTGTCCGTCATTCTCAACGATCGAAACCGCGTCTTGGACGAACTGCTCATCGTCAAATGGTTGCAGGGCGAAACCAAGCAACCGGTGTTCTTCGTACAAGTCGCCGGCACGCACAAGAAGGTCTGAATCAGATGCCAAAAAATTTTGCAAAGCGGCAAAGCCAGCCTCGTCCAATTCGCCTTCGAGGTATCGCGTCCACAATTCTTCAAAATCATGAGACATTAGGCAGTCTCCTCGGTGAGCTTCTTTTCAATGCAGTCGTGCAGTTTTTGCCGGAGAACGAACAAGTGCTTCTTGATTGCCCCGACACTCCGACTGGACCGCTCGGCAATCTCGGCCAGAGGCAGTTCCTTGGCGTAACGCCAATCGAGAACGTCTCGTGCATTGCCTTCGAGCTGTTTCAAGCATTCACGCAGGTGAGCCAGCCGTGTCGGCTCTTCAGCAACGCCCAACGTTCGCCGTTCCAGTTCCTGACTCAGTGCATGCGGTACATACCGGCTGTGGTAATCAGCCGACCGCTTAAGCCGAGTGCATTCAGCCATCAACTGATAGCGAGCAATCGTGAACAGCCACGCCCGGAAATCGGTGCCGACCTCGTACTCGTCAATCCGCTTGAAAGCCGCCACGAAGGTCTGCTGCGCAACATCATCTGCATCACCACCGGGCGGACATCGCGAAACAATCCAAGCACGAACCGGCCGCTGGCAAGCACGGATTATTTCCGTGAAACCATCAAGGTCACCAGCAATGACACGTTGGATTATCTCGTCCAAGCTCGGGGACGTTGCCATCTGCACCTCTAAAAAGCAGCCAAAACTCGACAAAAGCGTGGGTGTGTCTCAGAGATAGCAGTTCCTGAACAATGGTTACCCCAAAACTGCAACGGCTGATCAGACGATGACAGGCAATTCCTACACGGCTGCACCTTTTAGCAGAGTCTCGCTGCCATCTTACTCGTGGCATCGCGGCAACGTGTCATCTGGTTTGGCATCGTGTTTCAACCGAATGGAAACCAAATGGCAGTAGAGATGTTCAGGGGCGGACACGCTCAGCCATTTGATGTCTTCAATCTGGAGGATTTGAACGAGGAGGTGATCCGTTCACTGATCACGCGACTCTTGGTCGAAGCTTCTTCATGACAGTCGCCGCGTTCATCCCGCAAACGATTTAGGGAAAGCTTTCTGATAGCACCGAATGACCAAAAGTGCGCTGCACGTAGCAAGACGTGGGCTCTTGAGAGGAAGCTTCCGATTCCCAACGTTTTGATACTCCACCGGTTCGATCATGAGAAAGCCTATTCTTGTCGCTTCTGCCTTCGCGGTTCTGGTGGGTGGCTATGTCGTCTCCCAGCACTTTCGCAGAACCTCGGCAATGGAGCAGGCGCATGACGACGCAGTGGTTGCTTAAGAAGTATCGAGTGAGTTTCGGCGGCAGCTTGCGGAGCTTGCCCCCGAACATCCAATTCGACAACGATTCGGGAAGTTTGTAGAGCTTCGGGACGCAGGACATCTTCGCCATCAAGGCTTTGTGATGGGGCCACACCTGACGCTATCTGGGACAGCTGTTTTTGAAAAAGCGAATGTTCCCTGTTCCGGAGTCGTCAACGTCCATGGGCCGCTTTCAGTCACGATTCGAATGACACCTTCGAAGGAATGGATGGATAAAAACCCCACCGCGTCTTTGCGAAAGAGTGGTGATGTTTTTGTGGTGAGCAAGCCAGGCATGACCAGCGCAACGTCATTGGAGTACGGTGCGGCCCATCCCAATTTCTTTCACGACCGCTCAGAAAAACGCCATAGCAAAAAGGTAGGACGTTCAGTCAATCAGGCAATCGCGATGCTTGGGAATGAAGTCGCTTCCGCTGAATCAAGCGATGTTCCCGAGACACGTCAGTGGTATCAATCTCAGCGACGTGCGGAAGCAATCGATCGGTTTCTCATCAAAGCATTTCAAAACTCGAGTCTTAATGTCCGTCTCGAGGCGGCAAAGTTACTTGCCCTGCCAAGTCCCGGCTACGGAAAGGTCTCTCATGCCGACTCGACGATTGAGCTGCTTTTGGACGAGGTTGACGATCAACAGCAAAACCCGTCTGTCCGGGCGGCCATCGTTTCGGCGTTGCTTCTGAACTACGAGGACAAACGAAAGGGGCTCTACGAAAGGCTTCACCAGATGGGACCTGACGCACACGTCTATGTGCCGGTAATTGCTTCGTTCCTGGGAGACAGTTCAGCACGCCATCGATCGGATGCAGGGGCGTTCGACGCGCCGGTCGGTGCCGTCAAGCTATTAGGTGACTGGGGACCGGCGTCAGCCGATGCGGTGCCAGCTTTGATGGATGCGTTGAAGAACCATCCCAATCAATGGACGTTCGCAGCGGCTGTCGCAGAGGCCTTGGGTGAAATTGGGTCCGACGCAAAGGACGCCATCCCAGAACTGATTCTCGCTTCAAGCTCCTCACACAACAATTTGCGTGCAGCAGCTACGGATGCGATTGGCAAACTGCATACCGGTGGCAAGCTGCCGATGAACTACGACGTGACCAATGAGACCGACATCGAACATCTCGGAGCGAAGTTCATGCAGGGCCACTCGTATCGCTGGGCAATCGATCCAGATGGAAAACGTATTTGGTCGATTGTCAACAAAGATGGTCTATCGGGACTTTACGAAATCGGCATGGAAGATCTCGTCTACAAGCGAGTGGCGAGCATTTCAACTGACGGGTTGGCGGGGATTCACGTGACGTCAGAGTGCGTGGTCATTCTTAGGATCAATCGCGAGGACGATGCACCGAGTGTCGTCGTCGATCGCTGGTCAAAGGAGCTTGGGAAAAAACTCGATCGTGTCGTCCTGTTTCGTATCGCTGCCATACCTGAAAAATCCCGGGTTTCCCTGCGGAATGTGGTGTGGACTCAAGACGGCCACAAAGTCGCGTTCGTGCAATGTGAATCGGAACCGGTTGCCGGAAGGCCACGAATGAGCCGGCAATCCAATCGATTGAAAGCGTTCAACACCCAAACGGGACAGTCGCTCGTGGTAGGGAAGGTGTCCGAGTATCAAATGAAGCCAATCGCGTTCGCTGCTCACCAGGAGTCGATCTACTTTTACGGTCATTGCTTCGAGACGGGCAATCGCTGTCTTGCCGAATTCGATCTGTCCACAAAGCTGTTTCGTCCCATCGATAACACAGCACTCTCCGGCTACGTGGCCATCCGCGTCCACAACAATCTGGTCGTCTATCAAGGAACTGGAAGCAAGCCAGCACCAATCAAGCTTTTGAATCTTCAGTCCGGCTTGATCACTGATCTTGTGTTCGACGCTGATGCGCCACGTTTGTATGACCCATTTCACTACTTGTTGTCGTTCATCGATGATGAAACCGTCAGTGTCGTCATGGAAACAACAATCGATATTTTTGATGCGATGGATGGCAAGCGTCTGCATCAGATCCCAATCTTCCAACCGAAAGGGCGAAGGACCATCCGGCCGGTCTTGTACGCAAGCACCAGGGATCAAGTTGTTCTGTTGGCATCAAACGGGTTTGGATCGTCAAACAGTCTCGAAGGATTGTGGGTACGTCAGATTGATCATGCAGCTTTGGATCGTTGAACGTCGCGGATTGCTCCCCGTGAGGACAATCTGCTGTTGCTGTTCGCGAAAAACGGTCGTCGTGTTGGGCAGCGCTTCTGAATCAGTGGTGGCGAATGGTGCCAGCCGTACGCTGATGAGGGCGGCTGAAATCGACAGGCACTCCTCACGCAGCGGAATGTGACTGTTGATCGATCCTTCAATTTTGCTCCGCCGGGAGGCGTTTGTAGGAAGCAGGCGAAGGCAGCGTCGGAGGTCCAATCGGAGCCCAGTGAGATTGGTGCTGATCTGGCTGCTCGGACGCCGGTCAGGCGCGGATCGTTTGCGGTACGACTACCGTTTAACGGTAAAATACCCTGAATAGTACCGCAATCAACGCCGTTGATTGCAATTTGCTTTGCACCTGATATGATCAAAAATGTCCCGAAAGTGAGTGTTTTCTCGCGTGAACGGTGATTTAGCTAAGGGCGTCGAATTTTTTTCACACGGCAGAGGCCACAGATTCGAATTCTGTATCGCCCATTTCGGCAGCTCGCCGAATACCTCGTCAATTACCGGTCGAAACGCCTCTTGCGTGTTACCGCGTCGGCGTCCTGTAGGGCTGGAACGTGAATTGGAGGAAGTTGGCGAGCGTTGAACGCACATCTCATGTTGCTGATTCGGTCTGCCGACTTTCGATTGCCAGTTCGCGGTCCGGATCGCTGGCCAGGTAGATGGACTGGGTCGGGAACGCGAAGTCGATATCAGCTTCGTTGAAACGTTGGAGCAGTTTTCGATTGACCAGCGTCGCGTGATCGAGGTAACTGAAGTATCCCCGTTCGCTATCACGTTGGATGCGATTTTCATCGCCATCCATCATGTACCAATAGTCGGCCCGCAAGTTCAGGTAATGCGAACCGAATTTGTCAAACCAAACTTTCGGCGGATGCATGTCCAAGTTCGATTTCCCGTCGCCAACGACGTCGTCACTGGTCAAAATCTGCTGAAGTATTTCGATCGCCTCGTCGACTTTTGCAGGTGGCGTGTCGTAGGTGATCTGCACGTCCATGACGCGCCGCAGATACTTCCGCATGGACAAGTTTTCAACGGTGTTGTCGATGAACTTCATGTTGGGAACGGACAGCACTTCGCCGCTGAGCAAACGAATTCGCGTGACCTGCAAACTGACATCCTCGACGGTTCCGATCTCGCCCTCAAAGCGAACCCAATCACCATCAATGAACGGGCGATTCGCGAAGATGGTAAGTCCACCGAACAGATTTTTGACTGCGTCTTGCGCAGCTAGCGACAGTGCAAGTGCGAAGATGCCAAATCCTCCAATCAACGCCATCACATTCCATTTGAACACGTTCTGGAACACGAACAACAACAGCACGATGGTCGCAACGACCCGAAGACCGCGTCTGACCACCAACGACATCATGCGGGCGTAGGGATCTTCGTCGCCATAGAATGTGCGTCTTGCCCCTAAGCAGGCGAGTTCGATCAGAGACACGATTAGATAGACGCCGGCCAAAACCAGAGCGGCTTCAATCATGTTCCATCGAAACGTCGAGAGAGCCGGGTGCATGTAGATTTTTGCTGACCCAATCGCCGCGCCGAGCACGCCGACAAAGATCACGGCCGGAATCATGATGCTGGTCAAAATGGTCGTCATGATATCGTCGCCACGACTCTCACGTTTGGCAATGATCCGCTGAACGCCTTTGTAAATGAACCATGCGACCATGATGCCGCCCATCGTGAAAATCGCCGCGAGCGCCCAGTCGATGGCGGCCGTCTTCCGTACCGTCGGCTCAACAACGCTCAGAAACAACTGACCTTTGCGTTCCACGCGGGCACGCGGCGGAATCGCCTTTATGCTGTCCAACAGATCGCTGGCTCCGAGTGCGGTTTGGTCGCTGAATCGCCACTTGTCACCGTCTCGCACCAAGACAATGTGGCCATTGGGAGCTTCATCGATTGCTTTGTACGCCCAAGCACAGTCGATGCCACGCGGGAACAACTCGAAGCGAGCGATGTCTTGTTCGGCAACCGTCTTCTCCCCAGGCATCGTACCGGGACTGATTTCGGGAAGACGATCAAACACGTGCAACAGATCCATCGCGACTTTCTCTGCGTCAGGGATGTCTGCGGGCAAGGTGTTCAGTGCGCGTTCAAGCGGTTCCCGGCGACCCTGCGCGACATGATTCATCGCTTCGACAAAGGTCATCACCGTATCGCGTGGGCTTTTTTGCGAATTGTATTCAGGGGATTGGGCAGAGTGCCGGTGCCCGTTTGGCTTGAAGAGATCCAGCAATGCATCGCCGCTGGATTCCAACAATTCAAAGAAGCCGACCTGTGTCGAACGCGGACGGTTTCCATCGGCACTTGATTGTTTGGTCGAGAGAGGCGATTGAGCCAACACAACTGATTGGAAAGCACCGAGCATCAAGGCGATCAGCGAAAGTCGCAGTAGCATGGAAAGTCTGTTTCATTAGGGTTGCAAAAAACCTCGCCGGTCAGCCGGCGAGGTTCGTTCGTGAATGAGTCAATGTTTGTCAGTCGCGAATCAGTTGTTCGACGTCTCGGACAAACGCGTAGGCTCCTCGCCAATCACTTCGCGTTCCAGCACTTTGCTGGTCAATGCAGACTCGCAGCAGACGCTGCCGTTGTCGGTCGGTTTGCATGTGACTGTGTACTCTTCGCGATCGCCGGCCGGCATTGTCTCGATCGGATCGAACGTGACCTTGCCGTCTCCGCTCGTCACTGCTCTGGGATCGTTTGCCGATTCAAAATCCAAACAGTTTGGCAATGTTGCCACGATTTGGACGTCCTGGTGATCGGCAGTTCCTTCATTCCAAACGGGATCGAGTGCTTGATGTTCGATGTGATCTTGGAGGGACCTACCCCGGCGAACGCAAACGATGCGCCAACCGGTTCGACAAGCCACCACGACAATCGGCTTGATGCCTTTCGGTCGTACGCAGTCTCGTCCCGTGTGTCGAGATTCATCCCAAACGCAATCCCCGGTCGGAACGTAGCGTTGAAGGCTGCAGGAATTACATGTTGAACAGCCAGGAACGACTGCGGCTGAAAGGATGTCTACCAGTTGCCGGAGGGTGCCTCTGAAGGTCTGTACAGGCCGCTTGTTGTGACCCTTCTCGTTTTCAGCGGAACCTAACCATCCCCGGCTTGGGATTGCGGCCGGCGAGATAGTCAGCCAGCTATGTGCCAAATCGTTCGGGCAAATCACGCTGATCCACTCCGGCACGCAGCCTCTCGAAACAGTCATTGACGAGAACACGGCGGTCCGCCGGAGGACGTCTGACCGGCTACAGCACCAATACGAGCGATTTCGGCCGTCGATTCCCGCACAAAACTGGCTTCGAAACCCAACATTGGTTGACACGCGATAGCCTGCTAAACTGCGATCTCCAAATCCTTCTGTTGATTGAAGTGACTAGCTAACTCGAGCTACCGATGAGCGAACAAAATTCTCCGCAGGTAGAACGGCACCAGATCGAGTTGTTGGAGGCGACGCTGGCTAGTCTTGATGATGCCGTCGTTTCAACGGACTCGTCGGGCCGAATTTCATATTTGAACGCCGCCGCGGAAAAGCTGACGGGATGTTCGAGTGAGGATGCCATTGGCAAACCACTTGAATCGGTTTGTCGCTCGATCAGCGCGAAAACGGGCGAGCCGGTCTATGAACTTTCGAAGAAGGTTTTGCGAGATGAAGAGTTAGTTGGATCTGACGACGAGAGTTTGTTCATTGCCGCTGATGGAAGCTCCCTGCCCGTTGAGGCTCGTGCCTCCTCAATGCGATCGCCTGACGGAAGGATCGTCGGACACGTCTTTGTGTTGCGGGATCTGACCGAACGTTGGCGTGAAGCTTCGCTGATATCAGAACAGAATCGGTTGCTTGAGCGAGTTGTTCGTGGCGGCTCGGCCTCTGAAATATTGGATGCGATTTGTCTGGCAGTCGAGCAACACATTGCAGCAGACACGATCGCAACCGTTTTGTTGGTTGACGAAACTGGCACGCATCTGCGGCCGGCTGCGGGGCCACGTTGCCCGGCCGAGTACGCCGCCGCCGTCGACCCTGTCTCGATCGGAGCCGATTGCGGGTCGTGCGGGACGGCGGCATACAGTCGACAATTGGTCATCGTCTCTGATATTGCAACCGATCCACTCTGGAAAGATTTTCGGCAGGCTGCTTTGCCCCACGGCTTAAGATCGTGCTGGTCTGTTCCCATCATCAGTTCAGACGACTCCGTGTTGGGAACCTTCGCCGTGTACTCACGGCAGTCGCGAAGTCCCCGGGATCAGGATCTTCACGTGATGGAGTTTCTGAGTCGGACTGCTGGCATCACAATCGAACGCCAACGGAGTGAGGAGGCGTTGCGAAATAGCGAGAGACGCGCCTTGCAAGCCAACGAGGCCAAGAGCGAATTCCTGGCAAACATGAGTCACGAAATCCGGACGCCAATGGCAGCGATCTTGGGGCACGCCGATCTCTTGCTGTCTCATTTGAAAGATCCTGACAACGTTTCATGCGTGAGTACGATTCGACGCAACGGAAATCATCTGCTTGAGATCATCAATGACATTCTGGACATCTCTAGGATCGAGGCCGGCAAATTGGATGTGACGTTCTCGTCATGTTCTCTGGTAGAGTTGCTATCGGACCTTTGGTCGATGATGCATGTCCGAGTGGAGGGAAAGCCGGTTGATCTCTGTTTTGATGCGGTTGGAGAGTTGCCTGAAACGATCCAAACCGACCCGCAACGGCTCAAGCAGGTTTTCATCAACCTACTCGGCAACGCAATCAAGTTCACCGAGTCAGGGCACGTCAAGTTGCGTGTCCAGATGCTCGATCACGATGCCGATCCACGGCTCCAGTTTGACGTGGAAGATACCGGGATCGGTATCCCGGAAGAGAACCTGAAGTGTCTGTTCGAAGCCTTTTCGCAGGGCGACGCTTCGGTCACGCGTAAATTCGGCGGTAGCGGCTTGGGGCTCGCAATTAGCAAACGGCTGACCGAGAAGTTGGGAGGTGAACTGACCGTTGAAAGCACTGAGGGCGTTGGCTCGACGTTCAGCGTCCTGCTGCCTGTCGGTTCGCTCGATAGCGTCAACTTCCGCAACATCGACTGCGATCGACTCTCGCCTGATTTGGAGCCATCCAGATTTGAAATCGGACTGTCATGCCGAGTTCTGCTGGTGGACGATCGACGTGACATCCGTTTTCTGGCTCAACATTCGTTGGAGAAAGCGGGAGCGTCCGTGGTAACCGCTGAAGATGGTTTGGACGCGATCGGTTCAGTAGCACGAGCAACAGAATCGGGTGAGAAGTTTGACATCATCATCATGGACATGCAGATGCCGGAGATGGACGGCTATACCGCAACAGCCAAACTGCGATCGGCTGGATGCGAGTTGCCGATCATTGCGCTAACGGCGAACGCGATGAGCGGTGATCGAGAACAATGCATCGCTGCCGGCTGCGACGATTACCTTTCCAAGCCCATCGATACATCGATGTTGCTCGAGAAGGTTCGATGCTTGACGCAGGGAAATTTGGTCGACGATTTGAAGGCCCACGGGAATCGTTCCGTTTCAGGTGAAGGCTCCTAGCGGGCTGTTGATTCAATGAGCCGTGCCGCGTTAGCTGCGGTTGGTCAAACGCCTACCGGGGCGAACACCCATCGGCCAGTTGTTGTCATTCGGTACACGACTAACGGGCTGTTGATTTAATGAGCCGCACCGCGTTAGCGGCGGTTAGTCAGACGCCAACCGGGGCTAACGCCCATCGGCTAATTGTTGTCATTCGGTACACGACTAAACCAACCGGCTGCTAGCTGACTAGTTCACCTGAAACCTCGCAGTCTCCTCTTGCGTTCCCGATGCGTAGGTTTGCAAGCGTTC
>NZ_ANMO01000148.1 GCF_000338295.1 Rhodopirellula europaea 6C
AGCGGCAGGGCGCGAGCCCTCCGGTTTGTGAGCAGCCCAGCGTAACACCGGACGGGTCGCGCCGTTCCGCTACCAACTTCAGCTGCAGCGCACGAGCTCTCCGGTACCAAACTTAGCGGCAGGGCGCAAGCCCTCCGGTTCGTGAGGCGTCCAGATTCGTTGGTTCGTGAATCGCCGATCGATCCTCAGACGGTTCAGGACACATAGCAAATCAGCCGCGGCATTTGCCGCGGCTGATTGCATTTCAAACTGTTGCCTGAGAGCTCTTGCTCGACGACTAGGCTTGTTTCGTCAGTTCTTCGCGTTTGGCGGAGATGATCGCCAGCAATTCGCGTTGTGGCTTGACGAACTTATCGACGCCTTCGTCCATCAAGAACTTGTGCATGGCCTTGATGTCCAACGCGGCATCGATCTCATCTTGGACCGCTTGCGATGGCATGTCGGCCACCTCGCTGGTGAACTTCTTTCCGCTGGCGTCGACCGCTTCGTTGGTCGCAGGCGGGTTGGTTTGAATGTCGCTGCCAGCCAACGCGGCGACGTACTTCCACGGTGGGTCATCTTTGCTCTTGGTTCCCGTGCTGGCGAAAATCAATTCTTGTTCCAGCTTCAGATTCTTGTCGGCCCAGAACTCTTGGTTCTCTTTCCATATTCGCTTGGCGTTCAAGATACCAACTTGGCCTTGAGCGTCAGCGGACAGGTTTGGCAATTCCTTTTGCGTGTAGACATCAATTCGCGAGATGAAAATGCTGTACACCGACTTGAATTGGTCCAGTGATCGCACTCCGGATTCAGCAGCACGTTGGGCGCCTTTCCAAATGGCTTCGCGAGCGGCGTGGTATTGGTCGGCGGTGAACATCAACGTCACGTTCAGCGTGATTCCGGCGGCGGCCAATTCTTCCAACGCGAGCAAACCGGCTTCCGTCGCGGGAACCTTGATCATTCGGTTGGTGTGACCGGCGTTCCATTGCTTGCCCAACTCGATGTAGCGGCTGGCGATATCGGCGGACGAAAAGCTTTGGTCGGGATCTTCGAGAATCGGATCCAGTTCGAAGCTGACCCAACCCGCGTTGCCACCGGTAGATTCGTTGATCGAGGCGAATTTCTTTTCCGCGTCAGAAACCAATTCGTCCGTCAAAGCCCAGGCGATGGCTTCGTCGTCGTGACCTTCGCTCAGCAAAGCGTCGATGCGGTCGTCAAAACCGCCTGCCTTGACGATGCCCGAAATGATGGCGGGGTTGCTGGTGGCGCCGACGGCCCCCCACTTGAGGTTCTGGTCAATTTCGGATGGCTCGACCGAGTCCAGGTACAGCTTCGTTCCGGAGTCGATCAGGGACTGGAGAGATTCAGACATCAATTCACTTCGTGGGTTTCGAATAGACAAGTGTGATTCGCGGGGATGCGAACGAGACGGCATTCATCGACGGAAAGGCTGCAAAATGCGAACCGAAACGGGCTCGATTGGCCAGCCGCGTTCTTCACCGTCCCCATCCGGATCCACCTTCGCGGGCCGGGGTGGTGGAAAACACATTTCTCACGCTCTGGTTCAAACTGCTCCGCCGATTAGGCTGTTCTGACAATTAGACTGCATTCCGTTCGTTTTGTGGGGGTGGGGCAAACCGTCGCTGTCCAATTTCGAATCGGATCCTGGCCATCGCCGGGTGTTTTGGGTCAGAAACTCCCCAGCTTTTCTAACCCTCTCAATTGTCTCACAACAATCGAAACGTTTGGATCGGACAATCGCATTGACGTGGACCTTCCGCCAATCCCTCGATAGCTTACTGCTGTGTCGGTGGTTGGCGGCGAATCGCTCGTCCACCGCCGAGCTGAATTGACGGGACATCGGGCTTGATACTCATCACGATCACGCATTCCACATTGTCCAATCGCCCCCGTCTCGACCGGACTCTTTCTTCTCACTTTCGGAATCCTCGATGACCGCAGATTCAACCAAGCCGTCGTTCCTGGAGCGGCCTGGCCCGTGGGGACTGACCGTGGCTTTGTTGATCCTCATGGGATTCTTCTTTTTCCTGCCATCGGCGTTCCGCGCCGCTCGGATGGGATTGAAAAATAAAGAGAATGACGTCAAGGATTGGTTGCCCAGCGACTTTCCTGAAACAGCAGAATTGGACTGGTTCGCGGATCACTTCGCGGGTGAAAGCTTTGTTCTGTTGACGTGGGAAGGCTGCAACGTCGGCGATCAGCGATTGCGATTGTTCGAAGACAAGCTTCTGCACGAATCAGCCAACTACCGCGAGCAACTTGCCGCGGACGAAGCTTGGGGAGAGAACGCTTTGTCGCTGGCGGAAGTCCAAGCTCGCGTGCGTGCGAGGGAACTCGGCGAAGAGCTCGAACTACTGCCTCCCGGTCAAGACTTGACCAACTGGGGTGGCGAAGAAGAGAAGTGGTTGGCATCAGCCGATGGGACTTGGTACTACATCAAACCGGACGGCAAATTGTTCCGGTGGGAAGAATCGATGAACGGCCCGGCCGCTTTGGTCCGCAAGTTCCAGAAGTCCACGGGTGCCTACGAGTTGAAGGGCCAATTCGTAACGGCGTTCGGTGAACCATCGACCACGGAACGTATCAACCCGTTCTACAACGACCCGATGCTGTTGTGCGCTCCGTTGTTTCAAACCGTTCAAACGGGAGCCACGATTGCCGAAGAGCTGGCCGCCGAAGGTGGTCCGCTGTGGCCGATCGATCTGACCGACGTGACCAAGAAACCAATCGTTGCAAAACGACTGGCGATGGAACGTTTGACGGGAACATTGTTTGCCCCGGCGGTACCGCACGAATTCGATTGGACAGCTGAATCGTTCATCGAGAAACTTCCCGAGGAAAGCCGCTCGGCCTTGCCAGGCGATGCACCGGAAACAATCGTGCGGACCCTCGAGACTTTCGTTGCGGAACGATTGGATGGCGACCGCGAAAAGCTTGCTACCTCGCTGACGCAAACTCAAACGGATGCTTGGTACGCGGTCTACGATGCGTTGGGTGTCGAACCGCCACCGCGTTTGACATGTTTGCTGGTAACGCTGACCGATTTGGCCAAGGACAATCTCGCGTTCGCCGTTGGACGCGGCACGCTGGGCACTCCCCAAGGTCGATTGTTGCAATTGGCTCAGCAATCGGGGATTCAGCCGCCGTTGCCACCCAGCAGTGCTCCGCCGCCGTTCAACCGTGAACCACCGGAATCGATCGGAGGCATGCCGCCACTGAGGATGGGCGGCCCACCAATCGACAACATCGCCATCGATGAAGAAGGCACGATCACGCTGGTTCGCTTGGTCGGCTACTGCATCTTGGTCGGCGTGCTGCTTTCGTATTTCTGCTTCCGCAGTTTCAAAGTCACCATCATGTTGTTCGTCGTCGGCGGTTCCGCTGCGATGCTCAGCATGTCGATGGTGGGTTGGACGGGCGGCCGTGTCGATGCGATTTTGATGTCGATGCCCTCGTTGGTTTATGTGTTGGGGCTGTCCGGATCGATTCACGTCATCAACTACTACCGCGACGAAGTTCGTTTTCGCGGCAGACGTGGAGCGGCAACTCGCGCACTCAAGCACGCCGCGTTGCCTTGTACGCTGGCCGCACTCACCACCGCGATCGGACTGGCGTCGCTGTTCACCAGCAACCTGAAGCCGATCAGCAACTTCGGTTTGTATTCCGCTATCGGTGTGATCTCGACGCTGGGCATTCTATTCAGCTATTTACCCGCCGCGTTGGAGACTTTCTCGCCACAATTCGGCCAAGATAGAGCTGAAGAACGCAAGCGACTCGCTGCCGCGAAACGCAAATCGGAATCGACCGCCGACACCGAATCCGAATCGACACCGATGAAGGGTGCCATCTCAGGCGAACTGGAATTGGCCGCATGGTGGGCCGGAGTCGGCCGCTGGATCACTGGACATCATGCCATCGTCAGCGTCGCTTGCATCGCCGGATTGGCGATCGCTTCGCTGGGGCTGTTCAAGATCACCACGTCGGTGCAGTTGCTCAAGTTGTTCGATCCGCAGGCCCGCATCCTTCGCGATTACGCTTGGTTGGAAGACCACTTCGGCAACTTGGTACCGATGGAAATTGTCGTCCGAATGCCGCCCGAGATTCAACGGCCGGATCGCTTGGCGTCTGCTTCGACCGAAGAGGAAGACGACAACCAAGATCGCTTGTCCGATCCGATCTCGCTGAGTTTGCTGGAACGGATCGAGGCCGTCGCTCGGATTCGCAAGGTCGTCACACGTTCGCTCGGAGAAGAAGGAATCGCGAAAGTGGGGCAAGCGTCCAGCATGGACACCTTCATCGCGCCGCTACCGGACGTCAGCAATGGTTGGAGCAACACGCGATCCCAGTTCAACAGCCGGTTGAACGAATCGCGTGATGAGTTGTTGACCAGCGATTACGTCAAGATTGAGAAGAATGGTCCGCTGAAAGACAGCGAATTGTGGCGACTGAGCCTGCGAGTCAGTGCTCTCTCGGACGTCGACTACGGATTGTTCATCAACGAATTGAAGGATGCCGTCGATCCAGTTGTGCAAGCCTACCGGGTGCGAGCGAAGTTGCTTCGTGAATTGCAACAACCCGATGGAACGCAGCTTCCCAAGGCAAAGGTCCTGGTCCTCGGGGCACAGAACGTCGTCGAGTTGGATTCCGCGGACTTGGTCACCACCGATGAAGTCTCGGGCGAACGTGTTGTCGACCAACGTGCCATTTTCTTGTCGACGCTACGTGAACTGCTGGGCAACGAACGCATTCGCCAAAGCTGGATCGATCCGGATGCTGAAGACGCGATCGCGAAACCGACGGACGAAAACTGGGACCGCCGAATCGCCGCCGCGGATGTGGTCATCGACTTGGCCGGGTTGAGTTTCCAGGCGTCCACTTCGAAAACCGCCGCTTCGACAGAACCCGTCGAATCATATGCCGCCGGAGCGGAACGATTGATCTCCGCCACGGAAGTGATCTCACGACCGATCCCAAAGCACATCCTTTCGCTCGACAAGGTCGCCGACGGACAACCCAATCGCTTGCCCGTCTTCGAGCTCGACGAACCCGCCACGCCACAGGTCATTTACACCGGTGTCGTGCCGGTCGTCTACAAGGCCCAAAGAACGCTGCTGGGCAGCTTGGTCGAATCGATCTTGCTCGCCTTTGTGCTGATTGGTTTCGTGATGATCGTGTTGCTCAACCCGGGATCGTTCCCCGGCCAATGGCTGGCACCGTCCAACTTGCGAGCTGGTTTTGCCGCCGGTGCCGTTTCGATGATTCCCAACGTGTTTCCGGTGCTGCTGGTATTCGGCATCATGGGACACCTGCGAACCGCGGTGGACATCGGAACGATGATGACCGCCAGCGTCGCGATGGGCGTCGCGGTCGACGACACGATCCACTTCCTGACGTGGTTCCGCCAATTCCTCGAGGAAGGCAAATCTCGCAAGGACGCCGTCATCGAGACGTACCGTCGAGTCGGTCCCGCGATGACTCAAACCACCATCGTCGGTGGCTTGGGGCTGTTCATTTTCGCGATGTCGACGTTCACACCAACGCAGCGTTTTGGCACGTTGATGTTGGTCATGTTGGCCGCCGCACTGATCGGGGACTTGATCCTTTTGCCCGCTCTGCTTGCCGGACCGCTCGGAAAGGTCTTCAAGCCACGAATTGACCACCTGGGTAAGCCAGCTTTCGATCCGGGACAATCGGTCACCTCCGAATCACCATCGCCCATCGACTCCGTCCAGCCCCAACCATCCCCGGACGGAATCGTGGTGACGGAGGATACGCCAGTGTTGAAGGTTCACAAACCGCCGACACGCACGGAATCCAACCAGCCCTCGCGGAAGGGTTGAATTGGCGTCAACGATCTCGGCGTCGCGGGTAGGAAGTCTCTCGCCCTCGCGACGATGAGAAAGTTTGACGAACAGGTGGATTGAAATGAGCCGTCGCGTTGCATCTGATCGGTGACGCTGACTTGGCGGTCGATTACGAGTCGTCAGCGAGGGTTCGATTCGGTAGGCTCGGCGTTCAATCCGTTCCGTACCGATCGACACTCCCCAATGCCCCTGAAATCTCTCGCCGACCAAGCGACGACGTATCGCGTGCGATTTTGCATCGGTCTGCTGGCTGTTTGCATTCTCGCACCCTTGGCGGCCCGTGATTCTGCACGTGCTTTGTCGACCATGTACAACGCGCCCGCGTTGTGGCTACCGGAGGACATGCCGGTCCGGAAGCAGTACGACGACTTCTCGAAACTGTTTCAGGGTCAAGATGTTCTGATGATCGGGTGGGACGGCGCGAAGATTGGTGCCGAGGAAGTCGACCAGGCCGCGGAAACTTTGCTGCCACTGACGCAACCGACTTCGAACCGTCCGGCGTACCTCGAAGGCGTCAGTTCAGGCCAGCGTGTTTTTGATGTCCTGACCAGTCCACCGACCAGCTTCTCTGAACGAGCCACGCGGGCTCGACTGAAGGGATCGCTCGTCGGAGAAGACGGCGAGCAAACAATCGTGTTGGCGACTTTTTCAGAAACCGGAAACCTCAATCGGCAAGAAGTCCTGGCCCAAGCCCGGCGACTGGTTTCCGACAAAATCGGTGTCCCTGAGGAAGAGATCTACACCGCCGGTCCGCCAACCGATGGAGCACTGGTCGATGCGGAAGCCCAAGGTTCGATTGATCGGTTCACATTGCCATCGGTCATCGTTGGCGCGCTCATTTGCGTTTTCTGCCTGCGATCGATCGTATTGACCGCGATCATCATCATCGTGGCTGTGATCGGCCAAGGCATGTCGCTGGCCATGGTGTTGTATTCCGGCATCGAAATGAACGCGATTCTAATCGTGTTGCCGCCTCTGGTATTCGTGCTGACCGCCAGTGCCGGAATTCACCTGTGCAACTACTACCGCGACGCGATGTGCAGCGATCCCAACATCGATCCGACTGCCGCCACTCGACAAGCCATGCAGGCTGGCATCCTGCCGTGTTGGCTGGCGGCAACAACGACCATCATCGGCCTGGGTTCACTCGGTTTGGTTCGCTTGGTTCCCGTCAGTGCATTCGGGTTCATCGCCGCGGGATCAGTGTTCGGCACGTTGTTGCTGTTGTTGTTGCTCCTGCCCGGTGCGATGCAGTGGCACGGTAAACGACACCGCATCAAACACCGTGCGGCGTTGGCCAAATCAAATCAAGACGACAACGATCCGCTTCCGGTTGAAAAGTGGCGATCAAAAGTCGGGCATGCCTGGGAAGCATTTGCGGCTCAGTTCATGAAGTTCCCTGTGATCGTCGTCGCGTTATTCACGATTATCACCGGCGTCGCGGCATCGGGTTTGCCGCAACTGACAACGTCAGTCAACATCCCGCGAATGTTCCCGGAGAACAGTCGCATCCGGACGGACTACGCTTGGTTTGAAGAACACATCGGCCCGACGATCAATGCGGAAGTCGTCGTCCAATTCCCGCCGGATTCGATGCCCGATCCCATCGATCGGTTTCGATTGGTTCGCGATGTCGACGACCATCTCCGGTCCACCGAGTTGGTTGGCGGAGTATTTTCCGCACGCTCGTTTTTGCCCAGCCCACCGTCGAAGAAGAGCCGGTCAATTCGATCGACCGTCTTGGAGGCCAACATCCGCAAGCAATTGGAGGATCCTGATTCCCCGTTGCAGGACGCTGGCTACATCGCGAAAGACAAAAAGGGTAACCAACTTTGGCGGATCAGCTTTCGATTCCCATTTGACGAAGCGATCGACTACCGGACTGAGTTCCAACGTGTTCAGGCGGAAGTCATCCCGATCCTGGAAGAAGCCGGCCAGGGGATCTCGCCTCAATTCACCGGTGGCGTTCCGATGACGACCGAGTCCCAAGACGTGTTGCTGCAGGATTTGTTCCGTAGCTTCCTAGCTGCCTTTGGAATCGTTGCCATCATCATGATGTTGTTGCTGAGAAGCTTCACCGGTGGCCTCGTTGCGATGTTCCCCAACTTGTTTCCGACGATCACGTTGTTTGGAACAATGGGTTTGCTGGAGACTCCGCTCGACATCGGATCGGTGATGACCGCCAGCGTCGCGTTGGGGATCGCCGTCGATGGCACCATTCACTTCTTGACCAAATTTCAAAGCCAATCCCGCAAGGGGAAACCGCGAACCGAAGCGTCACTCGCGGCACTCCACAAATGCGGCCCCGCGATGTGGCAGACCACGGCCGTCTGCGCCATTTCGCCGTTGGTTTATGGGTTGTCGGATTTCCAACCGACCCAGCGATTCGCTTTCATGATGTTCGGATTGCTCCTCGCCGCCTTGGTGGGCGACGTCCTTTTGCTGCCCGCATTGCTGGCATCGCCTCTGGGTCGGTTCCTGACACCCAAAGCTCCCAAACAAAAAGCGTCAACGACTCGGTAGCCAATCACGCGCAAGCTTTCACGTTCGGTTACCATGTGAGGCCTCGGGTTGTTCCCCCACAATCTCCCGCCTCACACCAAAGATCTCCACCATGATCAAATCTTGGATCGCTGCCGCATGGGTTGGCTGCTGTTTCCTTTCTCCCGCTTTGCTGACCACTGTCGAAGCCGCGGATTCCGACGCGTTGCCTCCGCCAAACATTCTGTGGCTGACCAGCGAGGACAACGGGCCGCAACTAGGTTGCTACGGCGATGAATACGCCGACACGCCCCACCTGGACAAGCTCGCGTCACGCTCCTTGCGATACAAGAAATGTTGGTCCAACGCCCCCGTCTGTGCACCCGCGCGGACCACGTTGATCTCTGGCATGTATGCGACCAGCCTGGGCGGCGAACACATGCGAAGTGGCGTGCGTGTCCCCAAGGATTTCAAGTTCTACCCCAACGTGCTCCGTGAAGCCGGGTACTTCTGCACCAACAACTCGAAGACCGATTACAACTTCGCCGATTCAGCCGCGATCAAGAGCTGGCACGAGTGCAACAACAAGGCTCACTTCCGCCATCGCGAACGAGAAGACCAGCCGTTCTTCTCGGTCTTCAACTTCACGATCAGCCACGAGAGCCAGATTCGCAACAAGCACACGCTGGTCCACGATCCCGACAAGGCTCCCGTGCCGGCGTATCAGCCAAACGTTCACACCGTCCGTCGAGATTGGGCGCAGTACTACGATCGCTTGACCGAAATGGATGCGATGTGCGGAAAGGTGCTCAAGCAACTCGAGGAAGACGGACTGACGGATTCAACCATCGTCTTCTACTACGGCGACCATGGCAGCGGCATGCCGCGAAGCAAACGTTGGCCCTACAATTCCGGATTGCATGTTCCTTTCCTGTTGCATGTTCCTGAAAAGTACAAGCACCTCGCACCGACGGATTACAACTCCGGCGGCGTCAGCGATCGAATGGTCAGCTTTGTCGACATGGGACCAACCGCGATCAGCTTGGCCGGTGCGGAATTGCCATCCGAGATGCAAGGCATTCCTTTCGCAGGTCAGCTCAACGGAGAATCGAAAGAATACTTGTTCGGCTATCGCGGACGCATGGACGAACGTGTCGATATGGTTCGCAGTTGCACGGACGGACGCTATGTCTACATCCGTCACTTCCATCCCGAGCGAATCTACTTCGCCTACATCGATTACATGTTCCAAACGCCAACGACGCAAATTTGGAAGAAGATGTTCGATGCGGGTGAACTGAACGAAGCTCAGTCCAAAGTCTGGCAAGTCAAACCTCTGGAAGAGTTGTTCGATCTGCAAGCGGATCCGGACGAAGTCAACAACCTGGTTTCCGATCCCGCTCACGCGGACAAGCTCAACGCGATGCGAACTGAGCTTCGCAACTGGATGAAGTCGACGACTGACTTGGGCGTTGTCCCAGAAGCCGAGATGCATCGTTTGGCCGGCAAGACTCAACCTCGCAAGTGGGCGATGTCCAGCGATTTGAACTGGGATCACTTGGTTGACATGGCCTGGGATACCACCACGGCATGGAATGGATTGACGGATCAGAAGCTTCAAGATCTGCAGAAACTTTGCAACAGCCAATCCAGCATTGATCGTTACTGGGGCACGCGAGGTTTAACGCTTGCGATTTTGTCACCAAACGCAACCCTCGATGCGGACGCCCACGCTGCTGTCCTCCGGTTGTTGGATCCGATCGCCGCGAAAGATGAGTCGCCGATCGTTCGCGCCGCCGCTTGCGAAGGATTGCTCGTCGCAGGCAACGACTCGCAACGCGAACACGCGAAAGAAACGCTGTTGCAGTTCGCTAACGTTGACAACGAAGGTCACTTCGTCGCGATGACGGCGCTCAACTTGATCGACAACCATCGTCGACAGCTCGACTGGGACGTCAAATCAGCTCTGCAGAAAGTCCCCACAAAAGGTGACAATCCTCCGATCCGAGCCGATAAGTATGTCCAAAGTCTGCTCAAATATCTGTTAGCGAACTAGCGTATTCTCAGCAGGGATTGGACCGATGTCACTACAACCGCTTCACGATCGTTTGGAAACCATTGCTCAAGAAGGCCGGACGCGAAAGCTGAGTGCCCGAAAGGTCGAAGGGGTTCACGTCGTCGAAGCGGACGGGCGTCGGTTGATGAACTTTGGCGGCAACGACTACCTCGGTGTCGTTGCCGACGAAACTCGCGGTTGTGATTTGCAATCGCCGCACGAGACCCACGGTTCGACCGCCAGTGCTTTGATCTGTGGGTGGACGCCTCGCCACGAAGCGCTCGCTCGATGCATCGCCGAATTGGAAATGGCTGAATCCGCGGTTGTCTTTCCATCTGGCTACGCCGCGTGCTCGGGCACGATCGCAACCTTGGCCGGCGAGGGCGATCTGATCCTCAGCGATGAACTCAATCACGCGTCGTTGATTGATGGTTGCCGTTTGTCCAAAGCTGAACGCGTGATCTATCCCCACCGCGACTTGGACTTCGTCGAACATGTCCTGACCGATCGAGCTGGCAAAGGCGGTTTGACCTGGATCGTGACGGATGGAGTTTTCAGCATGGACGGCGACATCGCCCCCCTGCCTCAACTGGCGGATTTGGCCGAACGCTTCGGCGCCCACATGATCGTCGACGAAGCTCACGGCACCGGTGTCCTCGGGCGTCGAGGTGGCGGGCTATGCGATGCGATGGGAGTCTCCGATCGCGTTACGGTTCGAATCGGAACGCTCAGCAAAGCGGTTGGCCACCAAGGAGGCTTTGTCGCCGGCCCTCAAGTCGTCATCGACACGCTGGTCAACGCTTGCCGCTCACTGATCTACAGCACTTCGTTGGCACCGATCGTCGCAGAAGGAGCCCACCGGGTGATCCAGCGTCTGTCGCTCTGGCAAGATCGGCGAGATCGCCTGGCTCATCTTTCGCGACTCTTTCGCCGACGCATGAATTTGGAAGCGGCCGGAATTGAGGCGGGAATCCCGATCATACCGCTGGTCATCGGTGAGGAAGCCGAAGCGGTCCGTGCCAGTCAAGCGATGCGAGAGAACGGCTTTTTCGTCCCTGCGATTCGTCCACCAACGGTCACATCGGGGCAGTCTCGTTTGCGAGTTTCGATCACATCCGCCCACCGCGACCATGATATCGAATTGCTCGCTGACATCATGCACCGAGTTTGCCCGCGTCTGGGATCAGCGGAGATGGCCTCGGCGACCCCGTAGAGCCACCTCACCCAAGCGACGAGAATCGCCCCGCGAAGGGTTTTGGAGCGATCGACGGCGGAGACCCGCGAGCGGACTAGATCGCCCGACTCGCAACTTCATCACTGTCACAAACTCGGGTGGGCAGCTATCATTTGCCCCTGCGAATCTCGCATTTCGGGGCTGTAGCTCAGTTGGTTAGAGCTGGGAACTCATAATTCCTAGGTCGCGGGTTCAAGTCCTGCCAGCCCTACCTTTTTCTTTGCTCGTCCTTTCATGCCACGCCAACCCTCGTCCTCCAAATCCAAACGCGCGAAGCCTACGTCGAAAGACAAGGCATCGTCGTCGGCCAAACGAATCAACCAATTGCTCGCTTCGGCGGGCTTTGGCAGCCGACGTCAGTGCGAAGAACTGATTCGCGAAGGGCGGGTGGATGTCGACGGCGAGACGATCACCGAACTCGGCACCACGGTCGATCCCGACGTCCAAAAGGTTCGAGTCGACGGGAACTACCTACGTCCTCAGAAACTGGTTTATTACGTTGTCAACAAACCAGTTGGCATCGTCACGACCAACCGAGACCCGCGCGGCCGTCCACGTGTGATCGACTTGGTTCCTCCGACCGAACGCGTCTTCCCAGTTGGACGTTTGGACATCTCCAGCGAAGGTCTGATCCTGCTGACCAACGACGGTGACTTGGCTCAAAAGTTGGCTCACCCGAAGTTTGGTATTCAAAAGGTTTACCGCGTCGTCGTCGCCGGCGAAGTACGCGGCGAAACGATGAAGAAGATGCGGGAAGGCATCTACATCGCCGAAGGCTTGGTTCAAGTCGATGGTGCCAAAATCATCAAGGCACGAACCAAAGCCACCGAAATGGAAATTCGGTTGAAGGAAGGCAAGAACCGCGAAATCCGCCGGATCCTGGCTCGGTTCGGACACAAAGTCCAACAGCTTCGTCGTGTAGCCATCGGCCCCTTGAAACTGGGTGATGTTCCGCGTGGTGCTTACCGAAAAATGACGCGAGACGAAGTCGACAAACTGCGTCGCAGCATCGATGCGGCTGAGAAAGCCGCCAAAACAGCTCCTCCGGCACGCCCCGCATCGAAGCAATCAATCAAGCGTCGTCCGGGCGGTGCCAGTCGCAATGTTGCGGCCAAGGGAACCGGCGGACGTCCCGCATTCAAGGGCGGTCGTAAGGCGGTCAAGAAAAGTCGTTCGACCGAAACGCGTGCAACCGGCACAAAGACTTCGAAGCCAGTCAAAAAGCGAACTCTGTCGAGCGGTGGTTCCACCGGAATAGTGATCGGCGGGGACGCCCCCAAGGAATCTCGCAGCAAGACAGAGCGAGGTGCCAACCCGGACATCATCCGCAAACGAACCGCCGGGAAGAAACCCGCCACCAAACCCGGTGGCGTCAAGAAAGGCCGAGGAAAAGCATCCCGTCGCGGCGGCCGATCGTAACCAAGCTTGCTGCCTCACACCCCCGTATGATGGACTTCCAAGTCCGTCGACCTACCCCACCCCTAGCAACGCCAACCACCGCTGCACTCCCAACGCAGCGCTGCACGACCCAAGCTTGCTGCCTCACACCCCCGTACGATGGACTTCCAAGTCCGTCGAAACCAGCAACTCCTGCCGGACGAGGAAGTCCAGCATACGGCGAGAGAAATCTAGCCCGCTAGAAGACTGACAACGATTACAAATCGTCGTCTTCGCCCAGCATCCCGATCGACGAAAGCAGCTCGCTCATCTCGGCTGCCGCGTGCGAGTCGTTCTGGGTACGAGCCTGTTCAATTCCATCACGCAAGATGGAGCGAGCCTCATCGATTCGGCCCAGATCGACCAATTGTTGCGCGGCCATGAAGAACGCCGGCACATACGGTGGATCGTCGGTGAACAGCTCACGCAGTTTCACCAAACTCGTTTCATGATCGCCCTCGGATCGATATTCCATCGCCAAGGAATAACGCAAGAACGTGTCAGTGGGATCGTCCGCCAACATGGCTTCGATTTTTTCGCGTCGAGACATGAAACTCCATCGCTCGGTTGACTGGAAAGGACAAGCAACGCCCGAAACCGCTGCTGATTCGGGGGCATCAAGCGGCCCGTCGTCACAAGTGACACAGACCAAATTTCCGCCCAAACCGTCATCGTCGTGCAAATTCATTCAGCTTGGAATACCCGGACAGCCGATACCACGATCGAATCACCCTTTCGTGTCACGAGACGAGTACAAAAATGTCGCGCGGTCTTTGTCAACTCATCAAGCATTTGGCGTCGCCACGCCGTCGTTTGCCGGTCTTCATGGCCGCAGCGATGTTCGCGACGTCTTTCACCGTCGGACCAACGCCTTGGACCTCATTCGGGCCACAAAGCGTCGCCGCACAAGAAACCACGGACAACCCTGAGATCCAACAGGTTGTCGGGAAACAGCTCAGCGGCCGCGGAAAGTCCACTGGCATTCTCAGCGGCCTGAATTCACGTTCGCGGACCACTTCCCGTTCGTCCAGCAACGGTTTGCTGGGCAGCTTGTTTGGTGGATCCTCGTCATCCAGCAAATCGAGCAACGACGGCCGCACTGCAACCGCGGTCCCCAGCGACCGTGATGTGGATTGGAGCGGCATTCCAACTCACCGCAGCCAAAGCACCTCGCCACGATCGACCGCCGGCACAACGCCTTTGCGTGACCCGAACGCTGGTTCACGCGTCGTGCAACGTTCGACTCCGCGACCAACTTCGCAAGTGCCTCAGCCACCGAAGATAGAAACATCGATCACTCGCAAGGCACCCTCAAAACCAATTCGCGTCGAAAGCAAATCGTCGCCGGTTCCTGTCGTTCGCAGCTCACCCATCGCGATCTCACCGGTCAAAACAGAACCCGTCGAGATCGTGCCAAAGGTTTCACGCCGAATCTTGAAGGTGGAAACCGAGCCAACCATGGAAGAGCTGTCGACCACGGAATCATCTCGTCGTCGCAAGCCAACCGTCGTTGCCAAAACCGAACCCAAGGTCGAATCGAAACCAGCACCGGTTGCTAAACCAGCTCCCGCGAAAACTCCTTCGGCTGACGTTGCCAAAGCGGAACCGAAGCCTGAGCCAAAACCAGAACCGAAGCCAGCCGCTCCAGTTCAAATGCCGGCTCCCAAAGTCGCTGCCAAACCAGCCCCGGCTCCAACCACCGTTGCTGCACAACCAACTCCGGTAGCAAAGCCCGCACCTCCGGCAACCGAACCTGCACCTGCTGAAGCACCATCGAAAGTGGTTGCCAAGAGCGAGCCTGTTGCGACTCCCGCACCAGCCCCGCATCGGATCAGCCAATTGGTTCCGCCAAAGAGCGTTGCGATGGCCCCGATCCAGGCACCTGCTCCGGTCAACACCCCAGCACCGCTGGCGTCGCCAGCCAAGACAGCATCAACAACGATCACGCTGGGCGAAGCTCGCCAAGCACCATCAATGACGCAGCCGACTCCTGCAGACTCGTTCGTTGCCGCATCGCCTCGCAGTTCGGCCACAAACAGTGCCGCTGCATCAGATAGCGCTGCCGACGAAACGCCAACCAAGATGCAAACCTTTGGTGGCGGTCGAGCTGACACGCGTCCATCTGGTTCACTCGCGGCCAATGGCAACAGCGGAATCGCATTGCATCCGATCAGCGATCGTTTGCCCGTCGGTGCACCTTCGCAACCAGCCGAATCCACCTTGGGCCAACCACAATCGGCTTGGCACAACTCCAATGGTGTTTCGCACGACCAGTTCCAAGCACGAGATCCTTTCCAAGCTCGTTCGTCCGTGCCCGCACGCTCGGTCGCAGGACCAGCCACCACGCTCGGCAACCCGAACTCGGACTACGCCGGTAACGAATACCCCAACAACATGCGTGGAAACGTGGCGGCTCCAGCGACCGCACCAACGCAAGAAGCCCAGTCGACAACGACCGCCAGCGAACTGCCCGGCATTCGCGTGACCACGGCTGGACCAAAGAAGGTCATGATCCGTCAAACGCACCCCTACGAAATTCGCGTCGAAAACCGCGGCAACGTGGATGCGGAAGGCTTGGTCGTCCGAGCTCACATTCCTGACTGGGCCGACGTGGTTGGCCAGCAAGCCACCCGTGGCGATGTTGCTGGTGTCACCGAAAACGGAGTCCGTCAACTGAACTGGCGCATCGAGACCTTGGCCGCCGGTCAATCCGAACGCATGTTGGTTCGCCTCAAAGCGTCACGCAGTGGTACCCACGATGTGAACGTTGACTGGACCATCGCTCCACAAAAGGAACGCATGCAAATCCAGGTTCAAGAACCCGAGTTGGCTCTGACCATCGACGGTCCAGACGAAGTCATCTACGGTCAATCAAAGACCTACACAATTCGCGTCTTGAACCCAGGCGATGGCATTGCACCCAACGTCGTGTTCACACTGTCACCCGAATCCAGCACGCCGCAAAGCCAACGCATTGGCGACATCCCTTCGGGCAAAGAAGCTCAATTCGAAGTCGAGCTAACCGCTCAAGACTTGGGTGACCTGAAGATCCACGGCTTGGCTGCCGGTGACTTGGAATTGAAAGCCGAAGCTGACAAGAACGTTCGCGTCTTGGCCGCTGACTTGGAAGCCGTTTTGTCCGGCCCCGAGCTCAAGTACCAAAACACCGACGCAATGTATCAGTTGGAGCTGACCAACCATGGCACAACGGCCAGCGACGATGTTGTTGCAACGCTGACTTTGCCAATGGGCGTCACATACATCGGCGGCATGGAAGGTGCTTCGTTGATCGACAACCAATTGCGTTGGAAGATCGCTTCGCTCACTCCAGGTGCCCGTCGCAACTATCAATTCCAGTGCCGTTTGGATTCAACCGGCCAACATGAATTCACGTTCAACTGCAAAGGCAGTGCAGCGGGTCAAACCGGTGTCGCCTTGACAACCAACGTGGAAGCCATCGCTGACTTGGTTCTCTCAATCGAAGATCCATCCGCACCGGCACCTGTTGGACAAGACGTCACGTATCAGATCGTGATTCGCAACCGCGGTAGCAAACCTGCAACCGACGTTCGTGCGATCGCTCAGTTCAGCAACGGCATCGAGCCTCAACAACTGTTGGGCAACGACGGCAAAGTCATCACCGGTCAGGTGTTGATCAACCCGATCGCTCGCATCGATGCGGGTGAAGAAATTCGGATGCAGATCATCGCCAAAGCGGCCGAGGGCGGACACCATCGCTTCCGCACCGAAGTCCGCAGCGGTGACACGATCTTGGTTGCTGAAGAAGCGACTCACTACATGAACGCTCGCAACGATCGCATCAGCCGTCGCAGCGGACCGGGTGGCAACGAGTTTTCCTTGCCACTGCGTTGATCTCGCCACGGTTGCTCCTTCGCGGCTCGCCAACCAATCTCGCTCGGGTGATTGCGAGACCTGGCAAACGAAACGCGAATAGCGAGCAATTCGGCGGCAACGTCTGATAATCCTTCAAAAGCGGCGTGTTGGGAAACCGACACGCCGCTTTTTTTACAGATTCATCCTTTCCCCAACTGGGGGTTTCAGCGAAAATGGCGGCATGCCCTGCCCTGCCCCGCTCGCCCCCCACCGCCCGAATTGCCACTCCGCGACGCCGCGACTTTTTCTCGGCCCATCATCGCGTGTTTGCTGCCGGATGCGCCAAGCGTTCACGCTGGTCGAGCTTCTGGTTGTCATCGCGATCATCGCGATTCTGATCGGATTGCTTTTGCCGGCCGTCCAGGCTGCTCGCGAGGCTGCTCGCAAGGTTCAGTGCACCAACAACCTGAAAAATATTGGGCTGGCGCTTCACAATTACGAGTCGGTCTACCGCACATTGCCGTGGGGCGCAAAAGGCGGGTGGGGCCCAAGCTGGACAACAGACATCCTCGCGTTTTTAGAGCAACGCGAACTTGCTGACATCGTTCCCTACGGTGAGCGCGGCGGCCCAACCGGCGGTTTGCCCGAAAGTGTCCGGTTCAGACAACTCGCGACAGCACCCGTCATGGTGTTTCGCTGTCCGTCCCAAATCGGACCGATCGCGCTCAGCCAGCCCGGAGACAAGATCACTGGCCGGGTGCGAAACACGTACCTCGGCAACGGCGGCAGCGATGTCAATTGGAACGAACATTCCATGTTCGACTACATCGGTTTTGACCGTGGCAATGGCGTCTTCTTGGCGACGGACTTCTGTCACATCACGTCAGGCGGAGACGTCTGCGACAATCGCCCCGATCGCAAGCCGATCAACTTCGCCGCGATCCTGGACGGACTCAGCAACACCGTGATGGTTGGCGAAGCGAAATACATTGACCACGAAGAGTGCGGCGTGTGCGACCACTTCATGCTCTACCACGAAGACTTCGACGCACAGAACGGACAAGACTTCTCCGAAGCACTTTGCTCGCTTCATTTCGGCTTCAACCTGCGAGACGTCCCCAAAGACAACCTGCAAATGTCATTGGGGAGCTACCATCCTGGCGGCACGCATCTGTTGATGTGCGACGGGTCCGTTCGATTCACAACGGATTCAATCAACGAAGAAGTCCGCCACGCGATCGGCAGCCGCGACAACAAAGAAGTGTTCGACCACGACGATTTTTGATTTTAACCTGTGGTTCGTTCGATTCGCCAGCCGTCAGCGGACCGACCGTATGCATGGCAAATCGACATGCATGGCCGATCGACCAAATTGGTTTGAAACGGAAATCTCCGCGTTTACGAGATGCTTTACGTTCGATCGCGTCTTGATATGCCCGACTACCGAAACCGAGCGGCCAACGCCGTTGCGTGGAG
>NZ_ANMO01000149.1 GCF_000338295.1 Rhodopirellula europaea 6C
AACGTTAGACATCACGGGGGACGGACGGAAAACGTTCCACTTCAAAAAACCGCGCAAGCCGTCCTCCCGTGCATGTCATGGTTCCCCCCGATTTCCTCCGATGCCTCGCACCACGTTGAGCGCTGTTTGGATCCACGGACGAGTCGGTTCGGGAGTGTCGAATATACCACCCTCGTATACAGCCAATCCAGAATGCAATCGGCTGAGAGTATCAAAAACATGTTCGATCGCTGATTCATCCGAGTAGCTGACGACTTGCATTGTCACCATGCAAGTCCCGCCGTTCAGTCTCGCGACCAGCCTATCACGGTCGCGTCGCTTTGACGCGAAGCCAATGAGAAGATCAATGTCGTCGTCAAAAATATCAGACTCACGTTCCGTGACATCAATTTGAAGTGCGCAATCGTGGTCACCGCGAACTAACGCCTCACCGTCAAAGCGGTAGGCATCGTCGATGGATCGAAGGGCTGTTTCCAACTCGGGAAGCGAGATGGTTGCCGCATCATCCAGCACGTAGCGGTGGTAGGTTGTCATTCAAGTATGTGGGGGAACGG
>NZ_ANMO01000150.1 GCF_000338295.1 Rhodopirellula europaea 6C
TCACGCGTAACCGGGAACGCGCGGGAAAGTCTCTAACGGCCAAATCGCTCAGCTCGCGTTCTCCGGTTCACGCGATGGTTATTCGGTGTCCTGCGAGCGTTGGTGTGCGTAATAGCATTGGAAAATGCACCAGACAGCGTAAACGGCCCAACCTGCGGAAACAAGTTGCAATAAAAGTACCGGCGATGATCGAGAGGGAATCCAGTTCCAAATATTGAGTGCGTCGTAGGTAGTGGCGGAAACAACCAGTGCAATCGGATAGACGCAGCACATTACCGCAGTCCAAGGGAACCGCTTGAATGATGCGGGTGTCACGCGCAGTCCGTTAGTCGCAATGAACAGCGCCCAGAAGTCGAGAACCAGTGAATCGGTCCAATACGCAACAGTGATCGGCCAGATGAGCTGAAAGAGGCCGAAGCGATTGACGACCTTCCGTGTATGAGCGGCAAGCGGACGCGGAATCAGAGTGACGCCTCGTCGCGTGAAGTCGAGCGACGCGTGACGCGGTGCTTCGTATGGATTCACGTAGATTTCCACATCACTTCAATCGAATAACG
>NZ_ANMO01000151.1 GCF_000338295.1 Rhodopirellula europaea 6C
TGCGTTTTTAAAACTGCACGACCGCGGGATTCGGGGGGAAAGAACGCTGCGATGAGGATGAATCCCGCCATCTGAATGGTCGCATTCAACTTTTTTTGATTTTCTCACCAGAAACGCTCAAGTTTTGGCGGATGGCCAATTCAATTGGGGTTGCCGTGGTTCGGGAGGATGTCCGACCATCGCGCGGCGGACACAAAGGTTGTTTCTTCGTTGCCAAGGATGGTGATGGAGAGCTCAGGGACACTTTGTGTTGATTGAACTATTCCATCGTCCAAGGAGGGACGAGAGTGCAAACGACTCATCAACTGGCTGGCGTTCTCGACCGATCACGGCAAATTCGTTGGTTTGCCCGGCACCTCATGATTCAGTTCATGACCGTGTGCTTCGCCGTCTCCGCTCTCGCGTCCACTGCCTCGGCGAACGATGCCGTTCTGCTGGAATTCTCATCGTCGCAGTGCGGACCGTGTTTGGCGATGAAGCCGATCGTGTCTGAGTTGATCGCTCGCGGCGTTCCTGTTCGCCAAGTCAATGTCGATAACGAAGCTCACCTGACCCGCCGCTTTGGAATCCGCAGCACGCCGACTTATGTGGTGCTTCGCGAAGGCAAAGAAGTCACGCGATTGTTGGGAGTTCAAACGGTGGGCGAACTCACCGCCGCGTTGAACCAAACCGCAGCCGGTCCCCTGATCCCCACACGAAGTGCGTCGTCCGAGCAAGCTTGGAATGAACCGCAAACCCGGTTGGCGCCACTGACCTCCGGACAAAACGCAGTCGATCGCAGCCCACGTCGTGCGATTCGAAAAGAACGTGCCGATCGAGATTCAGGCTTCGCCGGTGATTGGCAATCGATGAACAACCAAGCGGCCGGATCATCCGAGCGTTTGGTCAGTTCGCAAGACGCGGCGATGGAGCCGATGCCCAGCATGTCGCTGGCCGATGCAATCGAAAACGCGAAAGCGGCGACGGTGCGTTTGCGGGTGTTTGACGGTCGTGGTTACGGAGCCGGTACTGGAACGATCATTGATACCAACGGTGACGAAGCCTTGGTTCTGACGTGCGGTCACTTGTTCCGTGATGGCGAAGGCAAAGATCGAATCGAAGTGGACTTGTTTGTCGCTGGCGAAGTTCGCACCGTTCCCGGACAAGTAGTCGACTATGACGCGGGCGATCGTGATATCGGTTTGGTTGCGATACGACCTGGCTTCGCAGTCAAACCCGTGAAGGTGATTCAGGAAGGTGAGAAGGTCAAAGTCGGTCAAACCGCATTCAGCTTTGGATGTGACCGCGGCGACGATCCGAGTCGTCGGGACACCCGCATCACCGGTGTCGACAAGTACAATCAAAACCTCGGTATGTCCAACTTGGAAATCGATGGTGCTCCGATCGACGGTCGCAGTGGCGGCGGTTTGTTCGATGATCGCGGTGTGCTGATCGGCGTCTGCAACGCGGCGGACTACAAGTCTGATCTTGGAATCTACACCGGGCCAGGGTCTGTCCATTGGCAATTGGAACGCATTCAACTGGGGCGTTTGTATCAAGGAACCCCCGTGGCTCCGGTGACCAATCAATTGGCGAACACCCAGCCCGCATCGAACGAGTTTGCCGGCGGACCCGCACTCAATGCCCCTCGTCAGAACGGAGCCATTGCTCCAATCTCGGCGCCAGCTGGCCCTGCCACGACTTCGGCCGGAGCCGCAACTGAAATGATCGTGATCCTGCGAAACCCCGATGGCCAACAACGGGAACAAGTGATGACGTTGAGCAGTCCCGATGCGGATCTGGTGCGGCAAATTCGCCAAGCTGCGATGAGCCGGTAGTCATGTCAGGTCGAGGCCTGCGATACACGCTCGGCATTGTGTGGTGCCGCGTGGTTCCAGCGTGGTGCTTTCGGTACCGGTGCATGGAAATCGTGAGGCTGGGTAAGTCATCGGCTGATGGTGAACCAAACGATCAAAAGACGGCCGATAGCTATCAAGCTCGAAAAGTCGAAACGGCTGAAGAGCTGGAACGCGTGCAGCGAGCGACGTTGTACAATGGTGCTTCGTCTCAGGAATCGTCGTCGCATCTCAACGACGCAGCGGGAAACGAGTCAGCCGAAGCCGCCTACGCCGTCTTTCGCACACAAGCGACGGAACGAAGTTCCCAATCGGAGAGCGAAAGCGAGTCGTCTTCTCAGATCGTCGGCGGCGTTTGGATCGCGATGCAATCTTTCATCGAACGCGATCTTCATTTGCAAATCGATTTGGCCGAGCATCAACGCTGGCTTTTCGCCGCGAGAATGATGCCAGAGGAACGCAGCCGCGGTGCTTACTCGGTGTTGCTTCGGAAGCTGTTGTCGGCAGAAACAACGTCCGACTCAACAGATGAACGCGGAGCGGATGCTGGTGAAGTCACGCAAGTTTGGGCGGCAATCAATCCAGCCAACCACCGCAGCGTTCGAGCCCACGCGGGATATCAAATTGCGACCGCCGGGCGGATTCATCTGTTCCGGATCGGGCCATTAGCCGTTGCTTGGCAGGGCCGATCGTCAGCGGACTGTGCCGTAACGATGAGTCCCAAGTGGACATGGCATGGAAGCAAATCGCCCATCCGTATGACGGTGTCGCCTGCCACCGGTCTGAGCGATTCAACTGCGAATTCCGTTTAGGCTCGCAGGGATCCCGAAGGCGAAGGGCTCTGATTGCCCGCTGCAGCGGACACGGCGGCCTGCTGCAAGTGAATCATCAATTTCTTGTGATCACGAACGACACGCAAAAACTCATCTTCGCTGACCGGTTTTTGAATGTAGTCGTACACTCCCAACTCATCGCACCGAGTTCGATAGGACGCATCTTCGCAGGCGGTCAAAACCACGGTCGTGACGCGAGACGAATCTGGCTGCAGTTCGCTCATTTCCTCGAGGACATCGATTCCGGTGCCATCGGGCAGAATCATGTCGAGCAGCAACAAGTCCAACCGTGGGGCTCGTGCAAAGATGCCCGTTCGTTTCATGAAGAGAATTGCTTCGTGAACGCTGCGAACCAGCGTCAATCGGTGATGCAAGCCGCTGCGTCGAAGAGCATGAATGGTCACTCTCGCGTCGACCAAGCCATCTTCCACCAACAGAATTTCCATTGGTTTGGTGCGTGAATCACCTAGCATTCTACAACTCCCTTTCGATCAGTTCGGCTTCGAGACGTTCATGTCGGGTCATCTCACGAGAGAATTGGGCAACTTGTTCGGCGAAAGTCAGCAAAGCGGAACGTTCGCATCCACGATATTGTAATTCCTCGGACTGCTCGACGAGGTCACAAAGGTCGAGATACAGCCTGCAGTGCTGTTCGAGTGCCTGACGCAGCTGTTTTTGCACGTCCGCAAAATCAGGCTGTAGTGGAGCCAGTTGGGGGGGTGGCCCCGAGGCTTGCAGATAACCGTATGACTCTTCCAAACCGAATTGCAGTGAAATCAGATCTCGCAGCTCACCGAGTGCGCGAACGAATTGTTTGATGTGATCTCGGGTGGTCGTCTCGGCATCCCACTCATCGCATTCGCACATCGCCCTCAATTCGCTGGCGGCGTGCCAAAGGTTCGGGTTGCTGTCTTTGATTTCTTGCAGAAAGGCTGCATTGATCAAGATCGTTTGCGAGGCGTTCTCACCATCGCGGACCAAAGCGTCAGATGCACCCATTGATGCGTTCCGCTGAAGATTGGGTCTTGCGCTCGTCATACAAATGCAATTCCTCCGTGCTTTGATGGCCCGTTTTCTGCCAGATCATGTCTGGAGCAGTGACAGTGAGAGTACGATTGCTTGAACCGGTCGTCAAGGAATTTTGCCAGGGGGGTGGCGTGGAATGTCACCTCATTGCTGGCTGTCGAGGATTAGAGTTCCTCTAATCGTCGCCGTTTAACTCACCTGCGGCGCCAACTCGGGTAGACGCAGTAATCGGTTGCAGCACTTCGGCTGTATTTTGAGGACACTTCTGAGTCGGTTCTTACTACGATCTTCATCGTTGCCCCGTTTGACGAGTGGTATTTTGAAGACATGATGTCACTCACATCTTTTGTTCCGCCTCGCGTCCCGCCTCCACAAAACCGTAAATCAATGATCTCGTTGCGATTGCAGTTCGCTGTTTGTCTACTCGTTTCTATCACTGTGGTGCCCGCTAATGGAGAAGAAACGGTCGGGAAGCTTCTCGAGAAAGCCAAGAGTTTGGTGGACATCGATGACGCCAGAGCACCTGGTACGACCGAGTCCGGTGAACCGGTGGTTGATCCAATGCGTGAGATGCAATCCAACGCAATCAAGGAACAATCCGCCCCGTGGGGGCACTGGGGAAGCAACCCAAAGAAGTACAGCACGTGGACCAATCACAGCAATCGATTGGTACCGCTGTACACGTTCGGCTACACGCTGAATGACCTGCGTGAAAAAGGCAGCATGTACGGCGATCCAGAAAGACTGAAGAAACACTTTGGACGCGTGGATGAGAAGTCATTGAATCCAAACGCAAACTATCACGATCAAGTCGACGTTTATGACTTGCAGATGGCTGCCGTGAAGGCGGGTAAACGTCACGTCATACTGATGGTGTTTGACGGGATGGATTGGCCGACCACACGAGCGGCCGCGCTGTATCACAATCAGGCCAATCGCTATGACAGTGGTCGAGGGACCGGCTTGCTCCTCCAAGACTATCGCGGAACCAAAACGGACTTCACGTTCTTGGTCACCACACCGTTTGCGTCCGGCGCAAAACTCGACGTGAACTCCCAGACAGTCACTGCCCCCAGCAAAGAGTCCACGGGCGGTTACTCACCCGATCATGGTGGGCGGGCACCTTGGCATGAGCAGTCACGCCGAGATTATGTGATTGGACAAGACCGATTGGTTCCGCACACGGTCGCTGATTCCGCAGCAACGGCGTCGAGTTTGATGTCGGGAGTGAAGACTTACAACGGTTCGATCAATGTCATGCCCGATGGATCGCACGCGATTCCTATCGCGCGGAAGTTGCAAAAAGAGGGATTCAAAGTTGGCACGGTGACAAGCGTTCCTGTCAGCCACGCGACACCCGCGGCTTCGTATGCAAACAACGTCGTTCGTCAGGACTATCAAGACATCTCTCGCGACTTGGTTGGTCTTCCGTCGTCGTCTCACCGCCAAGATGCGCTTCCTGGTTTGGACCTGTTGATCGGTGGTGGTTGGGGAGAAGGAACGGGTGCCGACAAATCACAAGGCGAGAACTTCATGGCAGGCAACAAGTATTTCCACGAATCGGACCGTGATGCTCTAAAGAAGAAATACAAAGCCGGTGAACCGAACTCCTACGTCGTCGTGGAACGCACCAAAGGACGACCTGGTGCGGACGTCTTGCAAGAAGCAACTCAGAAGGCCATCCAAGAAGACGCACGGTTGGTTGGCTTTTTCGGAACCAAGGGCGGTCACCTGCCGTTTCAAACCGCCGACGGAAATTTCAATCCAACCTTTGATGTCAAAGGCACGGAACGCTACACCCACGCCGACGTTGTGGAGAATCCAACGATCTCCGATATGACTCAGTCTGCGTTGGAGTTTCTTTCTGCACCGCAGAAGGATTCAGACGAACGATCTGATTTTTGGTTGTTGGTCGAAGCCGGTGATGTTGATTGGGCCAACCATGCAAACAACTTGGACAGCAGCATTGGCGCCGTGTTCAGTGGCGACAAAGCGTTTGGGACCATCGTCAATTGGGTCGAAGAGAATGATGCTTGGGATGATACCGCTGTCTTCGTCACCAGTGACCATGGTCACTTCTTGGTGATCGAGAACGTTGAAGCGATCGGCAAGGCTGCTCAAAAAGCCGCTGCCGCCAACCACTGAACCGAGCATCCGACTCGGGACAGCAATTGTCTCGGGATGCTTCGAATCACTCGACTTCCATACCTTTTCAAAATGGATGCATTGGTATCGTGACACCTTCTACTCGGACGGACCGGAGCAAGCCCGAATGACAGTTCGCTGGGGGCTGATTGGCACAGGCGATATCGCTCATAAACGGGTGGCTGGTGCGATCAAGGAAGATCCGCGTTCGGAATTGGTGGCAGTTTGCCGACGCAGTGAACCGGAGCTGAATCTGTTCGCCGATCAGAATGGCGTTCCGCATCGGTTCACCGACGCGGAACAGTTGATCGCACTATCGGAAGTCGACGCGGTCTACATAGCCACTCCGGTTAGCTGCCATTGCCCGCAAACGATTGCGGCGGCGAATGCTGGAAAGCACGTTTTGGTTGAGAAACCAATGGCGATCGATCCGGAACAATGCCAGCAAATGATTGAGGCATGTCAGAAATCCGGAGTGACACTTGGAGTTGCATACTACCGACGGTTTTATCCGGCCGTTGAACGCGTCAAGAATCTGATCGACGCTGGCTCGCTGGGACGAGTCTTGTCGATCGCTTGTGTGACAGGCAATCCGAATCGGTTCCCTGCCGATGATTGGCGAGTGGTGCTTGCTCAAGGAGGAGGCGGGCCCTTGATGGACATTGGTAGTCACCGCCTGGATTTGTTTCTGCATCTATTTGGCGAAGTCCAATCGGTCAAAGCAAGTCGAATCGATTCACCTGATTTCGAAGCGGAGCAGGCGGCGACATTGCTGATGCAATTTGCCGGCGGAGTTCACGGCGTGTTGCAATGCTACTTCGGAACCGTCAACACGCCCGATCGGCTGGAGGTGATCGGCACCGAGGGACGAGTCACCATCGAAGATCTCAACGGTGACGAACTGTTGCTGTTTACCGCTGATGGAATGTCCCGAGAATCTCATCCGCCGGCAGAAAACTTTCACTCACCATTGATCGCGGATTTCACTCTAGCGTTGCAGGAGAAACGCCCACCGATGATCAGTGGTCATCAAGGGAAGCAAACCAACGACGTCATCGAGATGGCCTACGCAAACGCTCTTTGAAAGTCGACGAACGCTTGAAAAGATCGCGTGGCGATTTGAATCAATCGTCGGCGGGAGCACCGTCTTTTAAGACGAACTTGGCTTTTAATCGAGCGACCTCATCGGCCAACCCAGCCTTGGTGACGCTTTTCAGAACTTCGGCGAAATCCTTGTATGCATCCGGAGCTTCGTCCCGTGGATAGACGCGGCAGTTGCTGATCACGTCGTGGTCAAGCAAGTTTTGGTCGATGACTGTTTGGTTCAAATTCTTCTTGGCTTTGGTGCGGCTGAGTTGTCGCCCTGCACCATGGTTCACGCTGAAGGCAGATGCGGCAGCTCCCCGTTGAGCAACCATGATGCTTGATCCATCGCGTGGATTCCCTGGCAACAAAATCGGGTGCCCGGTCGCTTCGAACTCGGTGCCTACCAGTTGTTCATGTCCTTTGGGCAAGGCCCGCGTTGCACCCTTTCGATGAACCCATTGCAAACGTCCGTCCACGGGCTCCTGGCGAGCGATGTTGTGACTGATGAAGTAGACCAACTCGCCCCGGATGCCAGGAAACACTTCGCGAAAAGACTCGAGGACCAGCTGATTGATCAGCATGTGATTGACCGTCGCGAAGTTGGCTCCCATCGCCATGTCGCAAAGATAACGTTGGCCTTCGGGCGAGTCCGCTTCGGCATAGCAAAGTTGAGGATCTCCTGCCGGGAACGCCAAGCCATTGGATTGAAAATGAGCTTTCATTGCACGGAATTGACTCATCGCCAAATCATGGCCAAAACCGCGCGAGCCACAGTGCGACAAGAACGCCACGCAACCGTCCCGCAGGCCCCATTGTTCGCCAATCGAACGGAAGTACTGTTTCTCTGACAGTGACACGACTTCGGCTTCGCCAAAGTGATTGCCGCCACCGTAGCTTCCAAGTTGACGGAACTTGCTTTCCAAGCGATCGCGTTTGTCTCGTTCGCGTCCCATCCATTCCAAACGTGCTGCCAACGTATCCACCGAACCGTCCGGTGCGGTATGCGATGCATCTTCGCAGCGGCTCGCCCAAGACTTGGGGATGCCCAGCTTTTTCAGAACAGATTTCGAAGCACCCTCCGTTGCGACTTGAAATCCGAGCGGCCCGTCCACGCTTCGGCTCTTGGGCACGTGTCGTTGCCCGCGGCCGGCACCGGTGGGAACGCGTTTCGCGATCGCTTGGATCACGCGACGACGCATCTTCCAATCGGCAATTTCGCTTTCCGGCAAATCCGTTTGCAGCAAACTCATGCTGCATTTGATGTCGACGCCAACGGGGCCCGGATACACGTGCGTCGGCGAAACCATCACGCAACCGACCGGTGCACCGTATCCAACGTGCGCGTCGGGATTCAGCACGACCTGTGACACGCCCGGTGCCAAACGACTGTTGATTGCTTGTTGAAAGGTTTGGCTGCCAAACGATTGCCGGATCGGATCAGTGCCGATCACGGTAATGGGTGAGCATCCATCGCCGACGGGCAAGGTTGCCGTCGCGGGGCCGGTGATTTCCAACATCTCGTGCATCGTATCCATTGCACTGGTTCGCCTGAGTTCTTTCATGTGATTGATTGAACAACAAGAGAACACGAGATGTCAAAGGTTCGCTGCGAATCAGCAAAACCGATGCTTCTCCGTTGAGAACTCGCTTCACTTCGCGTTGGAGTTCAGCGTTCCGCGAAACAATTCGATCAATTCCGTTTGCCGATTGAACAGATCCTTGGAAAGAGGTTGTTCCACTTTCGGCAGCCGCTTGGGGCGGATGGGACCGCGTTTGTTGGCATCATTCGATGGCGGGTTTGTTGTTTGCGAAGGAATTGATGCGCTGGCGTTCGTTGGCGACCATTCGGACGATGGCGGTGTCTTGTCGCCTGAGAAATCAACGCCGGCTGTCTCGTCGATGAATGATGCTCGAGCAACTCTGGTCGGATCACTCGCACGTGGTGTCTCGGCGAGGATCGGATCAACTTCAACGACTTTCAGCTCGCTTCGAAGCGGAAGCTGGTCCACGAAACTCTCGAGCGTTCGCAGCAATACGGAACCGGTTGATAAGCTGGTTGATTCGTTGCGATGAGATGCTTTCGCACCGTGATCGGATTTGGCCATCTGAATCAATGGGCTCGCGTCAGGATTGCCTGGCTCGCAAAGCGTCAGGATTGCTCGCAAATTGGCTTCGGTGATGCGGCGACCCGGGCGGCTAGAGTGCAACGGACGATGCAATGCAAAGTCGCTTGCTTGATCGCTCAGATTTTGGTCGTGGCATTGGGCACATTTTGCCAAAAGGATTGGCTGTACCCGAGCGGTGAAGGCATGGAGAAACCAAGAGTTCATCACCGCTTCGTGCAGGTGATCCGTCGGTTCGGCGGTTGGAGACTGGACATCAACCTGCTTCGCTTCGTTGGTGGCTTCGACGAAGTTGGCTGGTTGGACTTCGCTCGCTTTGGGTTTGGGGTCATTCGGTCGCGTCAGGTTGCGAAGCCGTGATTCCAGATGTTGTGCTTCTGAGTTCTGCGGGTCAGCACGGTAGATGATCATGAGCTGTTCCACCGCTTGTTGGTGCAGACCTTGGTCGACACACCAACGGGCTGCTGACAACGCTCGCTGAATCGGTCTTGGCGATGTTCGAGCGGAACGCCACTGCTCTCGGAGTTCGAAAAGGGCGTCCAGGTTGTCTCGGGAACCAATGACTTCTTTCGCTGGGAGTCGGATTTCCGATCCACCACGGCGCACGATGACGGATTCTCCTGAGATCTGAACATCGCCTCGAAGAACACGATCGTTTCGAAGCAAAACGAACTCAGACGCATCGTTCTCGATTGGAGCCGAGGAAGATTCCGCAGCGGAACTGATTGTCGCTTCGTTGGCTCGGACCGTCGCGGTCGTTATGAGGCCACACCACCCGATCAAGAACCACCCAATCAGAAGGCCGCGAACCAGACGCCCATCCGGATATGACACCACGAAAAATTTTCGCGATGAGGCGGTGAGGACTGCGGTGAGTGGGATTGTCTCGTTCATGTTCGATGCAGCTACCAAAATTGTGCTGTCAAAGTCAACGTGCAACTCGGAACACCGCCCGAATTTTGAATTTCAAAGATGAAACGGCACGCAATTTGTCGCGGCCGGGTGTCGCCTTTCATGGGAATTCGTTGGGTGCATTTGATGAGTAATCCGTTGCAGTTCCGGGTTTGGGCTTTCGGTCGCCAATGCCTTTTCGAGACACTTCAACGACTTGGTTTCCTGTATTCCCAATGACCACCACCGACATTTTGCATCGACGATTCACCATGTTCCTTGACGGACCATCCATGCGTTCCGAATTTTTACAAAACACTCGGCACGCGGAGATTTCAAAGCCGCTCGGCTTGATCCTATTGGGCTGCGTTTTTGTGTCGGTTGCCAGCAGTTCGCTCGCTCAGACGGTTTCGCCAATTCCGGCCTCGCTGAACGTTCAGCCGCAAGGCTCGCCGGGCCAAACGATCGCTCAAGTCGCGGCGTACACGCCGTTCCAGGCCGATGATGCGACAGGAACTGCGGCGAGTGGTGGTGGTACCGCCGAGGCGAAGCCAAAGGCGAACAGCGACCTGAACAGTGTGGAGGCCGTCGCAGCGGAAATCGAGTCGGTCAACAACGACGCGAACATGGATCCGATGCTGAAGAATCGGTTGCTGGAGTCGCTGAAAAGCCTCCAAGCCGTCCTTACCGCTCGACAAGAAGCGGTCAACCGGACCGCGTCGTACGAAAAGTCGCTGCTGTCGATCGCGGAAGAAAAGAAGCGGTTCAAAACGCTCGCCAATCAAGAAGTTTCGGTCCAGCCGATTAGCGTCGATCGCTACATGGCGATCGAAGAAATTCAGCAAAAGCAAGCCGAAGCAAGTCTCAGTCTCGACGCTGCTCGCAGCAAGCTGCAGAAGATCGAGTCTGACATCACGGCTCGGAAAGAGACCCTGGAAAAACTTCCCGAGCAAATCGTTCAAACTCGGAAAGAAATCGAGTCTTTGACGGGCGAGACGATTGGCGAAATCAAAGATGACCCGGACGGGCGTTTGCGTCACGTTCGCGAAGTCGAAACCAAAGCAAAGCTCGACGAGGCACGCCAGCGACTTGCCGCCTATCAGCAACAGCAGACACTGCTGGAATCACAGGGCGATTTGCTGCCGTTGATGAAAACCGCGACTGAAAAAGAAGTCGCCGAAGCGGAAGCAAAAGCACGAGCTTGGTCGGCGACGCTTGCGAAGAAGCGGCAAAGCGAAATCGCCAAGGACCTGAAGGAATTTCGACGCACGATGGAAGCCGAAGGCGGCGACCCAAGTGAGTCGTTGATTCTATCGCTCGAAGAACGATGGATGCGAATTGCCGGCGAAAAAGATCGTATCAGTCGATCGCTCAACGACGAACGGGCTGAGCTAGACAGTTTGTCCGAGCGACGCACGAAGATCACAACGAATTTGGAAGAGAACATTAAGGCGTCCGGTGGTTTGACCAGCACGCTTGGTGTGGAACTGCTGTTGCTCAAGAACAAGCTTCCCGCTCTTGGGCCGATCAATTCACGAATTGCTGAACTCAGGAAAAGCATCGAGAGCAATCGGGCTCTGCAGACGCAGTTGGAGCTGACGCTCGAAGGGATCTTGGACAACTCGTCGATCGGGCTGTCGCTGGAAAACATCGAAGGCGTGTCGATCCCTCAGGGAAAGCTGTCTGAGAGTGAGATCCGTTTGGTCAACAAGTTCATCGCTGACTTGAGTGACTACATCGTTCAAATGGTCAGTTTGCAAAGCCAACTCGAGCAGAAGCAGCGGTTGGTGATGGAGCTGACTTCGATCATCGATACAAAGATCGTTTGGATCAAAAGTCAGCCGGCGTTTCGCTTGAACGATTTGGTCGTGTCCTGGCAGGTCTTCCGTGCGATCGTCCATCCCGACAATCTGATTCTTTTGGGCCGCAGCTTGCTGAAAGGTTTGCTCAATCGTCCAGAACTGATCGCGATAGCGTTGATGGCGATCTTCACAATCATCTACGCGGGTGCAAAATTGCGGCGGCGGATCGCGACCCACGGGGAACGTGCCCGCAGTCGCCAAAGCGTCTCGTTGAAACCCACCTTGGCGGCGACGCTGCTGTCTTGGGCGTTGGTGCTGCCGCTGGTTGGATTGCTGTGGATCATCGGAGACGCGTTGTCGGCGTCCGGTGCCAGCGAGGCGATTGTGCGAGCCACCGCCAAAGCGTTTCATTTAGCCGCCGTTGCGGTGACTCCGATCGAATTGCTGCGTCAATGTTTGCGTCGCGATGGTTTGGCCGCGGCTCACTTTGGCGCGGATGAGGCATCAATTTCAACACTTCGAAAATGGTTGCGATTGCTGATCGACATCGGCGTACCGATTCTTCTTTTCTATGGGATCGCCGAAAATCTTGGTCGCTGGCAAGCCGCCGCGGCGTTCGGTCGCGTCATGTTGGTGATCGGCATGATCTTGATCAGTGTCGTCCTTTGGCGATCGTTTTCGCCCACCTCAGGAGTCTTCTCAAAGCACATCCAACTCAATCCTAATGGATGGACGTCTCGGTTGCGTTTCCTTTGGTTCGGATTCATCCTGGTCGTACCGCTCGCCCTCGCATTTATCGCTCTGATTGGGCTGGGTAGCGGTGCTCGAGTTTTGGTTGAGCAACTTTATCTAACGCTCTGGCTTTGTTTGCTGACGTACTATGTCAGTGGATTCGTGAACCGATGGTTGCTCACCAATCGCCGCCGATTGACGATGGCGGTTCACCGCGAACGATTGGAAGAATCGGAACGTCTGGGAGCGGGCGGAGTTGAGATCGAACCGAGCACTTCCATGGAAGCCTCGGAGATCAACGCGCAGACCACACGTTTGTTGCAGACAATTCTGTTCATCGTCGCATTGGTTGGAATCGCATTGGTGTGGTCGCCGGTGTTGCCCGCCGTTGAGTACTTGGATCAAGTCAAACTGTGGTCCACCACTGATGGCGAAGGGATCGTCTCGCCAGTCACGCTGAAGAACATCGTTTTCGCGATTCCGATCATCGTGCTGACATGGGTGTCGGTGCGGAACTTGCCTGGTTTGTTGGAAGGCGTGTTGCTGGAACGTTTACCGCTCGACAAACCCGCGCGTTACGCGATCACGACTCTTGGCACGTATGTTCTGATCACAATCGGGATTCTGTTGACGGCCAAGGCTCTGGGTTTGCACTGGCAGAACATTCAGTGGCTGGTCGCCGCATTGGGCGTTGGACTCGGTTTCGGACTGCAAGAAATTTTCGCGAATTTCATCAGCGGCTTGATTTTGTTGTTCGAACAACCAATTCGCGTCGGTGATGTTGTCACGCTGGGCGACACGACCGGCGTGGTGGCTCGGATCCGAATTCGTGCGACCACGGTGACGAACTGGGACCGGCAGGAGCTCATCATTCCTAACAAGGATTTGATCACCGGGCGATTGGTGAACTGGACGCTGACGGACAGTACCAACCGGATCGTCGTCAACGTTGGTGTTGCCTACGGAAGCGATACTGAGTTTGCTTGTGATTTGCTGCGGAAGATTTGTGAGGAACATCCGAAGATTTCGAAGGATCCCGAGCCCGTTGTCACGTTTGAAAGCTTCGGCGATTCGACGTTGAATCTGGTTTTGAGGTGCTACCTGTCAACTTTGGATGAGCGTCTGAAATCAATCCACCAGTTGCACACCGAAATCAACAAGCGGTTCAACGAGGCGGGATTGGAAATCGCCTTCCCACAACGCGATTTGCATTTGCGTTCTTTGCCGCCTGAATTGATGGACCGATTGTGTCCTGCACCAAAGGACTGATTTGGTGTCAACTGGAACAACCAGCGAAGCGGTCGGTTGATTACGGACGAAATCGATTTCGCTCGACGAAGGTATTTCCGAACGTTGTGAAGAAAGAGATTGGATATGAGCAACGCATCTAAACAGCGTCCTCACGTCGTCGTGGTCGGTGGCGGTTTCGCTGGCTTGCAAGTGACACGAGACCTGCGAAAGGTCGACGTCTCAGTGACATTGCTCGACCGTCGCAATTTCCACCTTTTCCAACCGTTGCTGTATCAAGTCGCAACGGGCGAACTTTCACCCGCAAACATCGCGACGCCACTGCGTGGGATCCTGCGAAAGCAAAAGAACGCTCGCGTGGTGCTGGAAGAAGTCACATCCATTTCGCTGGATTCGAATGAGGTGTACACCACGGATTCGGTGATTGCGTTCGATTACTTGGTCGTCGCGACAGGAGCGATTCATCATTACTTTGGCCGAGAAGAATGGCGTCCACTCGCGCCCGGGCTGAAGACGATTGAAAACGCAACGGAAATACGTCGGCAAATTTTGGGTGCGTTTGAGGCTGCCGAACGCAGCAACGATCCCGATGAAATTCATGATTTGCTGACGTTTGTCATCGTTGGCGGCGGCCCAACCGGTTGCGAACTGGCTGGTGCTCTGGCCGAGATTTCTCGTCACACACTTCAGAACGATTTCCGATCCATCCAACCGGCCGACGCACGAATCGTTTTGGTCGAGTCGGGAGATGCGCCGCTGGACGTTTATCCCGAACCATTGCCGCAACGTGCCGCACATGATCTAGAGAAGCTGGGCGTTGAAATCCAGACGCAATGCCGCGTGGTGGAGATTGAGCCGACGCATGTGATGATTCGAAACAAGACAACTGAAGAAGTCAGTCGTTTGAATACGCGGACGGTGTTGTGGGCAGCGGGAGTTAAAGCGAGTCCTTTGGGTGCGATCCTGTGTGAAGCCGCTGGAATCGAATCCGACCGTGGCGGTCGTGTGCCGGTCAGCCCGGATCTTTCGATTCCCGGTCATGACACGGTCTTCGTTTGTGGCGACTTGGCTCAGGTGAAGATGGAAGATGGTGGTGAGGTGCCAGGATTGGCTCCCGCCGCGATGCAAATGGGGGCTCAGGCGGCGAAATGTATTCGCGCCGATCTGCGATCGAAGCCTCGCCCCGAGTTTCGATATCGAGACAAGGGCAGCTTAGCCGTGATCGGTCGCTGCACCGCGGTTGGACAAATCGGAAGCTACAAGGCGAAAGGCTTTGTTGCCTGGTTCATTTGGTTGTTCATTCACTTGATGTACATCACTTTGTTTCGCAACCGTTTGTTGGTGTTGATGCAGTGGGGGTGGACCTTTGTCACGCACGACCGATCGGCTCGTTTGATCACTGATGGTGCGAACACGGATATCTCGACGATGGAACAAGCGACCGGGTGGAACGCAGACCCTGCAATGCCATCAACTCGCCATTTGGAATCGACATCGCAAACCGGTGCTGGCGGTTCGGATTGACCGCGCCAGCTAGCTCCCGGTTTGAACTACAATGACGGCGAAAAGTGGCGTCCTTCTTCTGGAGTGGTTGTTTGATGCGGTTCTGTACGTTTTTTGCCGTTTGTTTCTTGCTTGGTTCTCTGGCGACTCAGAATTCTGTGGTGTCAGCGGATGAGCCGTTGTCGTTTGAGATTCGTTTATTGACTTTGGACGCAAACGAAGGAATCGCGGCGGGCGATGTCGACGGCGATGGAAAAACGGACTTGGTCGCCGGACGCAATTGGTTCCGAAACGGCGATTGGGCTCCACGCCCTCTGCGAGCCATTGAAGATTGGAACGGCTACGTCCAGAGCAACGGCGACTATCTGTTCGACGTTGATTCAGATGGTCGTCTCGATGTCATCGCGGGATCGTTTTTGCCGACGGAAGTGAAGTGGTTTCGCAACCCAGGAAAAGAAGATTTGCGTTTGGGGAAAATGTGGCCCGAATCCACCTTGGTTGATACGGGAGCGACCGCAAATGAGGGTCAACTCTTCGAAGACATTGATGGCGATGGACGCCCGGAGTGGATTGTGAATAGTTGGAAAAATGAGGTGCCGACCGTCATCTGGCGGTTGGAACCCAGCGAACCGGCGGAAGACGGCAAGCCGGCATATGAACTGAAACGGCACGTGTTGGGTGAAGAATTCAACGGGCATGGAATCGGAGTTGGCGATATCAATGGCGATGGTCGGAATGACATCCTGGTTGGTTGGGGGTGGTACGAACAACCTACCGAAAACCCTTGGGGGCAACCCTGGATCGCTCACCGCGATTGGAAGTTGCACGCCAGTTTGCCAATGTTGATCGAGGACATTGATCAAGACGGTGACCAGGATCTGATCTATGGCGAAGGTCACAACTATGGATTGCAGTGGTGGGAGAACACCGGGGTTACTGATTCCGGATCCATCGAGTGGAAAGAGCACGAAATCGATCGACGTTTCAGCCAGCCTCACTCGATGGTTTGGGTGGATTTGGATGGCGATGGCAACAAAGATCTGGTGACCGGAAAGCGGTACTACGCCCACAACGGAAATGACCCGGGCGGAAAAGAAGTTCCATGTCTCTACTGGTACTCATTCGATGTTGCGTCAAAATCATTCCAGCGTCACGTCATTGACGAAGGTCGCGTGGGAACCGGTTTGCAGATCGTTGCCGAGGATTTGAACGGTGACGGCAAAACCGACTTGGCGGTCGCCGGTAAAAGTGGCACCTACCTCCTGTTAGCCAAACCTTGACGCAGAGGCTTGCACCGAAAAGAGGGCTGATTCTTTTCGGACCTGTCTTCCAATCCGAGCGAACCAGATGTTTTCCAAAGGGTCAGCCCCTTTTTGATCTCGACGAAAGACTTGATGTCGCAATCTCCTTCGGACTCCGTGAAGCAAACGCCTTCGTCCATGTCGATTGCGGACGCGCAAGAGCAGGTTGACCAATGGATTCAAACCATCGGTGTGCGTTACTTCGATGAGATGACCAATCTGGCTCAATTGGTCGAGGAAGTCGGCGAGGTTGCTCGAATTCTTTCGCGAACCAAGGGCGAGCAGTCCACCAAGTCGGGTGTGGTCCTGGGAGAATTGTCAGACGAGCTGGCGGACGTGATGTTCGTGATCATTTGTTTGGCAAACCAGTCGGGGATTGATCTGACCGATGCCCTGCGGCGAAACCTCGACAAGAAAACAAAACGTGACTCAACGCGTCATCGCGAAAATTCGAAGTTGACGGGTGCTGATGAAACCTCGGATTCCGCGTGAGCTTTTTAGAGATCCTGGCTCAACCGGAGACGTGGCAACTGGTGGGTGTGCTGTGCCTGGGCATCTTTGTTCAAGCCGCTGCTGGATTCGCGGGCGGATTGGTGATTGTTCCGTTGCTGTTGTGGGCGGGGTATTCCATTCCGGAAGCCCAAACGTCGTTGCTGGTCGCCACCATTCCTCAAAACTTGTGGGGCGTGATCTCGTTCCGCGATGCGTTGGATTCGAAGCGACTTGTTTGGCCGGGAGCGGCTCGTTTGCTGTTTCTGCCGCTGGGCGTGCTGACGCTGCAGTGGATGGAATCTTTTTCCATGGTGACGCTTCGCCAAATCGTCGGGGTGGCGGTGTTGTCGGCGACACTGGCGACGATGTTGTTTCGACCAAAGCCGCGTGATCAAGTGGCGTCGTTCTGGAGCTATTTGGTGTTTCCGCTGTCCGGGTTTCTTCAGGGCTTGGTCGGGATGGGCGGGCCGCCGATGGTGCTGTGGGTGCAGGCTCATGATTGGGACACGCGACGGATGCGCGGGTTTCTATTTTCGATGTACCTGATCAGCTTGGCACCCGGAATTGCGGTGTTGGTTTGGTTCTTTGGATCCCGCATGATTCCCCCGGCATTGATTGCTGCCGCCGCGATTCCTATTTTGCTGGCGGTGACTTGGGTCGGTTTGAAAGTCGGAACGGCCTTGGGGACGCAGCGTCTGCGACGGATCACGATGGCATTGTTATTGCTGATGGGGTTGGCCGGTCTGGCCGCGCCTTGGCTGTCTCCCGCCTGAATCGGACCTCAATCGCTCGTCGCTGCGACCAGTGCGTTGATTGGGTTCGCGTGTTGTCTGTGTTGCGAGTTTAGAATTCCTTGCTGTGAGTCCCGTGATGGATTTGATTGCGTCGTCGGTTGAAGTTGCTGCGGATGTACCGCTGTGGTCCGTTCCATCACTCATCGCATTGTTTGCGTTGACTCTGATGGAGATCGTTCTCGGCATCGACAACATTGTTTTCATTGCGATTTTGACCGGGAAACTGCCCGAGGAAAAACGCTCGTTTGCTCGGCGATTCGGATTGTTCGTCGCGATGGGGATGCGAATCCTATTGCTGATGATGATCGGATGGCTGATGAGCTTGCAGTCGCCGATCTTCGAGCTGTCATCGCTGGTTCCGATCGAATCCTTGCGAGAGCATTTGGCCGCCGACGCGGAAGTCAACGAAATCAGCGGCCGCGATTTGATTTTGTTGTTCGGTGGACTGTTTTTGATGTTCACCGCGGTTCGAGAGATCCATCACAAGATCGAGGGCGAGCACGATGATGATCCGCAAATGGACATGGATTTGCCCGAAGCCGATGCGGCGGTCAAATCACGAAAACCGGTGACGGTGGGATCGGTTTTGTTTCAAATCGCGGTGATGGATGTCATCTTCTCACTCGACAGCGTGATCACAGCGGTCGGCATGGCGTCGCATCTGCCAATCATGATCGCCGCGGTGGTGATCAGCGTTGGTGTGATGATCACGTTTGCCAATCAGATCAGCGACTTTGTTCAGGAACACCCAACGGTCAAAATGTTGGCTTTGTCGTTTCTGATTTTGATCTCAGTGGTATTGCTCAGCGAAGCCGTCGGAACGCCAATCAACAAAGGCTATGTGTACTTTGCGATGGCGTTCTCTTTGATCGTTGAGTTCCTGAACTTACGAATGACGAAAAAAGCGAAACTGCAGCCCGCTCATTGAACTGGCGTCTCGCTCAAACCTTCCCGCGTCGTAGCACCACGCGACCAAAATTCACGAAAGGGTTGTTCTCGCGAAAGGTGAGATGAGTTGGCCTTGCTTGACTTGACCGCTTCTTCTTTTTGAGAAGCGGTCGGTGGGTATTGGCTCATCGATTGGAATGGCAGTGGCAACGTCGATTGGCCGGCCAATGTGTTGAGGTCGGCGTCTTTGTCCCAACCCACTCCGTGCAACACGAAATCGCGTTGCGCGGAATCCGAAAGCTGCTTTTTCGGAATCGCGAAACGCAAGCGGATCTCATCGCCTCCACTGATGACCACCATCGAGTCGTCCCAGTCGGAAATCAAATCTTCGGCGGGACCGTACTCGGTGAGTTGTCCATCGAGAGGTGGCCATCGAGGTGAATCCTGAACGGATTGGTAGTCGTAGGTTTCGGCCTGTTTTGGTCCAGGGTGGCTTCGTTTGGAGAAGCCGTGCCAAGCCACCTCGGCAGATTGCAGGGTGAGTGGTTGAACTTCGACAAGCGAGCGGAGACGCTCGATTTCCTCGTCCGTTCGAACGGACACAGCGGCCGAATCCCAATAGATTTGGTTGGTCGTTCGGATCCTCACTCGAGGGTCTTCGCGATTCACCCATTCGGTAATATCGACCACGATCGTTTTGTTCTTTCCACCGGGGAAACCGATGAAAGGCGAGGCCATTTTCCAGCCAGAGTCCGATGCTTCATCAGGTACCCACAACGATGGCGGTTCAGGTGAAGACAGCTCGGGATTCTGATCGATTTGGATGTTCAGAGAGGTGTCGGTCGGCAGGATCCAGCCATTGAGGACCAGGTGAATATTCGCATCGTTGGATGTGTTCTCTGATACACGGCCGCTGAGGTCCAAGTCGATCCAGTGGGGCGGGCAGAGTCCTTGACGGTATCGATGGGGAAATCCCTGAACATGCTCGCCGTCCGTTTCGCGAAGGAGCGAGGTCACGTCCGTTCCCTCCGTGTCGGTCACTTTGGATAGCGGTTGAAGTTCGGATCGATCAAACGCGTGAATGGTCGGTTCAGCGAGCGATGGTGGCCCGACCTTTTCGTTCGTGAAGACGACCACGTCTTTGGGGTGATCAATCGCAGCCAACTCCAGTTGATCGAAGTAAGCGACTTCCCACAGTTCCTCAGTGATTCGGATTTCGTAGGCTCCGTCGTTGGGAGCCAAAAACTTCCCGTCGACCAACAGGTGTTCCCACGGTCGATCGGGGACCACAACTCCGGGTGAGGTTTGCAAACCCAATGGGGCCGCCCACAAACAGTCCGTGACGAACTCGAACCGTTCCCCGTTGAAGGCATACAGGTATGGGCAAGATCCTTTGAGTGTTTGTTCCTCTTCGATCATGACTCCCGGTTCAATTTCAGGAACCGACTGGGTCAATCCGTTGGGAAAGATGACTCGCATGTTGCCGGGGCCAATCAATCCATCCAGTCCAAAATGGGTGGTTGGATCCGTGACGATTCGAGAGCGGTAGTGCGGACCAAAACGCAATTCCAACACCGATCCAACGGCATAGTGATTGACGCGACCGCTATTCGCGTTGTTGTCGTCGATCCCTTTGAAGCGTACCGAGATGGCTTTTCCGCTCAGTTCCGTCGTGTTGGAAGCAACCGAGACCGCTGATGAGCTGGTGTCATTGGATTTAGACCACCCGACCAAGTCGACGTTTCGATCGGCATCAAAATCAGTCGCTCTGTAGACGAAGAACTCGGATGCCTGGTCGGAAACGCTCCACTGCAAGTCCTGTTGAGGCCCAAACTTGTTGGATGATTCATCAGCCGATGAGATAGGCGATAGTTCCAACGCGGATGAGGCAATTCCGCCACGAAGGCATTCGTAAAAACTATCGTTGTCCAGGTCGGCGACGATGAGTGAGCCTCTGTTGGTCAGGGTCGGTTGCTCCTGCGTTTCCGTCGTTGGCCAAGAAAACGGCGTGACCGCATCGACTCGCCACATGCCAATGTCGCCGGTGTGAGACAGCACCAGTTGCCCTTTTTCGGGAGCGCCCAGAATGATGTCCCACGAAACGTTTCCATCGACGTCCTCGATGGCCAAAGAGTCCACGCCTGGTAACGCGGGGATATCGTCGAGATAGGAAAAACGGAATTGCAGATGCAGCAAGTTTTCGATCCAACCAACGCGACCCGATTGAGGGTGAACGGTCACGACGTCCAGGTCCAAGTCGCGATCCAAATCCGCGATTGCGAAAGCGACGGGTGGATCGGACTCGTCCCACGACGTGGCTTGATTCTCATTTGTTGGAAGCGGAAAGAACGTTCGGTTGCCGCGGTTGACTAGGAGTTCCCGACCTCGCTCGGTGGCTGCCATTAAATCCAGGTCGCCATCCCCTTCGAAATCGCCACTGATCATCGTGTGAACTTGTTGAAGCGATTCCAACCCGTCGGCGGCTTCGGTCTTCAGCGAGTCGTCGCCGGTCGCATCGGGCTGGCCATAGTCGCGTCCATCGACGACGACCAATTGAGCACCTGATTCTCCAAAGAGAATGATGCTGCGAAGTGTGTTGTGGCTGCGCGACGTCGCGTCCTGACGGAGTCGGCCTGGTGAACTGGAGTCGACCATGAACAAATCGGCGACCATCATGCCGGTCCACTGGCCGTCCACGGTCAGCATGCCGTAGTTTTGCCAGCCTTCGTCACCTTGCATCCAAAGGAACAAAGCGGCGGAGTCTTTGTTGGGATGAAGCGACACCAAATCCATTTTGAAATCGAGGTTGGCATCAATGGGAATCAAATCACTGGCTGATGCTCCTTCAATGGTATCGCCGGAAGCCGTCAACGATTGAATGTCGAACGACAAAGCCTTCGACGCCGATTCAATTCGCGATTGTTTCGATACTTCCGCGGACAGCCGACGCAGTGATTCGAACTGAATGAGGTCCAGTGGGTGAGGTGATGCTCGACGTCGGTCGGTTTTGATCAATTCCGTCGAGTTCAGAAGGTTGAACCAAAGCATCATTTGGTTGTCGGCTTCATCGAACTTTCCTGCCTCGACAGCCGAGACAATCCCGTCGACTAATTCGGCAGGCGTTTTTCCGATCGGGGCGGTTTGTTGGCGAAGAGTCGGCTCGATCGAGGCCGCGAGGGTTTGTGTTCGACGGATTGCATCGACCGCCGCTTTGGATTCGTTTGCGATTCCAAGCCGCGCGGCTCGCACGGCCAAATACAGGTTGTTGGGTTGTTGATTGGACAGCTGAGTCAGAGCGGTGGCGGCCGGTTCGAGAATTGTTGGTGGAATTCCGCGGATTGGATCCTCCAGCACATCGACGACCTGGGTCAATGTGCCCGCCAGCAAAATGGAGTTGCTCTTGTCGCCTTTTGCCTTGGCTGATTTCTGAATGGATTCGATCAGCCGTCCAAAGACCTCTTTGCGGATCGATTGCATCACCGATCGCGGCAGCAAATTGGCTTCGTTCAAGTCGACTCGCGCGTTCATCCAAGTCGCCAAATTGGAATCGCCGCCGAGCTCAACATACTTCTGAATCAGACCGCGAGTTTCTGAAAGCAGCGATGCCAATCGTTGTCGAGCCGCTTGTTTTTCTTCTGGTTTGGCGGATGCATCGGTGGCGACGGCGGACAATTCGTCGATCGTCAGTGCTCGATTCAGTGCTCGGTTCAGTGCGATCGAAAGGTCTTCCGGCCGGGACTTTGAAAGCGAAGCCCAGGCTGTTTCCGCATCGTCGGTATCGAGGTTTTCCATCGACGCCAACGCAACCCGGTTCAGGTCGAGGTTCTGCGAAGCTAGCTGCCGAGTTTGGTCGTCGCCACTATGACCTGGGACATCGTCGGGAGGAACCGCTGGGCCACGACTGAACCAATAGCCGGCCGCTGCGAGCAAACCAATCGCGAAAACAGCGATCAGCCAAGTGGTTGAGGGTTGTTTACCGGAAGGAGACTGCTTGCTGGCTGGGGATTGAGACGAAGTCACCGATTAGCATCCTTGAAGAACAAACTGACACGAGGTCGAGAGCGGATGCAGTCTATCAAAAACAAGCGAATTTGATGTGGCACCTCGAGGTGAACGGGGCTCAACCTCGAAGTTCGATCCCCAGTGGCAGCGTGTCGCCAAAAACGGCTTGTTGTTCTTCGTGGTCCAGTTGGCCACCGTTTTTGACCAATTCAATCCAGTGGTCGGGTGCACCAAGCCGATCCAGCAAACTCAACGCTCGATCTCGCGTGGGTTGGTCGACATCGCGAAACCGGTCGTCGCAGCGACGAGTCATCTGAGTGATCGTGAAGGCGGCCAATCGTTTGGTTGCTTCGTCTCCAGTCTTCAGCGACGGTGAATGCGAAAGCTTCTGCAGCCAATGTGAAACGTCCGTCGCCGGAACGATTAAATTCAATGGCCCGTACGCGAGTACGCGAGACGCGAGACGGCCGAGTGTCCAAAACAGACTCGGGTATAGCGGAGATGCCTTTTTACGATCCAGCGATTCCATGACGGCGGTCGCGAATGATCGTTTTTGGTCGATGGGCAGTCGCTCCAGTGAACCAATCGTCCGCCACGCCTCGTTGGCTTCGGCCATGTCTTGATTGGATGTTCCCCCGAGGAGCCAGCGGCCTAACGAGGTCGCCAACTGACTTTGCTGGCCCGCCGTCATTCCCCCCGCGATGCGACGCCACATCACGTAGGACTCGGCACGGACCTGATGATCGGGGTGCGAGATCTTTCCGTAGATCATTCGCCAGGTTTGCGAGGTCCGCCAATCATCTACCGCGACACCGTAACCGGGACGCAGGGCGAAGCCAGCCAAATTCAACCAACGTGATTCATGAGCCGGCGAGCGACGACGATGGTCTTGGACCTCCATCAACGATTCCCACAACTGACGAAGCAACGCCGGTGGCCATTGATCGCGGGAGGTGCCGATGGTGGTTTGAAGTCGTTTGATCAGCAACGAAGGCTTGAGTGTGCCTTCCACAAACACGCGAGCGATCAGTTGTCGACATTCGTCGAGGGTTTCTTCGTCGACGATCCCAGCGGATTCGCCGGCGTAGTCATGCGATTCGCGATCGGTTTCGAGTGTTCCACGAATGTCAAATTCCAAACGCCAACGTTTGGCATCTGAAACGCAAAACAGTCCGACCGTACCAATCTCGGAAAGTTCTGATTCGATCACGATTTGCATCGTCGATTGGTCACGCCGTCTGCGATCTTTGAGTGCCGTTTGAATGGGTGGCAACGGCGTCATCGTGTTCGGATCAATGTCGACCACTTCGCCCGGTCGATCGGCCAGACGTGTGCTGCTGACCCACAGTGGAAAGCTGACCGGCACGCCAACTCGCAAGTCCATCGGAACTTGATCGATCCGGAAGGATTGGCCGGCTTGCGCATCAGCGGGAATCACACAAACCGCTCGCGGCGGGTTTTGTTCGATCTGCATGAAGTAGGTCCGAGCCAAGTTCGCGGCGATGCGAACTCCATGCCCTCGCCGAACCATGGCGTAGTGGGCGGCACCCTGAGCAACAGCCAAATCCAAGCGTGCAGATTCTAGGACGGCGGGCTCTGAAAACCACTTTGTCAGTGAGCCGATGACTCGCTTGCGAATCGCGGGTGCTGTCAGCACGCCTCCATTGAAAAGGACCAAATTGACTTGGTCGCTTTCTTTGGGCTTTGGCTGATCGGTCGCGTTGTCATCGGCCGCTGTATCGTCCAATCCGGTGCGGCGATGTTCGCGAAGGAATTCGGCGAGGTGTTTGGTGACGGCGGGGTCAGCAGCGTATGGCAGACCGACCTCTTGAAAACCACTTTGCTGTGCGTCGACTTCGGATTCCATGTCGACTTCGGGAAAGAATCCGTCGAGCAGCAATGAGTCGACTTCTTCAGCGGTCAATTCGACACTGAGTCCGCCACCGATCAGCGATGATCCTTCGCCGGGCAAGTGAATTGTAGTGCGCTCAGGGCGCGGTTCCGAGAGAAAGGTTTCTTTGGTTTGACGGGCCGCTGCCAAGAGTTGTTGCCATTGCCGCGGTGACAAAGTCCGTCCAAGTTTGGCTTCCGCCGCTTTGGCAACCGCCAAGTCGAGGTTGTCCCCGCCGAGGATCAAGTGCTTTCCAACGGCAACGCGGTGGAACTGCACGACGTTTGATTGGTCGTCTGAGTCGGCCGGCCGGACTCGAATGAGTGTTAAGTCCGTCGTGCCGCCGCCGATGTCGCATACCAAAATCAGTTGGCCGACCTGAACCAAGTCCTGCCACTCGTTTCGGTGACGATCCAGCCAGGCATAGAATGCAGCTTGCGGTTCTTCGATCAATTGGATGCGAGGCAAACCCGCCATCTTTGCCGCACGAATTGTTAATTCGCGCGCGACCTCATCGAACGATGCGGGCAACGTGATCACGATGTCTTGTTGTGACATCGGATGATCGGGGTGTTCGGCATCCCATGCGTCCGCCAAATGTTTTAAGTAGCTGGCCGAGGCGTCCGCCGGCGACCGTCGCGGAACATCATGGTCGCCGTGCCAAGGCAGCAAGTCCGCGGTCCGATCGACCCCTTCATGAGACAGCCAGCTTTTTGCCGACGCGATTTGGCGACCAGGATGCAGCAGTCCCGCGATGCGAGCGTACTCACCCACGCAGGACACCAACGCATCATCCGATGGGTTCAACCAATCATGAGCGTCACTATGCGGAAGTTGCTCAGATGGATGAAGTGTGTAGTGAAACGATGGCAATGTTGACCGAGATTCCGCCACACCTAGGTCGACCCATTGGGGAACCAAGAAAGTGCGGACAGTGAACTCGGTGTTTGCGTTGGCCGAAGACGCACCGCTTACTTTGCGTTGCTTCTCCTCGCTTTGATCGGCGTCCGGTTTGGAGGCAACGGCTTCCGTGGCGGAGGCTTCGGTGTCGACATAGGCCAGCACGCAGTTGGTCGTGCCTAAGTCGATCCCGATGCAATAACGCGGCGGAAGTGGATTGTCTTGTTCATTCGAAGGATTGCGAGAATTCATGTCGAGGTTACGACTCGTCTTCTTGGCGAGCGTTGAATTCAAGTTTCCAGTGACGATCGCCCCGTTTGTCGTGACACCAAAGTTCAAACATCCCCAACTCAGTCACTCGCGATTCGAACTGCACCGGAACGAAGCTTTGGGCTGGTTCGTTGTCGGCAGAGCCCGACGCGGCGTCTTCGCCTCGATTTTGGTCCAACGTCAATTCTATCGGTTCGCTTTCTTGAAGCTCTGTTGGACTCCAGCGATCCAAACGGTCGCCGGGGTGATCGCCTGCACGAGTGGTGGACGAGAAGAATCGAAAACGGGCTGGCGTGCCGACGACGACGCCAACTTCCTGTCCGGGAACCTCTGCTTGGGTGCCTTCTTCCATTCCCTGTGCGGCAACGCACACAGCACGAAGAGGTCGCGGAGCACCGGGGATCGCCATGCCTGCGGTTTCGATTCCAATGTAAAAGGCTTTGGCCGTGCCGCCACGAATTCGAATGCCACCATGAGTTTTGGTCCAACCGTAGTAGGCGGCACCAATTGCGACGGCGTGATCCAAGTCGTCTTCCGACGACAATGTATTGACGCTGGAATCGGTCCAAGATGAAAGCGTCGACTCCAAGCGTTCACGCATTACCGGGCTTCGGAAAACACCAC
>NZ_ANMO01000152.1 GCF_000338295.1 Rhodopirellula europaea 6C
GAAACTTCGCAGTGAAGCTCTTGGTGTGCTGCAGTACACATCCGGTTCGACAGGATCACCCAAGGGTGTGATGCTGACGCAAGCCAACTTGATCGCCAACAGCGAGTTGATCCTGCACGGGTTTGAACCCGAGTCGACCATCATTGGTGCGTCTTGGTTGCCGACTTACCACGACATGGGTTTGGTCGGCGGTGTGTTGATGCCGATGTTTGTCGGGCGTCACAACATTCTAATGAGCCCGATGGCGTTTCTTCAGCGACCGAGTCGTTGGTTGCAGACGATCGCCCGTCATCAAGTCACGATCAGCGGTGGCCCTAACTTCGCTTATCAATTGTGCGTCGACAAAATTCGCGACGAAGAACTTGAAGGCGTCGATCTTTCGTCTTGGGAGATCGCTTTCAACGGTGCCGAGCCGGTTCGTTCGTCGACCCTGGACGCGTTTAGCAAGCGATTCGAAAAGTACGGATTCCGGCACAGTTCGCATTTGCCTTGCTACGGGATGGCCGAGACGACATTGATCGTCACCGGTGGTCCGATCAGTCCACGTCCCGTGCTGCAACAATTCGACGGTCCGGCACTGGATGAGAAAGCCGTTCGTCCGGCCGTCGATGTGCCCGCCGATTTGGCAAAGCAATCTGACGAGGAGGACTCGACGACGTCCTCGCCCCGAGCGACCCGTGAATTGGTCGGATGCGGCCGAGTTCTTCCCGGCGAACGCGTGCTGATCGTCGATCCCGACACTCGCCAAACGTTGCCCTCCGACGCCATCGGCGAAATCTGGGTGCAGAGCCCATCGGTTGGCCGTGGTTATTGGCAACGCCGAGAACAATCGACCAAGACCTTCGCGGCGATGACTTCCGAAGGAGAAGGGCCGTTTTTGCGAACCGGTGACCTTGGTTTCTTGTACGGCGGCCAGCTGTATGTGTCCGGACGCCTGAAGGACATGATCATCGTACGCGGCGTCAATCGTTACCCGCAGGACATCGAAGCCACGGTGGAGCACGCCAGCGACGTCGTGCAGGCTGGTTCCGTCGCCGCATTCGCGATGAATGCAGACAGTGACGAAACCGAAACCGGTCGCGAGAAGTTGATCATCGTTGCGGAAACCGTTCGCAAACGAGACTTGGATTGGGACGAGCATTTGCAATCCATCCGTCGCGCGGTGACCGAGGAACACGATCTTCCACCCGACGCGATCTACTTGGTTCGCAACAGTTCCGTCCCCAAAACCAGTAGCGGAAAGATCCAGCGACACGCGTGTTTGCATGCTGTTCGAGATAAAGAACTGAAGGTCATCGCCCAGTGGATTCGCGGCGAAGAATCTTCGTTGCAAAACGCCGGTATGGCTGGCGAAACCATGATGAAGGCTGCCGCGGCTTCGGACGCGAGCGGTTTGGATTCGGTTGCCGATCCAGTGGTCGCCGAGGCAATCGTGTCGCATGTGCGAGCCATCGCGGGCGAACGAGCGGGATCCATCGATCCGGAAACCAACATCGTTTTGGATCTCGGGCTGGATAGTCTGGAACGTTTGGAAATTGCCAGGAACCTTGAACGCACCTTTGGCGGTCGGTTCCCCGAGCAAGTGCTGGACGAAATCGAAACAATCGGCCAAATCGCAACCGCGGTGGAACGCTATCTGCCAGCAGGAGCTCTCGGTCGTGCCGAACAGTTTTTGGCCGGACGAGGCGACACGCAGCGTGATGGCGACGATGACCTCGTCAATACAAACGCGAATGGTCATGCTACTGGCGACGGCGAAGGTCCGCTCGCTCGGGTCATGCAAACGCCTCAAGTCGAACCGGAAGACGACGTGACTCAGTTCGCTGAGTATCGACGTTTGAAATCGACGATGCGTCAGATGCAATTGACTGGCGTGCCCAATCCTTACTTCACCGTTCACGACTGCGTCGTCGGTGACAAAACGATTGTCGACGGCAAGTCGTTGATCAGCTTTGCCAGCTACAACTACTTGGGGTTGAGCGGTCATCCGGAAGTTTCCAAAGCGGCCGCCGACGCGATCACGAAATACGGAACCAGTGTTTCGGCCAGCCGTTTGGTCAGTGGCGAAAAACCGATCCACGGTGAACTCGAACGCAAAATCGCGAAGTGGGTCGGAGTCGACAATTCCATCACGATGGTTGGCGGTCACTCGACCAATGAAACGACGATTGGTCACCTCGTCGGACCAGGCGACTTGATTCTGCACGACGCACTTTCGCACAACAGCATCGTTCAAGGTGCTTTGTTGTCCGGCGCGAAACGTCGTCCATTCCCGCACAACGATTACGAAGCTCTCGATAAAATGCTGACCGCCTTGCGTGGTCAGTACCGTCGTACGCTGATCATCATCGAAGGCGTCTACAGCATGGACGGCGACTTCGCTGATGTGCCGAAGTTCGTCGAGGTGAAGAAACGTCATCGTGCGATGTTGATGGTCGATGAAGCTCACAGTTTCGGAACCATGGGCGCGACCGGTCATGGAATCGCCGAACACTTCGGCTTCGATGCCCGCGACGTTGATATCTGGATGGGCACGCTCAGCAAATCAGCCTCCTCCTGTGGTGGCTACATCGCTGGCAGTGAAGCGTTGGTGGAATTGCTGCGATACACCGCTCCCGGCTTCGTCTTCAGCGTCGGCATGCCTCCGGGGCAAGTTGCCGCCGCGATTGCTTCATTGGAAGTGTTGGAGCGCGAGCCCGAACGCGTCGAGCGGCTTCGCCACAACAGCGAGTTGTTCCTGAATCTCAGCCGTGAGGCGGGCTTGGACACTGGCGACAGTGGCGGAACTCCCGTGGTCCCCGTGATTACCGGAAACAGTCTCGTTGCACTTCGGTTGAGCAATCGGCTGAAGAAGGACGGGATCAACGTCCAACCGATTTTGTATCCGGCCGTGGATGAGTCCGCCGCGAGATTGCGGTTCTTCATCACCAGCGAGCACAGTGAAGAGCAGATTCGTTTCACCGTCGAACGAACGGCTCATCACTACAACGATTTGTGCGATACCCCCGCAAAACTTCGCGGCACCGCCTGATTCCGTGTGTCGGGCTGAAATCTGTGGGTCGGGCCGAAACGGTCCGCTCAGAAATGTGTTTCCGTTTGCCAACCACCCGGCGACGGCGATGCCGCCGGTGTCTAGACTGGGCGGAATGAACAAACGACTCACGCGAATCAGCAAGTACTTGACCTTCATCCTGCGGCACGAGCCGCAATCCATCGGCTTGACTCTGGACGCCGACGGTTTCGCTTCGGTTGACGAATTGGTTTCCAACGCCAACGCGTCAGGCAAATCCATCACCGTCGAACAGGTGCACCAAGTCGTCGCGGGTCACGAGAACCCGATTTTCGCGTTGAGCGATGACGGTCAACGCATCCAAGCTCTTTGAATTTCACCGAGTTTGCATCAGGAGTGATGGGATGGCGTGGCAACAAATTGAGATTCCGGACTCAATCAAAAGTCTTCCGTATCACGAGTCGGCGGAGCATCTGATCGATTCGGCCAACGACGCGATCGAAGCGTTCATGTTGGCGGACGAATCGGTGATCGAGAACTTCGTCACTTGCGATTTCCATTTGCTCGATCAAGCGATGACGTGGATCGAGCAAAACCACTTGTTGGCAGGCAACCGCTTTTGCGAGTTGGGAGCCGGGTTCGCCGTCGGTGCGATGCTGGCGTCCTTGCGAGGAATGCAGGCCGTCGGAATCGAGATCGAACCACGGTTGGTGGAAGCAGCTCAGACGGTCGCGGACTCACTCGACAACGACGCTCAAATCCACTGCGGCAGCTTTGTTCCACGCGGTGTCGATGAGCTGTCCGAGATCGCTCGAGAGGTACGCAACGTCGACACCGAAGAAGGCGACATCTACGACGAAATTGGATTGGAGATCGAAGACTTCGACCTTTTCTTCGCATTCCCATGGCCCGGCGAAAACGAGTTTTTCGAGACGGTCGTCGACGCCCGCGGCTCGGTCGGTGCGTTGCTGCTGACCTATCGAGGGCGTGAAGGAATGCACTTGCTCCGCAAGGTTTAGGTGACTGGGCGTTTGGGAGCGTGGGTGTTGAAAAAGTTAAATTGACAATTGTAAAGACGAAATTGGTTTGGTGATTGAGTTCGCAAGTCAAAAGCTTCGGTATCAGAACCCATCGCCACTCGCGAAATTGTGTTGTTAGGCGGACAGCGCGTTTCGAAGGCGTTGTCAAATCACCGCGTTATCGAAATCGATTGTTCAGCTCAGGATTTTACAATTTACAATTGACAATTTAACTTTTCCAATGAGTCGTCCCTGGATCGCCACCGTGAGACTTACGTCGAATACCGGGCCTAACGGCCGTCGGCTGACACCGATGATCAATAAACATCACGGACGTATCGTTTTTCGCTCGTCATGGTTTTCAAGTAGGCTTTGCCTTCGTCTTCTGACATGCCGCCTTCTTGGGTGATGATGTGCAGCAGGGCTCGTTCGACGTCGGCGGCCATTCGGGTTGCGTCGCCGCAGACGTAGAAGTTGGCTCCGCGATTTAACCAAGCCCATAGTTCCGCAGCGTTCTCTCGCATCCTGTCTTGCACGTAGACCTTCGTGTCACCGTCGCGGCTGAAGGCGGTGTCCAGTCGTGATAGCACGCCGGAGTGAACGTATTCGGTGAGTTCGGTTTCGTACAAGAAGTCGTACGCTTCGTGTTGATCGCCAAAGAACAACCAGTTGTCGCCAGGCGATTTGCGAGCGGCACGTTCTTGTAAGAACGCGATGAACGGGGCGATTCCGGTCCCGGGGCCGACCATGATCATTGGGACGTTTTCATCGGCGGGGACGGTGAATCCACCATGGTTGGGTTGCACGAAGACTCGCATGCTTTCTCCATTGCCAACTCGGTCCGCCAACATGGTGCTGGCGACACCTTTGCGGACGCGTCCTTCGCGTTCGTAGATGACCTTGCCGACCGTCAGATGAACTTGGTCACCGACCGCTTTCATGCTGCTGGCGATCGAATACAAACGAGGGTTCAGTGGATCGAGGCATTCAATGAACTCCGTCGCGGTGATCGTTGATTCGCCGGCGACTTCCAACACATCCAGCACATCAAAACCTTCCGGAACGCCCTCGGCGAGCAGGTGATTCAGTGTCGCTTGTGCGTCCGTGTTAGGTGTCCGTCCGACCAACAGTTCGAGCAACTCATCGGAAGGATCTTTCAAGCAGCAATCTTCTTGCAGCGCTTCGAGCAACGGTTTTGTGTTGCCTTGTGGCGTTGCCACCTTTACGTGTGAGTCTGCAGCCAAACGATCGATGATCTGAGTGCACAAGTCGCCGCAGTTGGTGGGGTAGATCCCCAATGCGTCGCCGACTTCGTATTTGATGCCCGATCCAACGAGGTCAATCGCAACGTGGCGTGTGTCTTTCGCGGAGCCTTCTTGATTCAGCGGGCGGGATTCGATCAAGTTGGCTGAATAGGGATTCTTGCGAGACCAAGCGGCCGCGCCGTTGGTCGAGACACCATTGGTGGCTGCTCCGTTGCCGTTGCTGGACGGTTTGACGCTGTCGCCGGCTTCGGCGAGAAGCTTCTTGATCATTTGTTTGGTTTCTTTGCCGCCGGGGCTGCAAAGCGAGACGTTGGGTTCTTCTCCCGATGCGATGGCTTCGCTGTAAGTTTGGCAGATGTAACCGCAGGACCCGCAATCAAGCTGAGCCATCGCGGCCATCAATTTTCGGTCGAGCGGTTTGCCTTCGGCGAGTTCCATTCGGTCGACAATCGGCAATGAGTCATCATGCCACGGGAAGTCCTCTTCCTCTTCAACGGATGGTTCGGCCGAGGGCAATCCAGCGGCCATCGCGGTCGCGACGCTTCCACCCGCTGACTCTTGGATTCCGGTCAATCCGGCGAAGAAGCCGTTCAACCAAGCTCGTTGTTGTTCGTTGAAAGGGGCGGTTTCTGGAATGTAGCTGGACATCGGGATCAATCCTGGGAATGAATCGAAACGTGGTGAAAGATTGAAATAGATTCGGCGTTCTTGCGACGCCTTTTTTCCGGCGGTTCGCTAGCAGACAACTGACGGGCTGGCGACCAAACCCTTGAGTTCTTCATCGCTGAGACGGCCCGCGAAGTCGTTGAACGACTCGTTGGAATCGGCTCGGTTTTGTTGGTAACTGGAGAGGATGCCAGTGACCAAATCAGGCACATCGGCAAACGGAACCGACTTCAAAATCTCGCGTGCGATTCCTTGTCGTGAACCCCAACCGCCGCCAAGGCAAATGTGATAGCCGTCGACCATGTCGTCGCCGACCTCCACCTGACAGGCGATCAAACCGATGTCGCCGATGTAGTGCTGAGCACAACTGTGGTGGCATCCGGTGAGGTGAATGTTGATTGGTTGATCGAGAGTCAAAGTGCTTTCGATGCGTTCCGCAATTTCGATCGCGTTCGCCTTGGTGGGGGCTCCGGCGAACTTGCAACCCGCACTGCCCGTGCAGGCAACCAAACCAGCTCGCACAGAATTGGCTTCGTAGTCGAGCCCACACTCGCGAATTCCGGCTTGAACGGCGGGTAAGTCCGCGTCGGTGATGTTGGTCAGAATCAAGTTTTGCCAAACGGTCAATCGAATGTCGCCGTTGGAATAGCGAAGCGAAAGATCGGCAAGCGCGCGAGCTTGGTCGGTCGTCATGCGGCCAACGGGAAAGACAATGCCGAGCGAGTTCAGGCCAGGTTGTTTCTGCGGGAATACGCCAACGTGAGCACTTCGGTCCTCGATGTCTTGGACCGTCAAGCGGTTGACATCGACCTTCGTGAGCGTGCGACCCATTTCGGATTCAACTTCCGCGATGAATTTCTCGAACCCCATGTCGTCGAGCACATACTTCAATCGAGCTTTCTTGCGATCGGTGCGGTCTCCGGTGCGAATGAAGACACGGACAATCGCGGCGGCGACCGCAATGCATTCACTCTCACGCAACAGCACACCTGTGTAGCGAGCGAAGTCTTTGTGACCGGTGATGCCGCCCAAGCAAAGTTGGAAATAGACATCGGCGGGCAAGTCGTCCGATGCGTTTTCTTCGAGCACGCGAACGGCTTTGAATCCGATGTCGTTGGTGTCTTCCAAGGACGCGATTCGGCCACCGCCTTCAAAGGCGATGTTGAACTTCCGTGGCAACCCGTACATCTCTCGGTGATTGAGGATGTAGTGATGCATGCGTTTGGCGAGCGGCAATGTCTCGATCAATTCGTCCGCATCCAATCCCGACATCGCACTGCTGGTGCAGTTGCGAATGTTGTCGCCGCCACTGCCCAGCGGCACGATATTCAGCTCGCGGGTGCCGAACAAAATGTTCATGGCTTGGTCAGCCGGGATCTCGCGCAATTGGATGTTGCCGCGGGTGGTCAGGTCCAAGTAGGGACCGGCGGATTGATCCGCCAGATCAGCCAAGCCTCGCAATTGCCAAGCTTGGATTTGGCCGCCGGGCAGACGCAACCGGCACATGAAGCTGTCTTGAGCCGGGGTGACGTAGAACAGCCCGTGGAATTTTTGCAGAAAGACATCGGTGCCCTTGGGGAACTCACCCGCGTCGCTGCGAGCCTGCATTTCGTCCCACATGTCGAGCGGGTTCTTTTCTCGTTTGGCTTGTTCTTCTTTCGAGAGTTTCTTTCCCGCCGCGAGCACAGCCGATTGGGCTTCGAACGCGATACGATCAGGGCCTGCGGGCACTGCTTCGCCGTCGACCGTCGCGGGGCCGTTGCCAATGGCGAGCGTGGTTCCTTTTCCGCCTGATCCGGAGATGACAGGCAGGCCCTGGACCGCACGAGCGACATCGGCACCGAACGTGAATCCGGCGAGATACTGCTGTTGTTCGTCTGAGAACGGTTTGGAGTCCTGTTGATCAGTCATGGTCGCTTGTCAAAACGGGTTCGATGCGGACCGCACAATCCTTGTAGCTGGGTTGGCCACTGTGTGGGTCAAAGTGAGAAAGGGTGAGCTGGTTAGTGCATTCGTAATGCATTGGCATGAAGACTTGCCCGGGCTGAACCGAGTGAGTCAAGCACGCCGTTGCGTCGGCATATCCACGTCGAGATCGAACGCGAATGAGGTCGCCATGTTCGACGTCTAATTCCGCCGCGTCATGAGGATGCATCTCGACGTAGGGCTGATTGGGATACAGCGACCTGAGCAGCGGGCTTTGTCGCGTTCTGGTTTGAGTGTGCCACTGGCTAACGGTCCCGCGACCGGTCAGTAAAACGATTGGGTAGTCCGCGTCTGCCGGTTCCGGCATCGGTGAGACATCGTCGACGATCAATCGGGCCCGGTGGTCTTCGTGAAAGAACTGCCCATCGGCAAACAGTCGTCGTTGTTGCTCTGGTTCAAAACCGCCGCTGGCATGATCGGTTGACCAAGGCCACTGAATCCCGCCGCAGCGATCGATTTGTTCGTAGCCTTCGATTCCGGAGATGTCGCTCGGTTGTCCGCGGCTGGCACGCTGCATGATCCGGAAAACCGCTTCGGGCGATGTCCATTCGGCGAACATTTCACCGACTCCCCAGTGGTGTGCGATCCCGCGAAAAATTTGGAAATCGGCGAGAGCTTGCCCCGGCGCGTGTCGAACTTTCTTCAGCAATCCATAGCGGCGTTCGCTGTTGATGAACGTGCCTTCTTTTTCACCCCAGCCTGCCGACGGCAAAATCAGATCCGCGTGCGAGCATGTCTCGGTGGTCTTGTACATGTCTTGGACGACCAAGAAGTCCAACTGATCAAACAATTCGCGAACGTCGCCCTGGTCGATCCAGCTGTGTGCGGGGTTGGTCGCAACGACCCACAAACCTTTGATCTCACCGTTGCGGATGCCTTCGATGATCCGGTCGTATTTCCAACTGGTTGTGGATGGGATTTTTTCGACGGGAATGTTGAGTGCTTCGGCAACTTTTTGGCGATCGGATTCATCGGTGAAGGAGTGATGGCCGAACAGGTTCGTTGTATTGCTCCACAGTCGCGAACCCATCGCGTTGCATTGCCCGGTGATGCTGTTGGCTCCCGTGCCGGGACGGCCGATGTTTCCGGTGATCAATGCGATGTTGATGATCGCTTGCGCGGTGCGAGTGCCCTCGTAACTTTGGTTGACTCCCATCGTCCACCAAAGCGAAACGGCACGGCCGCGGCCGATCGCTTCCGCCGCGGCGGACACATCTTCGACTGCCAAACCAGCTTCTTCGCAGACCGTCGCGAGATCGTACTGCGAAACGTGTTGGCGAAGCTCCTCAAATCCTTGCGTGTGGTTTTGAACGAAGTCGTGTTCGACAAAGTCACGGACGATCAATTCGTTTGTGATCGCGTACAACAACGCCAAGTCGTTTTTTGGACGCAATTGCAAGTGTTGTGTCGCCGCGGCGGCGGTTTCCGTGCGACGCGGATCGATGACGATGATCTCGGGATTGTTGGGATTGCGAAGCACGCGTTCCCACATGATCGGATGCCCAACGCATGGATTGGCACCGATGAAAACGAGGCAATCGCTTTGTTCGAAGTCGTCGTAGGTGTATGGCGGTGAATCGAACCCGAACGACTCTTTGTAGGCCGTGACAGCGGTTGCCATGCACTGGCGGGTGTTTCCATCGCAGTGGCGAATGTCCATCCCAAAGCGTGCCAAGGCACCAAGGAAGGCCATCTCTTCACATGCAATCTGTCCCGTCGACAGGAACGCGATCGATTCGGGGCCGTGTTCGGCTTGGACCTTCTTCATCCCATCGCAGAACTTGGCAAAAGCATCGTCCCATTCGATCGGTGAGAGCTTTCCCGCTTCATCACGAAGCAACGGCAGCGTGGCTCGTTCGGGCGAATCCAAAACTCGTAGAGCTTCCCAGCCCTTTGGACATGCCATTCCAAGGTTGACCGGGTAAGCGGTCTCTGGCGTCAGACCGATTGCTTCGCCATCTTTTAAATGCAAACGCAATCCGCATCCGGTTGCGCAGAACCCACAGGTCGCCGTGGTCGTGGTGTCCGCGGCCATCGAATCATGAGTCATCCCCAAACCATGATCGCCGGGACGCAGAACCAACTCGCGAGTCATTGGGCCGGTGCGTCGTTGCAATAATGTCGGCAACTGAAACGTCTTGCCGGCGTCGTTCCGATTGTCTTTGATTGAGATACTCATCGGAGGGTCCCCGGCATGCGATCATGAACAACACTAGAGAAATAGATCAATCGTTCGGTGGTTTCTCCTGCCACCAAGAGCAACGTCGCGGTCACAGCACAGACGGTGAGCAACACTGACGAGCCAGCGAGTGCCAACGCGGAAGAGACAACCAGCAGCGCCAAGCCGGCATAGCCAAATGCGAGTCGACCCAAGCTCCATTTGGAAAGGTGATGACGGACTAAGCGTTGGCTGCGTCGGTCCCACTGGTCGTTGGTTGAGCTCGGTTGGCTGCGGAGCAAAATGCTTTGTTCCCAAATCAATTTTGCAACCAAACTGACCGTGGCTAGTCCGAGCAGTACCGCCGCCGAGTTGCTTCGATCCGAGGTCGAGGCGATCACCGCGGCGCTGGCGGCTAGTCCGCCGGTCAATGCGGTTCCCATGAAGCGAATCATGGTTCGGTCAAATCGCCAAAGAACTCGTTTGGTAGCGATGTAAATCATCGCGCTGCTGAACAATCCCGCGACTCCAAAGGCAATCGCACCGATCAAAATCGCGCCGGGAACCCAAGCGGGAACGGTAACCCAATCAGGCAGATATTCGGAAACGGCAGGCAGCCACATCGCAACCACCGCCATGGTCAGAACGCCAACGAATTTCCCAAGCAAGACAGCTTCGCGGCTGAGCCATGATGTTCGCAGACCCAAGAAAATTCGCCAGGATCGCAGAGGTTGTCCAAGGTGGAGTGGGGCGAGGTTCATACCGACCATCGAGACCACCAGGGCAACGGTCGCTGTCCAGCGAGTCGTCTCGGTTGGCATCGGCGATCCAGCCAGCCACAGAATCGCGGCCAGAACTCGTTCGGTCAGCAACATCCCCACGCCGACTTGGGTGGCGATCAGCAATCCGACCAATGGCCAGTGATCTTCGGCGGGTTCATCGATGCCGTTGTCTTGTGCGACGCCTTGGAAACGTTTGGTCGGGTCGCTGCTGCGGAAGACGGTGGTTGGGCGAGTGATAGATGAAAGCGGTGCGCCAGCGACCAAGCGTTCATCGTCAGCGACTTCTTGACATTGTTGATCAACCACGCGAATCGCGATGGCTTCGTTGGGACATGACTGAACGCAGGCGGGGGCTTCGCCAACCGAGAGCCTTTGGTGACACATGTCGCACTTGCGAACGATGCCCAATCGCTTGCTGTACTTAGGCACTTCGTAGGGGCACATCATCGTGCAGTACTTGCATCCGATGCACTGATCGTCGAGGTGACGAACGATTCCGGTTTCGGGATCTTTGTCATATGCCTTGACCGGGCAACCGTTCAGGCAACCGGGATCTTCGCAGTGATGGCACGCGGTCGTGACGTGTTGCACTCCGATCGCGGCGGGGATGGGGGCGGCTTCGGGGGCGCTCTCGCCGATGACCAGCGTTCCAACGCGACGCCAGCTTTCCGTTTCGTCCAAACCGTTCATCGTGTGGCAAGCCACCACGCAGGCTTTGCAACCGCTGCAGGTGTCGAGATTGACGTCGAAAGCAAATTGTTGCCCCGGGCCTGGTGGGCTGGCGGGCATTAATTTGGAATAGTACCGAGCCTGGGCGGGCTGATCGGCAACATGCTCTTCCGCGGTTCCGGATTCATGTGCGGCGGCAAAGTCTTCCACCGCGGTCAGTGTTTGCTGCTCTTGCAGCAAGAGACTGACCAAGTCGAACGAGTCGCCTTGTCCTTCGATCGGCAACCCCGGTGACGTGACGACGCCGGGCGCAGCACCATCGGGATGGGCGAAGTTTGGTTCGGTTGGAAGAAGACTGGACATATGGATCAGAACATCAAAACGGTGATGGAGCTGAGATGGGTTCCGTCAAAAAACGGAATAGCAAGCCCGGCGGTCGGAGACGGCATGACTCGTTCTGCGGGCCGTGTGAGCAGCAACGCTTCCATGTCCTCGAGCAACACGACGCGTTGGTGTTCGGCGACCAATCCCAAGATTCCGGTCGCCAGCGGAATACGTGTGCCGGTATCAAGACGAAACGCGTTTTCGACTTCGCCGTACGCTTGGCTGGTCAATTCGCACTCTGCGCCATCGATGTTCCAAACCTCGATCGCCCGAGCCATCGGCGAACGTTTGGATTGAATCAGGACGGCCGTCGAAAGGTATTGGTCAGCGAAAACAGGCAAACCCACCGCGGCGTTGAGCAAATCGGCGGATGCACCGGCCGCTCGCAGAAAACCCATGTGGTTGGCAAGGTCGTCTTGTGCGAGAGCCCGGCCTTGTTCCCAAACCACGCCGGGAAGTCCGTTGCCTTTTTCGAAGCGAACGAATGAGCTGACGTTTTGAAATCGTTCCAGCTTTCCGTAGTATCCCTCTCGCAAAGCGACTTCATCGTAGGGACCGACTGGGCGCCAAACTTCGAATACGCCGACCGGATCGGGCATCGCTTCGCTAGGCAGTTTCGCGAAAAAGACGACGACCGACTGAATCGCACCATCAAAGTGAACAGGAATCGCCAACGCGGCGGCAGCGTCCGTCGGCAGCAACGCAGGGTCTTGCACGACCACCGCGTCCATTTCGTGCAAGCATCGTTGGGCGATTGGCAAAGCGTTGGAATCGCAGTCCGGAGAAAACTCTCCCGGAGCCACGACGTCGCAAACATGGATGCCCTGCAGATAGCATTGATCTGACACGGCGAGCGGAGGCAGTGAGTGACGCAAGGTGATGGAAGCGTTGGATGGTGCGGGAACTGAGATCGAAGTCATGATGGCAACCTTTTAGGTGGCTTCGGCGGTCGCGAGTTCTTCTTGAGCCTTAGCACGTTTTTCCGCATCGGCCTTCAGCTTTTTGTGGTCTTGATCTTCGAGGAACTGGATCATCTTTCCTCGAAAGTCGTAGTACTCGGGGTGGTCGAGCACGTCGGCGCGAACGCGAGGGCGATCGAATGGAAGACTGAAGATCGCACCGACCTTGGCCCGAGGTCCATTGGTCATCATCACAACGCGATCGCTCATGAAGAGCGCTTCGTCGACATCGTGCGTGACCATCACCGTGGTGACTTTGTCGCGAATCAGAATCTCCAGAAGGATCTCTTGAAGCTCCATCCGCGTGAGCGAATCCAGCATGCCGAAAGGCTCATCGAGCAGTAGCATCTTGGGACGCAATGCAAAGGCTCGGGCGATTCCGACGCGTTGCTGCATGCCTTGGCTGAGATCCTTGGCTCGTTTGTGCAGGTTGCTGCCCAAGCCGACCAAGTTGAGATAGTAGGACGCCAAATCACGGCGATCCTTTTTGCTGGCTTGCAGGTAAACCTGGTTCACGCCGAGCATCACGTTTTCGAGAGCCGTCATCCACGGCATCAAACAAGGCGACTGGAACACGACACCACGATCGGGACCCGGGCCATCGATTTCTCGGCCGTCGATCGCAACGCCGCCGGTGGTGATCGGGTTGAGTCCTGCGACCATGGTCAAAACGGTGCTTTTGCCGCACCCGGAGTGACCAAGCAGCGAGACGTATTCGCCTTTTTCAAGGTTGAGATCGAATTCCTCGACGATCACGACCGGCCCATTGTGGGTGTCGTAGGTCTTGCCGAGACGAAACATTTCAACGTAGCCGCGCATGTTCGGTGCACTGAGTGGGAAGGTGGAAAGTGTCGGTGATGATCAAGTTCAAAACGTCGATTGTTTCGATCAACGCAACTGATTTCGGTGCGACTAGCGTGGGCCGGTGTTGAAGACGGCTCGCGAGGGACGCGTCAAATCGGAAGGTTCGATTTCGGGCAAACGGAACGCTTGGGTTGGATTGGCCGCCATCTCGTCACGGCGAGCCTTTTGGCGGACGGCAACCAAGTAATTGGTCACCGCGTTGCGGAGCCCTTTGAACTCTTCGTTGTCGTTGAGTTCGGTCTTGCTGCGAGGTCGATCAATGCCGACAGTAAAGACGGGACCAAGCGAGGCGTTGGGGCCTGGGTTCAGCGGCACGATGCGATCGGCGACCATGATGGCTTCGTCGACGTCGTTGGTGATCATCACGCAAGTCTGCTTCTCTTCGCTCCAAATCTTCAGGATCTCGTCCCCGAGTTGGCCACGCGTCAACGCGTCGAGTGCGGAGAGCGGTTCGTCGAGCAGCAGGACTTTGGGTTTGAGTGCCAACGTTCGCGCGAGGCTGGTTCGTTGACGCATCCCACCGGACAACTCATGGGGGCGGCGATGGGCCGCGTGGCTGAGTCCGACCATGTCGATGAACTTTTCAACATGGTCGCGTCGTTGTTCACGCGACCATTCTTTGAAAACCGCGTTGACCGAAAGGGCGATGTTGCCTCGGACGGTCAACCAAGGCAGCAGCGAATAGTTTTGGAACACCATTCCGCGGTCCGGCGACGGTCCGGTGACGGGTTCGTCATTCATGGTGATCGTGCCTATGTCCGGCGAGATCAAACCGGCCAGCAACTGCGTGAACGTGGTTTTGCCACTGCCGCTGAATCCAACCACCGCCAGGAACTCACCCTCGCGAATATTGAGGTTGATGTTCTGCAGGACTTCGTTTCGAGTCACGCCGCTTCCGTAACCCTTGCAGACCCCACGCATTTGCAGGATCGGTTTGGGAGCCGACGAGATAGCTCGGCGTTTGATCGTTGGCGATGTTTCGAGAACTGCGCTCATGTTTGCACCGATGGATGAAGAAAGAGAAGGAACCGAGACATCCAGAATCAAACGGGAGATGGATTGCCGAAGCTGACCAGGTTGCGGAAGAAGATCATGATCCGGTCCAGAACCAGCCCAATCATTCCGATGACGAT
>NZ_ANMO01000153.1 GCF_000338295.1 Rhodopirellula europaea 6C
TCGACCGGAACAACTCAGCAGCGTTCCTTCGGCGGGACTCTCGTCGCGGGAAGACATGGTGATTCTCACGCCAGCCGATCAACCGTGGTTGGGTCCGACGGAATGCTTTGTCGTCACCAGCATCCACCCCAACATGCTGCAAACGCAAGACACTGCGACAAAGCTGGCATCGGTCATGGAATTGGCCGGACGAGTCCGCAATCCAGCCGTGCACAGCAGCATGGCGTTGCGAACGACAACGCACGAACGCATCGTCCGAGCACCGCTCGACTTCGCGTTGATCTTGCTGGTCTTGCCGATGGTGGTCAATCGCCGCGGCCGCAAACTGTTCGTCTTGATTGGATCCGCCGTCGGATTGATCATCGCATTCTTCGCGTTGAAAACGGTCGCGAGCACGCTGGGCGGCAGCACCACCCTGGTCACGCCCGGCATCGCCGCCTGGATCCCGCTGTTGATCATCGGACCGCTGGCGTACTCACGCTACCGACATGTTCAAACCGTCTGAGCGAACCGGTTCACCGGACGTCGTTGATACCATTCAACTGGCTAGCCAACGATGAAGGTCAGCGTCATTGTGCCGACCTGGAACGAAGCTTCCAACATCGAGGCCTGCGTTGACTCCGCGTTGCGATGCGGTGCCGCAGAAGTGGTCGTGAGCGATGGCGGCAGCAGCGACGGTACCCTCGAGATCACCGAATCCCTCAGCGACCGCCGCGTGCGGTGCCTGCGTGCTCCGTCGGGACGTGGGGTGCAGTTGCGTGCTGCGGCCGAGTTGGCGACCGGCGAAATGCTGTTGTTCCTACACGCTGACAATCGTTTGCCAGGCGATGCACTGGAGCAACTGCGACAGGCTGACTGGCCGGTATGGGGCGGCTTTCGCCAACACATCGATGCGAACGGCTGGCGGTACCGCTGGCTGGAATGGGGGAACGCCTGGCGAGCTCGTGTGAGATCAAACGTGTTTGGCGATCAGGCAATGTTTGCCCAACGCGACGCGTATGATCGGGCGGGCGGATTCGCTGCCGTGGGCTTGATGGAAGACGTGATGCTGTCGGCGGAACTTCGCAAGATCACACCTGCGACGCTGTTGCCAGGGCCGGTACGAGTCGACGCACGACGATGGCAGCAGCGCGGCGTACTCCGCCAAACCTTGCTGAACTGGCGGATCCAACATGCGTTCGCCAAAGGTGCGTCTCCGGACGAATTGCGCCAGATTTACGACCGATAGAGGTTCGCTGGCGACGACGCTGCGGGATTCACGCAGCGAAACGGTTGGGCTGAATGGGCCAGCTTTGATGCCCGGTGGAACGAAAGAGCACGATTCCCGACCGCTCGGTTTGAGCGTTCGTGAGTTTATGGTGAATGGTTGAGTGGAAGAGCTCCCCTCTCGGGTGCTGTTTCCGCTAGGCGATTCCATACCCTCGAACCACTGAAAGCCCATGCCTGTTCTATTGATGATCAATCTCAAAGGTGGAGTTGGAAAGACCGCTTCGACGGTTGCCATCGCGGAAACGTTGGCGGCGGAAGGGTTCAAGACTTTGGTGATCGATGCGGATCACCAAAGCATGGCGGGCGAATTGCTGCTGGGGCAAAAGAGAATGCTCCATTGCGAGAATCGCAAACGCACGCTGCACGACGTCTTCTTGGAAATGTGCGATCCCGATTTCGAAGTCGGCGACTTGCGATCCTTCATCTCGGAAGAGACATCCAATGTCGCAACGGTGCGTGACTTCCTAGACGTGATCCCATGCTCGTTTCGGATCGATGATTTTTACAGCAATGCGTTTCGATCCAAGCGCCGTGCCGGGTTGTTTCAAACCGAGCGAGAGTTGTTCACGCAGATCAAGAAACAAATGCCGGGTGCGAAGAAGTGGCTTAACGAGTTGTATGACTTCGTCATCGTGGACTGCCCACCCAGCATTGCGATGCAAGTCAAAATGTTCTTGCGAATTGCGGACGGCTGCGTGATCCCATCGATCCCGGATCAATTGTCCATACGTGGATCTGAGAATTTAGTCGATCGGCTGAAACGCTACAAAGTCGACACGCTCGGAACGCTGTGGACGCTGTATCGGCAGCAAACACCACTGCACCGTGAGATGGTTGCTGATCCCTTTGCGAAGTTGCCCACGCCTTTTGAATCGGTCATTCCAAACGCGGCGCAATTGGCCCGGGCCGTCGATCCGCGCGAGCTGAGCAACCCACAAGCGAACTGCGACGCAAAGTACGGACGACAATTCGCAGCACGCTATCGAGAACTCTGCGGCGAGATCCTTTCACGACTTCGCAACCTGGACATCCCAGTGACCAATCGTCAGGAACAGCTGATCTGTCTTTGAGCAATTGCTGGGGAACAAATTTTCCCGCGCGTCTGCTTAGCAACGCGTGAACAACAAGTGACGATGTTAGCGGTGTGGCGCAAGCCGCCCGGTGAGGAACCGGAGGGCTCGCGCCCTTCCGCTACGTCGCTTGTTGTTCACGTGGGTCTTAGAACGGAGGTTCAGCCACTGGTGTGAATTCTTTGTTCACATTGCCTGACAGATGGATGTCATCTGGGTTGAGCTGAAGAACAGGGGAGCCCGGAGAGAGAGCCAAGTCCTCCAGGTTCACCCAGATGACGTTGGGGCTTGTTGTCAGCTCAAAGAAATAACGTCTGGAATCAAGGTTCACCACGGTGCGGTATTCCGTGTCATAGATCGTCCCAGGCGTTTTGTAAGGCGCATTGAATGGCACCGAAGCATTTCGAGCGAGAGACAATGTCGTGGCAATCGCTTCTCGCTCTCCTTCGGGTTTGCGAAGCGTCTTCAGAAAATAGTTGGCTCGCACAAAGCGATCAATTGGATTGACGTTGCCCGGCAGCGGGGTTTGGCGTGTCGCGTTCGCGAAATCCCACTTCTCTAGTTCGAGGAGCTGTTCATCGTAGGGCGGATCATTGGTCACCACTCGATGTTCGGATCCATGATAGATTTTTGGCTGGCCATCGACGTATTCGATGATGGCCGAATCTCCCGATGCATCTTCGATCGCTAAGTGAAGCGACGACTTGAAACCAGCGTGCTCGACCATGATCGGTTGAACGTCCTTCATTCGCTCCAGGGCTTCCTCGACCGTGGCCGCGTTGTCGAGCAAGTACTGCCCCCAAAGGCCCGCCTGGAGCCCAGCCTTCTCAGGATTTCGCGGCCCGTAGTCGGTGGCGGTTAAGAACAGCAAGTGCATTGCAAGTCCCTTTTCGTTCAAACCGTCGACCGATGCTAGGCCGTAAGCGGAAACAACGACCGATCCGTAGCGAGACGTCCACGTGAGTGGATTTTGGTCACCGATATCAATCGGCCCAACCCGGCCTCCATCTCGACGCATGCCTTTTGGGAAAACATACAGTCTTGGTTCCGTTGATTCAGCCCAATCCATCGTCCGTCCCGCGACGGCAAGGACGCCATTGGTATTCCACAGAATGCGTGTGCACGCCAGAGCGGTCGAGGCTGACATTGCCAACGCAATCGCTAGGATTGAACCCATCGAATCATGAAAAAAATGCTGCGGTGCCGCCATGCTTCGGATCCTTGGTTTCTTAGAAAAATTTTCACCCGCATGAAACGAAGCAGGTTGGCTGGAATGATCGTGCAGAACTATTTGAGCGATCGTCCCGGTTGTACGTGAGTACAGTGGCGATCGCCGCCGCAGTTCAAATGCCGAAAGACTCCTGCGGACCTGCTGCGTCGGCCTGAGTCGCGTCTGATTCGTTCGGTTTGCGAGTGGGTCGCATCAGATTGCGTGCCATGCTGCTGGGCATTTTCCGGCAGCGAGTTGAGATTGCAAGCCGAGTGAGGGTTCCCAATCCATTCATGGATTGCAATGAGAACAATGGCTCACCAGTTCGGCAATCGTTCGGGGCACTCTTCATGAGCCAGCGTGACAGCAGTAGGTTATTCGCGTTCTTCACTTTTCGGTCGATCGCCTTCGTTAAATCCTGAGGAGCCACGTCTCATGTGTCAGGCACCCCATCGCATTCTCGCTCGAGCACATTCGTTTCTTACGTTCAGTTTTGTCGCTTTTATCACGTTCTGTGTCAGCGGTTTGCCCGTCTTTGCTCAGGAATCGGACAATCCCGAACCGGCTCCTGTCACCACGGCGGATCCCCGCGTTCCGATAGATAGCCTTCGAGTGATGGTGAAACCATTGACGCAGGAGGAGCTTGCCATTGAAGCTGATGCTTGGTTTGCGTTGCTCAAGGCGAAAGCACGTCAAATCGCGGTCGCCAAACTCGGTGTGAGAAAGACCAGCGACGCATTGGCGGCCGAAACGGAAGAGGAAGCCAGCAGATCGTTGGCGGAAGCGGAACAAGTCAAGAAGCTAGGTGACGAGGTCGCAAAGAAGGCCGAAGAAACAGTCACAAAGGCGGCCCGCGAAAGCACTGGCGTGGATGTCATCGCCCCGTCCGAAACGCCACCTTCACCAGAAGACAAAGAGAGCGAAGAGTCGACCAAGGACGCTTCGGAAACGGAGCCACCCGCTGCCGCTGATTCCGAAAACGCTGGCAATGGATCGACGGACATGGCTGCCAAATTGAAAACTGATTTGCTCGAAGACATCACGGTTTTGCAAGACGAGCGCACCTCGCTCAGTGATCGGCTTACGATCGTTCTGGATTCATGGGAAGCCAAAGGCGGAGAGGCCGAAAGCTATCGCAAGTACATCGCAGCCGTGTCCGGCGTGGAACTTGACACGACGGATGCCGAAGCCGCTTGGTCCACCGTCGTTGGTTGGTTTGTATCCAAAGAAGGTGGGCAGCGTTGGGCATGGAACATCGTCAAGTTCATTCTGATCTTGGTCGTCGCGTACCTGGTCTCCAAGGTCTTATCCGGGGGCGTGAACTGGCTTTTGGACCGGAAGATTCGCCTCTCACAACTTGCCGAGCGGTTGATTGCCAACACGATCCGGAACGTCTTTCTCGCCGTTGGATTTGCCGTGGCGCTGACGGCATTGGAAGTGGACATCACGCCAATTCTGGCAGCGATCGGAGCAACGGGATTGGTCGTCGGTTTGGCATTACAGGACACGCTCAGCAACTTTGCCAGTGGGCTGATGATTCTGATCAACCGTCCGTTTGATGTGGGGCACGTTGTCAACGCGGGCGGTGTCACGGGCACCGTCCATCAAATGAATTTGGTTTCGACGACCTTCCACACTTTCGATAACCAAACCATTTACGTTCCTAACAACGAAATTTGGAACAACGTGATTACCAACATCACCGCCAACGACAAACGTCGTGTCGACATGGAATTCGGCATCGGATACAGCGATGACTTTGAACAGGCCGAAGAGATCATCACCGATGTCGTGAAAAGCCATGACTTGGTGCTGGACGAGCCTGAACCAGTTGTCGTCACCCACGCCTTGGCTGATTCTTCGGTGAACATCGTCTGCCGGCCGTGGGCCGCCACATCCGATTGGTGGAAGGTCAAAACGGATGTCACTCGAGAGGTGAAACGCCGGTTCGATGCCGCCGGGATTTCCATTCCTTTCCCACAACACGATGTCCATGTGTACCAAACTAGTCGGCCTGAAAAGCCCTGATCGCGGGCAGGCCGGGGCTCGACTCACTTCACGTTCCACTGAAATTGCTAGACGGATCCATCAACGCTTTTTTGATCATTTCACATGAGATCCGTTCTTTCGATCAAACTTGGTCCATCAAGGAGAGTCGTGGAAATCGCCAGAAATGCATGAGGACGAGGTCCCGTTCCCAGCGGATAATCGACACACCGTTGCTCTCTCAATGACTGGCAGAACGAACGAGATCAGGAGACAAAGAGCCTAGACGGCTGCATTACTGACACAGGCAAATGACCCGCTCCGAGTGAATGCCCCGGCTATCCCACAGACCGCAATCACACGACACAGTTTAGGTTTGCTCAGAATTCAAATGCGACGGTCCGATCGGTTTGTAGCAAATCGTTCACGAGCACGTTGGACATCACGGGCCGCGGCGAGCTGGGCTTCCAATCTTCAATCGATTCGTATTGCAGCTAGCGAGCCGTCATTGTCGGCTGATGTCCCCTTGAGATAACGCCAGCATGCTCAGCTTTGTTGCTCGGGTTGGCTACCGGGTTCTTCTTGCCGTCTCAGTCATATGTTTCCCAATGAACAACCTTACCCGCTTCAGGATCCACTTCGATCGACCACTCTCTGTCATCGACAACGATCCGCCCTCTTATCAAAGTACGGTGGCAATAGGCGAACAGACGAGCCCTTCTTTGCCGGAGGCGTTCGGTCCAAGCATCGCCCCGTGCGTTGAGCGCAATCTGGTCGTCCAGGAATGCGATATACGACTCGTCGAAAGAATGTTCCTCTAAGCTTTGGGTGGTCGGTACCGCGAGACGCACGGCTGCTGGAAGACCTGATGATGCCAATGCGTTCGCGAATATTTGTTGTGCTTCGATCACGCTGTCGTCGGCCGGACTGTTAGGACAATGATTGAATGAGCGAAGGCGATGCTAAAGTCGTCGCAAGGTAGTTTCCGTTTCGACATCGTGGAGAGGGTTCGGCATTGCCACCAATCACCAATCACCAATCATCCATGATTCGCGAGGTTGCTGAGTCACCCCAACTTGGTGTTTGTCATCGTCGAACACGTAGATTCGACCATCGACTTCAGCGTTGACCGCGGGATACATGTCCATGCTGGTGTACGGCGTCATGTCGGCGTTCTTCAATCGCACCACGAGTATCAGGGCGGGAAAACCGACGCCAATGTCAACAAACACGCCAAAGGATTCGCGATGGACAACACGACCGTTGACAGACACGCCAATGGGCAGTCGTCGTTTCAGAGCGTTCCAATTGGCCTCCATTTCAGGTGACTCATACCGCGGAAAGAGAGCGGCGAGTTGATAATTCACGGACATGGTGAACTCTTGGTAACGTAACGGCAGGGTTCAGAGGGCCCGCGAGGACGACTCACCACTCCGAAAACATCAATTCGCGGCCGCCGCGACAACCGATGATTGTCCTCAATGCACAATTTCAGCGGAGTCGCGCTGCCCAGTATCGTTTTGGTAAATCGCCAAGACAACCGTTCCCTCTCTGCAGTCAACTGCAAATTCAATTGAAAATACCACAGCGTTCTCGATGGTTTCGAATCAACAAGCACGCTGATACTTTTGACTTCCCGAATGCGTGGGTGCTGAGCCAACTCGGGACGTTCACCGGCGACAATGCTGGGATCTGGTAAACTATAATCTCAAGGTAAAAGCTTCATTGATCAAACGGATAAAAACAACCACGACAGCAATCATTGTTTCGCGGCGATCGACTATCCAACGTGCAAAACGAAGACTCCGCGGCTTCAGTTCATCCCATTGCTCGCCGCGTTCACTATGCTGATGCACTCAAGAACGCTGAAACAATTTGTTCCGCCTTGCCACGCTGACACAGGCAGAACTACAAGCAAAAGTCAGAGCGAAGGTAATCGAAGCAAGCACCCATGCGGTAACAACATCGCGGGGTATGTCCAAGTAGAAAAGCGGAGCTTGATTGCACCAGAACGCATTTAGATTGCCAACGATGACACCGGCCAAAACGAACACCGGCCTATTTCGGACCACGGGAAAATGAATCGCGAGCACGCAGAGCAAGCCAAGCAAAGCGCCGCCCAGCGGTGGAACCTCCGTGCTGAAAGTATCTGTCCAGAACAGCACCCACTGCAGAGCAGTCCCTCCGAAGAATCCCGTCGCAAATGACGGAACTGCCCCCCAATGCTATCCGCCCTTGAACGCAACATCGACGGGGGACACGGGAGAGTAAGGATTCGAAGATTCACTCATGGCATCCTCGGGGGTTTTTAATCGAATAACGCTGCCGATCACCGAGGCCCGCGGGTTGCGTCTGCATTTCCAGAACGCGATGCCCGATCCTTCGGTGCATCGGATGATTTGCTGCCCTTCGGGTTTTGTATTGCGGCGGCGATCGCGATGCGTAGTGTTGATCTCGAAGTATTCAACTCCACTTCTGACAGTCGCTTTCCGTGTGATTCGACTAACGCTTGAGCGTTGTCAGAAAGGCAATAGCCCAGAAAATTGCGGACGGATTCTCGTTGCAGTGACTCCGAGTTCACAAACAACCGTAGTGACTCGCTTTGATCTTGGCTGTGTCCGACAACGACCTCCACAAAGTCAATTTCCCGGTCGGTACATTCTTTCCGCTCTCTGTCCTTTATATGGCGAGCGGATTTATTGATGTCCGACAGCCCCAGCGAGAATCGCTTGAAGCCGCCTCCACTTCCAGACTCTTCGTTCTCCACCGTGATCAAGTAGTTTGTGTCTTCGGCTGCGGCAACCAATGCCCTGCTGATGTCGGCCATGTGGGACGTTCCGTCAACTCGCACGGGAGAGTCCGCCCAAGAGGACGATGCCAAAAAGATCAGAGAAACGGGTAGCCAGTTACGCATGGATATAATCATGGGTGCTTTATGAAGCGAACGTTACACATCACCGAGCCGGTACTTCCGATTTTCCACTTACAAAACCTTGCAAGCCCGGCTTCGGTGCATGTAAGGGTCCTGAATATTGTGTCAGCCGAGACATCCCGTCGGGGATGAATGACCGAGGGCCCAGCATAGCATTTTTGCGGTACACGGAATTAGTCGGCCAGCGAGAACAGGGCCAAATTGGAGATGATCGCAATGCCGATGACTGCGACGCCGAGCCACGTGAATCTTTGACGTCGGAACCGAATTCCAGTGCCTACAAATGCGAATGCGATCGCTGCCAAAACGAATGCCCCGATCGCAAGAACATCAAGATCGTTTGATACAGCGCGTGGGGCCATCCGCGAGAATACAAGTTGTAGGCACCGTAACATGCGGCGACCGCTAACAAGAGCGAAGCAAGGTAGGCTACGCATGCAATGAGCATTCGCCCAATTGAAGTCGGCATTGACTCCGCATGGGACACCGCGGGGCTTTCGCACGGATTGAACATCGGCCGTTAAGTTGGCAGTTCGGTAGCCAGAACGCTACGCATCAGCGGTCCGGGACAGTTGATGTTCCATTTGTAAAAAATCGCATTCCCGGCGCCGTTGCATGCGATGCTTACCCGGGTTCTCCTGGACGAGGGTCGGTTACGTTGCCAAGCTGATCAATCAGTGAAGTGGAGCGTTCCACCGAGACATACCAAAGTGAGTGCCCCCGGCTGGCTGCGGAGGGTCAGCAGCCCAGGCACGGATCCTCACTCACTGCCGCTGATTACCCAGTGTGGCGAAATCACCCTGGTGCGTCATGGAGTCGAGCGATGTCCAAACTGAAACTCAAACCACGTCGACTGACTCTTATGCTGTCAGTCACGATTCCACTCGCTCAATACAAACTCGCCCTCCATCAACACGCAGGTGCATAATGACCGCCGGTGTGTCCAGCGTTCCATTCGTACTGCTTCCGAGTGCAGTCATTGAGAAAGTCCCAGCGGTGTCTCGTGGTTGCCCTCCTCCCACCTTGAAGGGGAGTTTTGCTGCGGGCACCACTGTCGGGTTTCCATCGCGATCCACCAAGGTCAATCCTCCATCTGCTCCCAACTTCATCGAGCAGGAAGATGTCAACATCTGTGCCGCCGCTCCATACCGACCGCGGCTAACATGATCAGAGAACTCCTGAGTCACCCTTTCCGATCGATTCACCAACCATGTTGCGAGGTAGAGGACACCTAAGACCAGAAAAGCAGCGAGAATCGACTTTTTGAATTTGGTCATACAAATTTCCAATCAGAGGTTGGGACGCATTGACTCGCATCTGGATGCAACGTGTTCAAAGAGCATCACTAGCAGACATTACCATTACGCGGCGTCGACTCAGGACGGAACGCGAGTTCGCTCACCGCTACTCTGCCTTGTGCCACGCTTACTTGTGCCATGCTTTTCCGATGCGGTGAAGAGTTTGCTGGTTCGTCAAATGCATCCGCGACATATCGGACGTGCGACATCGTAACATACATTTGGGCCTGACCAACGAGAAGTAGGCGGCTGTCTGATCGCCCAGACTGATGATCGCAAGCAATGTCAAAACCGACGACCGAGAGTGGGGCCCAACGCCCCAACGCAAACGAATACAAACGCCTCTCATGCCCAGCTCAAACTGAGCAATCACCAGTGTCGCGGATTGCGTCACACCCGTCGTCCAAAAACGACGTTTGCCCAAAGTGCAACGCAGATAGAAGCGAATAGAGCAAAAGCTCAATCGGGAGAAGAAAACCGAACCCGCAAACAACGGACATCACGCCACACGGTGAGCGGACGACTCATTGCGAAATGATCGACCATCCGTGCTTCTCCACCTTCTGCTATTCCGAATCTCAGAAGACGCCGCCGACCAACGAGTCTCACTGGCACCTTGGTTTACGAACGGCACGAACGAAAGGCTGGCAGCAACGTTCTATATTGAATCTCGACCTGAAACCCGTCTTCAACCGCATTGTTAGCAATACGGCATTCGACACGCTTCAGTTGACTCGCGTCAGGGAAGCGAAATAGTGTTGCCTCTGTATTCGAATCGACGGTCCAGTCCGAGACACCAGATCCTAGGAGGACTGCCTCCACGCGGTGCCCATGTCGTCCTGAGACAATCACCGTTCCTTCAACTGGATATCGACCGACAAAAGAGATCACCAATCCAAAAAGAAGCGGTAACGCCAAGATCGTTTTCAGTGAAACTTTAGAAACGCTTGCGTTCCCCACTGCGGAACGGTTGCAATCATCCAGATGCGATGGGTGATCCCCCGCTGGCAATCTCCACAACTTCGCGAATCGGCTGCATCGTTCCTCTTCTGCCACGTTCCGATTCAGACAAACCACCGTCCGACGTTCCATCAGGATGTCCCTTTTGCTGTTGAACCTCTCAATGGTTTCTCTGATAAAAACGTAGGTGAGTGGGCTTGAGGTTGCAATCAGTTGGCCCGTCAACGCTGCGAATGATGAGTGCCCGGGGATCCGCCGAAAGCCCTGTTCCGCATCCAACAACGCGTGAGAAGGCCGACCGACTCCAACTGAACGCCTTCGTGACGGTCGATCCGTGTACTCGCAAGAAGATCGCCTGCACCGTAGAAACGCCAAGTGCGACCAGCCAAGGTGGGATGAGCGGCAAACACCGACTCCTCAAGCGACGCAATGTGCTTGATAAACTCCTGAGATGTCACACGACCAGTTCGCGCCTCAACACGCTGGCCTAATGCGTCGAGTCCAGTCATGAGAACTTCTGGGCAGGATAACATATTACGATCGATGAAGGTACAGGAAGTTAGCCCGGCGATCGGCATGCAATGGGTGAGAGTGCTTTCCGGCGACTTGGTTCCTCGCAAGTTCACGAGAACCCGTGGAAGGAGAAACTCCAATTTCTTCAGCAATCCCTTTCTGTTTCTTGCCATCTCGTTGCATGACAGAGATGACAACACGTTGGTGAAAGGTAAGATGTGCCACAGCTGAGTGAGTCCGCCTGAGTTGTTGGGATTTGAAGCTCCAAACAACTTGGCGGGCTCAGTCGGTCTTTCGCCAGGGGCATTGAAAAACCTTTCGTTTTTCAATGCTCTAAAAATTGCGTTTCGGGTTTGAATTCACACACTTACAGCGGCGTGTGCAAGCATCCGCCGCCAACACTTTGCGGCAATATACCCAATAGCCGACAGCGAGAAGACGAATCCGAGGACAACACCGGGATTCTGTACTGTCCATGACGGTGTAAGAATCGGTACGAATGCGAGGACGAAGCGGACAACAACGACGACTGCCACAACAGCGAGAACCGCGAGAGCGGGCGCTGCCAGTCGCGACGCGAGCCCGCCGGGAAACCATTCCGTGCATGCCGAGATCGCCGTTGTCACGAGGATTGCCAAGCCCATCAGATTGCCGATCGCGTTTTGCGATAGGTCCGACGCGTTTGCGTACAGTTCGGGGAGCGTCAGGCAAGCGCCAAACACGAACAGAGAAAGTGATGCGACGCGTTGGCGTGACCCCGTGCCTTGTTCGTCATGTTGAGGCTTCGGTGGTGCGTACGGGTTAGGCATTCTTCAGTCGGGTAACGGTACACATCACCGAGGACGCGCGAAAGACTCACCATTGCCAAACCGCTCGGCTCGCGTCCTTCGGTGCATGTGATGGTTCAAGTAAGCCGCTAGCGCGGCGGTTTCGGTTTGGTGGTGGAACGGACGCGTGACGGATTGTTGGAAGCAACCTTTCAGGAGGAGCTGTTCGCTGGGAACAGCTCAACAACTCCTCCTGAAAAGGAACACAACATGTCCAAGTTTAGCTCAAACGGTTCGCAAAATGCACCTGGAGCCCACTTCCCTGAAAGTCTTCGCCTGAGACTTTCCGAAGACTTGCACCTGACCGGCAAGGCCAAACGAACTCACGATGGCTACATCCGAGCGGTCAGGCAGTTCTCCGATTTCGCCGGCTGCAGTCCCGACCAGGTGAACGAGCAGCATGTGCGGCAGTTCTTTTTGCACCTCAAGAACGATCGCAACTTTGCTTATGGATCACTCCGCGTGGCATTCTCGGGCATCAAGTTCTTCTTCACGCACACCTGCAAGCGTGACTGGGAAATCATCAAGATGCTCAAGCTCCAAAACATCACTACGTTGCCGGAGGTGCTGACGATCGAGCAGGTTCATGAACTGATCGGCTCAGCGACCACGCAGCGAATGTTCGTCTATTTCTGGACCGTCTATTCGCTGGGACTCCGACTCAATGAAGCGTTGCATCTGCAGGTCAGTGACATCGACGCCCAGCGAGGCTGGGTTCATGTCCATCGTGGCAAGGGAGCCAAGGACCGGTATGTGCCGCTGCCGACGACGACCGTTCGACTTCTGCGAAACTACTGGGCCAGTCACCGGCACCCCTGCCTGCTGTTTCCGGCAGATGGACGAGAACATGACCTCGCCAAAGACGGCATTAGCCAAGCCAAAAATCCGATGAGCGAGACGGCCGTTCAGGGAGCGATGAAGCAGATCACAAAGAAGCTTCGCTTCGGGAAGAAGGTCAGCATCCATACGCTGCGTCATTCTTATGCGACGCACTTGCTCGAAGCGGGCGTGGGACTGAAGGTGATTCAAAAGTACTTGGGGCATTCGTCGCTGCAGACCACAATGGTCTATCTACATTTGACTGAGACGGCCGAAGCCAACGCTCGCGAAGAAATCGAAAGGCTATTCGGTAGGCTACCAGGCAGCGGCGAGTAAACCCGCTCTCGCAAATGCCCACGGTTGCGGAGGCTCTTCGCCAATTCGCACCGGCATACCTGCAGCAACACGCGGATTCGATCTCGATCGCCGAAGATAAAGTTCTTGGCGCGATCACTCGTTGTCGCACCGGGGCACTGGGTGGTGTTCACTACCAGTGCGGCGGCTGCGGAATCGATCACTGGGTCGGGCGTTCGTGTGGCAATCGGCACTGCCCGAACTGCGGTCACCAGCGGACGCAGGCTTGGATTGAAACGCAGGCTGCCAAGCTGATGCCGGTTCATCACTTCTTGGTCACTTTCACGGTGCCCCGGGAGGTTGGCTTGGTGCTGCGCGGTCACCAACGTGACGGCTACCGGTGCTTGTTCGATGCGAGCAGCCAGAGCATTCGCGATGTGGGCGCGGCGACGAAGAGTCTAAAGGGGTGCCAGCTTGGGTTCTTCGGTGTGCTTCATACTTGGGGGCGTGACCCGGCGGTCTATCATCCGCACGTTCACTACGTCGTTCCTGGCGGCGGAGTGAAACTGGATGAGCAAGGCAATGCCGAATCATGGCAGAGTACGCCGAAGAACTTCTTGTTCCATCATGGAACATTGATCCGCACCTACAAGGCAAAGCTCGCCGACGAGCTTCGTGCCGCTGGGCTGTATGGCCAAGTCAATCGCGAGGCTTGGTCGAAAGACTTCGTCGTCGACATCCAGCCGGTTGGGCACGGCGTTCC
>NZ_ANMO01000154.1 GCF_000338295.1 Rhodopirellula europaea 6C
TCTAGACCGAAATCGGCACAATCGGGCAAGTTGCCCATTGTGACAGAAATGGACTCCATTTGACCCAGTTGGACTAAGTTTGGTGCATCCATTGGTGCATCCGTTCGATTGGCCTGTGGCGACTCGTGGGACGATCCACTTTTTCGGATCAGCCGCCGGCGATGGGAGAGACGAGGATCACTTTTCGAGAGCGATTGTCTCGGCGATGTTTCGGGCGTGGTCTCGAACACGAATGTATGCATTCAGGGCGGCCATGAATGCGACACTGACCACTGGCGGAATCGTGCCGGCGGAAAGTTCTTCCAGGTGTTTGCGACGCAAAGCCTTCACTTGATCTCGGATGCGTTTGCCGCTGGCATCGGTGCTGGTCAAGATGTTTGGATTGGAGGCTGACAGAGCCTCGTGAATATCGTGGGTGTAAGTTTTGACGTGGCGATTGAGTGATTCTAGGTCTGCCCGTTGCGAGTCGGTGAATCGAAATCCGTCGCGTCTTAGTTTGCGATCAAACTTGTCTAGGTTGACGATGTAGTCGCTGATGGATTCGTATTCGTCGGCAAGACGCAATTGTCGGCGTCCCTCTTCCGCCGTCGCATGCGAGACGTTTCCGGAGAGCAAATTGGTGATGAACGCGGCGACCTCATCTTGGACCGAATCCAACACTCGTTCACGTTGTCGCAGTCGATCGCCGAGTTGCTTGTTGGGTTCGTCGGCTTGCATCAGTTCCAAATGCCAGTCGAGCATTTTCAAGCAGCCGTCGCCCATCTTGAGAATCTCTTTGCGTGATTGCTCGATCGCCAGCAGCGGCGTTTCCAAGATGCGGATGTCCAGATCCGTTAGACGCGGTTTTTCTTTGTAGGACAGCGACGGGATGATCCGTTCCAGAAAACGGACGATTGGCGTCAGGAATGGCATGAACAGCAAGGTGTTGCAAACATTGAAAACGCTGTGTGTTGCCGCGATGGCTGCGACCGTATTGGGATAAGTTTCTTTCCCATCGATCAAGACTGATTCAGCCACATCGACACCGACGATGCCTTGGATCAGTTGGATGTACCACTGGAAAATCAACGTGATCCAGAACACTCCAATCAGGTTGAAGATGACGTGAAAATACGCAGCACGTTTTGCGTTCGTGGTGGTTCCAAGAGATGCCAGGAAGGCCGTGATCGTTGTTCCAAGATTCTCACCCAAGATCAAAGCAGCTGCCGTCGGGTACGAAATCACGCCTTGGGTCGCTAGGGAGATTGTGATGCCAAGCGTCGCCGAAGAGGACTGGACCAACGTAGTGAGCACGCAGCCGACGAGGGCGCATTTCAGAACACCCACGTAGGTGTCAGCCTGAAAACGGGCGAACCAGGCTTCGAAGTCAGGCATCTCCTTGATGATTGAACACGCGTCTTTCATCACTTCGAGCCCAAAGAACACCATGCCGATGCCCATTACAAACATCGCCCAATAGCGCCAGCGATCATTGCGGGTAAACAGGTACATGAACGCTGCAAATCCCAGCAGCGGCAACCCATACTTGCCGATTTTCAGAACCAAGATCCAGCCGGTGATGGTCGTGCCGATGTTTGCGCCCATGATCACGCCGACTGCTTGGGACAAATTCATCACGCCGCTGTTGACGAATCCGACGACCATCACCGTCGTGATCGAGCTGGACTGGACGATGCACGTCACGATGATGCCAACAGTTGTGGCGAACACCCGATGGTTCGTGACCGCACCGACTAATCGACGCAGGCTGTTCCCAGCGACGGCTTGCATCCCATCGGACATGTGCTTCATGCCCAAAAGAAAAATGCCGAGTCCGCCGGCTAGCTCGAAAATCATTTTAATCAGCGTGGAAGAATCCAAGGGTTTCCCGTCCCAAATCTTCAGAGGTGGATTGTTAAGAATTCATGAAGGCGTGGCGATGCGGCGGGATTGTAACCTCGTCAGTCGCTTTTGGGGGGCGGTCGGTCCATTTTCGCCGTGCGTGCAATGGTTCTGGCGTGCCTCAGGATGGCGCCGTAGCGAGAGCCAGCACTCCAATCTCTTCACCCACGAACAAACGGGGCGATTTGGTTCCCGGTTTTTGGGGGGCCGCCTGTAGGCACACCAGAAGAAGGCCCCACTCAGATCAACTTTCTGCGACTTCATGCAAGCACCGGGGGGCAAGCGTCGCAGGGAACGCTGTGTCAGGTCAGCGAGTCGGCGAAAGCTGATGGCCGGCGCTATCTGGAGACTCTATTTCGAAATCGATGCGCCAATGAATTCTCCGGCACCTGCGAAGAACAGAGGGGAGTTCTTCGAATGAAGGAAAGGTGCAAATTCTCTGATGTTGGCGATCGTGGTTTCGAAGTCATCGTCGGAGGGGCCGTCGTTGCCTGAGTCCACTTGGAATGTGACCGTGTCGCCTTGTTTCGTGATCCGTACGAGGTGAGGTCCCGCGGTGGCCAATTCTCCGATGATCTCTTCTCCTAGCTTGAAGCGATTCAGCTTGACCACTCCCGGTTCACTTCGCATGGACGGTGAATACAACCGCAGATAAACGGAGTCTTTCAAACCGTTGTAGCTTCGGTCAGCGACTCCGTATCCGAGCCCAATGTTTGCAGCCATGTCTTCGGGGCCGAATTGAAGAACCACTTCAAACGTGAAGTCTCGAGAAACGCAACCAATGTCTTTGGTGAAGATGACTCCTTGGTTTCGATAGGTGAATTCGTTGTAGCCCTGAATGCGGATGCCGCCCGCTTCACCTTTCTGGTAACGCGATCGCGTCGTGAGGAATGACGGCAGGGATCGCGACTCTCCCAAGGAGTTGCCGGTTCGGACCGTACGGGCTGGGGTTCGTTGTTCCATCGTACGGTTGGGGGCCGAGCCCGCGAGCGCACGAGGCAAGCTGATGGAGGTGGAGGTTGCGATGACGATCCGGCCGGTCTGTACATCGATCAGCCGGGCATAAACGATGCCTCGCGTGCGGCCGTTGGGGACGATTTTGCCTGCCACCACATGAGTTGCTCCGGTCAAATTGCCAAGTTTCCGGGCGGTTTTCGGATCGAACAGGATGGAATTCTGCACGAGCAGTTCGTCCAAGACTTGTCCCAGTGATTCACGATCGACGACAGGAACTCTTCGGTTGACGAGCCTGGTCGTGAGATCTTCTGCCATGACAAGAGTCTCGTCAGCCGTGTTGCCATTCTGATCGCGAATGGGACAAACCGCGACTCGTAGATCGAGATTGGGTTCAACCTCGTCACCGACCTCCAGCTCGGGTTCCAGGTTTCCGAACAGTTTGGCTTTGCTGTATTTCTCGTGGGTCTCGACGACCTGAATCTCGGCAATCTTCGGACGTTCGACGGCGATCACCTCACCGCTCACGGGATCTTTGATTTCCCCTTCATTGCGGAAGACATCCAGTTTTGTGCCTTCGCGAATTCCGCTGTTGGTACCAAGCGTGACATAGATGACTTGCGATGACACTTTCGCGATTCGCCCCGGTTGCTTTCGTTGCGCGGCAACTTGTGCGATCTTCCAACTCAACATTTCTGTCAGCCCGATCGATTCCACCGCGTCATCGAAAGCGAAGGGCGTGACAACCTCTTTGACATTGCTTCGCTCGAAATTGACATCCGTCTTGGTGTGAATGTCTTGGATCGTCACGCTCGTCGGGTCTTGTTTGAGGAGCGTGCCGATAATGGGCTCAGAGTTGTCCTTCAGGATCACCTTGAACAATGGCGGCGAAGAAACCTGCGCTGAAACCGGTGGGCAAGCGAAGTTACCGAAGAGAAAAACGAACAAAAAGTGCCTGAACGCAAGCGAGCGGATGGCGTGAGGTACCATGGAGCGATTGATTGATCAGGCTGGTGAAATAGAGAGCGTCTGAGCGACGAGCGGTTCAATTTGAGAGTGCCTCATGATAGTTCCAGACGGAGTCTGTTTCTGGAGTCGCGTTGGGCTTTATCGTACCAGCGTCGAGGGGGGCGTCAAATTTGCTGACAGCGTGAAGCGACTGACGAATGCGTCAGTGGCTTGCCTGATGATCGAGATCCACTTTTTCGTCAGGCTCGCATGGAGGAATCAGACGCAAAGATGCGAAAGACGAGAAGCCGTGCTTACTCGGCAAATTGTTGCTGCATGGCGTCGAGGAATTTTTGCAGTTGGTCGGCGGGCAGTTGGTTGATGCCCGCCGCGGCTTTGCGGCCGCCTCCGGTTGGGAATTGGCGAACAAGTTCGTCGGCGCCGGTCTTGGTCGCCAGCGGGGCTCGAACGCTGACCAGGTAATCGCCCGATGGCAGTTCGCTCAGCAACGCGTGGGCTCGTTCTGGATTTTCGCGTGCGAGTTGGTTGCTGTAGACGCCACTGACTCGACGTGAGAATGGATCGTTGGGGAACAGGAACGCTGCACAGGATTCGGTCGCCATTTTGGGCTCGATCGAGGCCGCTCGTTTCATGTCGCTGTCGAAACCATCGCGAAGGGTTTCAAAGGTGGTGTCCGATGCGATGAACTCAAACGGGTCCGCGTACGGTTGGACTTTGCGATACAAGTCGTCGGGAGCGAAGTAGAGATCGTCGAGTGTTCCGCCGTAGCCGTTGTAGTTGAGCAGCGTGCCGAGTTGTTCCAGTTCCGCGAGTTGCGAATCGTTGAGGTTCAGTGGCGCGGCGGCGGACTTCGCCGCGTCGTGCAGGTTGTCACCGTACAGAGCGGTGACCGCCCAGGGCAAGAATTGACCATTGAGGAATCGATTGACGAGCAGTCCGGTGCACACGTCGCCGGCGGTGTCGATGTTCGTCGACAGCAGCGGCGAATCGGGAATGTCGCCAGCGAAGTGGTGATCGAAGTAGGTGACCGGAACCTCAGCATCCAAGACTCGTTGGAGTTCGTCGCGGTTCTTGTCGAGCGAAATGTCGAGCACGGTCACGGAGTCGCCCGAGACCGCTGGAACTCGTTTGAGAAGGTTGATGTCTCGTTTGACGCCAGTCACCAGCGTGCTGTCTTTGGGTTCCGCCAACCGCAGTTGATGCAGCGCGCAAATGCCATCCGCGTCGCCATTGAAAACGTCAAAGTGAGTCACGTCGTTATCTCGTTCGGTGTGAGCAGATTGGTCCGAATTTCGGTTCCATGGCTCCCGATTCTAGTTCCTGGCCGAGAAAGCGAAACGGTGCCACAGCGAAAGTCCGAATGGAGAATCAAACGCCCGCTCGTTCGTGAGTCCAACGAGCTCAGTCGAGCGGTGAATACTCAAATGATCGGATCTCTGCGTTGCCGGTTCCTTCCGCATAAATGGCGGGGCGAAGGTAGGAGAAACTCCCCAGAACGTTGTGGTCGAATCCAGACAGCTCGAAAGTCCGCGAGCACTTGGTCCAGTTCTCGCCGTCTTCGCTGACGTAGAGATTGGCGGTTTGGTTGGACAGAGTGGCTCGCAAGAATCGAATTTTGTCACCTCGGACGCCACGGAATGACCGACGAGAATCGTTCAGTCGCATGATGACTCGGTCGCCTTGCACGGCGACGCCGGCCAAGCGGGCTTCGGAGTACCAGATTGAAAGTCCTAGTTCGACGTCGGGATCACGTTCACCAAGTTTGATCCGAACGTCGTAGTTTTTTTCGGGGGAGACGACTTGCAGGGTTCGCATTCGATCATCGGGGTTTTCGAACCGAAAGCGTCCATCGCCGACTTGGTAAGACTTCAGCGCGTGAGCGCCGGTCAGTTGCCATTGCAGGCCAAGTTCGGAGGACTCAAACGAATCGTTCGAGACCGGACCGTTGAGGTGTTCGATGATCTTGGGCTCTTGCTTGGGATCACGTTTGAGTTTGAACCATCCGTCATCCGTCCACTCGATCGCTTCGATCAGCGTGTGACGTCCGTGTGGCAAGGCACCTTTCTTGTATCCGTGGTAGACGACGTACCAATTGCCATCGGCGTCGTCGATGATCGTGCCGTGTCCTTTGGACCAATAAGTTTCGTTTCGCGACCAAGTGTGGACGACTGGATTGTGAGGGCTGTTTTCCCAAGGCCCCAGTGGCGACCGCGAGCGAGCCGATGTGACCATGTGGCTGGTCGCGGGACCGGCCGTGCCACCTTGCGCCGCGGTCATGTAGTAGTAACCGTCGCGAAAAATGAGTTTGGGTGATTCGAGGCAAAAGCATTCGACTTCCCAGTCGGCCGGGTACTGCCAGCCATCGTGTTTTTGTTCGGGATCGCCCGTGACTTTCAATCCATCGCGTGAAAGCGGAACGACTTTGCCGTTGTGCATGTACAAGTAGCGGTCGCCTTCGGGCGTCGCGATGTGGCCCGGGTCGATGCCGGGAACGTCGAGTTCGATTGGATCCGACCAAGATCCATGAGGATCTTCCGCGGTGACGACGTAGTTCTTGCCGCTCGATGGAAAGTACAGATAGAACAGCCCATCGTGTTTGATCAAGTCGGGGGCCCAGACGGTGCCAACGTCTTGACGGAGGGCTTTTGCAATCGGCTTCCAGTCGGTCAGGTTGGTGGAGTGCCAAATCGTCAGACCGGGATAGGTCCGGTAAGAACTGTGCGTCATGTAGAAGTCTTCGCCATCACGAACGATCGTTGGGTCGGCATGATCGCCGCCCAAAATCACGTGCAGGTTGCCGTCGGCGGGTGGTGCTGCGTTTGCGCCAGCAAACGGGAACGCGAGAAGAAGACAAGCGGCGAGGATTGTTTGGGACTTCATGAGCGAGGGGAGTCGTGACGCGGTGGGGAGAAAGCAGCGGTGGGCAGTTGAATCGAACCAAGCGGTTGATTCTCGAAGCTGATTTTAGTTGTTGAATCGAAACGCCATTGGAACGATGCCTGCACCCGCCATAAATCATAACTCGATTTTGAAGTCTCACCGTCGCGAAACTGTATGGCGACGTGGGAATGTTGTGGCGGGAGAGTGCAACGCATTATCGAAGGCACGGGCAATGGCGGTCGTTCGTGCGCCTGATTGAGATTTGTGCTTGGGAGGATCTTCACAAGCCGAACTCGTCGAGTGAGATGGTTTGGAATTCCAGGTCCGCTCGCGAAGATTCGTAGAGGATGCCGAGGGTTTTGTCGTCGACCATCACGAGCGAGCTGTAGGCTCCGCCTTCCGTGTCCAAGACGACTTGTCGATTGGACGGCCAGGTTGCACCGTCATCGAGGCTGGCTCGGACAGTCATGTTGGCACGCCGAGTTTTGTGGTTCGGGTTGCTGAAGAACAGGACGCGGCGACCATCGGGCAATGAGTGTGCGATCAGGCTGGCCATGCAGACAGGTTCAGGCAGGGCGCCGTGGTCGCTGGGGTGAACTGTCCAGGTCAGGCCCAAGTCGCTCGTCACGCTGATGGCTCGTCCGTTGGTATCGGATTTGTCTTTGCGATTTCGGTTGTCTCGCATGTTCAACATCAACGAACCATCGGCCAACTCAGCCACGGCGCACTCGGTGGTATCGGAGCGAGCTAAAGACGAGACCGTCCATGTTTGACCGTGATCACGCGAATAGATGAGGTTGGAAAACGGAAGTCCGGTTTGGTCGCGGCCTTGTGTTGGGATCACCAGCGTGCCGTCGGTCATGGTGATTCCGTTGCCTGGCGCGGGAGCGAACAAGTACCACTTGGGATCCTTGAGTTGCTTGGTCCAGTTCTCGGGGGACGACCAAGTCTGTCCGTCGTCGGTGGAACGCACCGCTAAGAATTGGGTGGAGGTGTCTATGTCCAGTCCCGGTTCGGATCCATTGCCACGCCATTGATGCGTGCCTGGTTTGCCGTGTGTCCAGACGGCTGTGACGATGATTTCTCCGGTGTGCGTGTCGACCAAGATATTGGGGTCGGAGCATCCGTTTTGGTTCTCGGGCAATCCTCCGTGGGTGCCCATGTCCATGATCGGACCTGGAACGGACCAAGTCTTTCCGCCATCAGTGGATCGCGAAAGTCCGATGTCCATGTGGCCTTGGAGATCGCGGCGACTGTCATAACGCATGTCGTAAACCGCCAGCAAAGTGCCGGCGTTGGAACGAGCGATACCGGGGATGCGAAATGTATGACAATCGTGATCGCCTTGGCGGTGAAGGATCACCGATGTTCGCTCGTTCGCGCTTGCAATGGGTGTGAGCGAGCAGGCGGTGAGGATCGAAGTCAGGATCGTTGCGAGGCAACGTGGGGAGATGAATCGCTGGGACATGGGAGGGGACTTGGCGGGGCGGGTTTGGTGGGAGGCAAATAAAAAAGCCGACGCGAAACTTGGCTGGCAAGTTTCGCGTCGGCTTCAAGATAGTCGAGTTCGAAAACCTAGGAGTTGCTGGGAAGGGTAACACTCGTCACTTCCCATGCCCGGCCCTCACCCTCGCGTACGCCTGAACGGCGTCGCTCGACCTCTCCCGAAACTTTGTTTCGGGAGAGGTACGCCATGTAGAAATCTGCCAAAAACGCTAGCAGAAAACTGCACGACCTCGAAGCGGGCGAGGGGGGAAACGTGTCTTTCGAAAGCGAACTTCCTTGCGGATCAGTTCTTGATCTTCGCTTTCTTCTTCAACTGGTTCAGCTTCTTCGTGCCGCCTTCGTTGACTTCGAAGATGAACTTGGCGAGGTCCAAGAACTCTTGTCGATCCTTCAGCATGTTGACGAGTCCGGGCGGCATGGTCGAGTTTTGCGACTCGAGCACGTCTTCCACATCATCGATTGGAATGGTGCGGGGTTTGCCTTGATCGGCTGCGATGCTGAGCGTGATCTTGTCGTCCGTTTCTTCGACCAAGAAGCCCGACAGGATGGCACCGTCGACCGTGATCACGTTCACGGTTTGGTAGCCTTCCAGGATCTTCTCGGACGGTTTCAGGATGGACTCGAGCAAGTGCTCGTTCGTGATGTCCTCACGAGATTTGGTGAGTTGAGGGCCAAGCTGGTAGCCTTCGCTGACATCGTGGCACGTCGCACAAGCGGTCTTGGAACCATAGAAGTAGCCGGCGCCTCGAATGGCGTCGCCATTTTCAGTTGCGTCACGAACCAGATCGCTGAGTGATTCTGCGAGGAGTTCGTTTTCGAGCTGGTTGGTGGCGGGTTCGTCTTCCACCATCTCGGGACGACTGCCTTCGGGGAACGGATGCATCTCGATCAGTTCTTCGGGGCTGTAGAAGCGTTGGCGATCTTCGGTCGCGGCACGAATGCGTTTGACTTCGTCCGGTTTGATTTCGCTGGCGTCATTGCCCCAGCTGTTTCGGACGTACGTCAATGCGGCAGCGATTTCTGCGTCGGAGAACATGTTGCCGATCGCGGTCATCGGGGGCACGCCTTGGGTCGGTTCAAAGACCTTCCCGCGAACGCGAATTTTTCCCCAGATGCCGTGCAGCGTGAGTTTGATCAGACGCTCGGAATCGCCGTTGACCCATTCACTACCAGCCAGTGGCGGGTAGATCCGAACGATGCCTTCGCCGTTGTCACGGTGGCAGGCGTAACAAGATCCTTCTTCAAAGAAGACTTGCTGACCCAGGTTGTAGGTCTGAGCAAACGTCTTGTCCTTGAACTTGTCGGACTTGGTTCGGTAGTCCTTCGGCTTGGCGGCGCCTTCCAATTTGCTGGCGAGCAACTGCTTGTATTCCACCAACAAGTTTTCTGGATCGAATTGCTTGTCTTCGATCAACTGTTCGACGTCTTCTTTGAGCAGCGGCATGGCGCTGTTGAGAGCGTTGCGAATCCAGCGATCCGTTTTCTGGTAGGCGACCGTGAGCAACACTTCCGCTCCGCGTTTGCCACCTAACCATGAACCGGCCGAGAGAGCTTCCAAGCGAACGCGTGGGTGTTCGTCGGTCGCGGCGGTCAGCAAGTACGTCTCAGGTTGATCGAGCAAGTGCAGACAGTGCCGGACGACTCGAACCGCTGCGGCGCGGACGCGGTGGTCTTCGGCTTGCAAGCACTGGTTGATCAGCTCGGTGGATGGTTCTTGTTGTCCCCAGGTTGCCCAGAGAGCTTCCAGGACCAAGCGTTCGTTGTCAGCGTTGTCGCTGGCGAATTTCTTCGCCGCAGCGAGCACGGCTTGTTTGTCACGACCGCGAAGTTCGAGATGCGAGCGTTTGCGAGCGTTGAGTTCAGGCAACTTCATGTTTTCGAACAGTTGCTCGATGTCAGCACCGGCAACGGTTGGCGGTTCGACCAAGTCGCGGTCCGCATAGGTGATGCGGTAGATGCGGCCATATTCTGAGTTCCGCATCGGGTCACGAGCGCTGTGTTGCATGTGACCGATCAGCGTGTTGTGCCAATCGATGAAGTACAGGCTTCCGTCGGGAGCGACTTCCAGGTCACAAGGACGGAAGTTGCCATCGGAAGACTGGATCAAGTCTTGGCGGAATTTGCCTTTGATCTCAACGCCGTCTTCCACCGTCTTGTACTGCTTGATGCCGAGGAAGCCAATCGTGTTGGCGTACAGGTAGTCGCCTTGGACTTCATCGGGGAAGTGACGGCTGTAGAGAAACTCCGAGCCCGATGTTGGACGAGCATGGTGTTCGTAATTGAACTTCGAAACCTTTGGAATCTCTTTTGAGTGCGGGACCTTGATCGAGTAACCCAGCATCCAGTATTGCGATCCGCCGGAGGCATCGTTGACGAATGTTTGACCGTATTCGTCATGAGCGACACCCCAGGGGTTGGAGACATCCGACTGCATCACGCGTTCGACCTTCCATGACTTGGGATCGAATCGCCAAACGCCACCGTCGGTCATGCGCTCGGGGCCCCAGGGCGTTTCGACTTGCGAGTGCAGGAAGCGACCTTCGCACATGTAGATGCCGGCACCGTGGTCGACATCAAATGCCGAAATGGCGTGGTGAGTGTCGTGAGGATCGAAACCGTCGAGCAGGACTTCCATCTTGTCGGCGTGGTCGTCTCCGTCGGTGTCCTTCAGCAGAACCAAGAAAGGTTCTTGTGAAAGGTAAACGCCTTCGGGAGCCAGTTCGAAACCGATCGGCATGTGCAAGCCATCGGCGAAGACGGTTTCTTTGTCCGCTCGTCCGTCGCCGTCGGTGTCCTCATAGATGAGGATCATGTCGTTGGGTTTGGAGTCGCCCGGTTTGTAGTGTGGGTAGCTGGGCAGGGTCGAAACCCACAAGCGGCCTTGGTTGTCAAAACGCATTTGGGCGGGGTTGCCCAGGTTTGGGAAATCTTGCTCGGAGGCAAACATCGAGACTTCATAGCCTTCGGGCAACGTGAAAGTCTTGAGAGCTTCTTCTTCGCCTTTGAGGTAGTCCGGGTTGCCGTTCTTCTCGCTCATGCGGAAGTTCGTTTCAACCGACGTCAAAGGCCGAGTGATCGAGTCATCGACTTCGAGCGTCGACGATTTGCCTTGAGCGATGGCCCAAATGTTTTGGTCACGCAAGACCGTCATTTGACGGATCTTTTCGATTTCTTCGGGGTAGTTGAAGTTGCCGTAGGGAGCCCAGCGACGACCGTAAGCGTGCACGCCGTTGAGCATGCGGAAGTCATTGCGCCAGAACCACGCTTTGTCTTGGACGGCTTGGTGCAACAGCGAATCGGCGGGGGCGACACCGGAGTCGGCGCCGAACAATTGCTGCATGATGACGGGAGCGAGTTTGCGATAACCTGTTTCGGACAGGTGCACGCCGTTGATCGTCAGCGGTTCGTCGGAGGTTTGGAACCACTGCGAGGTGGGTGTATAGAGATCGATGAAGCCGACATGTTTTTCATCGGCGACCGCACCGACGGCATCCGAGTACGCCTTGAGGATGGCGTTTCGCTCGTCAGCGTTGGGGAGATTGAACTCGGGGTGTTGCTCCATCGCGATCGGAGTGGCCAGCACCAAACGAGGTGGTTTGGATGCGTCACGTTCGTAGGAACGCGAAAGGGTGTGATCGACGAAGGCGCGTAGTTCGTTTTTGAAATTTTCGACCCCGTCCATGCCGTCGAAGGATTCGTTGAACCCAAAGAAGGCAACGATCGTGTGTGCTTGGACAATGGTCAGCCATTCGTCTGGTTTGGGATAATGGCCCTCGCCGTAGTGGGCTTGGATTTCAGGTCGGAACTTCTCAGCACCGGGAAATGCCCACGGGTCTTTCTTGCCGGCTTCGGGGCGGTAGGCGGGCGTGTGGCCTGGGAAGCCCATGTTCCGGAAGGTCAGTTCTTTGTCCGGGAATTGTTTGTAGAGAGCTGTTTCAAATGCATTGAACAACTCCATTCGCGAGGCCAATCCGTTGCCGAGGAAGGCAATCGTTTCGCCTTGGGATGGTTTCAGTGGCAGCGAGGTGGCGGGAGCATCGCTCTCGACTTCGACGGGTTGCAGGTATTCCGGACGGACTCGTTTGGTTTGTTGAGTTTCATTGTCCGTGACGGTCGTGATGACTTCGGGGCCGACGGACTCGTCAGCGGACTTGTCATCCGCGTGCGACCGCGACAGTCCTCCGGCGAGGAGGAGAGTGGCACAAGCGAGGCCAACGCGAGTCAGTTTCGACGTCGAAAGTCGCAATTGATTTGCTGGTGGTCGCAAATTGTTTTTGGCTAACAGTTTCATTTTGAGGCAGGTTCTTAGCAGCGAGTTTTGCTCGCCGAAGAAGGTGAGAGGTGGGGAGGTGGGTGAACGTCGTATTCTAGTTCATCGCCCTAGCTTATGGATCATCGAAGGCAGCGGTAGTCCGATGATTTGTCGCATTTGCCGTGTCCATCGAGCGTGGATGTCTATGGAGTGAGCCGGCGTGCTCGATCGATTGCAATCGATCCTGGGTGCTCAGAAGGCAAGAAGCCATCCGACCAAACGGATGTGGGAAACCACCGTTCGGCGGCGCCAGGTCTCGATCGCTGCACGCTCGGCCTTTGTTCTATCCCGCGAACACATTGGCTGGACAACTGGAAGCCTCCGCAACTGAAGAGGTACATCGCCAAATTGCAACACAATGCAGATGAAGCCAAGCAGTCGGCTCGATGGGTGTTGCTGGAACTCGAAAGAAGGTTCCAGCGGCGGCGGAATTTCTGCATCATCCGAATGGCAAATTTGATTTTGGCATTCGGACAACATGTGCTCGTTGGAGAAGTTGGCCAACTGCTTGGTCAAGCATCGAGCATCCGGCCGGTGACTGTTGAAGTCACCGGCCAAAGTGCAACAAGACGATCTTCGTGATCAGGCTTGGTTCAGTTTGGGGGAACCTGATTCGACAACGAAGGAAGTGCGAGCGAATGTTTTGCCGCCTGGTTTCAACACATCGTCGACAACCATGTAGTCGGACTTCCAGCTATCCGGCGTGACGTCGCAGCGGATGTAGCCGCGTTCGGCGTTGTGCCATTTGACACAAGCGTTTTCTGCCAGCACCGCGTCGAGGTTCTTGGGTTTGTCCGGGCCGTTGCCTCCGCTGGATAGCGAAGTCGCAACAAACTCAGTGGCAACGAGACCTTGTTCCGTTTGCCGGTCGTCAACGCGAAGTTCGTTGGCCCAGTTGGAGTGAATGTCGCCGGTCAAGACAACAGGATTGCTGACTTGTCGGTCGCGAATGTAGTTCAGCAGTTCCATCCGTTCGTGAGCGTAGCCGGGCCATTGATCCATCGAGAATTGAGGATCGTCAGGATCGCCGGAACGGTTGACCATTCCCATCATGACTTGTTGTGCCAGCACGTTCCAAGTGGCGGTTGATCGGATCAGGTTGCGAGACAACCATCCGCGTTGCTTTGTTCCCAACATCGATTGAGTTGGATCCAAGGCGGCTTCGTTCAGTGGGCTCTTGCGATCGTCATTGGGTTGGTCGGTTCGGTACTGACGGGTATCCAGAATCGAGAACTCAGCCAGTCGTCCAAATTGGCCGGAGCGATACAAACGCATGTCGCTGCCACGAGGAATCTGACGCAAGCGAAGCGGCATCATTTCGTAATAGGCTTGGTAGGCGTTGGCTCGTCGCGAAAGGAACGAGAGTGAGTCGACGCCTGACTCTTCTGAAATGTCGCAAGCACAGTTGTTGTCAAACTCATGATCATCCCACGTCAGCCACCAAGGACATTGAGCGTGCATGTTTTGCAGCAATGGATCCGATCGATACTGAGCGTGGCGGACGCGGTAGTCACCCAGTGACATGATTTCAGAACCATGGTGAGTTCGGACTTTTCCATTGCGACCGGCTTCGTATTCGTAGATGTAGTCGCCTAGGTGAAAGACCATGTCGACGTTGTCGGCCGCCATTTGCTCGTAGGCGGTGTAGAGACCTTGTTCGTAGTTTTGGCATGAGGTGACGGCAAAGCGAACTTTGTCGGGCAGCTGGTGCGGCAGTGGCATGGTGCGGGTGCGACCGATCGTGCTTTCAGCGTCGCCGCATCTGAATCGGTACCAGTACCATCGGTCGGACTCGAGTTGGTTCAGTTCGACGTGGACGGAGTGACCCAGTTGAGGTGTGGCCAGTTGAGTGCCCGATGCAACGACGTTTCGCATCGAGTCATCCGTTGCGACTTCCCAGGTCACCTCGACGTTTTGGGCCGGCATGCCACCATCGGGAAGCAACGGCGAAGGTGCCAGGCGAGTCCACAGCACCATCCCGCGATGGTCGGGATCTCCTGATGCGACGCCTAGGCTGAACGGGTTGTTTGAGAAAGAGATCTTGGCATCGGCCCAGGCGTGTTGGGTCGAGAGCACATAGGTGGGCAGTGCGCCGGTGAACGCGAGGAACCGCCGACGATTCCAGGCGGCGGAAGAGACTCGATCAGCGTGGGTTGGTCGTGACATGGGTGGCTCGGTGTGTGTCAGGCGGGATCGGCAAAACGAAAATCAAATGGCATCGCGTCAGCCGGTGAAGACAGGAAGGCAATTTCGATCGCCCCCGCAGGCTCTGGCGGCCATTTTGCGGGAAGTGTATCGATCGCTCATTTTGAACCAATGTGATCCGCGGTTGCATGCTTCGATTTCGGGAAAACTTCACAAATTCGGTCGATGGCTTTTATGAACAAACCATGAAGTTTGTCGTTTGGTGCAAAACAGCGAGATGCGTTTGAACACAAATTCGATACTCTGTCGCGAAATCGGCAGTGGGCGATCAAGTGTCCCGCAGCCGTGTTCTATCCAAGCCAGTTTCAATGGATCGGCTGGGCTGATCTGCCTCCATACGATCCCTTTCCGATAGGAGTGGTCTGCATCGTGACCGATCGCAATCGTCGACAATTTCTCAGCGACAACTTTTCCGCCTTGGGTTCTTTCGGTGTGACTGCGGCTTTGGCCGGATTGGGGCAACGTGTGGTACGAGGCGAGCAGCCCGATGCCGTATCAACTTTGCGACCCACATCGGATGACACGACGGGGTTGCCGCTGTTGCGATTGCCGGAAGGGTTCCGGTATCGCACGTTTGGTTGGACGGGTGACATCATGGCCGATGGAACGCCGACCCCGGCCGCTCATGATGGGATGGGAGTGATCTCCGGTGAGGGCGATGTGTTGACGCTTTGTCGCAACCACGAAATCGGCGACGACGGTCGAGCGATCGCGATCAAATCGGGGCATGCCTATGACAGTCGAGCTCAAGGCGGTTGCACCGAGTTGCGGTTTGACAGTGCCAAAGGTGAATGGCTCGACAGCCGTGTGGTGTTCTCCGGATCCAGTCGCAACTGTGCCGGTGGCGTGACACCGTGGGGAACTTGGCTGACCGCTGAGGAGACCGTGTTGGGACCTCTCGATGCCGACCACTACAAGGCCGACAAGGTTCGCACGTTCGAGAAGACTCACGGTTGGGTCTTCGAAGTCGGCCACACCGATGACGATGGCAATCCGGTGCCATTGAAAGACATGGGACGCTTCGTTCACGAAGCCGTTGCGATCGATCGAAACAGCGGCATCGTGTATCTCACGGAAGATCGTTCGACGTCGGGCTTCTATCGTTTCTTGCCCAACACGCCTGGCAAGTTGGCCGATGGCGGACGCTTGGAAATGGCGGAAGTCGTCGGTCAGTCTGACCTGCGTGGCGGTTTCCAAAACGGTACCCAGTTCGATGTGCGTTGGCACTTGATCGATGACCCAACGCTGGCTCACAGTCCTGAGTCGCTGAAGAACGTTTCGAAAGAAGGCGAAATCGGTGATGAGTTGGGTGTCTTCCGACAGGGGCAGGCGAAAGGTGGCTCGGCGTTCTCACGCCTCGAAGGGTGTTGGTTCGGCAACGGCGTCGTGTACTTCGACGCGACCAGTGGTGGTGCGGCGAAGGCGGGCCAAATTTGGCAGTTCGATCCAAAGCAGCAAACGTTGACGTTGTTGTTTGAATCGCCCAGCAAGCCAACCTTGAACATGCCCGACAACCTATGCGTCAGTCCTCAAGGTGGTTTGGTGTTGTGCGAAGACAATGACTACGGAGCCAACGAGTATCCGCAACGAGCGTTCACGCTTTCGCAAGATGGACGATTGAAGTTGTTGGCGGAAAACAACGTTCAGCTCCATGGAGAAAAGAACGGCTTCCAGGGTGACTTCCGAACCAAAGAGTGGGCCGGAGCGACGTTCAGTCCCGATGGGAAATGGTTGTTCGTCAATTTGCAAAGCCCCGGTATCACCTGTGCCATCACGGGACCCTGGAAAGACGCCTTCGCTTGAGTTCCCGGGCGCGGCGAGCTGGGGATCCGTCCAAAGGTTGAATGGTTGATACCGGCTGGTCTCGCTAGCTGGCAAATCAGTTGTGTCGTTTTCTTCCTCCTTTGAGGACGGCAATGTTTGTCGGAACTCCATTTCGGCGACGGAGGTGGATTTTCGCGCTTTTTGACCTTCGGGGGACCCCAAGACGGTGTATTCTGCGATCTCTTCATGGTTTTCACCTTGAACATCGTAAGCATCAGAACAACGAAGTTTCCTAAGTTTGCGACGCCATTTTGCGTGTTGCCGAGGTTCTTTCGGGGGGTGGGTGGCGTTTGCGGTCGTCTGTGGTGAATGCATCGACACATTGCAAACAGGCACGAGGCAATGAGACGAACGACACAGCCGATTGGCAGCAAAAGTGGCGAGAACGCGGACGACTTAGCGAGGCCATCACGATCTGGATTCACGTTGGTTGAGTTGCTGGTGGTCATTGCGATCATTGGAATGCTGGTGGGGCTGTTGTTGCCCGCGGTCCAGGCGGCTCGCGAAGCGGCGCGTCGGGCCGATTGCAGCAACCGATCACGTCAGCTCGCCTTGGCGATTCACAATTACCACTCGGCATTTCGCAAGTTGCCGAGAGCGTGGTGGTTGGAGACTCCACCGAAGGCGTTCAACGGTGGCAACTGGATGATGTCGATCTTGCCACAGCTGGAACAACAAGGGCTGTACGACCAAATCGATCAAAGCATCTTGCCGGTCGATCAACTCAGTCCCGACAACGTGGCCGCTTTGCAAACGCCGATGTCGATGTTTATCTGTCCTTCCTCGCCCGGTGGGATTGAGTCACGGCGTTACTTGTTCGATTCCAATCCGGCCGGATTGCCATTCACGGCGACGAATTTAGCCCCGGCGGATTTTTCCCCGACCACGGGTGTGCGTGGAACGTATGCGAACTTCGCCTATGGCGCGACGCTGAGTGGCGGCCGCGAAGGTGCTCTTCAGGTTGTCAGTGCAATTTTCGGTGGCGACCAAGACGGCCGTTTTGCTGACATCTTGGATGGATTGTCTCACACAACTTTGTTTGGTGAACGCACGGGCGGCAACGTGGTTTACAGCGCTGGTCGCGAAGACCCGGTTGCCACCGCAGCATTGATCGGCGTCGAAGGCGGTGGTTGGGGAGATCTACTCAACGGCGAACACTGGCTACAAGGTTCATTGCGAAGTGGATTGAGTTGGCCTCCGGTTGGTGGACCCTGTGCGATCAACTGCACCAATGCTCGAGGGTTTGGGTTCCACAGCTTTCACTCAGGCGGTTGTCACTTTGCATTCGCTGATGGCTCGATTCGTTTTATCAACACCAGCATTGAACCGCTTGTGTTTTCGTCCAACATCACGCGACGTGGCCGGGAAGTGATTGCTGAAGATGGGATTTAGGATGTTGAAACGGCGAAGGATTGCAGTTGTGGGAATTGATCAGCAGTTGAGTTTGGTGTTGTTGATCGGGCTGATGGTTGGTTGCACCAGCAAGAAGCCTGACGATGGAATGGTTCCGGTGAGCGGCGTTTTAGAAGTGGACGGCCAGCCTGCGGTCGGCGTCGTCATTGAGCTGCATCCTCAATCCAATGCACCGTCGCTGGCAAAGGGGATCACATCGGAAGGTGGGCGATTTGAAATCAGCACGCTGACGCAAGGTGATGGAGTGAAACCGGGGACGTACGATGTCACCTTCGTATGGAGCGAGTTCAACATTGTGACGCGTTCTCAGGAAGGCGATCGATTGAACGGTCGCTACTCAAAACCTGACCAGTCATCCATTCAGTGGACGGTGCCGGACGGAGACTCTTGGGACGCCGGGACGATTCAGTTGTCCAGCAAAAAGTGATCGCATTCAAAATCGACGTCGTTGGCGTCGAATTCACTGAGCGGCTGCGATCACCATCAAGAACAGCAATGCCAAGGCAACCGCACCGCAGATCGTGAGCACGATTTTCGCAGTGGAGTAGGGGGCGGTTCCCGTCAGGTCCTGCGAGTTTTGCCCGCTGATGACGACTCGGTAGAGCTGATCGTGATAGCGATACGCCATGACATAGGCGGGCAGTGACAAACGCCGAGTGGTCAGACCTTTAACGACGGTTTCGACGTGAACGTTGCGAAAGCTTGAGCCTGGAATTTGGGTTCCTTCAACGTGCTTCTTTGCCATCAAACGCAACGCGTCACGGACTTGACGTCGGGCCTGAGATCGTTGGACATCGAATTGCTCTCTCGTCACACCGTCTTCGAGGTTGGGAGTCGCTCGCGCGGTGCGAAGATCCAGTCGCTGGCTGACGGCAACCGCTTCCGCTTGCGAGAGTCCACGAGATGCGGACACGAGAATGTTTTGAAACACCACATCGGTTTGACCAGAGTGAGGTGCCCAGCTTGATCGTCGTGAATTGGCGTTGGAGTCTGCGGCCCAACTGATTTTGCACTCGGTGTCGAAGACCCATGCGACCCAGTACAGCGGATGCAGGTCATCGACGTGCGAAGCGGATGTCAGATCGCTGGGACGGAACCAACCGAGTGAGCCAAGCCATTGCCGGAGAGCACGCTGAGCATCATCGGGCGTCAGCATGAAGGGCAGATAGGCTTCGGTTTGTTCCATCGGGTCGACGATGGTTTCGATCTCAACGATTCCATCGCAGAACGAACATCGTGGGGCTTGATGCTCGGGATCAAACGCGACCGCAGCACCACAACCCTTGCAACGCAGGATTTTCGCAGCGACTTGCTGTTTTGTGGTTTCGTTTGGAGGTGACGATTGACCACAAATCGAGCAGCGCAGGTCGCCGTGTTCGAGCGGTGTGTCGCAGCGAGAGCAAACAGAAATGATTTCAGGCATCGTCAACTCACTGCATGGCGGAAAGAAGAACGATGGCGGCGATGAACAGCAGCACGGCTCCGACGACCAATGCGATTTTGGTGGTCGATGTGGGCACGCTGCCAGCGACTCGCCCGGTTTGTCCATTGACCAAAATTTGCACCGGAGGTTGGTTCTCGTCGTAGCGGACGGCAAAGCACCAGATGGGCAGAAGCACGAGGTCGATCACTTCGCGAGAGAGTTGTGTGCGATGTTCCAGGTTTTGATGGGAATCACCGGGCATGAAGTGTTTCAGTTGCGAACCGACTTTCGCGATTGTTTCGCCATGTGCCAACTGAAAACAAGTCGCTTGGTCTTTGGAGGGGAGTTCCGCCAGCCAACCGGTGATGATCGATGGTGAATACCGACGAAGGGCTCGCAAATCAAACGGTTCGATCGCTTCCAGTGAATCGTTGTCGGTGCCTTTGGATGCGGTCACAATCACGTCCAGGACATAGCACGAATGTTGCCCCTCCAGGTTCCGCCATTCGGTTTTGGTGACGGTTCGAGTCCGCGTGACACGTTTGCCTTTGGAATCGGTCGTCGTGTAGGTTTCCGTCTCCGTGTAGTTCTCACCGATGCTGGCGGAATACTGGGTGTCGGCAACGGCACCATACAAGTACGCTGGCAGATAGACCCCACGTGTGCAGTCTGGTGCGGCTCGTTTGAAATCGGAGCGAGCGAACCAGTGGGCTCTGCCGATCCATTGTTTAACCAGCTGTGTGGCTCGTTCTTGGTCCACGACAAACCCAATCGCGAATGTCGGCGTGGGGCGGTTCTTTGACGGAGGACGCTGGATCACCGATGGTGAGGCGCAATACGGACAAATCGTCGCCAGCATGCCCGACAGACCCGTCAACGCAGCACCACACGATTGACACGCAATCTCCTGCAGTTCAGGTTCGGTCGTCATTTCCGCGGTGGGCATTCCGGATTGGTCTCGCTTTGGTCAATACGGTCGTTGATGAAAAAGTCGCCAGTGAACAGGCGAGTTTTTTCGCAGGTCGGGGCGCACGGCGACTGCATTGATAGCAACAAAAATGGGATTAATCGACACGTGGGCTCTCCAAGTGTCGAAGTCGGCTACGGAGGGAAGGTGTACATGCTTATGGCGGTTCATCGGTGCTTTCGCGAATGACAGCTTGACGAATAGCTTGAGAGGATACACTCAGGAGGGCTCGCGGGTTTTTGACAGGTTAGTTGTCCTTCCGATGCGATGGAGCAGTCGAATTGACCAAACTGCGAGGATGGATTTCAATTCCTCTCTGACAAGAGAAGACAAGCGACGTGAGTTTCACTGGATGGGGGCGGAGAAGTTTTTTAACTTCCGCTGGAGAATTGTGTCCCTTGTCTCCGCATTGAAGTGGCAAACTGTCGGTGACATTGACGCATCGTGGCCCGTCTCGGTGACGTCGCCCAGTTCGAAGCGTTCTTTCACGCGAGGATGGAAGCACGGGTGAATTCGACCGCAACGACCGAAAATCAACGAAGCCTGACTCGCAGTTTGGTCAATCCACTCGCGGTTGCCGTGGTGATGATCGTGCTGATCATCAGTGGGGTGATCGCATTTCACAACATCCGTGAATTGCAGGAAACGCGACTCAAAGTTGGTTTGACGCTGAAAGTTTTGGCGTCTTTGGCGGAGATCGAGGGCGCCGTGATGGATGCCGAACGTGGGCAACGGGACTACTTGATCACGGGCGATCAGCGGCATTTGGAACCTTTCGAGGAAGCTGTCAAACGCACGACGCAGAGCCTTGATCAATTCGAGAAGCTGACTCAAGACCATGCGGTCCAGCGAGCCAAGTTCGACTTACTTCGGGACAATGTCGAAGATCGAATCACGCATCTCAATGCGGTGTTGGATATTCGAGCCGAAGAAGGTCCCGAAGCTGCTCGCGACGCCGTGATCCTGAATTTAGATCAGAACTTGATGGGCAAGATCGACGATCTGGCGATCTCGATGCGAAAGATCGAAGAGGATCTGTTGGTTGTCCGCGAAGCAATGGCGACGCGAGCTTATCGCAGCGGGATTGTGACCTCGGTTTCGTCCACGTTGATCGGTCTGATTCTCGTTGGCAGCGTGCTGTATCTGCTGGAACGCAATCGCCGGAAGGCGGAACGGGATGCGTTGATGTTGAACGCGACTCGGGAGCGAGTTCAGTTGGCGTTGGATGCGGCGGAAATGGGAGCTTGGAATATCGACCCCGAGACGAGCGCCCTTCAAACCGACGAACGTTATCGCCGCATTCATGGTGTCGAACAGAAGGAAATGACGTTCGAGGATTCGTTGAAACGGATTCACCCGGATGATCGAGCGAGGGTTCGGCAAGCGGTGCGAGCATCGATGTCACCGTTGGACCCCTCGCCTTATTCGGTTGAATACCGTGTCGTTCACCGGGACGGTTCTATCCGTTGGGTATCGAGCAAGGGGATCGCTCGGGCTAGCCGACGCCGCGGCAAAGCGGTGTTGACCAGTTTCGATGGAACGGTCGCGGACGTGACCGAACGCAAACGCCAAGAGGAACGTTTGCAACGAAGCGAGCAAATCGCGTTGGCGGCCAATCAATCCAAGAGCGAGTTCTTGGCCAACATGAGCCATGAGATTCGGACTCCCATGGCGGCCATTCTCGGTTACGCGGATGTTTTGCTTGGTCACTTGGAAGACCCCGACAATCGCAATTGCGTGATGATCATCAAACGCAACGGTGAGCACTTGTTGTCGTTGATCAACGATATTCTCGACTTGTCTCGCATCGAGGCTGGCAAGCTCAGCGTGGACGCGGAGTCGGTTCCGTTGCCGCGATTGGTGGGCGACATCCAGTCTTTGATGCAGGTCCGTGCGGACGAGAAAAATGTCGACTTCCAAGTCGAGTTTGAAGGTCGCGTTCCACAATCGATCGAGACCGATCCAACTCGCCTGCGTCAAGTGTTGATCAACTTGATTGGCAACGCGATCAAGTTCACTGACGAAGGCAAGGTGGGATTGAAGGTTCGCTTCATGAAAGGGGCCGATCCTCCGGTCGTCGAGTTCTCGATTGTCGACACCGGGATCGGTATCAGCAAAGAACAGCAGGACCGATTGTTCAAACCGTTTTCGCAAGGCGATGCGTCGGTGACGCGAAAATATGGTGGCAGTGGCTTGGGGCTGGCTATCAGTCAACGATTGATCGAGATGATGGACGGCGAGATGTCGCTGGAAAGCGAGCTCGGCGAAGGGTCAACGTTCTTTGTCCGGTTGCCGGTTCATTCGGTCGAAGGCATCGAGCTGGTGACACCCGATTTGGTCAAACAACCATCGCGTCCGGAGGAGTTGCTCGCGGAAACTCCGAAATTGGACTGCCGCGTTTTGGTGGTCGATGATCGCAGAGATGTTCGCCACATCAGTCAACACTTCCTCGAAAAAGCGGGAGCGAAAGTTGACACGGCAGAAGATGGTCAGCAAGGCATGGACGCTGCCGTTCAAGCTCGTGACTCGGGGCATCCATACGACTTGATCGTGATGGACATGCAGATGCCCGTCGTCGATGGGCTGCAAGCGACCGCGCTTCTGCGTTCGGCGGGGATTGATTGGCCGATCATTGCGCTCACCGCCGACGCGATGAAAGGTGACCGCGATCGGTGCCTCAACGGCGGGTGCGACGACTATCTGTCCAAACCCATCGACCACGTCAAATTGGTTAGCATGGTCGCCAACTACACCCAAGAAATGGATGTGAGCGAGTTGGTTGAACGTCGCTATTTGCGAGCCAATCAGTTGCAACAAAAGATCGAACGCGAAGGCCGGGCACGATCTTGATTCAGAAGCTGCGTTTGCGTCCAACTGGCAGATCAACAAGGCCTACAAGAACGCGTTGACCAGGGCAGCCAAGGCGGCACCGGTGAGCGGCCCCAGCACGGGAACCCAGGCGTAGGCCCAATCGCTCCCTTGTTTTCCCTTGAGCGGTAGCAAGGCATGAATCAATCGCGGACCGAGGTCACGGGCTGGGTTGATCGCGTAGCCGGTGGTTCCGCCCAGCGACAAACCGATGCCGAACACGAGCAAGCCGACGGGCAGCAAACCAATCGAGCCTAGTCCGAGCACCGGGTCCGTGTCGACCGGTTCCGGTCCAGAGCTGAAGCCGGGAGCAACCATCAAGAAGATGGGCAAAATCAAAGCGAAGGTGCCAATCATTTCGCAGACAAACGCTTGTGGAAGTTTGCGAATGCTCGGTGCGGTGCTGAAACAGGCCAGCATGCTATCGGGGTCATCTGACGCTTCGCGAAAATGTTCGCGGTAGAAGACATAGACCAGAACTGCTCCGGCCATGGCACCCAACATTTGAGCCCCGATGTACCCGCCACTATCGAGTAGGCCGAATTCTTTGTCGGCCCAGTACATCGCAAAGGTGACGGCTGGATTCAGGTGTGCGCCACTGAATTCGCTGGCGCAGAACGCTCCGATGAAAACGCCGATGCCCCATCCTGCGGCAATCACAATCCAGCCTCCGTTGTTCCCGTTTGTCTTTGGCAGAACGACGTTCGCGACCACTCCATTGCCAAACAAGATCAGGAACATCGTCCCAATAAACTCTGCGACGTACGGATGCATGGTTCCACCTTTCTTCAGTTTCAATGTGACTGGCAAGACGCTGGAACGCGAGGGTTTGGTAGCCAATCCGCTTCAGCTCCAACGGTTCACTGAATGAGAGGGGGCCTCCGATTTTCGGTGAACTGGCACTAACCTAACGTTTGGCCGCCATCGACGGGGAGCAGTTGGCCGGTTGTCATGCTGGTTCCCGTCGCAAAGAACAGCACCGCATCGGCGATGTCTTCTGGCTGAGATGCCTTGGGCAGCGGGTAGTCTGCGACCATCTCCTCGAGGTCCCAATTGGGATTTCCCTGACGAATCCAACGGCTGTCGATTGGGCCGGGGCACACGGCGTTGACGCGAATTTTGGGAGCGAGGGATCGAGCCAGCGATTTCGTGAGCGTGTTCAAGCCACCTTTGCTGGCACAATACGCGATCGAGGAACCTGAACCGGTGATCCCCGCGACGGAGCTGACATTGACGACGGAGCCACCGTCGCCTTCGCGAAGCAATGCAGCGGCGGCCCGCGTGACAAAGAAGGGACCTTTCAAGTTCACGCCGAGAATGCGGTCCCACATCGGCTCGGTGAGCGTTTCGAGAGCGGAATGTTCAATGAACTCGGTAGTTGCCGCGTTGTTGATCAGGCAATCCAGTCGTCCGAAGGTTTCGCCAATCTGATGGACCATCGCGCGGACATCTTCATCGACCGACACATCGCATCGGACCAACATGGATTTCGCGCCGAGGGCTTCCACATCGGCGGCGGTTTGTTTGGCCTCCGCCTCGCTGCGTGAATAGTTGACGACAACATCGTGACCTTGCCGGGCCAGTCCAATCGCACAGGCTCGGCCCACACCGGTGGCTGCGCCGGTGACTAAAGCAACGGGACGTGATGAAGAAGACATCGAGAACTCGGTGGGAATCGAAGAAGGCAGTCGAAATCAAACGGATCGCTGAACTACAGCGTCGGCAACGAAGCTTTGGGCGGTGCCGAAGCGGCTTTCGCGGCCAGGTTGCGAACCAACGAGCGAGCGACTTGGTCGAACGGTGCGCGGGCACGATGATCGTTCGCGAGAACCTCGGCCAATTTGCCCGCGTCACCGGCTTCGCGAAGTGTGATGTCGATGGGCAATCCGCCCAAGTACGGAACGGTGAGTTCTTCGGCTTTGTCGCGAGCTCCACCACGACCAAAGATGTCGTAGGTCTTGCCGCAATCCGGGCAAGTGAAGCCGCTCATGTTTTCCACCATGCCAGCGATTGGAATGTTGACTTTGCGGAACATGCTGATGGCTTTGACCGCATCCAACAAAGCGACCTCTTGCGGGGTGCAAACCACGACGGCACCCGTGATCGGGATCGCTTGCGAAAGCGTCAACGCGATGTCGCCGGTGCCCGGTGGCATGTCGATGACCAAGTAGTCCAGTTCGCCCCAGGACGTGTCACGCAGGAATTGTTGGATCGAACCGTGCAGCATCGGACCACGCCAAATCACGGCCTGGTCAGGTTCCAGCAAGAAACCCATCGACATGACGGGCATTGCACCTTCGGTTTCGGGTGGGACTCCTGATTCGCCGTTGGGGCCGAGCCGAATCGGTTCGATCTTTTTGTCTTCGGAGATGGCGGGTCGGCCGGACAGTCCGAGAAGGTGTGGAACGCTGGGGCCGTACACATCGGCGTCCATCAGGCCAACGTTGGCACCCAACCGACGAAGCGTCAAAGCCAACGATGCCGCCACGGTGCTCTTGCCGACGCCGCCTTTGCCGCTGCCGACCAAGATCACGCTTTTGGCTTTCAAGCCGACTTGGCCCAGTCGAGCTGGCGGGCGAGCGTGAACTGGCGTTTGCACCTCGATCGTTTTTCCAGGTGCCACGGTCAGGGCCAGATCGCGAATCGTGTCCGCGATCTCATCGGCGATGGGTTGGCAGTGGGATGTGATTCCGACGGACATTTTGAGCGTGTCGCCATCCAGCGTGATTTCGCCCAATTGCCCGGTGCTTTGGATCGGTCGTCCGGTTTCAGGATCCGGGTGTTGGCCGATTCGTTCGCGAAGAGAGGCGATCAGGGCGTCGGGTTCGACGGGAGTCGTCATTTCAAAAACCAGGGGCGATCAAGACCAAGGAAGTGGTGTCACGAGTTGGCATCCAGCAATTCGCCGATGTCCAGCAAGTGAACTTGGCGTCCGCCATCGTTCTGGTCAACCGCGTGCGGACTGTCGATGGCAACGGTGCGTCCATCGGGGCTGCATCGCGGGTGTGTGTCGCAACGCCATTCGCCGGTGTAGCGTTTGGGTGATGGGAAATGCCCCAGATCAAATCGTCGGTCGCTGGGAACGTGATACAGATAAACCGTTTGGCGCCGGGACTTGCTCGGGTAGGTATCGTTCAGGATCCAATCCCCGTAGTCGCCAGCCAAGTAAGTGTTGTGCCCGTTGGTTGGCATCTTGCCGCCCCCGACCGGTCGAACGAGATTGGTTTGATCTTCAAAGACATAGAAACCATTGGGTTTGCCGGCGGGCCGGGTCCACATGGTCACGGCATCATCGCCTTTCCAAATGAAGTGCGATGTGTAGCCGGATGGATCGAGCACATGCAGGTCTGAGCCGTCCATGTTGGCGGTCAACATTCGCGTGACAAATCCGCCTTTGTACTGCAGTGTCGACGGATCGAACTCGGGGCGATATCGATGCAGCACAATGAAACGGGTGCCGGATGGGTTGATCAGAAGATGATTGAAGTAGTGCCACGCTTCGGCATGTTTGTCGCCATCGGGCCAAGGCAATTGAGCAACCTGGGCCAACGACAGAATCAATTCGCTGCGGCCGGTTTGCAGATCGACCCGCCACACGCCGGACTCTTCCGGGGCTCGCTCGTCCACGTGGGGATCGGCCAAACCGGAGTAACCGTAGCCTGGCCGGAGGTTGTTGATTCGCCGGAAATCGGCTGACAAACCGGTCCGTCCGTCCTGGCTGATCGTATAGATCGGCCGATCGATTGTTTTCGTCTGTCCCGATTCTAGATCGCGGATTCGGCACACGAACCGGTCGCCATCTTGGTCGTTCCAGAGAACGCGTTTGCCGTCTTGGCCGACGAACTGCAGCATGCAGCCTTGCTGCCACCCCCACGCTTGACTGGTGCCCAACGGGATCCATTGATCGTTGTTGGCGGTGTCCACGTATCCGACTCCGATGCGATCCTCGGCATTGGGGCTGCGGCCTTCGAAGTCGACTTCGTTGGACAGCACGAAGCGGCCGGTGGGATCGAATTCTTGTTTGTCGTAGTAGCCAAACCAGTGAAATTTGGGACCGTGAGTGATCGTCCGCGTCGGCACAAAGGTTTCCAGCGGACCGGTCTCGCTAGCGGGTTCCTTCGCGAAAGCCATGGAGGACGAACTCGCCAGCAAGGCGGATCCGGCGGCAAGATTGGTCGCGAGAAATTGGCGGCGGGGCAGGGGATTCAAGCGTGGCATCGGAGCGACTCCGGTGGGGATGGCGTGGGGAAGGGAGTTCAGGCGGGAGATGGCCGGCGCGATGAGCCGAGGCGGTGAGAGCACCCAGGGCAAACGAACCGGCCCAGCAGTTTAGTTGATTGGCGGTCGCCACCGGGGCGTGATCGCAGGGGCCAGCGATGACACGGGCCAGCAATGACATGGGCCTGCAGAAAGCGGGCTTCGCAAATGATGGGTCCACCGCGAGATTCATTCTGCGGTCGCGAGCGTTTTAGAGAACGACTCGGAAACATTCGGCGAACAAAAGATATCGCCGTGGGGGATTCACTACCGCTGTTCGCGGTAGGTGGTGAAGCTGAGGAAGGCCAGCAACCCAGAAAAAATGACGAATCCGAGGTTCATCAGCATGCTCGCGGATCCGAGCGGCGCCATGTCGCTCATTCCAGCCACGCCCAACAGCAAATCGGCTCCAAATAGCACCAACAGCAAGATGGACGCCACAAGGCTAACTAGACAAAGAGCCTTGGGCATGGACGGGAACCTCGATCAATTTCGGAGAATCAGGATGCAATTGGAGCGGGACGCGTGTCCCGGTTTCGGCGAGACTGTCGACTCGCGTGGCAAGGATAACAAACTCGCCTTCTAGGTTTGGCCGTCAGTATAGTTCAACCAAAAGAAAATGCCCAAGTTCCCGTGATTTCGCCATTTCCCCACGGCACTTCGGTCCGTTTGGACCGGTTGGAACAGTTCTCAGGAGCCAATTCGCCTATCGTTTCAGGCCGAACGATGCGACGATAAAGGCAAGTGCCACCGGAATTTGGACGTGGCGAGAACCGTGCGAATTCCGCACGCATTTGACGGACTGACCCTCTCTCGACAGGCAACCATGCGTCGGACGCTGTTTTTGATCCCTCACGAATTCGCGGGCTGGCCCATTTTTGGGATTGGTTGGGCGTTGCTGTTTCTCTTGATTGCCGTGTTGGCCTACATCGGCTGGGAATCCCGCCGCGGTGGTTTGGGCGCCTCCACCGCCATTGGCCAAATCTCGGGCTTTGCCGTGATGGCCGCGGTGATTCTAGTGGTCGTGGTTCCGAGAACCGAGTTGGTCAACACGCTGGGCGATCCGGTCGGTGTCGCGGTCCGTGGCTACGGGATGTTTCTGATGCTGGCCGCGATTGCGTCGGTTGGCTTGGCGGCTTGGCGAGCCGAGCGTGCTGGATTGGGAGCCGATTCGATTCTGCAATTGGCACCCTGGACGTTCATCGGTGGACTGCTGGGAGCACGCATTTTTTACGTCACGCAGTACTTCGAAGATTTTCTGCGGCCGACCTGGGGTGAAACCCTGATGGCGATGGCGGCGCTGAATCAAGGTGGATTGGTCGTCTATGGCGGATTCATCGGCGGGTTCATCGCATCGTTGATCGCGTTGAAGCGACATCAAACGCCGATCTGGCGAATCGGGGATGTGATCATTCCTTGCGTGTTCGTGGGATTGCTGTTCGGTCGATTGGGATGCTTGATGAACGGTTGTTGCTACGGTGGCGCGTGCGAAGCGGGGCCACTGGCGGTTCGATTTCCGGCTGGCTCACAGGTTCACGCGGAGCAGTTGTTGTCAGGCGAACTGTTGGGCATCGAAGGTCAGCCGGTCGTTTCGGAAGAGGAGCTACCCGCCGGTCAATCGCGAATGGTGGTGGATTCAGTGAGTCCAGATTCGTTGGCCAGCCAAGCGGGAGTGCAGAACGGTGAGACGTTGACGATCGCTTTGGACCCGACCTATCGAGATCAGGTGCCTTTGGATCGGCCCGCGGAAGAAGCCTTGCCGGGCGTTGTGGTGCTAAGAGAGGACGAAGTTATTGCGAGATATTCGCCGAGTGACTTGCCCTCGATTGCGGCTCCCGTTTGGGGCACGCAAATTATCAGCTCCGTGTTTGCAGCGATCATGTTTGTCGTTTTGCTGATTGTGGAACGGATTCTGCATCGACAACCCAAACAAACGGATGATGCCGCGCCGGAGCGAGCTATTTCCGGAAGACGTCGACCAGGGATTTTGATGCTGGTCGGCTTCATCGCTTACGGCGTGCTTCGAATTGTGCTTGAGTGGATTCGCGTGGACGAGAAAGGTCAATTTGGCACTTCATTGTCGATTTCGCAGTGGGTCAGTTTGGTCGTCATCGCGGCCAGTCTGGTGACACTGTTCATTCGTTGGCGCGGTGCAGACTCGACATCGGAGCAAACTCCTGGTGGTGGAAACGCGAAAGTGGTTGGCGGATCGGATGCGGCAGCGGCCGGGATGTGACGAGTCGACGGCAGGTTGCGTTTTGCCTTCATCGAAACCCATTTTGATTGATTGAGATACTTTGAATATTGAGAGCGGTACATGAAAATCGCCTGCTTCAGCACCAAGCCTTACGACGAGCAGTTTTTATCAGCGGCTTCGGACAGATTTGAGCATGAATTTGTATTTCTAGAACACCGGTTGGATGCGTCGACCGTGGTGTTGGCGGAGGGATGCGATGCCGTGTGTGCCTTCGTCAACGACACGTTGGATGCCTCTGTACTCCAGCGACTTCGCGAGGTTGGAATTGGTTTGCTCGCGATGCGATGCGCCGGGGTTAATAACGTCGACCTGGATGCCGCGGCGAAGTTTGGTGTCCGCGTCGTGCGAGTGCCTCGTTATTCACCCCATGCGGTGGCGGAGCACACGATCGGATTGATTTTGACTTTGAATCGGAAGATTCACAAAGCGTACAACCGAGTGCGTGAAAACAACTTTTCGATCGATGGTTTTTTGGGCTTTGATTTACACGGCCGAACATTTGGGGTGATCGGTACTGGCGCGATCGGTCGTACTTTGGCTGGGATCGTGGGTGGCTTTGGTTGCCGCGTGTTGATGTACGATCCATATCCAAATGACGAGGCCAAAAAGCTCGGCGAATACGTCGATCTGGATCGATTGCTGGCCGAATCTGATTTGGTTTCTCTGCAGTGTCCGCTGACCCCGGACACATACCATTTGATTGATGCTGAACGTCTGAGCAAAATGAAACGCGGTGCGATGTTGGTCAACACATCGCGAGGCGGATTGGTCGACACTTCCGCGGCCATTGAAGGTTTGAAGTCCGGCCAATTAGGCGGGTTTGCCTTGGATGTCTATGAAGAGGAATCAGGCGTGTTCTTTGAAGATCTGTCGCAGCAGGTCATGCAGGATGACGTGCTGTCGCGTTTGATGACGTTTCCCAATGTCTTGATCACTTCTCACCAAGCCTTCTTCACGCGAGAAGCGTTGGAAACGATCGCTGAAACCACGCTGCAAAGCATCGACGTGTTCAGTCGCGATGAAGAGTTGGTTAACGAGGTGGTTGCAACACCATCATGACCTTCGCACGCATTCGCAGTGATGAGTGGATGGACGATCCCGGTTTGGATCCAGATCGACATCGACAGGCTTTGGCTGGATTGGCTCGGTTGAACCGAATCAGTTTGGTTTCGCGCGTGTTTTACCCTCGTCTGGTTCGGATGGCGCAGCAACAACCGCAACGACCTCTGCGCATTTTGGATGTTGCCAGCGGCAGTGCGGACCTTCCCATCGATTGGTTGTGTCGAGCCAAGCGACAGGGCATCCGGATGGAAGTCACCTCGCTGGATCGCAGCGAAACCGCCATGGATTTCGCCTTGGAATCGGCCAAGGCTGCTGGTGTGACTTTGGGCACTGTCGTGCGGGATTGCCTGGCGGATGGATTGCCGTCTGGATTTGATGTCGTGACCAATTCTTTGTTCATGCATCACCTAGAAAATTACCAAGCGGTCCGGTTGATCCAGGAAATGTGGCGTGTGAGTGAACGCTCCGTGCTGATTTGTGACCTGGATCGATCATCGGTGAACCTGGCGTTGGTCGCCGCCGCGTCGCGGTTGGTCTCGCGAAGTGATGTTGTTCACCACGATGCAACGGCCAGTGTTCGAGCCGCGTACAGTCGCCCTGAGTTTTCGTCGCTTCTTCGACAAGCGATGGGCTACGACATTCCCGTTCGCATTTCGTTTCCTTGCCGATTCCTTGCAGCGATCGATCAAACTTGCGTGGCAGAAAGGGTGGGGGCGCCTTCACCAATTCTGTCGGGTGCCATTCCGTGATGGGCCCCGCCGAATCAGGTTCCTCGATTGAAGACCAGGGCTTGGGCAAGGTCGCGATCGTCGGCGCGGGCGTGGCAGGTTCTGCAGCGGCAATTCGGTTCGCGCAACGTGGTGCGAAGGTCACTTTGTTTGAGCGATCTGTTTTCCCACGCGAAAAAGTTTGCGGGTGTTGTTTGGGGGCTGCGGGATTGGCGGCACTGGATGCCATTGGAGCCGGCGAATCGATTCGCGATCTCGGCCTGCCGACCAAGTTCTTTCGTGGCTACTTTCAAGTGGCCAAGGCAAGCCCAACGGCGACGCAGGTGACAGAAGAGAAACGGTCGCGTGTTCCCGCGGTACGCATTCCAATTCGTGAGGGCATCGCACTTTCGCGAGCAGAGTTGGATCAGCATCTTTTGACCTTGGCGATCGAGGCGGGCGTGCAAGTGCGGCAGCCTTGCGAAGCCACGATTGTCGCGGAGTCTGGCGAAAGCGTTTCAATCGATGCCGGAACAGGATCGCCAGAGACCTTTGATTTGGTGGTCGTTGCGGCGGGGCTGACCGGGCGTTTTCGACAACGCGATGCGGCGGATCTTCGTTGGCTTGAAACGCCCAATGGCCCGATGGGTCTATCTGCTCATATGAGTCGCGACGAAGCAAAAGAGATTGATTGGAAGTTGGAATCTGGTGAAATCCAGATGCACTGCGGTCGTGATGGCTATGTCGGAATCGTTTGTCTTCCAAACGGAAGTCTTGATATCGCCGCCGCTGTCCATCCTGGCAAGAAGACCCCCTCTGTGATGGGGGGAGGCAAGGTGGCGATCCAGATGAAAACTCTGGCGTTGCTGTTGGATTCGGGACTGTTCGATTCATTACAGTCGCGAAAACTGAAGCTTTGGTTCGCCGAAGTGGCGTGTTGGCAAACCACCCCACCGCTGAGGCGCAGAAGAGTGAGCGGCCGAGGTCGTGTTGTCGCGATTGGTGATGCGGCTGGTTATGTTGAGCCGCTGACGGGCGAAGGAATGACGTGGGGGATTGAAAGCGGTTTGGCGGTGGCTGATTCTTGGGCTTTGTATCGGTTGGGACAGATGACGGCTAACGGTGAAGCCGATTTTGGTGCAAACTGGGATCGTCGAGCAGCGAAGTTTCAAACCCGCCGTCGGTATTTATGTCGTTGGGTCACCGGGATGGTCCGGTATCGACCGGCTCGCTGGTTAGCATGTCATGTTCTACGACGTGCTCATTGGTTGGCGACTCCTTTCACTCGTAGTCTCGCAAACGGCCCGCGTTTCGACGCAACGTCCTCCATCCATCGCACCGCATCGAGCTTCGCGGACGCTTCTCTTCGGACTCACGTCTCGTCATGACTGCCCAGATCTTATCGATTGCGACGGCTCAGCCAACGCACAAGGCCGACCTTGCGTTCTCAACTCACTGCGCCCAAAGCATGTCATGCGAGGACGAATCGCAGGCCGTGAAATTGGCCAAGCTGTATCGTCGAACCGGGGTCGATACTCGCGGAAGTGTGTTGGTTGAAAAAGGCGATGCGGGCGAGCTGACACAATCTTTCTATCCTCCGATGCAAGATGGTGGCGATCGCGGGCCAACCATGGCCACTCGCAACGAACGCTATGCTGAAGAAGCACCCGCATTGGCATGCCGAGCCGGCCAGGGGGCGCTGGATGGCAGCGGTATTTCACCGGACGATGTCACGCACGTGGTCACCGTCACTTGTACCGGATTCACCGCGCCGGGGATCGATGTGCAATTGATTGACAAGCTCGGCTTGCCAATCACGACCCAGCGAATTCAAGTTGGGTTCATGGGCTGTCACGGTTTGGTCAACGCACTTCGGACCGCACGTGGTTTGGTTGCCGCTGATTCCGATGCGGTCGTGTTGATCGTTTGCATCGAACTTTGCAGTCTGCATTATCAGTACGGATACGATGCTCAGCGGATTGTGTCGGGATCTTTGTTTGCCGATGGTTCCGCCGGTTTGATTGTCGCCGGCGATGACTGCCCCGCGTCAGGAGTCGATTCACCGCTCGGCGAAATCGTTTTGGTAGGCTCCTGTTTAATTCGCGACAGTCATGACGCGATGACGTGGCGGATCGGTGACAACGGATTCATCATGACGCTCGAAGCCAGCGTGCCCGGATTCATCGAAACACTCGTGAGTTTCTGTGTGCCTTGGTTGGCGAAGTCGGGATTGGATTTGGATTCGATCGGTGGCTGGGCGGTTCATCCCGGCGGCGTTCGAATTCTGCAGTCGGTCGAAACCGCGTTGGAGTTGCCGTCGGACGCACTCGATGTTTCTCGAGAAGTGCTGCGAGAACACGGCAACATGTCGTCGGCGACGCTGGGATTCGTGTTGCAGAAATTCCAGCAGCAAAACGTTCCCGGTCCCTGGTTGATGCTTGGTTTTGGTCCGGGCCTGGAAATTGAAGTCGCCGTCGTTCGCTGAGTGCTATTCCTGCAAGGACGTCTTCTGCTCCCTCAGGTCTTCTGACGGGGCGTCTGGGCGGTTATCTTGTCGGCATGAATATCACCAAATGCATTGACTCAGCCGGCCAAACTCGCGTTGCTTTGGTCGAAAACGAAAGCTTGGTTCCGTTGCAAATGACGGCGGAGCTTCCCACATTGTCGGCAATTTTGGCGGCGGAGAATCCCGCGGCCGCGGCAGGATCTTTGGGGCGAGATCAGTCCATCGCGATCGATGATTCAACGCAGTGGTTGCCACCGATCGATCAGCAAGAAGTCTGGGCGGCAGGTGTGACCTACAAACGCAGCCAAACGGCTCGGATGGAAGAGTCCGAAGCGGCCGCCTCCTGCTACGACCAGGTGTACAACGCCGATCGGCCGGAGATCTTTTTCAAAGCGACGCCGTCGCGGGTCAGCGGCCACAAGCAACCGCTTCGCATTCGAACGGATGCCAAGTGGAATGTGCCGGAACCTGAGATCACGTTGGTACTCAGTCCCTCTTTGAAGATTGTCGGATTGACGGTCGGCAATGACATGAGTTCACGGGACATCGAGGGTGAAAACCCTTTGTATTTGCCTCAAGCGAAGTGTTATGACCAATGTGCGGGGCTGGGGCCTTGGATCACATTGATGGATGAACTGCCTTCGGCCGATGCCATCACCGTGGACCTGAAAATCGTCCGAGATGGAAATGTCGTTTTCGATCAGGCCACATCGGCGGCTGAGATGGCCCGGAAGTTTGAAGATTTGGTGCAGTGGTTGGGACGTGACAACACGATGGCCGACGGGGCGTTCTTGATGACCGGGACCGGGATTGTTCCCACTAGCGACTTCACGCTGCTTCCTGATGACGTTGTAAACATCACCATCGGTGGCGTGGGAACGTTGTCCAACCGGATTGTTCAAGGTGCGGCCTCCTGAATCGAACCCGCAGGTTGAATCAGCCTTCACGCCGCTTCAGCAGTCAGCAACGCCGGTCGAGCGATTGCCGCTGGCGTGTTGGTTGAATGTGCTGTCGCTGGATGCGGTCTTGGTCGCGTTGCTTTGGCAGTTTGTTTTTATCTTTTCGTTTTGTGGTCGAACGCCACGCTGGTACGAATCATTTGTTTTGGCGTCGGTCGTTTGGTTGATCTATGTCGCCGACCGGTTGCTTGACGGATCGCGGTTGGACTTGTCGAGACCGCACTTGGTTCGGCATCGAATGCATCACCAATTCGCGTCTGTTTGGGTGATGGCTTGGATCGTGGTGTTGCTGATCGCCAATTCTGTCGTGGTGCTTTGGATGGATGCGGCGGTGATCCGGATGGGGTTGCTGGTTGCAGCATTGGTTCTGGCATACGGTGCCGGCGTTCATTTCTGGCCGGGACGTGCCACGGTCAGGCGTGTTTTCGCGAAAGAAGTGCAGGTCGGTGCGATCTTCGCTGCCGGAGTGAGCTTGATCAGTTGGTTGGAAGCCCCCAGCGTTTCGTTGGGGTTGGCCTGCGTCGCTTCGGCGTTGCTGTTCACGGTGAACTGTTGGGCAGTGGCGGAACGCGAATCGGTCGCGGATCAAAACTACGACGCGTCGCGTGCGGGAAAGCCTCGTCGCGAACTGGTGTCGACATCGGGCGTGGCGGTGTTCGCTGTGATCGGTGGATTTGCCGGTTGGTTGCCTTGGTTGGTGGTGGTTTGCTTGGTCGGCGGATCGACGGCGTTGTTCGCGACAAGTTGTTGTTGGAGATGGCAGGGGAAGGCTCTGACCGAATGGAGTCGTTGGGCGTCGTCGGCTGATGTGCGGCTGCCTTGTTTTGATCGATGGGTTCCGATGGCGGATTGGTCGCTAATGGTTTCGCCGCTGATCTGCTGGGCCATCGTTTGAGCGAGTCAGCCCAAGGATATGACCGCTTGGCTCGGTGGTATTGGTTGCTGGAAAAGCCGGTCTTTCGCAATGACCTGCAACACGCACGCACAGCGTTGTTGCCTGAATTACCACCGGTCCATCGAATGTTAATCTTGGGCGACGGCGATGGACGTTTGCTGGCGGAAGTCTTGCGGGCTCAGGTGCAGGTCACCAGCGTCGAGCAAAGCCGGGAGATGATTCGGCTTCAGCAAGAGCGGGTGAGCCGGCTGGATGCTACTGATCGGGTTTGCTTTGTCTGTGCTGATGCGACGCGGTGGGATGCCGGCGGAGAGACGTTTGATTGTGTCGTTGCGCCGTTCTTCTTGGACTGTTTCACCGAAGCGGAGTTGCGTCAGCATTTGCCGCGTTGGTTGAGTTGGGTCGAACCGCGAGGTTGGTTCTATCACATTGATTTTGTGATGCCGGCGTCAGGATGGCGACGCGTGCGAGCGGCGTTTTGGAGCCGGGTGATGCATGTTTTCTTTGCTTGGCAAACCGGTCTTTCGTCAAAATCGTTGGTCGCGGTGGAGCCGTTCTTTGGCTCCGATCAATGGAGTGTTCAGCGAACCAAGCTGCTCAATTTCGGTTTCCTTCAATCGCGTCTGTATCGCCGATTGACGGTCGAAGACATTGAAGAAGACACAGGGGGCGAATCGTCGTCGGAAGTGGACCGCTAGGATTGGCACTTGCGATTTTGGGACTCAGCCCCGACGATACGCGACCGCCTATTGGCGGGATGTGAGTTCTTTTCGCTTTCGAAACGCTTTGTTTTTGCCGAGAACCGGCACGTGTTCATGAATGATTCCACCCTTGATCCTCCTGGTTCCATCGTTGTGATAGGCACCACGGAGTTGGGGATTGAAGCGGCTTTGTATGGTCGTTTCCTCGGGTACGATGTGACTTTGGTCGGCGGCGCGGATGCGTGGGCCGACCGTCCCAATGCTGACGATTTGGTTCGGCGAATTGGACCGACCTTCCGCGGCGATTGGTTTGACCGGCATTGGTTGGACGGCCGTGAATTGTCGGAATGTTGGGACCTCGCGTCGCCCATGCTGCCCGATCGCAGTTTGTCTTCTTTGGCATTCAACGCGATCGCGGCGCAACGCGGTGACGAGATTCCCGCGGCATTGCCCGTGACCATCAGCGAATGGATCCGAGATGGGTTGCTCGCCGTGACCCGTTCGGACTTGTTGCGAGGTCGTGTGTGGCCAAACGTGGTGGTGACATCGGTCGAAGCAGTGGACGTTGTTGACGAGCCCGATGAAGAGTCGGAAGCTGACGACGAGCAGGATGGTTCGATCCCGCCTGACTACTTGTTGCAGTATCAGAATGATGGTGAAGCGGATGACAACGTACCTGAATCGCAACAGTGCGAATGTGTGATTGTGGCTGGGTTGCCGGAGAGTGCTCGCGGTTTTAGCAAGCCCGCTGCGGATGAATATTGGTTTGAGCTGACGGAACCTGAGACCAACAACGCCGAAGAAATGTTGCGGGAAGGCCAACGCCAAATCGCCGCCATCTATTCGCAGTTGATGGGGCGTGAAGAGTTGGACTTGTATCGACCGCTTCGGGGTTAGTTGGCTTTCCTCGAAGACGCTCGTGTTTCGCTGGGTTGCAGTGATGCAGCCCATGCGAATCGTGGAGGGGCCTTGCTGACGCGGCGGGTTACGAAGTGGAAAGATCCTGCTCGGGTTGTGTTTCGGCGGGGGCTTTCAAGTCGATCACCGGGCTGCCCCACTGGACTTCCATCGGCTCACTGCAGGAATTGCAATTGGTCGTTGTGCCCATCATGGTGTCGTCGATCACCTGAGGCGTGTCGCAGTGGGGACAGGTGACTCGGATCATCCCGCTTGGTTCGGTCATCGCATCGAGTTGCGCGTCCGTCAAATCTGGGATCTCAATGTCGGATGGCTCGAGTGTTGTCAGTAGTTCTCGCGTGATTTCGGTTGAACCCGCAATGCGGTTGGCGAGCCGCCGAACGCTGCGTTCAAACGAGTTGCGTGACGTCCGGCCGTTGCCGAAGTGTCGGTCGCGATTGAAGTAAAGATGCGTGAAGCCTCGCAACAGTCGTCGTCGGCTTTCGGTTGGAATGACGTACTGAGCTTTCGCGGCGATCAGTTCAAAGATCCGGCACAGGGCCTCGGGATCGTAGTCGTCAAAGTGCATCGTTGTGCCAACCCGAGAACTCAGGCCCGGGTTGCTGCGGATCATCTTGGTCATTTCTTTCGGGTAGCCGGCCAAGATCACAACCAATCGATCGCGTTGATCTTCCATGCGTTTCAGCAGCGTTTGGATCGCTTCGCGACCGTATTGGTCTTGGCCGCTTTCATCGATCAACGTGTAGGCTTCGTCGATGAAGAGAACCCCATCGAGGGCTTCGTCAATCTTGGCGTTCGTCTTGGGGCCGGTTTGGCCGGCGTACTCGGCGACGAGGCCACTTCGGTCAGTTTCGACCAAGTGGCCTTTTTCGAGCACGCCCAGTCCTCCGTAGATCTCGGCGATGATTCGCGCGACCGTGGTTTTGCCTGTTCCCGGGTTTCCGACGAAAGCCATGTGCAGGCTGGGTTTGGTCGTCGGCAGGCCTTCTTTGGCGCGGTGTCGTTCCATCGCCAGGAAGTTCGCGAGCGTTTGGATTTGATTCTTGATCGCATCCAATCCGATCAAGCGATCCAGTTTTGCTCGCGCTTCGGCCAAGCGTTCTTCCGGCGTGCGATCGTCTTGTTCGGCGGTTTCTTTGGCGGGCGTTTTGGCTGGTTCGGTGGATGCGGGTGATCCGCCGCCGGCGCGGGTGGGCGTGGGCTTGTTTGCGGCGTCGTGGCCGGTTCCTTCACGCAGCCGCTTGGCTTCCGAACGCAACCAAGAAATCGCTTCGCGTGCGTTGTCCAGGTCGGCTTGATGATCCACGGTCGGTGAATCAGATGGCAAGGTCGGCGCTGTGACGCTGGTTGGTGACTTCGCGACCTGCTTGGCGTTTTCTAGCCCGTCGAGCATCGATTGCAAACGCGAGCGTTCGAGGCTGCTGTCATCGCCGTCGACCATCGCGATCAAATGGGCCATCCGAGTGGCGGCCGTGATGACTTCGCCCCATCGATCGCGAAGCGATGGCAGTTCCAGGAATGGGCGGGTGACTTCGTACCAAGAGAAGCCTTCGGCGGTGGTGATCAGCCAGTCGATCGCTTCGTGCAGTTTGCTGCCTTGGACGGTTTCGCCCCAGACATGTTCCAGAAGGATGCGGCCGAGTTGTCGTTGTTCCAGATTTCGAGCGCTGCTGGCGGGCACCATCGTGGCGAAAACCTTCATCACGAATCCTTCGTGCAGGTCGGCCATCTGTTGTGGCATGTCGCGTTTCTCGACGGAGGCGGAAGCGTCCTGTCCCGCCAGCCAACCGTAGCTGCCTTCGGCGATTTCACCCGATTCGACGAACAGATTCAGCGTTTGCTGAAGGGCTTCGCGATACAGCCGAATGGATTGCAGGATCGCGTCGTCGCTGGGGGAACTCATGGCTGGAATCCGAAGGGGACAAGGGCATCAAAAAGACCGTCGTAAGTATTTGGAAAACAATGGCTTGCGTCAATGTTCAGAAAGCCTCGCGGCGTTGTGAAAAACGCGTGAACGAGGTAAAATGGGCATTCCAATTTTGGGCCTTCGGATCATGGATCCGTCCTGGCCCGCTTCCCCCGTGATAAACGAGCAAATCCCTTGGCTGAAGACGGCGAAAATCAGGAACCAGGCGACGAAAACGCGGGCGAAGTGAACGGATCCACCGGGGATAACAACGGCCAAGAAAACACGGAAGCAGGTGCTGGCGGCGGGGCGCAGGTTCCGCCCGGTGCCGGCAATCCTCCCGGCGGTGCAGAACCACCATCGGGCGGTGGTCCTGAAGGCGGTTCGGGCAATCCCGATCCCCACGGAGGCCACGGCGCTCTTCGGATGGTGGATCTTCCGATCGAAGACGAGCTTCGTGAGAGCTATCTGACGTACGCGATGAGCGTGATCGTCAGCCGCGCTTTGCCCGATGTGCGTGACGGATTGAAACCGTCGCAGCGTCGGATCTTGGTGGCGATGAACGACCTGAACCTCGGCCCAGGCAGCAAGCGGGTCAAATGCGCCAAGATTTCCGGTGACACCTCGGGTAACTATCACCCTCACGGTGAAAGTGTGATTTATCCGACGCTCGTTCGGATGGCCCAAGAGTGGAACATGCGATGCTTGTTGATCGACAAGCAGGGGAACTTCGGTAGCGTCGCGGGTTTGCCTCCGGCTGCGATGCGATACACGGAAGCTCGCATGGGTGCCGTCGCAGCAGCCATGCTGGACGACCTCAAGCTCGACACGGTCGATTACATCCCGACGTACGATGAAGCGAGAACCGAACCAACGGTCTTGCCCAGCAAGTTCCCCAACTTGCTCATCAACGGTTCGGGCGGTATCGCGGTTGGGATGGCGACCAGCATTCCGCCTCACAACCCAACCGAAGTCTGCGATGCTCTGATCAAGTTGATCGAAGAACCAGACACTTCGATCGATGAGTTGTGCGAGATCATCCCCGGTCCTGACTTCCCAACCGGCGGTATCATCTGCGGTCGTGCCGGCGTGCGTCGAGGTTACAAAACCGGGCGAAGCACGATGGTGGTGCGGGCTCGTTGCCAAATCGAAGAGATGAAGGGCAACCGTCATCGCATCGTTGTTACCGAGATTCCATACCAGCAATATCGCGACCGGATCATTGAAAAGATCGCGGCGCTCGTGAACGGAGACCGAATCAAAGGGATCTCCGGAATTCGCGATGAAAGCGATTTGAAAGAACCCGTCCGGTTGGTGGTGGAACTGAAGCGTGGCGAAGATCCTGATGTGATCTTGAACCAGCTGTACCAGTTCTCGCCGCTGCAAGACACGTTCTCGCTGATCTTCTTGGCGCTCGTCGACGGCAAGCCTCGCGAGTTGACGCTGAAGGAGATGCTGGCCGAGTTCCTGCGTCACCGCGTGACCGTGATTCGTCGCCGAACGCAGTTCTTGTTGGCCCGAGCACGTCGTCGCAAGCACACCGTCGAAGGTTTGCTGCTGGCACTCGCCAACATCGACGAGATCATTCAAACGATTCGCACCAGCCGCACTCAACCCGAAGCAAAAGAACGCTTGATGGGCATCGCGTGCCCCGCATCGATGATGCAGCGGGCGCTTGGCGATGAAGGTTTCAAACAGTTCCAACTGGAACGCGGTGAAGCGGATTCCTACACGCTGACCAGCGTCCAAACCGACGAAATTCTTCGCATGCGTTTGGGCCAGTTGGTCAACCTGGAGCAAGAAAAACTCTCCGGCGAGCATGCTGAATTGCTGAAGGAAATCATCGACTACATCGATATTCTCGGCAGCCCAAGTCGCATCAACGGCATCATCAAAGATGACCTCGAAGAGATGAAGCGTCGCTTTGGCGACAAACGTCGAACCGAGATCAGCCACGAAGAACTTGGCAACATCGACCTAGAAGATTTGATCACGGAAGAGACGATGGTCGTGTCCATCAGTCACCGTGGTTACATCAAACGCACACCGACTAGCGTTTACAACACGCAGCGTCGTGGCGGCAAAGGCATGAAGGGGGCCAAGAGCGACAACGAAGATCCAATCGAACACTTGTTCGTCGCCAGCACCCACGCTTACCTGTTGTTCTTCACGACAGCCGGGAAAGTTCGTTGGCAAAAGGTTTATGACATCCCGCAACTCGCTCGTGATGCCAAAGGCCGCGCCATTGTGAACCTGTTGCAGATGGAAGAAGGCGAGCAGATTGCCGAGTGCTTGGCTGTTCGCGATTTCAACCAGCCCGGTCACACGATTGTGATGACAACCAAAAGCGGTCTGGTGAAGAAGACTCCGCTGGAACAATACAGCCGACCGAAGCGAGGTGGCATCATCGCCATCAAACTCCGCGAAGGCGATGAGTTGGTGGACGCCGCCGTGGTTGGCCCTGGCGATGAGATCATCATGGTCACAGCCGACGGCATGGCGATTCGTTTCCGCGAATCGGATTCTCGTCCGATGGGACGCAACACTTCCGGCGTGAAGGGGATCTCGTTGGTTGGCGACGACGCCGTTGTGGGAATGGTCGTGACCGACCCCGAAGCGACTCTGCTGACGGTTTGCAAAAACGGTTACGGAAAACGAACACCGTTCGGACCCAACTTGGCCGATGTTTCTGAAACCGACTCGGAAGAATTCAGCGAAGGCGGAGACGACGAAGCGGCAGCTGCCAGCGGTTCGGCTCGCTACCGCACGCAGAAGCGTGGTGGCAAAGGATTGCGAGACATCAAGACCAGCAAGCGGAACGGCAAGGTGATCGGAATCGCTCGCGTCAATGATGATGACGAGCTGTTCCTGATGACCGCAAAAGGCAAGCTGCAACGAATCAGTGCTGGCGACATCAACGTGATCGGTCGCAACACGCAAGGTGTTCGCATCATGAACGTGGATGACGGTGACGAACTGATCGCGGTCGTTCGCGTGCCAGCTGAAGAGAATGCGGAAGAAGCGGTGGAAGCGGTGGAAGCCGACGCCACTGCGGTAGCTGAGCCAGTTGCAGAAACCGATGCCAGCCCTGAGGCAGACGCCGGATCCGACTCAGACGTTGCACCAGAATGAGGTCGGTCAGGTCTCGCCTGACAGTTTCTAACTCGAAATGTGGCGGACTTCCGAGTCCGTCTTATGTTGTTGTCGCCAAACCCAAAAGCTTGTGCGGCGGACGCACTAATACCGGATCGAGAATTTTTCTCGGTCCGGCAGTGGCTCTCTTTCGTCGATCAACGTTTCATTGATCTTTCTTTCCATTGAGCTGCCAATTCGTCGAAGCAGTTCGTTGAGGTCGTTTGTTGGCCCTTGCACGTCCAGAAGGACGTCTCCATCGGGCTCGTTGCGCACGAAGCCCTTTACGTTCAGGCCACGGCCTTGGTGGATCGCGTTGGCTCGGAATCCCACTCCCTGCACGTCACCGCGATAACGGACGACCTTCCTGGTTTGTTTGACAGCATTCATTGGATTATGGTGACGGCCACTTTCAATTTCGACAATGCAGATCACACCACACGGTCGGTATATGAGTTGGTTTCGTTTGAATTCGGTTGGCGTTGCTTGGGTCTGTTTGGCATCAACGTTTGTGTCGACTGCATACGCAGGCGAACCCAAGGTGTTGACGATTGGCATTGATGGTTTGAGACGTGACGCATTTGTCGCCGCGAAAACACCTCACATGGATTCGCTTTCCGCGAATGGCACGTTGTGTTTGGAAACTCGAGTGACGTCCGATGATGTTACGGATAGTGACACAGTCAGTGGACCGGGCTGGACCACTTTTCTAACGGGGGTTTGGGCGGATCGGCATGGCGTGCTCGACAACTCGTTCAACGGCCGCGATGCAAAAGCCGCGCCGCACGGATTCACGCTGGCAAAGCAAGTCAAACCGAACCTGAAAACCGCGTCGTATCTGTGTTGGACACCCTTGAGCACCCACGTGACAACGGACGCCGATATCGATGTTGTTGTCACACCTGGCAAGAATGCCACAGCCTCAACCGTTTGGAAAGCGGCGGATCAGTCGTTGGCTTGGTCGGCGATCCCAGTCCTGCAAAACGATGACATGGACTGGACGTTTATCTACTTTGGCTCAACCGACGAAACCGGTCACTCGTACGGGTTTCATCCCAGCGTGCCACCATACGTCGCGGCGATTGAGAACGTTGATCGAATGGTGGGTGAGTTGATCGCTGCGGTCAAACAACGCAAGACATATGCCGATGAAGATTGGCTGGTTCTCATCAGCACCGATCATGGTGGCGAAGGAACCGGCCACGGCGGAGGCCGTGAAAATCCGAACGTCTTCACCGCGCCGATGATCGTCAGTGGGGATGCTGCGATGAAAAGTGACGGAATCGAACGGGCCGAAGGAACCGCACCGCCAGCGACGGTGGATTTGGTCACCGTCGCGTTGACTCATCTTCAGATCCCAATCAATCCGAAGTGGCAACTGGCCGGCAGTGCGGAAGGTTGGTTAGAGACAACGCCCACGACTGCCGAAGCCAAATCCGAATGATGGATCATTCCCGCGGCAAGGAAACGGACTCGGCGTAAGCCAGTTCGCCAGTCCAGCCGTCGTAGTACTGGAACACGACCTGCGGATGCGGGTAGGCGACCAAGCGTTTGTCGCCTTGTTTGACCGGCATATTGAATACGTTGTTGACCTGCACCACACAAAAATGCGGGTACAGCCGTTCCAAGCGGGGCAGGTCGGCCAGCACATAACTGCTCCATCGGATGTCGCACTCTCGCGGCCCAAACTGAAACCGTCCCGTCGCAGGGCGGTCGCTTTCGTCGAGTTCCGGTACGTGATTGACGCTGTTGTGAGGCCCGCAACAAAATTCCCACACATTGTCAGTCACGCGAATTGCGAAGCTGTTGTGCAGGTCGCCGGTCATCACAAAGACTTGTTTGTCCATCTCATCCCAGGCATCGATTAGCATTTCTCGTTCGTCGAGAAAGCCGGTCCAGGCTTCTTCTTTGTTGGCTTCGTCGGCTTCGAAGCCACCCGCACCGCTGTGTGGGATCATCATCGGAACGCTAGAAATGAGAAAAGTGAATTTCGCGTCGCTGGCTTTCATTTCACGCAGCAGCCAATCGCGTTGATGTTGGCCCAGCATCGAAACACCTGGTTTGTCGCGCTGTGAAACATCGTGCATGTCACGGTCGCCGCGAGTGTCGAGCAAAAAGAAGTCGCAGTTGGAAACACTGAACTTTCCGTAGCTGCGTTGCCCGATGGAGTAGCTGACTTGGCCGTCCGCTTTGGCGGGCATGTGAAGCCGAACGGTGTGTTCATCCACCACTTCGACGATGTCATAGACGTACGAATTGGCTTCACCATCGTCGGTGTCGTAGACCATGTCGTTGACGCCTGCCGTATCGGTTCCCCAGTGGACGTGCAGGTTCAGCATTTCGTTCAGCGGTAACTGTCGAAAGTTGGTTTGGCGATCGACCAACAAGTCGCTGCCGGCGGTCAACTTCGCAGTCCCAACATGCAAACGTTGCTTGGATTCGAACGGGTTGGCCCAGCCCAGGTAATCGTTCCAGGCGTAAGTTCCAATGTCGCGGAAGACGGTTCGGCGGTGACGCTTGCCCGCTTCGGAGGCTCCCCAGATGTCATTGACCAATTCGTGGTCATCGAAGGTAAACAGCGAGGGCACATTGCGGTGCCAAGTCGACAGGGCATGGTTTCGAGTGAGATACAGTTTGTAGTTCTCCCACACGCCGGTCACGGTTGGCATGGTTTGAACAACTTGCGGAAGTTGGTCGATGCCTTGTGTCAGTCTCCACGCCTCAGCCGGATACTCTCGAAGTTCTTCGTACAGCCAGTCTCCGTTCATGATGTGGAAATGGACTTTGTCCGCCCAATCTTGATTGAGGTGTTTGTAGGTGGGGCTGTCGTGGCCGATTCCATGCAGCGGGTTTTGGTTGGCACACGAACCAATTTGAAATCGGAAGTTGAACAGTCCATCAGGATTGTGTTCCGATTCGGAGCCTGCCTGATCGGGCAATGTGCGGAACGTTCCCGGTTCACCTTGCGGACGGTCGTTCACATAGACGCGATAGTAGTACCGCGTGTCGGGTTGGAGATCGCTGAGCATCACCACGCCCGTGTTGTCGTGTTCAATGCGTGTTCGGCCCGGTTCGCTGACGTGGTCCGACAAATCGCCCCCATGGTTTCCGGGTGGTCGAGTTCCGTAGTGCACGGTGAATTCGCCCGCGTCCGATGTGCGAGCCCATACGGCGACGCTGGTTGATGACGGCCTGCCAAGCATGGGGCCGTGAGTCAATCGACTGGGATCACGTTGTGCGTATGTGGTGGACGAAAAAGAGACCAGAGCAACAAGTGCGAGTGCAAATGCGGTCGATGGGAATCGTGTCATGGGGCAACGCGTGATGATGGGCAGGGGGAGGATTGGGGTTTCCCAGTGTACCTGCCGAACACGCTGCCAGTGGCTTCTACGAACAGCCCTCATGGATCAGGTTGCCGTCGGAATCGTGACAGTCCGACGTCCCAGCGAATTCAAACTCGAGTGTGGAGTGACGGATGTTGTGTTCGCCGGTGAGGTACGACTTGATTTCACGTTTGATTGTTTCCAAATCCTCAAACCGTGTCGGCTGAATCACGACATGAGCTTCCAACGCCCGATGTGATTCGTCCAGTTCCCAAAGATGGACATGGTGGACACCCGATACGCCATCGATTCCACCGAGGTCGGTCATCATTTCCTCGAAATGGAAGTTTGCGGGGGCTCCTTCCATCAAGATGCGAGTCGCTTCGGGGAGCATCTGCCAGACTTGGTAGAGGATGTAAGTCGCGATCAACAGCGTTAGAAACGAGTCCACCCAAAGCCAATCCAAATAAATCACGGCCGCGGCTCCGATGAGAACGGCAACGCTGCCGGCGGCGTCCACCAAGTTGTGAATGAAGGCGGCTCGGACGTTCAGCGAACCCTTGCTCATCGCCCACAGCAAAAATGCGGTGCCAAGGTCGACGACCAATGCGATGGCGGCAGTCACCGCCATCAACCAACCAATGATCGGTTGTGGATCAAAGAAGCGATGGATGGCTTCGTAAACCAAGTAACAGCCGACGACGGCCAACAGTGTGAGGTTGATGGTGGCTCCAATTAGTTCGGCCCTTCGATAACCAAACGTGTATCTCTGGTTCGCTTTTTTGCGAGCGATTCGCCGGGCGATGTAGGCGATCAGCAGCGAGTTGGCATCGCTGAAGTTGTGGGCCGCGTCGGACAGCAAGGCCACGCTGCCCGAGAAGATTCCCGCGATCACTTGGGCAACTGTCAGGAATTGATTCAGCAACACCGACCAGAGCAATCTTGAATCGCTGACCGAGTCGAACTGACCAGCGGAAGTCAGGCCGTGATGGTGCAAGCTTCCACAGTTTTCGTGGTTCTCAGCCGATTCGCCGGAATGGTTGTGATCGCAACTTCCCATGAGATTGATCCTGGGTAAGTGGACTAGGGATTCACGTTTGGCACGTTGTTGCTATCGACGATCGAGGCAGGTTGCCCGAGTGGAGCGATGGAATGGTTGTGGCCAGGCAAGCTTTCGATTCCAACGGCCAGGGCAACGCCGAGCAAGAGCGCGGTGGTCAACTTCAATCGATCGTGGTCATGAAACGCGACTTCGGGAAGCAAGTCCGATAGCGAGATGCAGATAAAGAACCCGGCCGAGAGTGCCAGGCCCCATCCGAGCAAAGCTTCCGTGTTGGCAAATTGGGTGGCACCAAAGTAAAACGCGATCGCGCCGATCGGGCAGGCCATTGAAAAGGTCAAGTTCACCATCGTGCGTTGGGCCGACGTCCACCCGCCTTTGCTCATCACGGATGTGATCGCGAAAGCGTCCAGTGGCTTGTGTAGTGCGACGGCGAGGAAGGTGCCTAGTCCTGCTAGGCCCAACCACGGCGAGTGTTGGGACTCCGCCGCGATGCTGGCTGCCAAGGCGACTCCGTCCATCAGCGTGTGAAGCCCCAAACCAAACAACATGCCGAGCCAACCGAGCGGTTTGCTGCTGACGCGTTTGGCATTCGAATGAGAATGCGAGTGGCTGTGGTCATGATTGTGGTCACTCGGGTGATCATGATTGTGGGCGTGCCCGTGCTCATGACCGTGGTGATGATGATCGTGCGATTCGCCGTGGCCGTGCACGTGGGTGTGGAACGCGCGGAGCAGGATGAACATCGTGATGATGCCAACCAAGACGCCTCCGCCGGCCTGGGACGCGGAACTGATCTTGTGCAGTGAATGTGGCAACAAGTGCAGCATCGCGATCCCCAGCATCAACCCGGCGACAAAGCTCATCAAAAGCTGAGTTCGCAGGTGGGTCATCCGCACCAAAGATGGCAGCCATCCACCACTGACCGAAGCCGTGATGATGAGGACGCAGTACACCGCGAGCAGGGATTCGGGGACAAACAAGGCAATTGCCGAAGCGGGGTACGGACGCGGCGAAACGTTTCAATCTACGCCTTTGCTTGAACGACGCAAGTGGAGTCGCATGGCCAGGATCGCTCCGCACAGCAGGATTACTATTCCCGTGTGAACCATCGCCAGCGATGCCTCCTGGTATCGGGCTCCGCTGTGCAGCAATCCGAACAATCGAGTGCCCGTTGTCGTCACGCCGGGGGGCAAAACCGGCATCGCGGCTGGCACGTCGCCCGCCGAGACGATCGCCACCGCCAATGCGGCAACACCCAATCCGCGTCGCAGCAAAGGGATCTCCAGGTGCCACCATCGCCAAACGACCGAGCCATCCATTTGCCCGGATTGCCAAGTGGCATCATCAATGCCGTCGTAGGCATTTCGAAGAATCCCGTAGGCGACCAGAACGCTTCGCACGCCAACCGCAATCAGCGTCGGCACCAACGTGTGCGTCGCGAGCCGGTCCAGCCCCGCGAAAGGAAGTCGGAAAAAAGCCGCGACAGTCATTCCAATGACCGGGCCGGGCACGAGGAACAGCATCGTTCCCAACACATCGACGACTAATCCAACCGGCTTGGATGAGCGTGCCAGACGAGCAAGGCTCATTGCGATTGGCACTGATAGGATGACAGAGAAAAGAGCGAGCTGAATGGTCCAGGCAATCTCTTCGCGAAAGAGCTTGGGAGCTTCGGCGATTGCGCGGACGGATGATTGCCAGCGGAAGGTCGCCTGTCGTTGGCCGTCTACCACTTCGACCGCGTGGCCGGTTTGGATGATCAATCCGGCAAGTGGCAGGATCAACAACAGCGTGCAAGCGATCACGACTGCCATCGCGATCAAGCGAACTCCGCCTGATGCTGTATCTGTCGTTGTTGATGACACATCGACTGGCTCAGCATCCCAATTGGACGCGACTTTCCATCGACGACGCTGCAGCCAAAACCACAGGAAGGTTGGAATGCCACCGACCACCATCGGCACCAGCGTGGACACCAGCACGGACGTCGTGTTCGGATCCACCGAGTAGAATAGGTAGAACTGATCGGCGACGGTTCGGACGCTGTGCAAATCCGCGACGCTCATTTCGGTCGACGCAAGCACCATCACACCGATCGCCGACGCAATGATCCATGGCAATGCGATTGGCAATCGCACACGCCACCAGCTTTGGCCGGGTGAGAAGTCCAAGGCGGCCTGTTGAATCGCGACGGAAGAAATTCGACGCGTCGCCCAGACCGTTGCCAATGACACCAAGGCGACTCCATGCATCCCATGGATCCAGCCGACCCAGCCCAGGTTGCCTCCCGTCATCGTTGTAACCAACCATCCGAATTTACCAGCGGTTGATTCCCAGGCTGCCGCCAACAAGATCAGGGGCATCGCCAAAGTCACGAACGCGAAAAACGTCCAGGTTCGAACCAGCCAATGATTCGGTCGCAATTGGCTGACAAAAAACGCGGTGGGCACTCCGATCAAAACCGCGATCCCGGCTGACACCAGCATCAATTCGATCGTCGTTGTGATCGCGGTCGCCCAATCATCGGCAAATGTCGGATCGGGGGCCGGCAATCCGGGCGGAACCAACGCTGCGAGCGGAATATTGGGCATAAAGGGAAGGTTTTCGAGGCCGAAAATTCGTCCTGCTCGACGATTTGCCAAGCCTGCGATCACAATGGAGCGACCAACACTTTCACGGAATCTCATGAAGCTGACATCGATCCCCCAGTTGTACCGCAATCTGCGCCGAGGACGCGAGATCCTGAGGGTGCTGCGCCGGTACGGATTGGCGGACTGGATCAGTCGCACAAGACGTTTGCCGCTGCAGAACTGGATCAAGGATCGTTCGGGCGTTCCGCTGACGCAATACACACGATCGCAACGCATTCGGATGGCGATCACCGAGTTGGGGCCAACGTTCATCAAAGTTGGTCAGGTCCTCGCGGCCCGACCTGACTTGGTCGGCAACGAAATCGCGGAAGAGTTGAAACAGCTTCGCAACGAAGTTTCACCCGACAGCATGGAAGTCGTCGAAGCAACGTTGGCCGAAGAGCTCGGTCCGAACTTCCGCAAACACTTCCGACACATCGAACCGGTGCCGCTCGCGACCGCCTCGATCGGACAAGTCCACCGTGCCGAGTTGATGGACGGCCAGCGAGTGGTGTTGAAGGTCCAGCGTCGCGGCATCGAGAAAATGATGCGCGAGGATCTGGATGTTCTCGAGGGCTTGGCCCAATGGGCCGACCACGTCGAGTCGCTTGCTATCTGGGGACCATCGGACATGGTCCGGCAACTGATGCCGATGATCCTTCGAGAGTTGGATTTCAATCGCGAACGCAGCAACCTGAAGCAGTTCGCTCAGATCTTGGAGGCGGACAAAGCCGAAATCGTCATTCCATCCGTGTTCGACCAACTGTGCACGCGACGCGTCTTGGTGATGGAAGAGATGGTTGGCGAGCCATTGGCAAAAGTGTTTGAGCGTGATGATCGCACGTCCTCTGGCGAGTCAAACGAGATAACTCGTGCGGACTTGCCTCCCGAACTGGGCCGAACGCTTGCTCGAACGTATCTGCGAATGGTGTTCGAGGATGGGTTCTTTCATGCCGATCCGCACCCCGGCAACTTGTTTTGCTTGAAAGACGGTCGTTTGGCAATTCTCGATTTTGGGATGACCGGACGCATTGATGAAGCGATGCGTGAGTCGATTGAAGAGATGTTGGCGGCCATCAACGCGGGAGACTGTCGAAGGCTGACGCGTTTGATTCGTCGCGTGGGCAACCCGCGAGTCGACTTGGATCAATCCGCATTGGAAATCGATGTGGCTGATTTTGTGGACACGTATGGCCGGCAAACGCTCGACCGTTTTGATTTGTCCGGGGCATTGAATCAACTCAGCGAAATTCTTCACCGGCATGGGATCGGTTTGCCCAATCAGTCGGCACTGCTGCTGAAAATGCTGATCTCATTGGAAGGAACACTTCGCGAAATTGGCGTTGGGTTCGATTCGCTTGATATCGTTCGCTCCTATCTTCGCCGCGTGATGATTCGCCGTTTAACTCCGGCACGGCGACTTCGGCAAGCCCGACGGATCTATCTGGAGAGCGAAGCGTTCATGGAGAACGCGCCAGAGCAATTGCTGTCGTTGATGAACCAAGCTCGACTGGGGCAGTTGCAGGTGCGTTTGGAACCCAAGCGTTTTGCGCCGGTGGTCAACCGTTTGGTCGTTGGCTTGATGACCAGTGCGGTTTTCCTTGGGTCGGCGCTAATGCTGTCCTACGAGGTTTCACCGGTGCTGTTCCCCGATCAGCCAATGTTCGGGATCCAACGAGTCAGTATCCTGGGACTGGTGGGATTGATCGCCAGTTTCAGCGTGATGGTCGCTCTGTGCCTCGCGATTTTGCGAAGCGAGTAGGCAGACCACTTCGCCAAAAACAGACTTGGTGGATTTTTCGCGAAGAATCTCGAAGCAGTGGGCTTTAGGCAGGTACGCAGGTGTCATCGGGTATGTGAGCCGTTTGGCGTTCGCCACGGTTCCCACGCTTAACTGGGGTTATTGCTGGACATTTAAAACTGGAGGTTTGACACGGAAAATGCGGCATTCGTTTTTGTTCTGTCCTACGCCCCAACGGGGCAGCTCTAAGATAGCCCCAGGCATCGCCTGGGGTTTCGTTCCCCGAAACCCGCTAGGACTGCCCCCTTTGGGGCTTTGCAATCTTGGTCTTGGCATAACCCAGGGCGTTGCCCTGGGCTGGCATAGGGCTGCCCCGTTGGGGCGAAGTCGTGAAACAAAACCTGCGAAAGTTGAATCCGCTGCAACAACAACTTTTTGAAAGCCTAGGCGAACGCCAAACGGCTTACTTACCCAAAGACTCCTGACTACCTGCTTAGGTTAAGAAATTCCACCCACCAACATTCGACTCGAGGCGAACAGATGAAGACGAAGAAACATCGCGGATCGTTCATGCTTCGCTTCATGGTCTTTGGATTCAGCGTCGCGGTGGGGCTGCTCGCGTTTTGGTTGCTCGGTTACATCGTTCGCGACATCGATCGCGTGCAAGGGCCGAACTACAGCCGGATGCTGGAGGACGGATTGCCGCAAGAGTTGCAGGACGAACGGCAAGTGCTCGCCGCGGAGTTGGTGGATCTGAAACAGCAGATTGTGTCGACCGAACGACGTCGGCAACTGACGACGCAAACGACTCGCGATTCGCAGCAGACGATCAATCAGTTGCTGGAACTCAAACGCAACGCGGATGAGAATGCAACGTCTTTGAGCGATGGTCAACAATCGGCACTCACGGATAGTCTGCAATTGTTTTTGGCGAATCAAAGCCAAACGCAAACACTCAATGCTGAACTATCCAATCTCAATGACCAACTGGACGATATCGAGCAGCAGCAACGAGAGAACGAAGAAGCCATCACGCGAGCCAGTCGCCCGATTGCGGATGAGTACGATGAGCTTGCGGAACAGCATCAATGGAAACTGGCTGCGTACAAACTCGCGTTGTTAATCCCGTTGTTGCTTGTTTGCGGTTGGTTGTTTGTACGTCACGCCGGCGGCACCTATGCGATGCTGGTGTATGCAATCAGCGGTGCGGTGGCCGCTCGGGTTCTGCTCGTGATGCACGATCACTTTCCCGCGATCTACTTCAAGTACATCCTGATTTTGCTGTCGTTGGCGATTGCGACGGGAGTCTTGGTGCGGTTGCTGAGGCTGATTGCCAAACCCAGTCGCGATTGGTTGCTTCGCCAATACCGAGAAGCATACGCACATTTCTTCTGCCCAATATGCGACTACCCGATCCAACGTGGCCCACTGAAATTCGCGGTGTGGACGCGGCGAAGTTTGAAGAAACGAACTCCCGTCACGGTCGATGGCGATGTGGCCACATTCGATCAACCGTACACCTGTCCGTGCTGCGAAACGACGCTCTTTCACGCTTGCGAGAAGTGCGGTGGAGTCCGTCACTCGCTCTTGCCTGCCTGTGAAAAGTGTGGCGTCGGTTCCGTGGTTGAGCGAGATGTCGCGGAGGAAAGTCAGGATTGAGTTGGTAGACCGATGTCTTCATTCCAAAGCGTCGGGTTGTCTCGAATGAAGGTCCGCATCAGCTCGATGCAATTTGGATCATTGATGATCTGTAGGTCGACTCCACGACTGCGTACGTAGGACTCCGGTCCTCGAAACGTTTGGTTTTCGCCGACGATGATCCGTGGGATTTTGTAGAGCAGGGCGGCACCGCTGCACATGTCGCAAGGAGACAATGTCGAATACAGCGTGGATCGGGAGTAGTCGTTGGCGGTCAGTCGGCCAGCACGTTCCAAGCAATCCATTTCGGCGTGCAGAATCGAACTGCCACTTTGAATGCGGCGGTTGTGACCGCGGGAAACGATTTCATCGTCGATCACCAGCACGGAACCGATCGGGATTCCGTGTTCGTTCAGCCCCTGGCGTGCTTCGTCTAGAGCGGCTTGCAAGAACGGATCCATCGTTGGGACGCTCGATCGTGGAAGGGAACTTGGGGAGTGTTGCGTTGTCGGAACAACGGTCGCAACTCGGAATAGTATAGTGGTGCTTCCCCACCGAATATCCCCGCCCTGGACATTGCTCATGCGTCACATTGTGTGTTTGGTTCTCAGTTTCTCGTTGCTTGCGGGAACCGCCTCATTCGCGGAGGCACCTCAGACGCAGTCAGTGGACAAGTCGCCGTCCCAAGCTGACAAGAAGAACACAACGCGAAAACCGAGAAAGAAAAAGCCAGCTCCGTTCGCGTGGGTGAATCCCATTCCCAAACAACGGCAACACTCGTCGCTCAAACACGGAACCTTCCAAAGCCCATCGCTGAAGCACGAAGTTGGCTACGCAATTTTATTGCCGCCGGGATACACCGATGGTGAACCGGACAAACGATTTCCCGTTGTCTATTACTTGCATGGCGGGCGACCGGGCAGCGAATCGAAGTCCATCGCCTTGGTTCCGCAGATGCATTCGGCAATGGAATCAGGGCAAGTTCCGGGCATGATCTACGTTTTTGTCAACGGCGGTCCGGTCAGCCACTACAACATCCCCGGCGAACCAACCAAGCAGGGTGCGGACGTGTTCATCAAAGAACTGATCCCACACATCGACGATACCTATCGAACGATCGCTGATCGTGAGCACCGCGGAATTGAAGGGTTTTCACAGGGCGGTCGTGGAACAATGCGGCTGTCGCTTCGTTACCCGGATTTGTTTTGCAGTGCTGCAGCGGGCGGAGGCGGTTATGAAACCGAACGCAAGATCAGCGAGTCGGGCGGTCGCGAGTCAGCGACGCTTGTCTTCGCAGAAGGTGACAACGCTTGGGATTTGGCACGAGCCTATTCCAAGGCGAAAACACCCGAGGTTGACTGGATGATTTACGTCGGGACCAAAGGTTTCAACTATCAGGACAACTTGGAATACATGGCTTTCTTGAAATCACTGGAGATTCCATTTGAAAGCATTGTTGTTCCGGATGTGCCTCACTCGGGATTGAAAATTTACGAGCAGCGATGTGTTGATCTGATGCGATTCCACGCCGCGAATTTTGGACTGCTTGATACCGCGATCAAGGATGAATGATATCGGTGGCTTCGTTTGCAAAATGAAAGACGGGTCACCGAAGCGTCTTGCTTCAGTGACCCGCGATTGGTTTGTGTCGAAGTAAAACGTTTGTCGTACTTCACCCTCGTCCATGAGGTTCATTCCATGAGGTTCAATAGCAACTCTTGAATGCAAGCTTCTTGAACACAAACCTTGAGTGCGAGTGATGATGTGCATGAATAATATCTGCGAACTGGCTAGCAGGCCAATGGTTTGATGCTGTTGTCATCGGATTGGATGTACTGAAGCAGGCCGTCTGTATTGAGCGGCTTTGCAAACCAGCGATCGAACCCGTTTGGACCTTCCGCGATTCCATAGTCGCAGGGAGGCTTTCCGCTGGTCGCGACAATGCGAATGTTCTTTGACGCTTCGCATTGTCGCAATTGTCGGATCGTTGAAGCACCGTCACCGTCCGCCATTTGCATATCCAGCAGGACGTAGTCAGGTGATTCGTTGGTGTCCAGATAGCTGATCGCGGCATTGCCACTTGCAACGCAATCGACAACGCAGCCACGCATGGAGAGGATGCCAGCCAGCAATTCTCGTTGGTCGGGGTCGTCTTCGACCAGCAGCAGTTTGACCGAGCTTTGAAGGTTTGGGTTTTCCATCTGTGCGTCGATGGCTTCAGAACGTTTTCCGAAGTGTTGCTCGATACAATCGAGTTGATGAATCACCTTCGAGAACGTTCGATCTGCCGCCTCTTTCAGCCCCGCATTCATTTGCTGGCGGTAGAGCTGGAGCCCCAAGTTCAGCGTGTTCAAATGATTACGAAGCTGGTGGACTTCACGCTGCACATTCCCAAAAGCCTGCTCAAAACTTGGGAAATCGATAGCTTTTTCAACTGCCCCGTTGAATAGCTCTTTTCGAAGGATGCGAATCTCGGGCGGCGCGTCGATTCCGATCGTGGCGGTTCTTGCAGAAGACCGCGTGACATTGACCGTGATTCCCAAGCCTGGAAATACGATGGCTTCGCCCGGTTTACGTGATAGTAACAACATGTCTGGAACTCCGTTTCGTTGCGTGAGCATCGACGGCACAAGTCGACCCTCAAAAACCTCACGAATCCCGCCGGATTACGTCAACCTTGCATGAAGATTCGCGAGAAGAGTTGCCCCATTCCATTGACAGTTTTTGATTCCGATCCTGAAATCACTGCTACCTCTGCATGGGAGTAGATTCATTTACTCCTGTAGAGTCAACGGAGATTTGAAAAATGTTCTGGTAGAGCGGGGGACTCCATAGGACTGCAAAACGCCGTGCTGATGCCGGAGTTTCTGGAAACTTGTTCAGTGCCAGTGGCTGGGCTCGCCAGTCCTAGAGAGCGACGACTTTGGATCGCCGCTCAGTTGAAGTTTCTGGTCTTCATCACCAAACACGTTGAAGGGAATAAATACACGGGCCCCATTCAGACCGCTTGCGCGATCAGGGTGGAATCACCGATGGAGTCATCCGACCGTTCACGAGCCGATGGCATCGGCAAGACGGCGGGGGATTCGTCGGCACTGTTGTCCGCCGAATCCCCAAACGCCATTTCGTCCTGCAGTGTTTCTGCCAATCGGCGTCGTGCGGTGTGCAGACGCCGCTTGATCGTTCCGACTGGCGCGTCGAACGCATCGCTCATCTCGATCAACGATTGTCCATCGAGGTAAAACGCGTTGAGCGTTTGACGATCCAAGCTTCCCAATCGTGCGATGCCACTTCGAACCGCCGCGGCTTGCTCGCGATCTTGAGCCACGTTGTCAGGCGTGATGTCATCCACGCAAGTTGCTTCCAGGGTTTCTGGGTCGCACGCGGTGGCAGTTCGTTGTCGGCTGAATCGGTTGATTGCCATTCGGTGAACGATCTGACGTAACCATCCGCCGAACGCTTCTGGCACGCGAAGTTGATCCAGCTTTTGCATCGCTTGGATGAAAACGTCTTGTGTCAATTCTTCGGCTTCGTGCACGTTGCGAACTCGGCTGATTGCCAATGCGACAATGACAGGACGATAGCGTTCGAACAAATCACCGAATGCCAATTGGTCTCCGCCTTGGGCGGCAATCACCAATTGGGCAACCGTTTGACCGGAAGCGGATGCGGAAGTCGAGTTGCGAACGATTGCGTTGCCGTCGCTAGGCGGCACGGTGGTCGTGAAATCAGGGGTGATCTTCATGGTGTCCATCCTCCCGGAGTTCCGGGATTACTTTCCTGTTCAGGCCAGCCAAACGACTGCCTGCTGAATTGTTTCAAACCAGTTGGAAAACCCGATCGGTGAATCAGCTCAATCAGCGAGCCCAGCGGACGGATGAGATTGCTTCGCTCGATGCAACAACGTTTTTGCCAGAAGTCTGGTTGAGAGACTTCCGCCATCGATTGGAACGATGGACGAAGATGCAGGCGAAGTTCTGATCCGAGCGGGGCGCTGCCGACGCGAAACGCGATGGGCGGCAAACAAAAAGTCGACGGCGTGACCAAAGGGTCAGTCGTGCCAGAGACTTTTCGCGGCGTGCTTCAGTTCAATGCGAGGAAAAGGCTGGGGCCTTATCGCATGGACCTGTGACACGTTTGGTCTGTGGCAAATGAAAACCGCCAGGGTTTTATTGCCGCAAAACTGGCTGCCAGAGGCTCCGGGGCGCTGGACCCCGGATAACCGAGGCCCTCCCACTGCAATGAGCAGGTATGGATGACGACGCACAGAGTCTCGGCAGCATTGGTACGCATGACATCCACGATGTGGGAAATGCGGACAACACGTTGAGTCGAGATCAGGTTACGCATCGAATCCTCCCTGCGCCGATTTTCTCGGTGCGGTGATGGAGCTCAAAAACGGAAAGTAAGGACACCGAATTCGTTACAATCACGAACCGGCCAAGGGAATCATGCCCGTGACCGACCGCTTCATGCAACGTCCCCGCCCGTACGGGGTGGTGATGTCGCTGACTGGTTAGAGGATTATTTCAGCAGAAGGTTCGCGGGAACACAAAGTTATTTTGTGAAAAGCTCTGACTTTTTGACCGAAAGTGTGCAAAACGCCAGCGAATTGCTGGCTCCGCTTCTTTTTCCGCCTGTTTGCGTGCTTTGTGGTGAGCTGACAGGGATCGCACCGGAACGCGATGATTCAGCCAACGTTCCGTTGGCTTCCCGACGCCGCTTCGCATCCTTTTGCCGGCTGTGCGAAACCTCATTAGTCCAGTCCGCCCCGTCGATGCAGGCCGCTTGCGAGCGATGTGCTTGGCCCGCGACGGGACACCGGCGAAGTTCTGCCGGCGAGGATTCAGCTCAAATCGATGGTGGCGATGACCAATCGGATGATTTGCCTTGCCAGGAATGCGTTCGTCGTCAGACGCCTTTTTCATTTGAGACCGCCACTGCGGTCTATCGTTATCACGAAGTCGTCCGGCACGCGATCATCGCGGCGAAATACCCACGCAATACCGCGATTGCTCGCGAATTGGCCGTTCGATTGGCGGATCGCTACCGAGAGAGGGCGGGGATTCGGTCGAGGACGATTTCCGATGAACCGGAGTCGTCTCCCTTGGTCACTCATGTGCCGAGCCCGTTTTGGCGGCAATTTCGTCGAGGCGGTGTGGGAACGGGATCGCTGGCCAGCCGATTCGCTCGCGAGATGAATTTCTCGTTTGGATCTCTGTTAGAAACCACGCGTTCGGTGCAAAAACAGGCATTGTTGGACGATGTTGCTCGCCGCGAAAATGTGCGCGGAGCCTTTCGGGTTCGTCGACGATGGAGAAAACGCTTGTCGGGCGGGCATATTCTTTTGGTCGATGATGTGATGACAACCGGAGCGACCGCCGATGAAATCTCTCGGGTGTTGCTGGATGCTGGTGCGGCCCGAGTCGATCTGCTGGTTGTTGCTCGGGCGATTCGTGACGCACAAAAATGACGCCAAACCCGTATGCATCCCTTTGGAATGGGACGGTTGGGCGGAGTTTGCGGGTTCGTGAATCGGCATTCCGTGTTAAAGTCTGTCGCGTGGTTGGACGTGGCGGCGGAAACAACGTCCCATTTCACGATGGCTTCTCTTCCATTCGGAGCGAAGTCCTTTTGGCGAGCGATCGTTCCACTGATATTCTCATCCGGTTTTCCCGCACGATGACTGAATCGACCGACACTCCTCTCGAAGTCCAAGCTGATGCATCCGCGTCTCACAAAGGTGGGGCTCGCCGCGCGATTGTTCGTGGGTTGGGTGTCGTTCTGCCGCCACTGTTGACGATCGTGGTTTTGATTTGGGCTTGGAATGCGATCGAAAACTACGTCTTGTTGCCGGTTGAAACTGGAATCCGCCGCTTTGTTCTGATTCCGGCGGTCAGCGAAACGTACGATCGTCCGCCCGAAGGTGCGATCATCAACGACGCACCCGAAGGATCACTGAGCAAACCGAATCAGCGTGGGTTCACCTACAAAGGTTTGTCGTACGTTCCCGATCCGACCGGTCGACGCTATCTGCCTGGGTATGTGGTTCAGCGAGTCGATTCCGAGATCGATGCTTTCGGTCCGTATTCGGTTCCGCCGAATAGTGCGACGGCTTATTGGGACCGGTTTGTCCAGCTTCAGTACATGCCGCGATCGGTAGTCGTTCCGGTCTTTTTGATCGTGTTCTTTGTGCTGCTGTATTTCCTTGGACGGCTATTCACCGGCGGTATCGGTCGTTGGTTTGTGACGACGTTTGATGCCACGATTCTGCGGATCCCGATCGTCAACAAGGTCTACGGTAGCGTCAAGCAAATCACGGACTTCGCGTTTGATGATCGACAAATCGAATTCAACCGCGTTGTCGCGATTCAATATCCACGCGATGGCATTTGGTCGCTCGGGTTTGTGACCGGCAACGGCATGCGTGAGATTTCAGAAGCTGCTGGCGAACCGATGTTGAGCGTGTTGATGCCGACCAGCCCCATGCCAATGACCGGGTTCACCGTCAGCGTGCGACGCAGCGAAGCGATCGATTTGAATTTGACAATCGATGAAGCCTTGCAGTTCATTGTCAGTTGCGGCGTGGTCGTTCCCACCACCCAGCGATATGACTTGCCCGGTGCCAAGGCACCCAAGCAGATCGTCGTACCAGCGATCGGTGACTCGGTCTCCCGAGACGGTGCCACTTCACCGAGTGCCTGAGAAGCGGTGTGCCTAAGAAGCGGTCACTCGTTCCAAGGCAATTTGCAGACGCCCCATTGGCCCGCGTTTTCGTCGACCGCCACTTCGATGGAAGACAACGCGTTGCCAAACTGTTCTTTGGTTTGCTCGCGAACGTTTTCTGCAATCACGCGAGCAATTTCTTCGGCCGTGGTGTTGATGACCGGCATGATGATGCAGTCTTCGTTTGGGAATACCCAGCGACGTTCGCGAAAACGTGCGGTCGTTTCGGTTTCGTCTTGCGTGATCAAAATCTCTTTGTGGTCTCGCGGCAGGATCACGTGATGATCGAGTGCTTGCGTTTGCTTTAGCACGGCATCTCGAAGAGCGATGAAGTCGACCACGTAGCGATTTTCATCCAGCGGTCCCTCGACGCTGACGCGGACACCGTAGTTGTGCCCGTGGATACGCTCGCAAATGTCGCCCGCGAAAGTGATGAAGTGCGCGGCCGAAAAAATGAATTGTTCTTTGGAGACGTCGACGCGAAAAGTGCCTGACATGAATTGGCGACATTGAGAGTGGGAGCGGACCAATGATTCGATGTCGCAATGATAGACGAGCGTCCAATCGAGGGCACCCGACACCTCGTTCCCCAACGTTCCAAAGCCAATGCCGGGTTGGGGCTGTGCTAACTTATGCCGGCAAGCTGTTGGTTCCGGTTTGCCGCTGGTCGATGTTTTCGCGTGGATGGTTTGGATGGAAGCTTTGTTCGAATGGCTCTCCGAGATGGAGTGGCAACGTGTCTTTCCGGAATTGGTTGGCAAAGCCGCCGGCGTGTTGCTTGGTATTGCGATCAGTTGGTGGGTTTTGTTCCGCAAGCGATTGAGATACTTGGACAGGCTGCGTCGCGGTGACTCGGACGAGCTTCTGTTTCAAGCTCACTATTTGTTGCCTGTTGACGGTGATCAAGGACCGGACGGAACGGTGCTGTTGCTGTTTCGCAATGTCGCTCCTCGACGCACGATCGATGATGCCTACGACAACCCATCCGCTCGCGAAACCTTGAGGCAATTGGCTCGCGCGACCACGTTGAATGCACCGATCGTTCCAACGGAAGGTCGAGTTGGGTTTGAGATTCTCAACGATGCCGCGAGCATCCTGACCGGTTGGCTAGCAACCTCGTCCATGCCGCGAAAAGTTTGGTTGTTCTGCATGACTTGCGAAGACCGAAACGTGGTTCGCAAGGAATGCATCCGATGTTTTCTGTTTCAGGAAGACGAGTTGCTTCGATTCGCGGATTGGAGCTGGTGTCGCAAACACGTTCGTGTGGAACGCCCTTGGCACTGGTTGCGAGTTGTGACGCTGCACCGAATCGCTTGCTATCACCAGGATGAACAGATCGCTTTGCCGGCCGCTTTGGATCGCAGCATTCCATTTGTGGATGATCAGCGTCAGCATCGACGGATCATGCGGTTGGCGTTGGGGATTTGTGAATCGGAAGTGGCCACCAGCGAACCTTGCCAAGTCGATTGGGACGACAAAGAGCCCGTCTTGGTCCAGCGAGGCGTTTTAATGTCGTCGCCTACGCCTTCGTCACCACCAGCGGGGTAAGGGACTTTTTGCTAGCCACAGGTGCTCAATTTACACATTACAATGTCGGCTCGTTCGGTTCGGAGCATGCACGGCGGCGAAGGTGTTTGGTTCGGCCGATCTCAATGCAATTGTTCAACGAGGACCACCGATGAAACCTGCCCGCTCTGTTGTCTCGTCCGCTTCCGCCCAAGCTTCCAGTTCTGCTCAACCGCCGCTGGGATCATCTGTTGATCGCCGTCGGTGGATGCAGTGGACGGGGGTCACGCTGGGACTGGCCGCCTCTTCGCACGGGATCGCTTCTTCAGCCAAAGCCGCCGAAACCATTGACCCCAATCGACCGTTGAACTTGGCGGTCATCGGGATCGCCAACCGCGGTGCATCCAATGTGGCTGGAGTGCAATCACAAAACCTGACCGCACTTTGTGACGTCGATGAAAACTACTTGAAGGATGCCAGCAAGCGTTTCCCAAAAGCAAAGTTGTATCGCGATTATCGCGAGATGCTGCGAGAGGAAAACGATTTGGATGGTGTTGTGATCAGCACGCCGGATCACCATCACGCGCCGGCCACGATCCGTGCAATCGAAAAAGGATTGCACGTGTATTGTGAGAAGCCTTTGACTCACACCGTTGCCGAAGCGCGAGCCATTCGTATGGCAGCCAAGGAAGCTGGCGTCGTGACTCAGATGGGAACGCAGATTCACGCTGGTGCAAACTATCGCCGCGTCGTGGAGATGATTCAGGATGGTGTGATTGGCAACGTCACCCGAGTTCATGTGTGGGTTGGGAAAGGTTGGGGCGCGACAGAATTGCCCGAGCCGCAGGGTGAAGCACCGTCCAATGTGGATTGGGATCTCTGGCTTGGCCCCGCACCTAAGATCGCATACACGCCAGGTTTGCATCCTGCATCCTGGCGTCGTTATCGTGCGTATGGTGCTGGCACGCTCGGCGACATGGGATGTCACTATGTTGACTTGCCGTTCTGGGCGTTGGGTTTGCACTTGCCGTCCAGCATCGTTGCGGATGGACCGCCACCATCGGATGATTATTGCCCAACCGGATTGAAGGTTCGATATCACTTCGACGCAACCGACAAACACGACGAGTTAGATCTGACTTGGTATGACGGCGATCGATCACCAAAGGAACTCGAAGGCATCTCGGTGCCTGGCAGTGGGGTTCTGTTTGTGGGCGACAAGGGAATGATGATCGCAACGTATGGCAATTACACGCTGCTACCCAAAGACAAATTCGCGGACTTCAAACCGGCCGCACCTCGCATTGCCGACTCAGTCGGGCATCACATGGAATGGATGCAAGCGATTCGCGGGCAGGGCACACCGCTTTGCCAATTCGATTATTCCGGGCCGTTGACCGAAACGGTTTTGCTGGGGACGGTCGCTCATCAATGCGGTCGGGAATTGAAGTTCAACGCGTCCGAAATGGTTTGCACCGGGGACGAGCAAGCCACCTCGCTGTTGAGCAAAACTTATCGTGAGGGATGGTCGGTGGATGCGGCCGCTGCCGCGAACGTTTAGGCTATTGACCCCCTTCGCGGATCGGATTTTTTCGATTCGTTGAAAAGTGAATGGTGAGCGGTCGTTCGATACTGGACGACCGATCACCGTTTGAGCCTTGTGCCTCGCCCCTCCCCACCTCCCACCTATTTTCGTCTGTCCCCACAAGATGAAATCTTCCTCCCCCATAGCCGACGCTCGCGATATGTCCCGTCTGTTCACTGCAGGCAATCGCTTGCAAGGCATCGTGCCTCCATTGATCACTCCTTTGCGTGCTCGTGACGAGCTTGACCAGGAGGGTTTGGAACGGCTGATCGAGCATGTCATCGACGGTGGCGTTTCGGGAATCTTTATTCTTGGAACGACCGGCGAGGCACCCAGTCTGAGTTACCGATTGCGACGCGAGTTGATCACCGCCACGACTCGCTTGGTCGCGAAACGTGTGCCTGTGCTGGTCGGAGTCACGGACACAGCATTTGTTGAATCCGTGTCGATCGCCCATCACGCCGCGGACGCGGGAGCGGACGCCGCGGTCCTGACGACGCCCTATTACTTTCCGGCTGGTCAAACGGAGCTGACCGCCTACGTGCAGAACATTGCACCGGAAATTCCGTTGCCGTTGATGCTGTACAACATGCCCGGATTGACCAAGGTTTGGTTTGAGATCGAAACCTTGAAGACGCTTTCTGAGATCCAATCGATCGTGGGTGTCAAAGACAGCAGCGGCGACTTGGAATACTTCCGCCGTTTGTGTGACCTACGAAATGAGGTGCGTGAGGATTGGTCAATTTTGATCGGTCCCGAAGCCATGTTGCCGGAAGCTCATCGGTTGGGTGGCGACGGCGGTGTGGCCGGCGGCGCAAATGTGATGACGCGATGCTTTGTCGATTGTTACGAAGGACTGACGTCAAACGACTCCGCGAAAACGGAAGCGGCCATCACCAAGATCCGGCGTTTCCAAGACATCTACGATGTGGGCAAGTATGCGTCGCGTCACATCAAGGCGACCAAGTGCGCCGCGTCGTTGCTAGGGATTTGCAGCGATCTTCCGGCGGATCCTTTTCACCGGTTCTTTGAACCTGAGCGGGAGAAAGTGGCCGCGATTCTTCGTGATCTGGACATTCTATGATTGCGGCGATGGCATTTACCGGCTTGGACTATGCCGTCCTGGTCGGGTATTTCATCGCGATCATGGCGATGGGGTTTTACTTCTGGGCACGCAACCGTTCCGCGGATGATTTCACCGCTGGTGGTCGCTCGCTTCCGGGTTGGTTGTGTGGATTGTCAATCTTCGCGACCTATCTCAGCAGCATCAGCTATCTAGCGCTGCCGGGCAAAGCGTTTGTCGACAATTGGAATGCGTTCATGTTTTCGCTGGCAATTCCGGTTGCCGCCGCGATTGCCGTTAAATGGTTTCTGCCGCTTTACCGAAGCAGCGGCGAAGTGTCCGCGTACTCGTTGTTGGAACGCCGCTTTGGACTCTGGGCTCGTTTGTTTGCCAGTGGATTCTATTTGCTGTATCAGATCGCTCGCATCGGCGTGGTGATGTACTTGATGGCTCTGCCGATGGCGGTGCTGTTCGGATGGGACATTCGATTGGTCATCCTGTGCACCGGAGTCGTGGTCACGGTGTACTCGTTTGTCGGTGGGATCGTCGCAGTGATTTGGGCCGATGCAATCCAAGCAATTGTGTTGCTGGCGGGGGCTTTGTTGGCGCTGGCAATTTTGTTGATGGGGATGCCCGGTGGTCCAGCAGAAGTGTTGGCGGTGGCAAACGAGAACGGAAAGTTTTCGCTGGGAGACAGTTCGTTCTTTGTTTTGTCAGAGCCAACGATTTGGGTCGTGTTAGCGTTTGGTTTGTTTGACAACCTTCGCAACTTCGGCGTCGATCAGAGCTATGTCCAACGCTACATCGCATCAAGCTCGGACAAAGAAGCGGCCAAGAGTGTTTGGTTGGGGGCTTTGTTGTATGTCCCCGTCAGCGCGTTGTTCCTGTTCATTGGATCGTCGCTGTATGCGTACTACGAGGGACATCCGCAGGACCTCACAGAGGTGCGAACGATCGTAGCCGAGCAAAAGTTGATGCAGGACGGTGTGAGCAAAGACGATGCTGATTATTCAGCCCGTTTGTCGGCAACTTCGTCGGACCTGAAGGAAGAAGATTTGGGCGATCGGGTGTTTCCACACTTCATCGCGGCAAACCTTCCGCAAGGTGTTCGAGGTTTGCTGATCGCTGCCGTGTTTGCTGCTGCGATGAGCACCGTGTCCACTTCGCTGAACTCATCCGCGACGTTGGTGATGAGCGACTTTTATAAACGTCTGTTTCGTCAGGACTCGACGGATGCCCAGCACGTGGGTGTGTTGAGGATGTCAACGATTGCTTGGGGAGCGATGGGGACGGCGATGGCATTGGCCCTCGTTCGCTTGACCGACAGCACGCTGGATGTCTGGTGGACTTTGTCCGGTGTCTTGGGTGCCGGAATCGTCGGCTTGTTCTTGCTAGGGATCACCGTGCCTCGTTTGCACGGTTGGCCCGCCATCACCGCATTCGCGATTGGTGGCTTGGTAATCGCTTGGATGACCATTTCTCAGACCAGCGTTTGGCCCGAAGGATGGGAGAAGTATGCCAACCCAATGGACAAACTGATGACGATCGTCGTTGGGCCGTGCTTGATGATCGCAATCGGATCAATCTTTGCCGTCACTGGTCTGTCTGGCGATCAAACTTCGCGAAAAGATTGGAGCGAAAGTTGAAGGCCCTTCAGGATGTGGTTCGACGCTGCTTCATGCGCCGCTTCAGCATTCCCGTTCTGAATGGCCGTGAAGATCTTTTCGTGTTCGTTGCAAGTGTTCTCCATCACGTCGGCGCCTTGGCGATGCATCCAGATACCAAACACCCGAGTCAGGATGTTGGACTGGGTGGATGTCCGGACGAGCGTGTGGTTGCCGGTCGCTTCAACGATACGCAGGTGGAAGTTGTGGTCCGCCTGATTGAATTGGTAGGCGATCTCTTGGCTTTCTTCCGGCGAATTGGTTTGCTTCTGACGTTCCACCAATTCCCGCATCAAGTTGTATTCTTTCGCAATCAGTTGGATGTCTTCCGATGTCGAACGTTCGGAAGCACGTGCCGATGCGAAGGGTTCAATCAGGTTGCGGACCTCGTAAAGTTCCTGCACTTCAGGTTCGTTGATCGAGCGAACGACTGCGCCGATTTGCGGAACCAGCTCAACCATGCCTTCGGTCGCCAACTGACCTGCAGCTTCGCGAACGGGAGTGGCGGACACGCCGATTTCTTTCCCGATCGGACCATACAGCAACCTGGTGCCGGGCTTGAATTCGCCCGAGATCAGTTTTTGACGCAGGTGATGATAGGCACGGCTAGCATGCGTTTCGACTTGGTGACGCCCTGGAGTCATTGTCGTGAAGTTGGGGTGGGGAGGGACGAGATGGATCCGGGGCCGATGCGCTGGAACACAATCGGGGCACTCATTCTACCAGTGACGCAACATCGGTCCTATGCGTCTATAGATGCGGAAGGCCAAACACATTGCGGTGAAGTCTATGCACTCAGGGTGTCGCAGGATGATTTCATGGACTTGCCATCCAGTTGCTTTCAACCGTGGGTGGCGGCATGACGCGTCAACTGACCCATCGAAGGCAGCAACACCATCTCACAAACACGAGCGTGTGGTCTTGGGACGGGAATTGGATTTATTACGACATCCGTAGTGACGCAAATGGTTCGGTCTTTGACGGAAGTCGAATCGAACGCGTGCACACTCGGTCTGGTGAAGTCGAAGTGGTGTACCAAGCTCAACGAGACGCTTGTGTCGGTGTTGTGACATCCAGTCCCGTCGAAAACAAAATCGCGTTCATACATGGACCGGAACAACCGACGGCGGATTGGAGTTACTGCGCCTATCATCGACACGGCGTTTGGATGCGTCCGGGCCAAGGCACCGAGGTTCAGCATTTGGACGCTCGGGATGTTTTGGGTCCATTCACTGCGGGTGCCCTTCGCGGCGGAAGCCACGTGCACGTGTTCGATGACAAAGGCGAGTGGGTCAGCTTTACCTACGAAGATCACGTGTTGGCGATGAATCCGACTGGCGGGCAATCCAACCAGCGTAACGTGGGCGTTTCGATCCCGGGTCGCAGAGTCACCGTGCCAAAAACCCATCGCCGGAACCATGATGGGGAGTGCTTCAGCGTTGTGGTGACTCAAACCCTTGACGATCCAGAAATCGGTACCGACCAGATTTGCAAAGCCTACGAAGACGCTTGGATTGGATGGGATCGCCGCGATCAGCCAGTTGGAAAACGGCAGGGCAGGGCACTCGCATTCATTGGAGATGTGGTGGTCGCCGACTCATCAAGCAGCGATGCAACACGTCCAAATTCTTCGCGAAAGCAAACCAAAAGCGTGCCAGAATTGTTTGTGGTGGAGTTGCCCGAGAACTGCATGGTCGCTGGATCGGAGCCATTGCAAGGGACCGCGATTTCTCGGCCTGCGCCGCCCGCGGGAACGGTTCAACGACGATTGACCCGAACCACGGATCGAGCGTATCCGGGTTTGGCAACGGATGTTCGTCACTGGCCGCGAAGCAAACCTGACGGCAGCGAAATCGTCTTCCTGATGCGAGACGACAACGGCGTGATTCAGATTTGGTCGATCTCACCGAACGGTGGATTGCCGAGGCAAGTTTCCTGTGGAAGCGAATCAGTTGGTTCTGCGTTTTCCATTCATCCAAGCGGCGATTTGGTTGCTTGTGTGATTGGAAAATCCGTTTGCGAAGTCAGTTTGAGCGACGGACGCGTTGAGATCGTGGCAGAACAGAATGATCGATTCGTCTGCCTTCCGTTCGCCGTGGTCTATTCGCCGGATGGAAAAGAAATCGCATTTGGTGGAGCGGTGAAAGATAACGAGAGAACATTCAATCAAATTTTTGTGACGGAATCGAAGCGGTCCAAGTGACAGCATCAAAGACAAGTGTTGGATAGCAGCTACCAGATGAAAGAGAGAGCAACCATGAGAATTCACAGACGTTCGTTGAACCCGATTGCATTGACTGTTGGATTGGTAGGCACGTTGATGCTTCAGTCTGGCCAGTGTCTCAGCGCGCAAGACAGTCCAAAGTTGATGCCGCTGAATTACAACCATCCTGGTTTGGAAGTGGACTTGGGCGTGGGGCTTTGGGCCTATCCGTTGCCGATGGACTATGACGGCGATGGCGATTTGGATTTGTTGGTTGGATGCCCGGACAAACCTTCCAACGGAACGTACTACTTCGAAAATTCAACTCAGGACCCGAACGTCAAAATGCCGGTCTTCGAAGCACCGGTTCGTCTCGGCCGCGCGTTCCACAACATGTTGGCGAGCGAAGTCAATGGCGAGGCCAGAGTCTTGATCCCGGGCAAGTACTTTGGACAGGATCCCACGACCGGGAAATTCAACTTCGACAAACCGACAGGAATCTCTGCTCCTGGAAAACCATTGACCACGCCGGGAGCTCGAATTCGCGGCAATATGTGGCGATACGTGGACTATGACGGCGACGGTGACCACGACTTGGTCGCCGGCGTCGGAGATTGGGCCGACCTGGGTTGGGACCATGCCTATGACGAGACGGGCACTTGGCAAAACGGTCCGCTACACGGCTACCTGTTTTTGATGACCAACGCAGGCGACGACTCGGAACCGGATTACGAAAAGCCGGAGATGATCTCTGCGGGTGACGGGGTGATTGATGTTTACGGGTGGCCGTGTGCTAGTTTCGTCGACTTCGATGGGGATGAGGACCTCGACATCGTTGTTGGTAACTTCTTGGACTATTTCACATACTTCGAAAATGTTGGGACTCGCGAAAAACCTCGGTATCAATCCGGCAAAGAACTCCAGAATGTTGACGGCGAACGTCTGACGATGCATTTGCAGATGATCACTCCGACCGCGATCGATTGGGACCGCGATGGTGATGCGGACTTGATCGTGGGCGACGAAGACGGCCGCGTTGCTTTCATCGAAAACACTGGCGAGCTGCGCGACGGACAACCCGTGTTTCAGAATCCGGTTTACTTCCGGCAAAAGGCTGACACGCTGAAGTTCGGAGCGCTCGCTACGCCGTACGTATCCGACTGGGACCAAGATGGCGACGATGACATTGTGTGTGGAAACACAGCAGGCAACATCGGATGGTTTGAGAATCGTGGAGACGGACCGGATGGATTGCCCATGTGGGCTGAACCAGTGTTGCTGAACGTTCGCAACGCGGACGGAACGGAAGAGCCGTTTCGGATTTTGGCGGGCGAGAACGGTTCGATTCAAGGGCCGTGCGAAGCCAAGTGGGGCTACACAACATTGTCGCTCGCCGATTGGGATGGCGATGGCGACGATGACATTGTTTACAACTCAATCTTGGCCGAGGTTGGAGTGTTGCTTAACGAATCCGGCACACTGGTTGAACACGAGTTGAAATCGGCTCCGGTCGAAAGTCCACCGGCTTGGTACCCTTGGAAGTCCGCCACGAAAGGTTCTTTGACGCAGTGGCGAACAACGCCGGTCGCGATTGATTTCGACGGCGACGACGAACTGGATTTGGTGTTGATGGACCAAGAAGGCTACCTGACGCTTCGTCGTTCAGCGGGTGAAGCCGAGCGATTGTTTGTGGATGAGTCGGGGCAGCCGATTCGATTGGCATCGGGGACCGCCGGACGTTCCGGACGAGTCAAGCTCGCCGTTGGCGATTGGGATTCGGATGGGCGATTGGACGTGCTGATCAATTCCGAAAATGTCACTTGGTATCGCAACGTTGCTGATCAGGATGGCAAGGTGGTCCTTAAACGGATTGGAAATTTGGCACGTCGCAATGTCGCAGGACATACCGCCAGCCCTGCGGTTTGCGACTTCAACCGAGATGGCAAATTGGATCTGATTGTTGGCAGCGAAAACGGCCGGATGTATCACATTTTTCATGATGATTGCATTTCTTTTTCAGAATCGGAATTGGCCGCGGATGTGCAATTTCAGCGTGCGTCGCCGGCGAAGCCTGTTGATCCAGAAGTGGATCGCGAGGATGCGATCACGTTCGATTCAACGCGGGGACGAATCGTGGCTTGGATCGAGTCGGGAAAAGATGCGGCGAAGTCCGACGTCGTGCGATACCGCTATCATGACGGTACAAAATGGTCGGGGCCGATCACTGTGTTGTGGGAACAATCCAAACCCGGAAAGGTGGAATGTTCGAGATTACGGTTCGATGATAGCAGCGAAGATGATCGAATCGAGCTGAAGTTTAAAGCACATGTCGGCGACGCGTCGGAAACGGTATCGAAAATTAGTTACGATCGTGGCCGTTCCTTTCGCGATGCCAAGTGATCACCTTCCATGGTGACTGTCGTGCCTGACCGATGACAAAGAGCCCCAATTGTTGAGTCTCTTCGGCAATTGGTTTTGTCAGTCAATTCTTGTTTCAAAGACTTCATACGATCCATGTCCATCATCGCTTTAGGTCTCGATTTCGGAACGGAGTCCGTTCGCGCCATCCTGGTGGACTCCGAGGGATGCGAGGTAGGGTCCGCGGTCAGTTCGTTTGACCATGGCCAAATCCTTGATGCTTTGCCCGGCAGCACGGAGCCTTTGCCAGAGCGGTATGCATTGCAGTGTCCGGCCGATTGGATCGAGTCGGCCGCCGTGGCAACCAAAGATGCTTTGGCGTCTGCTGGTTTAAGTGGCGACGAAGTGGTTGGCATCGGTGTGGACTTCACCAGTTGCACGATGTTACCGACCAAACGCGATGGGACTCCGTTATGTGAATTGGAGGAATGGAAGTCGAGATCGTTGGCTTGGCCAAAGCTATGGAAGCATCACGGTGCTTTGGAACAAGCCGATCGGATGACGACCATCGCGAAAGAGCGAGGGGAGTCGTTCTTGAAACGATACGGTGGTGTGATCGGATTGGAATGGTTCTTCCCCAAGATGCTGGAAACGATCGAGGGTGATCGTGATGTGGCCGAAGCCGCCGAGGTGTGGCTCGAAGCGGGGGACTGGTTCGTATGGCAACTCGTCGGCAGCCATTGCGATCAACTCGTTCGTTCGACTTGCCAAGCCGGTTACAAGGCGATGTGGTCGGCGGAAGAAGGCTACCCGTCGCAGGACTACTTCCAGGCCGTTCATCCGAAGCTCGCCGAAGCTGTTGCCAACCGGATGCCCGGCGAGATGCGGTCACCGGGACAGGTCGCTGGTCACTTGTCCGAACAGATGGCAACACGTTTTGGATTGCCAGCGGGCGTTCCCGTCTCGGCAGCCATCATTGACGCGCACGCGGGCGTTCCCGGAGTCGGTGCCGCTGAACCAGGCACATTGGTGATGGTATTGGGGACCAGCAGTTGTCACATGCTCAACGCAACCAAGATGATGGACATTCCCGGAGTAGCCGGTGTCGTCGAAGGTGGGATTTTGCCTGGGTTGTTTGGATATGAAACAGGGCAGGCTGCCGTCGGTGATGCTTTTGCTTGGTTGCTGAAATTGTTGAACCGTGACTCGTTCGATGATTTGGCCAAAGAGGCAATGAAGTTGCCTCCCGGTGCCGAGGGTGTCACATGTTTGGATTGGCTGAACGGTTGTCGAACACCATTGATGGACGGCGCGGTTCGCGGTGCGTTCACGGGACTGGGAATGCAACACGGTCCCGCTCATCTTTATCTTGCATTGATGGAAGCGTCCGCGTTCGGGGTGCGTTGGATCGTGGAATTGCTGCGTCATGGTTCCGCCGATCGGTCTCCTTCCGGCGCGGGTGAAAGCGGTGTTCCGATCGATCGCTTGATTGCGACGGGAGGTCTGCCGCATCACAACCGCGCGTTCGTGGAAGTGTATGCGGACGTTTTGGGCATGCCCATCGAAATCCATCCTTCCACGCAAGGACCCGCGGTTGGGGCCGCTGTCTTGGGAATGGTCGCCGCCGGGCCTGAGAAGACTCCGTTTTCCAGTATTGCTGACGCGGCTTCTGCGATGGCGGCGGTCCCCGGGGATCAACGCGACCTGATCATGCCTCGGCCAGAGCGAACGCGTGCTTACGAATCGCTTTATGATCGCTATCGTCAATTGGCCGACGCGGTCGCACAGCAATAAATCTAATCCACTTTTCTACTACTTCATTGGCTGACGAGAAGATGCCTCAAACGATCACATTGATTGCCTCCGGAGACCTGCGAGATTCTGCGAACCAAGTTTGTTGGGAGGCCCAAAAAGACATGGAGTCGCGATTAGTCGCGGCGATTGAATCGTTGGGGCACAGCGTCGTTCGCGGTCATGAGTTCGATGAAGCTCGCGGCCATGGTTTCATCCGTTCTCAGCGGCAAGGGATGGATGTGTTTCGTGAGATCGATCCTGAAGCTCCGCTCATCGTTGCTGAGGCGGTGTGGCAATATTCGCATCACATTTTGGCTGGTTTGACGACGCACCGAGGCCCCATTTTGACGGTGGCAAACTGGTCTGGCCAATGGCCTGGTTTGGTGGGGTTGTTGAATCTCAATGGATCGCTGACCAAAGCCGGTGTGCAATACAGTTCGCTGTGGAGCAAAGAATTCGCCGATGCCGTGTTCTTGGATAAACTGAAAAGTTGGTTGGACACCGGATCCGTCGCTCATGAAATGAGTCACGTGACTCCGTATGAAATCACCAGTTGCGACGCTAGCACGCGAGCGTTGGCGTTGCAGATCGCAGAAACGTTGCAGCGTGAGAAAGCCATTTTGGGCGTCTTCGATGAAGGATGCATGGGGATGTTCAATGCCATCATTCCCGATCACCTATTGCACGCGACGGGAGTCTTCAAGGAGCGACTCAGCCAATCGGCGCTTTACTTCGAATCGCAGCAAGTGAGCGATGAAGAAGCGCAGGCGGTGCGAGACTGGTTGGACCAAGCGGGAATGAAATTTCATGCCGGTCCCAATCACGAGACCGATCTCACCGACGCACAGATTCTTGGGCAATGTCGCGTTTACATCGCAGCCATGCGAATCGCCGACGACTTTGGATGCGACGCGATTGGGATTCAGTACCAGCAAGGGTTGAAAGACCTATTGCCCGCAAGCGACTTGGTCGAGGGCATGCTCAATGATTCGGTTCGTCCGCCAGTCTTTTCACGCGACGGTTCGCGCGAATTGTACGCGGGAGGTCCACTGACTCACTTCAACGAAGTCGATGAGTGTGCGGGTTTGGATGGATTGATTACCAACCGAGTTCATTCCGCGCTGGGGCAGCCAGTTGAGAACACGTTGCATGATCTGCGATGGTCTGATCGCGACGCGAGCGGTACGACCGATGAAGAAGTTTGGGTGCTGGAAATCAGTGGCGCGGTCCCGGCTTCTCACTTTGAAAACGGTTGGGCGGACGCGGAGGGTTTTCGGCAACCGCCGATGTACTTCCCATCAGGCGGCAGCACGATCCGAGGTATCTCGAAGCCAGGCGAAGTGGTTTGGTCGCGAATTTTTGTGGAGGATGATCGGTTGCACATGGATTTGGGACGTGCGACCTCGATCGAATTGCCGGCCGAAGAAACGCAGCGACGATGGGATGCAACGACACCACAGTGGCCCATCATGCACGCGGTTTTGCATGGTGTTTCGCGAGATGAAATGATGGCACGTCACAAGGCCAACCACATTCAGGTTGCCTACGCGAATTCAGCGGACGAAGCGGACTTGGCCATGCGAGCCAAGGCGTCGGTTGCCAATCAGTTAGGCATGGTCGTCAACTACTGCGGCGTGCGACCCGATGCTCACTGAGTTCTAAAACGCAGCAATTGGTTCCATTCGCAAGCATTCACCCAGGGTTCGTCCTGGGCAACCGGAGAAATGAAATGACAGTGAGACAACCTGTTTTGGCAACGAAACCCACTTTGTGGGTTGCCCTTGTTTGCGGCATGCTTCTGATGAGCCGCTTTGGGGCAGGGGCGGTCGTCGCCGACGAATCGTTTACCGCGATGACCTACAACGTTCGTTACTTGAATACGCACGATCGGCAAGATCTCTGGTCAATGCGGCGATCCAAGGTAATCGAAACGATTGCGTCCGCGGACGTGGCCGGACTGCAGGAAGTCACGGTGCAGCAGCTGCACGACATTCAAGAAGGCACACCCGAGTGGACTTGGTATGGCGTTGGGCGAGACGACGGGAAGGAAGGTGGTGAGTTTGCTCCCATCGGATACCGGCATGATCGATTCGAAGCGATGGACCATGGGACGCTTTGGTTGTCAGACACGCCTACGGTGGTCGGTTCCAAAGGTTGGGATGCAGCGTTGCCTCGAACGATGACATGGATGGTGCTTCGTCGCAAATTGGATCGAGCTGAGTTTCTGATTATCAATTCTCACTTCGATCACCGAGGTCAGAATGCTCGCGAGCAATCTGGTCGTTTGGTTGCTGCAGAGGTGGATCAACGAGCGACGGAGTTGCCCGTGATCGTAATGGGTGATTTCAATGCGATGCCTGATTCGGCTCCGCTAAAGGCATTGCAGTCCGGGGAAAAGGTGACGTTGCTGGATGCCCGCGACGCGGTCGACGGAAAGCCCAGCGGCCCAACCGGAACCTGGAATGGATTCAAAGCCATTCAGCCCGATCGACGAATCGATCACGTCTTGGTGAACGACCGTGTTGTGGTTCAAGAGTACCGAACACTGGATCCTCGAACGGAAGCCGGCCGCTACGCGAGTGATCACTTGCCGATCGCCATTCGGGTTGACCTGAAGTAGGGCGGAGTCCTCGATTGTTAACTGGCCAAAAAGAAGCCCGCTCGAGGAGAGCGGGCTTGAAGACGTTTGAGTCTGTTCGCGGTGGATCAGCTGAAGTCGGGGAGGCGAACCAATTCGCCGCCTTTCATCGCTGATTCATGGGCGCACAAACCGGTGCAGGTCCAGTTGGCAGCCGTTGGTGCGTTTGGCCATGGATCGCGATCTTCTTTGACCGCCGAGACGAATTCATGCACCATGTGCGGGTGCGATCCGCCGTGTCCGCCGCCTTGGACGAATGACAGGTGATCGGCATCGTGGATTTCGGCGGGCAAGGTGAAACGCTGAATGGGTTCTGGCAGCAGGTGTGCGAAGTCAGGGATCTCGATCTTTTCCGGGATCTCGTGTTCAGGTTTCTTCGCGGTGTGCAGCACGTGCGGTTCGTTTTCAATGAGTGTCCACTCGAAGCTGCGTTTGGTTCCATAAACATCAAAGCTCTCGCGGTATTGCCGAGCCACGTCGTGAAGGAAACGCCAAATGTGCGCCGTGATGTCGCTGTCTTTCAGTTTGATGTGACAGCTTTGAACGGCGAACGGGCTGCCTGACTTTTTGGCGATCTCTTCGCGAACGGTTCCCGATCCGAAGCAGCTGACCGATTCTGCCAAAGCGTTTGTCAGACCGAGGCAGGGGCTGACGACGTGCGTGGCGTAGTGCATTGGGATCATTTCTTCCCAGTAGCTTGGCCAGCCTTCCATGTCTTGTGGGTGCGATGCGGCGAGGTGCTGGATCTTTCCCAGTTCGCCTTTCTCGTACATGTCCTTGATGAACAAAAATTCGCGACTGTAGACGACGGTTTCCGCCATCATGTATTTCAGGCCGGTCTCTTTAACCTTGTCGCAAATTTGTTGGCACTCTTCGATGGTTGTTGCCATCGGAACGGTGCACATCACGTGCTTGCCGGCATCGAGTGCTTTCAACGACATCCAAGCATGATCAGCGATGGGGCTGTTGATGTGCACGCACTCGACTTCAGGATCAGCCAACACGGCGTCGAAGTCGGTGTAGCGTCGGTCGATGCCAAACTGGTCACCCGCCTTGTTCAGTTCTGCCTCGTTGCGTCGGCAAATCGCCACGACGTCAGCGTCCGGGTGAGCTTGATAGATCGAAATGAACTCCGACCCGAAGCCCAAGCCGACCATTGCCATCTTCACTTTGCCATCACTCATCGAAAGGTTTTTCCTTTGCCGTCGAATCTATCTAGGGACCTGAAATCGACCGTCAGTATAAAGCGACCGAAATCGGATTCTATGTGAAATAAAGAAACGCGTGTGTGTTATTTGACGAATGCGGAGGTCGGCAAACCATGCTGGTCGGGGCGGTTTAGCATTCGCTGATGTTGACGGCCAAGCCGCCGCGGGAGGTTTCTTTGTAGCGAGCTGACATGTCCGCGCCGGTGCGTTTCATCACCCGGATGACACGGTCGAGTGAAACGAAGTGTTTGCCATCGCCACGAAGCGCCAGGCGACTCGCGTTGATCGCCTTCACGGCCCCCATGGCGTTGCGTTCGATGCAGGGGACTTGGACCAAACCTTTGATCGGATCACACGTCAGGCCCAGGTTGTGTTCCATTCCAATCTCAGCGGCTTCTTCGACTTGGTGAGGCGTTCCGCCCAATGCTTCGGTCAGAGCTCCCGCGGCCATCGAGCACGCGACGCCGACTTCGCCTTGGCAGCCAACTTCTGCGCCGGAGATCGACGCGTTCCGCTTGTACAACGAGCCAATCACCGCCGCGGTCAGGAGGAATCGTTCGATGGTTTCGTCGGTGACATCCGGGCAGAAACGTTGCAGGTAGTGCAGCACCGCGGGGATGATTCCCGCGGCACCGTTGGTCGGCGCGGTAACGACTCGTCCGCCGGCGGCGTTTTCTTCATTGACCGCAAGAGCATACAAATCGACCCAGTCCAAGACGCACAGCGGATCGCGGTCCAGTGGTGCGGTTCGTTCGGTCAGCGTTCTGTACAGATCCGGCGCACGCCGTTCCACATTCAGGCCTCCGGGCAAGATTCCTTTGGTGCGGCACCCTTTCTCGACGCATTCTCGCATCACTTTCCAGATTCGCTGAAGCCCCGCACGGATCTCTTCGAGAGATCGAAACGTCAACTCGTTTTTGAGAGCGAGTTCGTGGATCGACAGTTGATGCTGATCACAATGTTGAAGTAGTTCACTCGCAGAGGTGAACGGGTGAGGCACATCGGATGAACACCTCGTTTGCGCATTGCCAGCTTGCAGATTCCCACTTTGTCCCTCGCGGACGATGAAGCCACCGCCAATCGAAAGATAGGTGGCTTCGATTGCGGCGGTCGCACCGTCGTTGTCGGTGAACGCTGAGAACCGCATCGTGTTGGGGTGCATTCCTTTGACCGTTCGCCGATGCATGATCAGGTCGGTTGATTCGCAAAAGTCGATTGACCGATCGCCGTTGAGTAAAAGCTGTTTCGATTCGCGAATGGAAGAAAGCTTTTCAGCAACCGTTTCTGTGTCGATTTGGTCAGGGGTTTCGCCCAGCAATCCCATCAACAGTGCGACGTCGGTTTGGTGTCCCAGACCGGTCAGCGCGAGCGAACCGTAGAGGTCGATTTGGACCCGCGAAACGCTTTTCAAGAGGTCGGAATCTTTGAGCTCTTTGAGGAAGGCTTCTGAGGCTCGCATCGGACCGACCGAATGGGAACTGGAGGGGCCAATTCCAATCTTGAACAGGTCAAAGACGCCGAAGTACGGAACCACAGTTTCTTCGGATTCAGCGGGGCGATTCACGAGGCAAAGCTTCCTGTTCGATGGACGCAGTCAGGATACGCGGGCGTGGAACTGGGGGTGAAAGCGGACATGAAAAAAGCCCCGTCAAAACCATGTTCTGACGGGGCTCTTAGGCTTAGCGGAGGACACGGGACTCGAACCCGCAGCCCCTTGCGGGGTACCTCAGTTCCAGTGAGGCCGCTCACCAATTCGCTTATCCTCCGTAGCGGATCAGCAGTTTCGTTGATCCGCTTGTTTTTGGCAACCGTGCCTGATCAGGCGAGTTTCGCACCTGAGATCAGTTTCAGGAAGCCTTCATTATCATCGAACCGACCAAGTTGCTTGGTCAATTGTTCCATGGCGTCGACTGGGTGCATCTCACTGAGAGTACGTCGCAACATGGAGACGGTTTCGTAGGTTTCTTCGTCGAGCAACAGTTCTTCGCGACGGGTGCCTGACTGCGAGATGTCGATCGCAGGATAGACGCGCCGATCGGCGAGGCGTCGATCCAGGATGACTTCCATGTTGCCGGTGCCTTTGAACTCTTGGAAAATCGCGTCATCCATTCGCGAATTGGTGTCGACCAAGCAGGTGCCGACGATGGTCAGCGAGCCACCTTCTTGGAACGCACGTGCGGTTGCGAAGAGTTTCTTGGGGACGTCCATGGCTCGGATGTCCAAACCACCGGTTCCCGTCGCACCCCCGCGGCCGGATTTGCCGACCCATTTATTGAATGCACGGGCCAGACGGGTGATCGAGTCGAGCATCAAGAAAACATCTTGGCCCATTTCGGCCAATCGTTTGGCTCGGTCGATGACCAATTGGCTGAGTCGAACATGGCTTTCGATATCCATGTCCAAGCTGCTGGCGATCACTTCGCCACCTTTGATGCTGCGTCGCATATCGGTGACTTCTTCTGGTCGTTCATCGATCAGCAAAACCATCATCGTCAATTCGGGATGGTTCTGAGAAATGCCTTCCGCGATGTGCTGAAGCATGATCGTTTTCCCGCTGCGTGGCGGTGCGACGATCAGAGCACGCTGGCCTTTGCCAAGCGGTGCCAGTAAATCGATGACCCGATTGGTCAAAGGCATTTTGCCATGTTCGAGCTTGAGAGGTTGCTCGGGGTTGATTGGTGTCAGCTCGTCGAAGCTGGCCACATCGGCGTAGGACTCGGGCGACATGCCATCGACATCGAGGATTTCTCGAACACGAGGGCCTTGTTGACGTTTGGCCTGTTGCACCATTGTCTTGAGAATCAGGCCCTGGCGGAGCCCAAACTTCTCGATCATTGTGCCGGGCACAAATGGATCGGTGCGTTCGCGAGAGTAATTGTTCTTTGGGCTGCGAAGAAAGCCGTAGCCATTGGGGTGCAGTTCCAGGATGCCGTCCCACTCTTCGAGAGGTGCATCGCTTACGAAATCGGCTGGTTCGCCATTGTTGCCACCACCACCATTTCCGCCTCCGCCGCCACCGCGACGCCGACGTCGTGAACGTGATTTTCCACCACCGCCTTGGCCACCACCGCCACCTTGGCCCTGACCGCCATTTTGGGAACCAAAACCACCTCGACCACGCGGGGCACGTTTTTTCTTCGCCATCTGTTATTCCTGTTGTCGTTCGCCAGAATCCCGAAAGGGATCAGCTTGGTTTGTCACGCTCGAACAGATCGAAAACGATCCGGACCATGTGGCAGAAGCCCATGGCGGTTTCCAAGCACCAACTCGCTTTGACAACCAATCAAGAGTAACCGCGTTTGAAATACGAGGTCTTGTGCGTCGAGGGTTGCGGTAACACCAACAACGCGACCGTTGGACATTGCTTGTGAGTCAAACTGCGTCTGAGTCAAACTCATCGCGACAGGCAATTCCTTGCCGTGGGGAGATTCCCGTTAGACGAATCCAAGACTCGCCATGAAACATCACCGACTTGGGCGATACAAAACAAATTCGACCCGAGGCCCAATTCACTTCTTGCCCTAATGCGGATGGCGACCCAATGGTCGTGATTCACTTGCACGAGGGTTTACCTGAGTCACGGCAAAAATACCACAACGCGGGAGAAACCGGCCTCGCACCACATCGAATCATTGGGGGGCCTGAGGAAGGGGGAACATTTATGACATCAGCGTTTCGATGTCTGAACCACCCAACTTTCGACCGAACTATAGGCTGAATTGAGCTTGTGTCAAGTGAGTTTCACCCCGCTGCCACGGTATGGCCACGAAGAAGCCTCTATTTTGCGAGAAAAAGCTACGAACTGCCGGGCGAAGTCGCGGTGAGGTCGAAACGTGGTGTCATTTTGATCGCTTTTGGGTTGGGGCGCGCCCCGCATGCTAGCTTTTGGCTGCCTGGGCCCTCTGCTTGGTCATTTGTTCACATCGTTTCAGGTTTTTTTCCATGGAATCCTCCTCGAATTCCAACTCACCACTGAATTCGCCGGCAATGCGTCGTTTGTTGCGACAGGGATTGATCGGTACCGCCGGTCTTGGCTTGCTCGCCGCGGGACTGCTGGGCGTGATTTGGTTTTACATGTTCTGCCGAATCGAAGTGCCCAGCGGTCATATTGCGGTGCTGCTGAAGAAAACGGGCAGCGAAATCGAGAACTCCACGGAGGTGGTCTCGGAAGCTGACTTCGGCCAGTTCAAAGGCCTGCAGGAGAAAGTGCTGACCGAGGGCCGGTACTTCTACAACCCATGGAATTGGGATTGGGACATCGTTCCCCAAGTCGAAATTCCTGAGAATCGTTTGGGTGTTCGCATTCGTTTGTATGGCGATGACTTGGGCTATGGCAATTTGATTGCTTACGAACCGAACCAGAAAGGGATTGCTGCGGAGGTGTTGCGTCCTGGGCGTCACCAGTTGAACGCGGTTGTCTACGAGGCCGGTCAAGAGGTGCCTCGTTATCGAGACAACTTCATCGAGTTAGTGGAACTGCACGAACCGATTGTGATCCCCGCTGGTTTCAAGGGGGTCGTGACGTTGTTGTCGGCTCCACCCGCAGAAGATCCAAATCAACTTCTCGTCGAAGAAGGCAAACGCGGCGTTCAAGAAAAGACGTTGGACCCCGGTGTCTATTACATCAATCCCTATGTTCAACGTGTGAACTTGGTCGATTGCCGCAGCCAACGATTCAACCTTTCCAATGGCGGCGAAATGGGATTCCCCAGCCGCGATGGATTTTGGGTTCGTCTGGATGGCCGGATCGAGTTTCGAGTGGATCCAGAACGAGCCGCAGAGGTCTTCGTGACCTACAACGATTCTGGCAATGACGATGGATACGATGCACGGGTCGAAGAAGAGATCATCGAAAAGATCATCTTGCCCAACGCACGTTCGTTTTGCCGTCTTCGCGGGAGTGATAACTCAGGCCGCGATTTTATCTTGGGCGAAAAACGTTTGGCGTTTCAAAAGGACTTTCAACAAACGCTGGGCGAAACCTGTCGCCAACAAGGCATCGAGATCATTCAGGCTTTGGTGACGCGCATCTCACCGCCACAGCAAATCGCGTCGCCGGTTCGTGATCGTCAGATTGCGACACAGCAAGCTCAGCAATACGTCAAAGAGATCGAGCAGCAAACCAGTGAGCAGCAGCTCAAGATCGAACAAGAGATGGTCAAACGAAAGGAAGCGTTGGTCGAAGTCGATCGAGAAGTCATCAAGCTGACCACCGAAGCGATGCGGCAACAAGAAGTCGCGGTGATCGAAGCCGAACAAAGAAAGAAGGTCGCGGAGGTGGAGTTGGCGGCGGCGAAAGACCAGTCCGAAGCCATCTTGGCACAAGGAAAGGCCGAAGCCGAAGTCATCGGATTTGAAAACGAAGCGGAAGCCGCAGGGTGGGTGAAATCTGTTGAGGCCTACGACGGCGATGGTGACGAGTACGCACGCTGGGTGATGCTTCGAAAGCTGGCCCCGAGCTACCGCCAAATGATGGTCAACACGGCCGACAGTTCGTTGATGAACATCTTCAATGAATTCAACAGCGAAGCACCCAACAAAAAGACTCAGCCATCCGCTGAAGCGATCAACACATCGAATCAAGACGAATCAGGAGAATCAGAATGAGCCTTCGCCGACATAAATCTTGGATTGGTTTGGCGTTCAGTGGTCTGTGGATCCTGGGCGGTTTGTACTTCGCGTTCTTGTGGTTCTTTTGCCGCGTCTATGTTCCCGAGGGGCATAGTTTGCAGCTTCGGTACAAAGGGCCATTGGTTTTGACGGCTCCCGAAGCCGAGCCCAATCGATTGGCTGGTGAAGGTGAAGTCGGCGTGCGTGCGAAGATGAAGGGGCCCGGCCGACACTTCTACAACCCGATCTACTGGCAGCGCAACGTGGTGCCGGACACGGTGATTCTTCCTGGCGAGATCGGGGTGGTGACCTGCAAGGTCGGCGATAGCTTGCCCAAGGGTGAGTTCCTCGTCGATGGTGATTTGGACGGGGAAAATCAAGCGACCCAGCGAGGCATCTTGCGAAAGGTTTTTGGTCCCGGCCGATACCGCGCCAATCCGTACGCGTACGAATTCAAGATCGTTAAACGCGAAGTGAAGCGATACGGCAATCAAGAGAAGAACAGTGGTTGGGTTGAAATCCCGACGGGATACGTGGGCGTGGTCACGCTGCAAACCAACAACAAACAAGCCGGTTTGGAAAAAGGTGTTCAGTCGAAGGTGTTGCAACCTGGTCTGTACCCGGTCAATCCCAACGAACAGCAGATCGACATCATCAATGTTGGCTACAACGAATCCAGCATCGAAGTTCAGAAGCAAGTCGATGCTCAAGGCAACCAAATGCATGACGAGCATGGTGAGCCACTCGCGACACAGGACACGGGGATCAACTTCCCCAGCAACGATGGTTTTGACATTCAATTGGACTTCTCAGCGATTTGGGGCGTGATGCCCGAAAACGCTGCCCAAATCGTTCGCGTCTTTGGCAACTTGGACGCAGTGGAGCAAAAGGTCATTGAACCTCAGAGCGAAAGCATTTGTCGCAATAATGGTTCCAAAATGGGAGCGATTGAGTTGCTGATCGGTGAAACGCGTGAGCAGTTCCAAACCGATGTCAGCGAAGATTTCCAAAGCGTGCTGTCGGAGAAAGAAATCTCAATGCTGTACGGCTTGGTGCGACACATCTATATCCCCAAGAACGTTCGCGAACCGATTCAGAAAGGATACGTCAGCGATGAATTGAAGCTGACTCGCGATGAGGAAACCAAGACGGCTCGGATCGAGGCGAATCTGCGAGAAGCGGAACGCAAAGTCGACCTGGAAGCCGAACGCGTTCAGGTGGATACCGAGCGATTGCGCGCGGGTGTTCTGGCCGAAGGTGAAAAGAAAGCGAAAGAGATTGCCGCGGAAACAGAGCGATTGATCGCCCAAATCGACCGCGAAACGGCTGAGTTGGATGCTCAGCGATCGGTGTTGCTGGGGCGCGCGTCGGCGGAAGCGAAGCAGATGGCGGCTGAAGCCACGGCGGACAAATTTCGGTTGGCGGTGCAGGCGTTTGGATCGCCCAGTGCATTCAATAAATGGGAATTTGCCGAGCAGTTGCCGACGTCGCTGGATCTGAAAATGTTCTACGCCGGCGAAGGCACCCTTTGGACCGACCTGGAAAGTGTCCAGCCGACGCTGCCTCTGAAGTCCGCTCCAAAGTAACGGCTCACGCAGCAAAGGCACGCTCAAACTCATCTCGGCGGGGACTTCGGTCCCCGCCGTTTTTGTTGATGAGCAGCGATCCACGTCGCGTCCTACCTGGGAAAGTGCGGCCGAATCGCCTCTCTGTTCCGACCGCACCAACCGCCGCCTCGTCGCGTACTGCTGTGGACCGACCCGGCGAGATGGGTATCTTCGTTTGGATCGGATGCCCGAGTTCGTCGCGAGACTTCGCCGGTCGGGCACACTTCACGTTGTCCTTCCAAGCAAGTTTCGATGAACGAACTGAACGAACACGCTGAGTTTTTGTCAGACGCGGAGCTTTCCGAAGCTGCAAAGCAACAACGGCAGCTGACCGAACGCATCGCTCACGCCAGCAGTCCCTTTCGCGAAATCGTGACCCAGATCAATCACGTGTTGGTTGGCCAAAGTCATCTTGTCGATCGCATGCTGATCGGTCTGCTGACTGGTGGCCATCTGTTGATCGAAGGCGTTCCCGGATTGGCGAAGACCACCGCGGTGGCGAGTCTGGCCAAAGCGATCAACACCGGATTTCAACGTCTGCAGTTCACGCCGGATCTTTTGCCAGCGGATTTGATTGGAACTCAGGTCTATCGTCCGCAGGATCAAACGTTCGTCGTTCAGAAAGGGCCGATCTTTTCGAACTTGGTGCTCGCTGACGAGATCAACCGGGCGCCGGCGAAAGTTCAGAGCGCTTTGTTGGAGGCGATGCAAGAACATCAAGTCACGATCGGTAGCGAAACCTTTCCACTGCCCGAGCCGTTCTTGGTGATGGCGACGCAAAACCCGGTGGAGCAAGAAGGCACGTACGCGTTGCCGGAAGCTCAAACTGACCGATTCATGCTGAAAGTCATCGTCGATTATCCCAACCGCGAAGAGGAGTTGTTGATTCTTCGTCGAATGGGAAAGACGGGTACGAAATTGGAAGTCGACGCGGTCGCTTCGCCAGAGGACATCTTGGCAGCACGAGCGTTGCTCGACGAAATTCGCGTCGACGAAAAGGTGGAGGGCTACATCGTCGATCTGGTGATGGCGACTCGGCGTCCAAAGGCTTACGGGTTGGAATTGGATGGATTGATTCAGTTTGGTGGTTCGCCGCGAGCAACGATCAACCTGACGCTCGCTGCCAGAGCGGCCGCATTTTTAGCGGGACGAGCGTACGTGCTGCCGACCGACGTGCGTTCGATTGCGTTGGACGTATTGCGGCATCGGGTGATGATCACTTACGAAGCCGAAGCGGAAGATTTGACCAGCGAATCCATCGTGCAGCAAATTCTCGATCACATTCCGGCACCTTAAGCGATGACTCCCAGCGAAATCCTTCGCAAGATTCGTCGAATTCAAATTCGAACCAGCCACCGTGTCGACGAGATGTTGGCGGGGACATGGCATTCGGCATTCAAAGGCCGAGGCATCGAATTCGAAGAGGTTCGCCCCTACCAAGTCGGCGACGATGTTCGCACGATTGATTGGAACGTGACCGCGCGCCAAGACGCTCCCTTCGTCAAGCTGTTTCGAGAGGAACGCGAGTTGGCGGTGATGTTGATGGTGGATTGTTCGGCGTCATTGGACTTTGGAACCCAGTCGCAAACCAAACGCGAATTGGTGACGGAACTGGGAGCGACCCTGGCGATGTCGGCCATCAAAAACAACGATCGAGTTGGTTTGACACTGTTCAGCGAAGACATCGAAAAGAGTTTTCCCCCACGGCAAGGTTCACGTCATGTGCTGCGACTGATTCGCGAAATGTTGACTCATCCTTGCAGTGGATCCGGAACCGATGTTGGGTCTGCGCTGGAACACTTGCAGCGGACCGCGAAACGAAGGACGGTCGTGTTCCTGATCAGCGACTTCCAATCCAGGGACTACGAGAAATCGCTTCGCGTCGCTTCTCGAAAGCATGATTTGATTCCCGTAGTGGTCACGGACCCTCGAGAAATGGAGATGCCTGCGGTGGGTTTGGTTCCGCTTCGCGACAACGAAACCGGTGATTTAAGTTGGATCGATACTTCCAGCCGCAAGCATCGCGAATGGTATGCACAGATGGTTCAACAGCGAGAGGAACAGCGTGACGCTTTGTTTCGACGTTACCGAATGGAACCACTGCACTTGAGGACCGGAGAAGACTTGGGCGAACCTTTGCGTCGCTACTTCCATCAACGGGAGAACCGACGATGAGGGTCGAAAAAGTAATGAGCCAAAGACGCCGCTCTCAAGCGATGTTGACGATTTGCAAATGGATGGCAGTCCTACTGTGCGTCGCGGCGACGACCGCTGCATACGCTGATGCGATCGTTCAGCGGCAGAGCGATGGTCCGATAGAATTCCGACTTCGTGTGTCCGATTCGGAAACGCTGATCGCAGAACCTTTGCAATTTGAATTGGAAGTCATCGTTCCAAGCGAGTTGCAAGTAGTCTTGCCCACGCTGGACCAGTCTCTCGGCAATTGGGAAATCATCGCGAAGGAAGTTCGAGAGGACTTGCCCCACGCGGATGAGCCAGGCCCCAATTCGCGTCGATGGTGGGTGCGATTGACGCTGGAGACTCTGCAGACGGGCGAAGTGACCATTCCAAGTGTTGAAATTCAAACGCTTCCAAGGCAATTGGAGAGTCGATCCGAGAATGCCGCCATCGATTGGGAGAAAGCCGGTTCTCTGGTGACGCAGCCGATTTCCATCGACGTTGTCAGTGTCCTATCGCAAAATGCTGACCCGACAAAGCCTGAGCCGATTGCCGGTGCCATTGCGCTGCCAACCGAGGAAACGCCATCGAGTTCTTCGCTGGCTGGCGTCGTTGTCGGTGTGATCGGAGTCTTGATCGCCGGAGCATTGCTGATTCGCCGGATTCGATCTCGCGGAGAAATTTCCAACGCGGACTGGGCACGCCGACAGCTGACGGATCTGCGTTCTCAATGGCGCAAGCAACGACTCTCTCCCGACGATTGTGCACGTCAGTTGTCACCGATCTTTCGCGAATGGATTGGTTCGATGATGGGACGAGAATCGGCGGTCACGTCGGACGAAGCATCGGCTTGGCTGCGGGAAGTCGATCCGGCGATTGATGGTGAACTACTGACAATGCTGACTCGAGCGGACGAGGTTTCGTTTGCCGGAATATCGGCGACTTCCTCGGAAGTTGATTCTTGGCTCAATCAGTCCGATGACTGGATGAAACAACTTGAGACGCTGCAAGTTCGAGTCACACAGGAGGCAAACGCATGAATTTTGCATGGCCTCACGCGTTTTGGTTGCTGGCGTTGATTCCACTGATGGCTTGGTGGATGTGGCGTCGTCGAGGCACGGCCTCCATTGCTTTCAGTTCGGTCGCCGCGGTCGATGAACTTCCGCCCAGTTTGCGGCAACGTTGGATGTGGTTGCCGAAGGCGTTGACGCTGATTGCGTTTGCATTGTTAGTGGTGGCGTTGGCACGACCACGCGAAGGACGCGAACAAACGGTTTCGCAAACCGAAGGGATCGCAATCGAAATGGTGATCGACCGCAGCGGCAGCATGCAGGCGATGGACTTCAACATTGACGGCGAGCCGGTTGACCGATTGACCGCGGTGAAGAACGTGGCCAGCAAATTCATCACCGGTGGCGAAGATTTGGAAGGTCGTTTCAGTGACTTGGTCGGGCTGATTACTTTCGCGGCGTATGCCGATGCGGAAACGCCTCCGACGCTGGATCATTCGTTTGTGGTGTCACGGTTGAACCAGACTGAGATCGTCAATCGAAGAGATGAGGACGGAACCGCGATCGGAGACGCTATCGCATTGTCGGTCGAAAAACTGAACGCCTTGGATGCAAGGCAGGAAAGAAAGGTGCAGAGCAAGATCTTGATTTTGCTGACCGACGGAGAGAACACCGCCGGTGAATTGGATCCGGTTCAAGCTGCCGAGCTGGCTGAGACAATGGGAATCAAAGTTTATGCGATCGGAGTTGGCACAAAGGGCAAGGCTCCCGTGCCCGTCCGTGACCCATTCACCGGTCGTCAGCGGCTGCATTACATGGAGGTGAACATCGACGAAGCGACACTGCAAAAGGTGGCTGAGATTACCGGCGGCAAGTATTTCCGGGCGACGGACACCGATTCGCTCGATGCAATTTATCGCGAAATCGATCAATTGGAAAAAACGGAAGTCGAAACACAGCAGTACGTCAGCTATCGAGAGTTGGCCGTTCAGCCGTGGTATTGGCGTTCGTTCACGGTTCCTCCTGTGGTTGCGATAGCGTTTGTCGTGTTGATCATTCGTTCGCTGTTGGAACACCTTTGGCTGAAGGAGTTGGTGTGAACACGTCTGACATACAGTGGGGAAATCCTGGAGCTCTGACGTGGTTGATCGTCGTTGCGGGTGTTGCGTTGCTAGTCGGCTATGCCGGAATTTCGCGGCGGATCGCTTGGAGACGCTTCCTCGGAACGGGGCCGGCCAACCGGTTCGCGAATCCATCGAAATGGAATCGTCCCGTTCGTTCATTCCTATTGTTGGCGGCGTTGGTGCTGATGGTCGGCACGCTGTCCGATTTGCGTTGGGGCAAGGCGTGGGAAGAAGTTCCCCAACGTGGAATCGAAGCGGTGTTTGTGCTGGATGTTTCCCGCAGCATGTTGGCGGAAGATGTTTCGCCGAACCGATTGGGACGCGCCAAGCAACAAATCAAAGACATGGTCGATGAGATGCCGGGCGACCGAGTTGGGTTGGTCGTGTTTGCTGGCGAGACTCGACAAACGCTGCCGCTGACTCGGCACGTGGAAGATTTCAAACAGACGTTGGACTCCGTTGGTCTTCACTCTGTGCGTCGAGGCGGTTCGCGTTTGGGGGATGCCATTCGAGTTGCATCCGATGCGTTCCTGGACAAAACGACCGACCACAAAGCTATGGTGATTTTGACTGATGGAGAGGACCAAGAGAGCGATCCGGTTTCCGAGGCGAAGCGGGCCCACGAAGAAAAAGGCATCCGCATTTTCACGATCGGTTTGGGCGACATGGACGAAGGCTCACGAATTCCGGATGTGGATCCTGAGCTGCCTCGTCGGCAAAGCGGACGCTATGTGAAGCACAGAGGACAAACGGTGATTTCAAAGATGAACGGTGCCATTTTGAAGGAGGTCGCCACGCAATCCGATGGAGCTTACATCCCGGCGGGAACCAAACGAGTGGATATGTCTGATGTGGTTCACGGGTACATCTCAAACGTCGACAAAACGGATTTGCAGACGGCGACAATCAATACATACATTCCTCGCTTTCATTGGTTCTTGATCCCGACAATGCTGTTGCTGGCTTTTGAGGTTCTGCTTCGAGGCTGGCCGAACAAACAATCCGTTGCGGAGGATGAAACACCCGTTCGTTCCGCGGAACCACTTTCCCGAAATGCCGCGAAAGTGGCATTGGTTCTGCTGGCTGGAACACTGAATTGGAGTGGGACACTGCGTGCTCAGGATGACTTGCGGTCACACGGTGGGCCGATGTCGCCTGTTGATCGCGTCGGTCGCGAACAGTTCAACCAAGGCGTGGAACACTTTGAATCACGAGAGTTGGATGCAGCGGAACAACTCTTTGCGGAGGCGGCGAGTTCGCTCGATACGTCTCTCGCCTTGCGGGCTCGTTACAACCTTGGGAACTGTCAGTATTCACGAGCATTGGCGGAAATGCAGAGTGAGCTAGCCGCCGCGAAAGAGGCTTTGGATGCTGCGATCGCGAATTTTCGATCCGCGATCCAGGTGGCTCAGTCCATGGATCATGCTGCGGAATCAAGCGACGATTCGGTAGTCGACGTGGTGCGTCGAGCACGCACAAATTTGGAATTGGCGTTGCGGCTGAAGCAGGAATTGGAGCGGCAGGAGGAACAGCAATCGGGGCAGTCAGAGGACGGGGCTTCAGAAGAGGAATCCAAGCCCTCTGAAGAAAACTCGTCGGAAGATCAGCAGGATCAAAACGGAGAAGATCAATCGGCCTCGGGCGACCAAAACGAAAGTGAATCCCCGAGCGATGGAGGCGAGTCACAAGAGAGTGATTCGCAGGAATCTTCCGCCGGTGAGAAGCAGGAAGATGAGCAACAGGGTGGCGAGGACGGCAACGAAAGTGAGTCAGAAAAGTCTGCGAAAACTTCCGCCCAGTCCGGTGCGGACTCAAATCAAATGCCGGAACAGGATTCACCGCAGGATCGGGCGGATGATGCCGAATCATCCGCCGACGAATCCACCGGAGCGGCTCCTGAGGGACAGTTGCAATCTCAATCGGAAGGAAGCGACGAATCCGAAATCCAGGAAGGCGAAGGCGGTGCGATGACACAACAAATGATGCCGCAATCCATGACTCGCGAGGAGGCTTTGAAGATGCTGCAAGCCGTTCGCGACCGAGACATGCTGCGACGTTTCGGAAGAGAACAACGAGAACGATCACGTCAAATTCCAGTGGAAAGAGATTGGTGAGGTCGATCATGAAATCCATTGAATGTGCAAATTGGAAGCGGCAATGCGCGAGCCCCGCCATTCGACTGCTCGTCGTGTTGATGTGCTGCGGGTTATTTACGTGCGCTGGCATAGCAAACGCGGCCGACGTGACGGCGAAGTTGTCGTCCAAGGAGGCGTATGTGGGTGCCTCATTGACTTTGCAAATCCAAATTCAAAACGCAGAAGAGTATGAGCTCCCGGAGTTGCCAACTGTCAAAGGTGTCGAAATTGTTCGCGAAGGGGCACCTCAACAGAGCCGGAGAGTCGCGGTCGTCAATGGCCGAATGTTGCAGGAACAGAGCATCACGTTTTTGTACCGCGTGACTCCGACCGAAGTGGGGACCTTTGAAATACCAGCGATGAATATTCGGGCCGACGGTGATGTGTTTCGGACCGAACCGATGACCTTTGTTGCAACGGCGAGCGAAACCGGCGATCTGCTATTTGTGGAAATCGAAGGCGAAGAAAGCTCGGTGTACGTTGGTGAGCCGATTCGATTGACATTGAAGATTTGGCTTCGTCCGTATCGGATGGCGGACCAAGAATTGACGCTATCGGAAGGCGACATGTGGTCGATGCGTTCTTCTCAGACCGAGTGGGGCGAATTCACGAAGGCGTTGGAGGACATGCGTGCACAAAACCAGCGTCCTGGAGGTCGGTCGGTGTTGCGTGAGGATCAAAACGGTCAATCTCGTGAATACTATCTGTACGAGATCGACGCCGAGATTTATCCCAAGAAGCCTGGCAAGGTTGACGCCGGCGGTGTGGAAATCGTCTTCAACTATCCGACCGAAATTGGTCCGGCATCGAGACGAGATCCGTTCGGCATGGGATCGATGTTTGACGACGACTTCTTTCGCTCTCCATTTGGGCGACCACGGTTTGCTGTGAAGAAGTCTCGGCCGATACGAGCGAAGGCTGAGATCGATGCCATCGAAGTGCTGCCCATTCCCACCGAAGGTCGACCGGATGGATACAACGGTGCGGTAGGCGAATACACCATCGTCACTCAGGCGACACCTCAGTCGGTTGAAGCCGGTGACGCGGTCAAGTTGAAGATTGGAATCACTGGCGACGGGCCGATGGAATTGGTGCGATGCCCTCCGTTGTCGACCATGCCGGAGTTGACCGCTGATTTCAAAGTCTCTGATCAACCGCTGCCCGGTTTCGTCCAAGACAACATGAAGGTGTTCGCTCCGACGATTCGTCCCAAATACGAAGGTGTGACTGAGATTCCGTCGATTGAATTTCATTTCTTCAATCCGAAAACGGAATCGTTTGAAGTCGCGAAGAGTGAACCAATTCCCTTGCGAGTCAAACCGTCGGAGACTCTGAAGCTGGGTTCCATCGTTTCTAATGGAAACCGATCGGTGGACTCCGATTCGGTCAGCGGGGCAGGGCAGGGCGGTGAAAACGCAGGGGAGGTCTGGGCGACTTCACTCTGGCAAAACCACACGTCCGCGGATGCACTTGAAAACGTGCCAGTTCGCAAAAAGCAGATGCAAGGTTGGTCACTGATCGTGTTTCCGGGTTTGGTCTGGTTCAGTCTTGTCGTTTGGCAGAACCGAAATCGCTGGATGACGTGGATGCCCGAATGGAAGTCACCGGGCGAGCGTGCCAGGCAAGAGATGGAACTGGCCGAGGATTTACCGGCGATTGGGCAAGCCATGGCTGCGTATCTGCTGCGACAGTTCGGGACCGATCGTGAATCATCGAACTGGATGTCTGGGGTCGGTGGTGTGCGAGCGACGGGAGGTTATGGATTGGCCGCTGAGGTCGAGTCATTTATCGAACGTTGTCAGCGTGAAGAATCGGTGGTTCCGTCGGAAGCGACGGTCGCCGCGGAGCCAATGCGGTCTCGCGGTGTGGCATTGATTGAACAACTAGAAAGCTTTCGCGAGCAACGACGACCCTCGCGAAGTTCACGTACGAAACCTGCCTCTGTTTTGCATTCACGAAGTGTGGCCAGAACACTGGGGTGGATGATCGTCGGCTGGACGTTGGCGAGTGGTGGCGTCTTCCGTGATTCCATGTTGAAGTCGTTCGCGATGGAGATTGCTCCGGCGAATAGAGGCAATGCAGTTGAGCCACTCGACGGCGTGACCTTGGATCAGACATCGATGTCTGTGTTGTTCCAAGAAGCCAACCAAGCCTACGAGCGTGGAATGTCGATGCTGGAAATGGAAGACTCTCGTGACGCATCGACGAAGGATCTGGCTAGCGATTTGCAGTCAGGACGTGTGGATGCGAAAGCGGATTTTGCGTTGGCGGCAACCCGATATCAGACGCTGGTGGACGCGGGAGTCGAGAATCCTTGGTTGTATTCAAACTTAGGAAATGCCTGTCTGCAGTCCGGCCAAATTGGACGAGCGATTGCAGCTTACGAAAATGCGTTGAAGTGGAATCCGGAAAACGATTCCATCCGCACTCGTTTGTGGTTGGCTCGCGATCAAGTCGAAGAGTCCAGCGATCATGACCTGTCGTGGGAATTGTGGGCCCAAAGAGCGATCTCGCCGGTTCTTTTCAAACACTGGGGATCAAGCCAACTGCGCTGGACAGTGATCGTTTTGGCTGTTGTCTTTTGGGTTTTGCTGATTTCACTTCGGATCGGGCAAGTCGCACCTGAAATACGTCGTGTGGCACGTTCAATGGCTTCTTTGCTTGTGGTGGTTGCCGTGGGCGGAAGTGTGGTTTGGTGGTTGGCGACATCAGCGGTTTCAAGACCATCCGCCGGTTATATTGTCGCTGATCAGGTCACCGTTCGGACCGGCGATGCTGATTCGTTTCCTCCTCTCATCGAGTGGAGCAATGCGGATGGGAAGCAAGTGGAAGTTGTTCAATCACGCGGTCAGTGGATGCTTGTCCGCACCGCGTCCGCGGAAGGTTGGGTGCCTCGCGGCAAAATTCAGACCATCAAAAACGGCGGACGCGAGATCTTGCTTCCACCAAATATCGACTCCGCTGGGTAGCCCACAGGACAGACGGCAATGGTTTTGAAGTCTTGGGGGAAACGGAATCTATGCAATTAATGGAGACGAATTGATTCTATGTCTGTCTTTGCCGCCAGAGACGCCTGCTCTTTAAAAGCTTGAATCGTCACGAGATGGTGCCGTATTTTGTTGACTCTCAAAGGTTCCAATTGAGGAACGTTGGCAATGCCGAGCACCAGGTTGGCTATATTGCTGGATGCAGTTTTGTTTCTTTTTAGATCAGGAGATCTGAATGTCACGCGGGCGGTTGCGTTTTCGATATGGAGTCGTTGTTGTTGCCTCGATCTTACTAGGTATAGGGCACAATGCTTCTTGCTTGGTCGCCGATGAGCCCGACACGTTGTTCTTTGATGGGTTCGAAGGAAAGGTCGATGATCTTTGGGACCCACTGCGACCCGATCCCGATCGTATGTCGCTCACCAGTCATCCTGGCAAACTCACGTTGAAAACGCATTTTGGTGGTCTCGGTGGCAACGCGCTGACGCGTCGAATGCCACTGACCCGGAATCTGTATTTGGTGCCCAACCCCGTCGAAGGTGACGACGACTTTGTGGTCACGACCTGCGTTGAGTCCTTTCGCCCGGTCAAGAAATATCAGCAAGCTGGAGTGATGATCTATGACGATGATGACAACTATCTCAAATTTGATTATGAACACAGCGGAGCTGAGGCTGGATTCAAGCACATGCGAGAGAAGGACACCTATCGGCTGGTCGATACCGATGAATTCATGGAGCCTGCCGATCGGCTTTGGTTGCGTGTGATCAAACGTGGAAACGTTTATGAGCGAGCTTTCAGCACCGATGGCGAAAAATACAAAGTCATCGGCGAAGCAGTTTGGGGCGATGGCAGCCCTCAGCAAATTGGGATCATGGCTTGCAACGGATCGCTGCGGGACCATGAAATCGAGGCCCAGTTTGACTTCTTCCAAATTCGAAAACTGACAGCCGATGAACGCCAGGACCCTGTTTATTTGCAACGCCAAGAACTTGCCGGTGCATGGGATGTCGTTTCAACGAAAGTGAACGGCCAAGATTTAGTCGAAGGGCCGATCACAGAGTTTAACTTCGATGGCGGCAACGTTTCATTTGTTACTCAGGGTGAACTCACGGAGGTCGACTACATCCTGAACGTCGAATCCGATCCGAAAGGATTCACTCTGTCGTCATTGACGAGGGACGCGCAGGATCCTGTCAACGGAATCTACTCCATCGACGACGATCAATTGGTCCTGTGCTTGTCGCTGCCGCCCGGCGCACCCGCACCGAAGAAACTCGAATCACTGGAGAACGACGGAAGCATCTTGCTGACCCTTAAACGCTCCCGCTAAACAGGCACCTAGCACCGTTTATGCGATGGCTCTTTTACGTGAGGGTGCCGATGATTTCGGTGAGGGTGGAGGCGTTGAGCTCGTCAAGGGCGGCGGGCAGTTGGTCGATCAGCCGCATGGAGACCGTGGGGTCGTAGTAGTTCGCCGTGCCGATTTGCACGGCGGATGCGCCGGTGACGAGGAACTGCATCACGTCGTCGATGTTGGCGACGCCACCAATTCCGATGATCGGAATGTCGACGGCTTGGCGGACTTGATGCACACACCGCAACGCGATGGGTTTGATGGCAGGGCCACTGAGTCCGCCCATGCCGTTGCCGAGAATGGGCCGACGTTTTTTCCAGTCGACCGCCATGCCGAGGACCGTGTTGATCAAGCAAACCGCGTCGGCGCCTCCATCTGCTGCACCTTGAGCGATGTCGGCGATGCGAGTCACATTGGGCGTGAGCTTGGCCAGGATTGGCACCTCGCACGCATTGCGTGCCGAGGCGACGACTTCGCGGCATGATTCGGCGTTGGTGCCAAAGTCAATTCCGCCGCTGACGTTCGGGCAGGACAGATTCAGTTCGATCGCTGACACGCCATCGCACTGGCCGACTCGGCGAGCAAGTTCGGTGAAGTCTTCGACCGTTCGTCCGGCGACGCTGACGACGATGGGCGTTCCGAGTCCGGCCAGGTACGGAAGGTGGTGTTCGAGGAAGGCGTCCACACCATCGTTGTCGAGCCCGATCGCATTGAGCAAACCGGCCGACGTTTCGACGGTTCTCCAGGGTGCGTTGCCGATGCGTGGTTCGGCGGTGATGGTTTTGGGCAGGATGCCACCGAGACGAGGAAGGTCAACAATGCCTTCCATTTCGCGAGCGTAACCGAAGGTTCCCGATGCCACCAAAATTGGATTGGGAAGCGTCAGGCGACCGAGTTTCGTTTGCAGGTCAATTTGCGTGGCGGTCATGAGGGATCAGGAGGTGAGCAGTCGGTGGTGAATTTGGTGGAGAAGTCTTTGGGCGACGTGTTCTTTAGTGCCGCGAATGTGTTCGATCACGTCACCGGACGGATCCAACAGTTCAACTTGATTTTCGCTAGAGTTGATCGCTTCAGGACCGTTGCTGACCATCAGATCGCAGTGCTTGCGTTCCAGTTTGACGGTGGCTCGAAAGCGGCGATCGTCGGTTTCCAATGCAAAACCGACGACCCATTGATCCTGGCGTTTGCTCTGGCCAAGGGTGGCGATGACATCGGGTGTTTCAATCAATTCCAACTGAAGCGGTTCGCCCGTTTTAGATAGTTTTTGAGTTGAGACATGTCGAGGCATGTAGTCGCAGGGTGCCGCCGCACCGATGGCGCCGTCGCAGTCTTGAAAGGCTTCGCCAGCAGCTTGCAACATCTCTTGCGTGGTTAGCACGTTGATCAGTTCCACGCCGTCGGGATAGTCGACCGAAACTGGTCCCGAAATCATCACGACATCATGTCCGAGTGCCAATGCGGCACCGGCGAGTGCGGCGCCCATACGACCGCTCGACGCGTTGGTGAGATAACGAACCGGGTCGAGGTACTGCCGAGTCGGTCCAGATGTGATCAAGATGCGACGACGGGGAGAAGTGGAGGCATCTGTCACGGAGAGCGGCCCAGTTCGAGCTGAACGGATTGAATCAAGGTTTGCAGTCGTTGTCCGGTCAGCCCCATTTTCGCGGCCGCCAAAGCAAACAGTCTCTTTTCGGCTTCGACGAATTGCCCGTCGGCGGCCATCATGCGGATCAAATCTTTGAGCAATGACTCGCGGATATCGGGCTCGGTGGGCAGTTGCAGTTTGGCGCTGTCACTGATGCCGAACGCGAGAGCAGCCTCAAGCTCCGATTCGTGCAACCCAAGTTCTTCGCAACGCTCAGCGATCAAGTGGACTTCGCGGTGGCTGAGCGATCCGTCGGCGAACGCCATCACCACCAAGTTGCGGAGGTGCTGTTTACGCTGGTTCGAGATTCGATCGTGATCAGACGCGATTTCTTTCGCGGTTTTGGATTCTTCAGGATCGGGGGCGGGCGATGAATCGCTCATCGTTCGATCTCATATTCGGTGATCTTGCGATACGCGGTCGCTCGGCTGATCCCGAGCAATTTCGCCGCTTCGGGCACACTACCGTCGCACCGATTGAGTGCTTTTTCGATCAATCGTTTTTCCCAGACATCGATTCGAAGCGTGTCGATCTGAGTCAGCCCCGCGTCACGGAGGCCAAGGTCGTCTTCTTGGATCATGGGCTCATCCGCCATCACCACCGCACTGTCGATGACGTTGCGCAGTTGGCGAACGTTGCCCGGCCAAGCGTAGTTCCGCATCCGCTCGCGTGCAGGATCGCTGAGTGACAATTTGGGGCGACCATGTTGGCGAAGGAAATGGTCCAGGAAGTGATCGATCAAGATGTCAATGTCTTCGCCGCGTTCGCGAAGGGGCGGCACGACGAGTTCGAACACGCTGAGTCGATAGTAAAGGTCTTCACGAAAACGGCCGTCGCGGACGAATTCGGTGAGGTCTCGGTTGGTGGCGGCGATCACGCGAACATCGACGCTGACTTGTTTGGTGGCTCCCACTGGAAGGAACGGGTGACCTTCCAGGATCCGCAGCAGTTTGGCTTGTCCTTCTAGGCTCAACTCACCGATCTCGTCCAGGAACAACGTGCCCTCATTGGCTTGTTGAAACAAACCGTCGTGGTCGTTGTCGGCACCGGTGAACGATCCTTTCTTGTGACCGAACAACTGGCTTTCCAGAAGGTCACGAGGAATCGCGGCGCAGTTGACGGTCAGCATGGGGCGATCGGTTCGCGTCGATGATCGATGAACAGCGCGGGCGACCAGTTCTTTGCCTGAACCGCTCTCACCGCGAACCAGCACCGAACCGTTGGCGGCACCGACGCGAGAGATTCGTTCTTTGAGTCGCAACATGGATTTGCTGCTGCCGATCAATTCGCCTTGGTCGGCATTTCGATCAGCGATGCGTTGGTTTTCCAATCGCAGATTTTCAGTCAGCGTTGATTGGGCGATTCCTTTTGTCAGCAGGCTGCCGGCACCGACCGTCAAGTCGACCAGTCGTTCATCGTAGGCAGCACCACTGCGGTGCAAAACCAGCACACCGAGAGAGGTTTCGCCATCGAGGATTGGAACCATCATGCAGGCGTCTTTGCCTGATTTACCGTTGTTGTCTGGATGGTCGCTGATGTAGGGCTTTTGTTCGTTGCTGACGTGACGCAGGCGGCCGCGATCGAATTTGATCGGTTGCGAATCCTTGGGGAATTGGCGTCGAATTTTCCAACGGCCATCGCCCAAATCAGCGACCAGTGTCACGGTTTCCGACGCAGTGCGATCCAGCAACAACTCGAGAGTCGTGTTGATGACTTCGTCGGCGCGTTTGCCACCCAGCAGCGAAAGGCTGAGTTGATACAAGTCCAACAAGTCATCCGGGTGATCGACCAGTTGGCCTGGCTCGCGGATACGATCTGGCTGACGAGTTCGATAGGACTCAAGTTCTTCGTAAACGGTTTGCGACAGCGCGTCTTCATTGAGCGAGTCTTCGTCGAGGTTGATCATTTGCATGATCGTTTTCCCGATGACGACTTGCGTGTCGTTGTTCAGTCGAGCGGTGCTGACTTTCTTTCCGTTGACGAGCGTCCCGTTGCGGCTTTCAGTGTCGCGAAGTTGCCAGTTGTGGTCTTCGTAATAAATGACCGCGTGGAATCGACTGCTATTGGGATCCGTCAACATGATCTCGCAGCCCGCAGCGCGTCCGATGTGCATCGGGCGTTCTGGATCCAAAGGGAATTGAGTTCCCTTTTCGTTGCCGTCTTGAATGGCGAGGTAGGCGACCATCAATTCAAGCCGTGTGAAAGTTGGTGGATGGATCGGATGAGTTGTGTGCGGACAACGCGGCAGCAAGTTGTTTGAGTGCAATCGGCGTTGGTTGGCCGGTCAGTCCGACTTGTTCCCACCATCGTTCGACGATGGGAGCTTTGGCGGAAGGAAGTTCGGGTTGCCACATCAACAACGCTTTTGCCAACGGAAAGCGGTTGCTGGGGATCATGCCGGCATCGGCCGCCTTGGAAAGAATCAAAGGAACGATCGCCGTCGTCCAAGGAAGCTCGGACGATGTTCCAGCTTCGCCGGTTGCTGTGTCACTGCTTGTCCGAGTCCCACTGCTGCTGTTGTGCGTTCGTGTGTGCGAGCTGATGGCCATGCAGGTGAGTTGGTAAACCAAACGCAACCACTCGGGGACATCGGGATCCATGTCGGTCAGGACCGCTTCGATCCATACGCTGGCTTGTTGTGAACTGGCACCCGCGGCTCCGTTAGCGATGGGTTGCACGGCATGAACGCTGACTCGCGATGGCCACCAATCGGTCGGCGGGCTGCCGTTCCAAATCGCTTTGCCGACGGAGCGAACCAGTCCGGGGCCGTAGGACTCGTAAGCCTGTTTGAGCGGAGCGTAGCGCAGACGAAGCTGGTCGGCCAATCTTGGTGATCGTGTCGTGAACGCTCGCCGGCATGTTTCCAAACTGCGATGAATTGCCATCGCCGTTTGATCGGATTGCAGATCGGAATGGCCGCCGCGAATCAAGGCGATTTCGCAAAGTGCGGGCGAGAGTTCCACGTCGTTGTCTTGGGCGATGGCTTCATCGATCAGGTGTTCCCAAATGACCGCGGGATCGATGGACGCGTTGATCAATCGGGTGCAGACGTCCTGGACCGCGGGCTGGATCGCCTTCTGCAGCGATGCGTCCTTTAGGTCACGTTGCCAACTGATCCACTGGACCATTCGCAGGAGGCTGAGGGTGGTGGAGGGGATCCACTGCAATTTCACGGTTTCAGTCCTCTTTGAGGTGTTCCGCGATCCATCGTTCCAATTCCTCAATGTCCACCGCGGGAACCTTTGACAGGTCGGGCCGCAACTTCACCGCGTCACGAATGTAGACGTGTTGAATTTCGGACTGGGACTTCGTCGTGTTCCAGTGAAGCAGGACTCGAATGCAACGCGGCAGTGAGCCTTCGACAGAGACTTCGTACCCGCACAGCAACGGAACTTCGAGCCAACCGAGTTGACGTGCCGCGAGGGCAGGGAACTCGCTGTGCAAGTCTTTCGTGACCGTGAATGTTGCGCTGGCCAAGTCGGCGGAGTCGATTTCGTTGCGGCGGATCATCAGCGCCAGCAACTGAGTCGTTGCTTTGAGAATCTCTTCGCGGTCATCCTGCTCAACGGTGGTGGCCCCGCGAACTCCCCGGCACATGGTCATTTGGTTGCAAATCCTGTTTTGAGACGAGCCTCTTTGTTCTGGTTACCATAGTCACAATCTCAATTTGCGACTACTGGGGATCTTGTGCTTTCAGCTGGCGTGCTATCGTTGCGGAGCGACCTGCAAGAGTTTCACGGAGCAAAATGCAAGGTGCCAGGCACCGTGTAGCCGACAGAGGCCCCTCCGTCGGCTCGAGCGCAACCGATCGGGGGCAGTGGTGGGGCTTTTCTGCGGGGAAAGAGTTGATGAGTCTTCAGGGGATTGGTGCGTTTAGCGGGCTGTTGTTTTAATGAGCCGTACCGCGTTAGCGGCGGTTAGTCAGACGCCAACCGGGGCTAACGCCCATCGGCTAATTGTTGTCATTTGGTATACGACTAAATCAACAGATCGTTAGGGTGTGGTTTGCCGACTGAGAGGCCTCAGTCGGCTACGGGTGCTGGATCGGGATTGGAGGGTGCTAGGCACCATGTAGCCGACGGAGGCCTCTCCGTCGGCTTGAGCGCAATCAATCGCAGTTAGGTTGGGGCTTTACTGCGAGGAACGAAGCGATGAGTCTTCGGGGGCGGGTGCGTTTCGGGTGTGGTAGCCGACTGAGGGGCCTCAGTCGGCTACGGGTGCTTGGCGGGTTCGCATGACTTGGGTGTGTTTTCGCGGTAAGTTGTGGAAAACCAGTTGCGAGGTTCGTTCGCTACCACGTTTCACAGGCAAACATTGTGTTTTTGAAAACCACATCGAATTCATTGCCCGCGGCCGGACACTTTTTGACGCGAGTCAGTGTTTGGCGTTTCAGCCCGCTTGCCCCCGTCCTGTTCGTCGCCATTCTGCTTAGCGTCGTTGGATGCGGTGGATCCACGGCTCCAGTCCAGCCACCGGTGATCGAAGATTATCCTTCGACGGGCGAGGTCACGTTTGAGTTCGTGATCGACGAGGAAACAACCAAGTCCTATGTCGTGGACAATGTCGCTTCTGGGACAACTTTGGAAACCCTCATGCGTGATCTGAGTTCGCCCAAGATGGAAATCGGTGGCGAAGGCACGACGGCGTTCGTCGAGTCCATTGAGGGAGTCGCCACCAACGCAACTCATGGATGGACCTTCACGGTCGATGGTGAATTTGCGACGAACGGGATTGGCACGACGGAGTTGGATCCTCCCAACACGATCGTGTGGAAGTACACGACGTTTGAAGAGGCGATAGCCGAGAGAGACTGACTTTCGGTCGCGCGATCAGGGTCTGTGGACACCATTGGTCCTCGATCGAATGTGCGGGACGTTCGTAAATCGGAGATAGAAAAGTTAACCAAATTTCCGCGCGGAAATTGCTTGACTTCCTGCTGGTGGGGGGGGGGGTAGCATTCGCGCAAGGTTGTCTATGATTGCTTAGCGCGGGGTTAATGGCCGATGAATCAGATTCAGTTTGTTTCAGGAGAGAGGTTGCAGGTCGATCGGTCTCGGGTTACGGAGGCGTCAAACTCCGGGCAGCTGTGTGCGTGGGCGAGCCCGCGAGCGTTGAAGCTCGTTTGCATCTTTTGGTCCGCTGCTGTCGTAACCTTATTTGTTCCTGCTGGCGCCAGATGTGGGGAAGGAAGCGGAGAGTATCACGCAAGGATGCAACTGCGTTTGGATTCAAAAGAGCGTTTCATTGAATCCAGTGGAAACTATCAAGTCACTGCCGAGTTAGGGACTCTGCCAGTGAACAAAGAGTTGGAGTTTTTACTTCAGCTCTACAATCCGGAATCATTTGACTTGCCTATTCAGGAAATCACGGCAACGTGCGGATGCACAACTGCGAGACTGATTGGTGGAAAGTTGCCGGCGAAGCGTTACGGTGACTTGGTTCTTAAATTGAAGACAACGTCACTGAACCGAACGGGCGAGTTCACTGGTTCAGTGAGATTGTTGATTGATTCGAAGAAAACGAATCATCCAAATTTGGACGCGATCAATGTGTCGATTCACTACCGAATGGGCGGCTTGTTGAATTTCATGTCTGATTTGCAGGTGATCGAGCTGAATGAACGTAAAAAGGGAAAGGTTGAGATTCCCTTCGTATCAACGCTACAAACGCCTACGGGCGATCTAGAGGTTTCACTGGAAGGCGTTTTGGCAAAAGCGAACGCGACGATTGTTGTTGGCAACCCATTGCCGCACGTATTGTTGGACCTAGAAAACCTTGTGGATGGTAATCGGCCGGGAAGCGGCAGCGTGTTGTTGCGAGATCAAGAGTCCGGGAAGATTGCAAAGACCACACTATTGATGAAATCTGTGTCGGACGTGAGGGTCAGCCCAGACACCTTGCACTTCACCCGGATCGCCGGAGCTAAGAAGGGGCCGCTTTGGTTTGGAGCCAGTGGTCTCATAAGGTTTGGTTCAATTGACAGAGAAAACCAATCGGATGCCAGGGGTGCGGCGTTATTGGTCGAAGCGTCAATTGGTGCCAAGCCTATCGAAGTCACTTTGAAACGGCTGAGCGACGGTATCTACCGATTCACTGTTTTTGCGGAAGACGATCTGATTGCTTCCGCATCTGTAGAAGATGAACCAGTGGTGTGTTGGCGTCTGATGAGAGGCGGTCGACAGCATCTGTTGGAAGCAGGTTTTGTGTTCGAGAAAAAATAGTTTGTTCGTTAATGGAGATTTGTGATGGTTCGATCTATGTGCTGTGCTGCTGTTCTTTATAGTGCTGCTGTTCTTACTGGCGTCATGTGTTTTTCAGGAGTAACGTTTTCTCAAGACGTTGTGTATTGTACAGAACCCTATGAAGACAATTGTTTGAGTCCGGGCTTTGATTCCTCGTGTGACCGGGGCTGTGTTTAGATTGGGATCTCACAGGCGAAATTACCTGTGGTGAAACTGAATACGAGTTCCCCGGCACGGACGAAAATCCAGAGATTTATCATCTCGGGATTCAAGTAATCGGTGAACCGGGAAGGGTTGGTTCGACCGAATGGAGGCATGCGACTGTAAGTTGTGGTAGGTATCGAGGTTGTAAAACATTGTGCGAGAAAAACGCCGAGGGTGAGTGGGTTTGTAAGTCGGACAACGCTGCCGCTTGGGGACACTTTAATGAATTGTTCTTGGAGCCGGTTGGTGAAGTTTGTGAAGTAACTGAAGAGTGATTCATGTCCATTTGATTTGTTTTTTGGTCGGACGCCCATCTTGAAGAGAATTCGGTGTTTCGCTTTCCGTGGAAGTTCGCTTCTACGCGGCTTGCTCGGGACCGAATGGGGTGCAGGGCTGTTTCTGATCGAAAGGCTGGCTTTTGCATCAAGAGGGAATAGGGATGTACTTGTTTCGACGCAAGCTGGTGTGTTCTGTTGTGGTGCTGTGGTTGTTTACCCATCAGGCGTTGGGGGACGATACGGAGGTATCATCGATTGGGGAAGCGTACTGCGCGAATTGGCTGGCCGTCACAAGCTACGATGTGTTAATGACGGTGAGCGAATTTCGTATTAGTGATCGAGGCGTTTCGATGGAACGGGTGACTTCTCATCGCCAGATTGTGGATCATGAGAATGAGACGTTCTGGATGGGCAGCCGGACTGAAGTTGAGCAGTTGTCGGCGGCGGGTGTGAGCGTCAAACGCCACCTGATGTCGGTTTCCTGCTACGACGGTCGGACTGGGGAGGAATGGATGAAATCCTCGGGCCGTAACGCGATGCGTTTGGCGGGAGATGATTTCCTCAAAGCTCTTCACCGAAGTCGAGAACCGGACCCGCGTTGGACGGGCGTACTAGTTGCTGAATACGCCTATGCAGGGAAGACTCTCGAAGAATCGTTCTCAACCAACTACAGTCCCACGAAAGAGTTTCGCTTGCACTCGCGGACGGGAATGACGGTCGATCTATCTGTCAAGGTTCCAGTGTCACCGGGGATTTCCCATGTGATTGAATTGGTGAGGTTTGACACAAATCGTTGGGTGCCCACGATGCTGACTCAGACATTTTTCCTTCGTGAGCGTTCCGAACCGAGGCTCAGGGAAGTTTACGAATGGGAAGAACGAGAAGGTATTTATTTACCTGTGAAAGTCCGTGGTGAGCATAATATGAATGTTATGAGTGGTGGTGAGCGGTCAGAGACACCGCTTGTCTATGACGTTGACTTCCAATGGCTCTCTGTCAATAACGGCAAGAAAGATCGGGAGAAATGGTCTGTTGGACTGATGAGTGATAGCGAACGGGTGTTGAAGATGCTTGATCCTCAGGACGCAGAGGGAGTCAAGGACGCAGAGCGTTGAGTGTTGGCAGGTTATCGATCCAGCACCTTGAACCTATCGCGTCCCAGAGCAAATTGGAATGTGCCAGGCAACATGTAGCCGACGGAGGCCCTCCGTCGGTTTGAGCGCACCTGATTGCGGCCAGCGGTGGGGAGTTCCTGCCGGGAATGAGGTGATGAGCCTTCGGGGGATTGGTGCGTTTAGGGTGTGGTTTGCCGACTGAGAAGCCTCAGTCGGCTACGGTGCTGGGTCGGGATTGGAAGGTGCTAGGCACCATGTAGCCGACGGAGGCCTCTCCGTCGGCTTGAGCGCAATCAATCGCAGTTAGGTTGGGGCTTTACTGCGAGGAACGAAGCGATGAGTCTTCGGGGGCGGGTGTGTTGCAGGTGTGGTAGCTGACTGAGGGGCCTCAGGCGGCTACGGGTGCTTGGCGGGTTCGCATGACTTGGGTGTGTTTTCGCGGTAAGTTGTGGAAAACCATTTCGCGAGGTTCACTCGCTACCACGTTTCACAGGCAAGCATTGTGTTTACAAAAATGACAGGGGAGTCATCGCCGGCAGCGAGACACTTTTTCACGCGGGCGGGTGACAACCGTTTTCGACCGTTGTTTTGCGTTCTGATGGGCGCAGTTTCGCTGGGTATCAGTGGATGCGGCGGATCCACCGCCCCCGTCGAACCACCGGTGATCGAGGACTATGCACCGACTGGCGAGGTCACGCTCGAATTTGTGATCGACGAAGATACGACGAAGTCCTATGTCGTGGACAATGTCGCCGAAGGATCCACGTTGGAAGCTTTGATGGGCAACCTAAGTGCGCCAAAGATGGAGATCGGCGGAGAGGGGGCAACCGCGTTCGTCAATTCGATTGAAGGAGTCAGCACCAATGCGACTCACGGGTGGACCTACACGGTCGACGGCGAATTCGCGACGAAAGGGATCGGCACGATGGAGTTGAATCCACCGACCACAATCGTCTGGAAGTACACGACCTTCGAAGAGGCGATGGCCGAGAAAGAGTGATCGGCGTTTGAAAGGTCGGCCAACGCACCGTAGGCCATGTCTTACATGGTGGTGTGGTTGGTTGATCCAGAGTTGAGGTTTGTCGCGAGGTTGAATGTCGCGGCGGTGGTGCATCGATCGGCGGGGGCCATTGCCAGGCACGGCCTGGCCTACGGTTTTGCTCGACCTCCCCCAAAACTTCGTTTCGGGAGAGGTTCTCAATTGCAGAAACCCGCCAAAGCGCATTGTCAGAAAACTGCACTGCCTCCCGGAGGGAAGAGTGAATCAGTTGGGCTCTTCCCCGATGAGGAAGAGGTTGAATAAACGTCCTGCGAAGATCAGCGTTGGACGCGGGCGTTGCCTTTCCAGATGCTCCAGACTTGGTCTTCGTCGGCGGGTTGGCCGTAGTCGGTGTAGAGCGTTGCGGTCAAAGCACCGGTGGCCCAGCCGAACTGCGAGCTCTTCTCTGCGTCCCAGCCTTGCAGCACGCCGTAGAGCAAGCCACCGACGAATCCGTCGCCGCCGCCGATGCGATCGATCACGCCGATTTCGCGAGGCTCGATGACAGCGAACTCGGTGCCGTGAGAAACGATCGCACCCCAGTGATGCAGGTTGGCGCTCTCGACTTCACGCAGGGTGGTCGCGAACAGAGTGGTGTCGGCGTATTCCTTTTTGACACGGTTGATCATTTCCTTGAAGCCATCGATCTTCGCGGAGATGTCACTGCCGCCAGCTTCGGGGCCTTCGACACCCAAGCAAAGTTGGAAGTCTTCTTCGTTGCCGATCAGGATGTCGGACAGGCTGGCGATCTCTTTGAACTGAGCCGCCAGTTTTTCTTCGCGGCCTTTCCAGAACGAAGCCCGGTGGTTGAGGTCGAACGAGATTCGCGAGCCGTGTTTTTTGGCCGCACGAGCAATCTCCAAGCAGAACTCGCTGGTCTCTTCCGAGAGAGCAGCGATCAAGCCGGACAGGTGAACGATCTTGGCGCCTTCGGTTCCGAAGATGCGATCGAGGTCGAAGTCCTTGACGTTCAGTTGTCGACCGACTTCACCAGCGCGGTCGTTTTGCACGCGAGGCCCGCGCGAACCCCAGCCGCTGTCGGCCATGTTGATTTGGTGACGCACGCCCCAAGGGTTGTCTTGAACGAATTCAGGACCTTCGTAATCCATGTGTCGGCCGGCCAAGTCATCTTTGATGAACCGGGCGACGGGGCTGTCTTTGACAAACGCGGTCAAGATTTTGACGGGCAATCCCAAGAACGACGAGATGCTGCCGACGTTCGATTCCGCGCTGGTGGCTTGCATCTTGAACGTGTCGCTGCAGTGGAACGGTTGGTGGTCCACTGGCGTGAGGCGAATTCCCATGCTGGTGGGAATGACCATGGCGTATTTGGCGTCGCTGCGTAGTTCAATCATGGGACAGTGTGGATGGGGAAAGTTGGGATGAAGGGGAATGGGCGGCAGTCAGCGAGTCATTTCACGAATGGCTCGCTGCGAGATAGGTTCTCAGGTGAAGAGCAGTGAAGCGGATTCACCCAGAGGTCTGCGCTGCCTTGCTTACGCTGCGGGTTATGAATCGTGAGCGAATCAGGAAACTCGTTCGAAGCAGGGCTAGATCGTGACGGATGCGAATCCGCCGTCGACCGCGATGTTCTGACCGGTGACAAACGAAGACGCTTTTCGCGAAGCCAACCAGATGGCGGCACCGGCGAGTTCTTCTGGTTTTCCAAAGCGAGCCATCGGGGTGTGACCGATGATTTGGCCGCCGCGTTCGGTGTACGAGCCGTCGTCGTTGTAGAGCAGTTTGCGGTTTTGTTCGGCGGGGAAAAAACCGGGGCTGATCGCGTTGACTCGCACGCCGGTGGTCGCCCATTCGCGAGCCAGCCACAAGGTCAGGTTGATCACCGCGGCTTTGGCGGCCGAGTAAGCCACGACGCGAGACAGCGGGATGATGCCTGACATCGAAGCGATGTTGATGATGCTGCCGACGCCGGCTTCGATCATCGCGGGCGCGAACACTTGGCTGGGCAACAACGCTCCGCCGACCAGGTTCAGGTCGAACACGTGTTGCCAGGCTTCGCGAGGCAATCCGCAGACATCGCCGCCAGGTGGAATCGTCGCGTCGGGATGGTTTCCGCCCGCCGCGTTGACCAGGATCGTTGGCGTTCCGGCCCAAGCCGTGATGGCATCGCGAGCTTCGGCCAAGGAGTCCGCTTGCATCCCGTCGACGGCGAAGAATTTGGCTTCGCCACCGCCCGAGGTGATCGCTTTGACTTTCGCTTCGCCGCGTTCCGCGTTGCGTCCCAAGACTGCCGTGCGAGCCCCGGCCGATCCGAGTGCCTGGGCCATGTGGCCGCCGAGCTCGCCTGTGCCGCCGATTACGACCGCGACATCGTCGTTCAATTCAAAAAGAGTATTCATAGTGGCGGTACTTTACTCGCAACGCGACGCAGAGAACAGCACGCGAAACAGGGAAGTTTTGCCAGTCGAACGACGCAGGGTCTATGGAGGGCGTGGAGCTTTTTTGATTCCGCTTTTTGGCAGATTTCCACATGGCGTACCTCTCCCGAAACGAAGTTTCGGGAGAGATCGAGCGACGCCGTTCAGGCGTACGCGAGGGTGAGGGCCGAGCATGTGAAACGGCGCTCACTACCCTCCCCGGAATTCTCGCTGAACGCTCGCATTCCGACCCTCCCCAACTGCGTTCAGGAGGGTGAATTCAAACTAGCGAGCACTGCGCTTGTAAAACTGCACGACCTCCTATGGAGGAGCGGGGCAGATTCTTGCCCGCCTCAGGCTTGTTTTCGCCAGTCCACCAGGTGAACTTCGACACTGCGGTAACCGTTGAACTCGTTGATGACGGGCCGGTACGCAATCTCGATCGGGCCGTTGTGCTGGTTCAGCGGTTCGCACCAATCCGCCGCACCGAAGGCGACGCCGCGGATCACGCGTTCGCCTTGTTTCAAACGCACGGACAGGTGGTTTTCACCCTTGCCCATCTTTTTGGCCGGTTCGCTGAGCTCGATGTCGCGGCCCATCAACACGGGACGCGGGTTGCCGGCGCCGAACGGAGCCATCGTTTCGATCTGCTTCATCGTTTGCAGGTTCAGTTGGCCGAGCGGAGCTTCCGCATCGATTTGAATCGCCGGAGCCAATTCTTGCTCGGACCACTGCTTCGAAACAGCTTCGCAGAAGTCACCACGGAAGGCTTCGATGTCGGATTCGCGAATTGTCAGTCCGCCCGCGGCTGGGTGGCCGCCGTAGCGAACCAGTCGGTCCTCGCACTCTCGCAGGGCTTCGTAAAGATTGATGCCCGTGCCGCCGACGCGTCCCGATCCGGTCGCGTCGACTTTGCCTGCGGTGTCGAGCGAGAGAATGATCACGGGTTTGGCGTATTTCTCGGCCAATCGCCCGGCAACGACTCCGATGACTCCGGTGTGCCAGCCGACTCCGGCCAGGACCAGTGCTGGATCTTTTTCGGGATCGAAGTCTGCTTTGGCTTGTTTTTGGGCGGCCAGTTGAACGCTTCGCTGCAACGTGTCTCGGGTTCCGTTGAGCTGGTCGATGTACTGGGCCAACGCCACGGCCCGGTCGCCGGCTTCGATCGTCAGCAACTCGATGCCCAGTTGGGCTTGGCCAAGTCGCCCGGCGGCGTTCAGTCGGGGAGCCAGCCCGAAGGAGATGTTTTCGGTGGTCAATTCGCTGGCTTGGTCGAGTTTGGTGAGCTTCATCAGTTCCCACAAACCCGGCAGCGGTTCGGTCTGCATCACTCGCAGGCCGTGATTGACCAGCACGCGGTTTTCGTCGAGCAGCGGGACCACGTCGGCGATGGTTCCGATGGCGGCCAGCGAAAGCGATTGCATCAAGAATCGCTTCATCGGTGGCGTGACTTTCTTTTGCCCACATTTGGCTTGGCAAAGCGACCAGGCGAGTTTGAAGGCGACGCCGGCACCGCAGAGTTCGCCAAACGGGTAAGCGGTTCCGGGCAGTCGTGGGTGGACGATGATGTCGGCGTCGGGCAGTTCGTCGCCGATTTGGTGGTGATCGGTGACGATCAACGTCACGCCAAGCTCGCGACAGAGTTTGGCGCACTCGAGGCTGGCGATGCCGCAATCGACCGAGATGATCATTTGCTTGCCGCGAGCGACCAGTTTGCGGATCGAGTCCTCGTTCAGGCCGTAGCCTTCCTCGAGCCGGTTGGGCACGTGGTAGCTGACCTCGGCCCCGATCAATCGCAGGCAATTGACCAGGATCGCGGACCCGGTCATGCCGTCGGCGTCGTAATCGCCGTAGATGACGATCGGCGTCTTGGCTTCTGCGGCCGCCAGGATTTTTTCGGTCGCGGCAGGCACACCGGGCAGCAACTGCGGGTCACGCAGGCTGGTCAGTTTGGTGTCCAAGAACGTGGCGGCGTCTTCTTGCGAATAAACGCCGCGACTGACCAGCAACTGAGCGACGACGGGAGGCAGTCCCGTGGTGCGGATCAGTTGTTCGACCAACGGAGCATCGTGCGGAGTGATCCGCCATTCCCGCTTCGTCCCGGAATCAACAAGCTGGTTGGTATCGGAAATCGAGCTGGAATCGGTACTCAAATCGACCGTCGTCCTTGAATAGAGTCGGCGCTGAGAAGCTTACTTTTTCTTTTCAGCGTGCCAGGTGTGCTTGCGCAGGTTGGGGTTGTACTTCTTCAAACGAAGCTTTTCCCCACCAGGCTTTTTGCGGAGGGTGTAGTTGTACTGTCCGGTTTCTTCGCAGACCAGGAAAATGGTTTCTGCTTTTTTCTTGCTCTTGGACATCAGACGTGCCGGCGTGGTTTGTCAGGGAAATGAAATTTTCGAGCCCCAGAGTATGACTAGCCAGGTGCGATTTTGGCAAGTCGTACTTTTTTGGGGCGAATCAGGGGGAAAGTTCGTTGATTTGGTTGGGGGAGGGTGTGCGCTCGATCCAATGCTGAGCCCTCCCCTCGCTTCGCTCGACCCTCCCAAGGGGAGGGTGATGATCCTTTGTCGACATCATTCATTGACTGGACGCGGAAGTGGTAGCGCCTGCTACATTTCCTCGTCGACAAATTCTCCGTCGGCTCGGTGGCCGAGGTAGGTGAAGATTTGCGGGTCAGTATTTTGTGAAAGAAATCGGACAGAGCCGTCTGCGAAACCGAAGTTGCCACCGCCGGGGTGTTCACTGGCGAAGCCGCCGACGAACTCGGGCGGATTCTCGTCGATGGCCGCGTTGCCCATCATTCGAATCCCGCCGCCAACCATTGTGCCGGTGTTTCGTAGCGTGCTTCGGGTCCCAGACACCCAACCAAGTGATTGGACGGTCGGAACCATTTCGCCGATTAGGATCGTGTGGCTGCTGCCGTCGTAAATGTCGCTGTAGCGAACCTCGCTGTTGAGAAACAGCAGTCCGTTGTTGTCTTCATCGATCGGAGCTTCCACGTCGTGATGACAGCCGGCGTAGTTGGACAGGCCAGCCGTCTTTTCATCGTTGATGCCAAATGGAAACGAAGGGCAGAGGAACGCGGAGATTTGATATGCGCGAACTTTTGCATTGACCGGAGCATAGACGCTGGCGGTTAAATCGAAGTCGTCGGCGGTACCCTGCTGTTCGATGTAAGGCAGCAAGCGAACCAGGAAACTGATGTGCTCGCCATTGGGCGTATTGGCGATGGGACCGGTCGGGTTGGTGGTGCCCGGCGGCAAATGCTCCATCGAGAATTCGTAGTTGTGAGTCGCCAAGGTGAGTTGAGCGATGTTGTTGGAGCAGCTCATCCGCCGCGCCGCTTCTCGAGCGGCTTGGACCGCCGGCAACAGCAGACCGACCAAGACGCCGATGATGGCGATCACCACCAAGAGTTCGACCAGCGTGAATGCACGCCGTGACGAGGAAGGGAAATTCGTTGCCATGGTAGATTCCTGGGTTCGAGGTGGGGCCGGTTGAAAAGGTCGGTGGAGCAATGGATTGGGATCAGGTGAGTGTCGTGGGCGGCTAAAGCTCGGAAGCAATTTGCCAGGTGTTGGACCGCTGGATGCGACGCGGGTTCTCGGGATCTTGTTGGCCCAACCGAGCGATCACGTGAATGGTCAAGGAATCCTCGGAGGCATCGTCTCGCGTCACTTCGATTTCGATCTCGGCGGGTTCATCACCGCGAATCGCTTCGCTGACGGACCAGGTTTCTCCGGTGTAGGCGTCGTCTTCGCGAAGTTGTCGGTGGGCTCGGACCAATCCGGCTTCGAGCAGCCAATCGGTTTGCTCCACTCGATGGAGATGGTTGGTTTGGCGGCGGTGTGTCAGGCTGCTTTTCAACGAGGTCATCACCAATGAAATTGAAATGCCCAGGCACACGAGCACGTAGATCAGGGCTGTGCCTTGGCGTGGAGAGGGCGACGAGTGGGGGCGGAGTTGAGGTTCGGCCCTCCCCTCGCTTCGCTCGACCCTCCCAGAGGGAGGGTGAAGAAGGGAGACGCATTGCTCTGTCCTTCGAGGTCGTGCCGTTTTGAAGTGCTGTGCCAGTAGCGCCTTGAGAACCCCGCCCGCGCAGT
>NZ_ANMO01000155.1 GCF_000338295.1 Rhodopirellula europaea 6C
CCCATTGATATTTAGGATCTTTGCGAACGGATCTTCTTGGCAACGGAGTCCGACGCGGCTCTGTCACGTCCTTGAACCTATTGCCGAACATCTCGCCGGACCGATTGATCTTTGGACTGGTCTCAAATTTCGTTCGGTATCCGCCGATGGCATCAAAGTTCTCCAGAGCAAGGCCATCTGTTTGCGGCGTTCGAAGCAGGCGGGGGCTTTCCGGTAGCGAACGAGTTGGTCGCGTGGTGTGTCCACTCCGTTCAATTCGGGAACCAGGGCCGGAACCTCTTCTGGTAGAGAAGGCGGTGGCATCCCCAGAAGCTCTTCGAGGATCCAATGACCACGGGTCACGGGCAAGGGTAGCGACTCCGCTGGAACTTAGAGCGAGGACGCTGCCCTATCGGGCTGTTGATTTAATGAGCCGCACCGCGTTAGCGGCGGTTAGTCAGACGCCAGCCGGGGCTAACGCCCATCGGCCAGTTGTTGTCATTCGGTATACGACTAAATCAACAGGCTGCTATCCCAGCAGACCGCCTCGGATAGGTCTTTTTGGGAGTGAGATGCTGGAATCTACTTGAAAATAGAAGTTGTTCGTACGATTGCCTTCCAAGGCCTTCGCGACTTTCGCTACCCGATGTCGCTGGAGACCGTGATCGCAATGTCATTGGGATGGTTGGGGAGCAGAGTTTGGAATCGGGGATGTTGGTGTTTTTACGAACCAAATGGTTTTTGTTGATCCGCCGTTTGCAGATTTGTTCAAATCGTTTATCGTGAATGGACGATTTGCTTTTCCGTTGACGAGAGCGTTTACTTGGGGTTAGTGCGGCCTGACTTCGTTCCAATCGAATGAAGCCAGCTTTACCAAACGCTTGTCGCCATGACGCGAAGACTTTTTTTACGTGCGATGAACGTTTATCGCCGATAGACGAATTTCATAAGGAGCGGAAACGTGAGCGAACAACAAACTTGCCTCTCAGATGAAAAGGGCATTGGTTTCTTTGAACGCTATCTCACCGTTTGGGTGGGGCTTTGCATCGTCGCGGGGATCGCGTTGGGAAAGGTTGCTCCCGGTATCGCCAAGTCGCTCGACGGAATGGCGATCTACGTGAACGAGGCTCCGGTGATTTCGATCCCGATCGCGATATGCCTGTTTTTCATGATGTACCCGATCATGGTCAAGATCGACTTCGGCGAAGTGGTCAAAGCCGGCAAGTCGATTCGCCCCGTTGGTTTGACATTGTTTATCAACTGGGCAATCAAGCCGTTCACGATGTACGCGATCGCCAGCTTTTTCTTGGGAACATTGTTTCTTGGGTTCATTGGTCCGGATGCCGTCGACTATGTGAAAGCTCCCTTGGGCAGCAATCTCGAAGTGGGAGCAACTTATGGTGCCGGTGAGGTGGTGTTGGTGGATGGCGTGAAGGTGTTGAAGGTTCCACTCTGGCGGAGCTATTTGGCAGGATGCATCTTGCTTGGCATCGCACCTTGCACAGCGATGGTTTTGGTTTGGGGATTTTTGGCGAAGGGTAGCGATGGACACACGCTCGTGATGGTTGCGATCAACTCGCTCACGATGCTCGTTCTTTACGGTGTCTTGGGCGGGTTGCTGCTTGGAGTTGGTCAGCTTCCGGTTCCATGGCAAGCCTTGCTTCTATCGATTGGTGTTTACGTTGCCTTGCCGTTGATCGCTGGTTATCTGTCACGCAAGTGGGTGATAGCGGCGAAGGGCGAGGTTTGGTTTCGCGAGAAGTTCTTGCATTACCTGACACCCGTCACGATCACCGCACTGTTGGCGACGTTAGTGCTTTTGTTTTCGTTCAAAGGCGAGACGATTGTCGAAAACCCACTCACGATTCTTTGGATCGCGATTCCGTTGACGATTCAAACATTGGTCATCTTTGCGCTTGGATACGTGATCAGCAAAGCGTTGGGCTTCACCTACGAATCAGCCGCACCGACGGCGATGATCGGTGCGTCGAATCACTTTGAGGTAGCCATTGCAACATCAACCATGTTGTACGGATTGTCGTCGGGTGCTGCTCTTGCGACCGTTGTGGGCGTGTTGATCGAGGTTCCGTTGATGTTGGCCTTGGTCAAGTTCTGTCTCAAGACACGTGGTTGGTTTGTTTCCGAAACGTCGGGTGCCGCGCTCGAAGCAATCCCAGTCACACCGGATGGGGAGCCAATCCATTGAATGCGATGAATCACAAAGCATGTTTTGGAAAAATTTTTCCAGTTCAGATCGGTGTTGGCGAACGTGTCGGAAAATTCTTCACGGTTCGCATCGACAATCCGGCCGGCATGATACGTTCAAGACCGAACATCGCGACGGATGTCAAGCAATGGGATGATTGTCAGAAGTGTTCTGAATTTGAAAGTTGCTATCAGCTTTGCATGGCAAAGATCGCCCTCGACGCAACCGTCGCGGCCAAGCATTGAGTGGTTGTTGGTCACTCGCTTGGGCGGGCTGGTGGGAAGGTGAACGCAGTGCGTTGTTGGTCGAGCGAGTTGGAAGTGTGTAAGCGGGAAACCGGACGCTAACGCGTGGTTGCTAATAGGGCGGAGCGGCGATTTGGGTTTTGGTAGTTCGCTCGCCTGGGGATCGTGCTCGTTCGGGCCAGCCGGAGTGGATCGGTCAACAAATAGCGGTGTTTGGGGCGATTTGCGATTTGTATCATCTTTGGAGATTTCTACTCCTCAGAGTGACTGGTCATCGCTAATCTTGATTTTGGGCGTCGTTTTTTGACCCCCATTTTCATCTTGTCCCTTAGGAGAGTCTTACATGCAAAAAACTCATCGTGCGCGACCAGGTTTCACTCTGGTGGAGCTGTTGGTTGTGATCGCGATCATTGGTGTTCTCGTCGGCCTGTTGTTGCCAGCCGTTCAAGCCGCCCGCGAGGCCGCACGACGAATGTCGTGCAGCAATAATTTCAAACAAATCGGACTTGCGATTCACAACTACCACAGCGCGTTCAATCAGGTGCCACAGTCTGGCACCGGAACGAAGCAAGAAATCAGCATGACCGACGGCACCAACCAAAGTAACCGTCTCTTTCTCAGCTGGCTGGTTCCGGTTTTGCCCTACATCGAGCAGCAAGGTTTGTGGGAGCAGATTTCAAACCCGAGCACGTTGGTGACGGCGGGGCAAGCATTGCCCGGTAGCGTCAATGGCGCATGGCCTGCGATGGGACCTTGTCCCTGGCAGACGACCTATGTTCCTTGGGTCACTCAAATCCCTGCCTACCGTTGCCCAAGTGACAGCGGACAAGCAAACGGTCCCGGCCAGCTAGCGCGTACGAACTACGCCTGCTCTGTTGGCGACGCGGTCGACCGAGGCAACAACGGTGGCGTCAATGACTTTGGTTTCTTTGGCAACCTGAATAACCGCGACGAAGACTGGGCCGTGACTCGTGCACGTGCTGCCCAGCGTGGGTTTTTCTGGAACCGCAATAAGGTCCAGTTTCGCGACGTTCTCGATGGACTGTCCAACACCATCGCAGCGGGTGAAGTCGTCACATCGGGTGGCAAACGAGAGGTCAGTGCGGACTTCGTTCGCAACATCACAACGATGTTGGGGCCAAACGAAACGATCTTGATCCCAGCGCGTTGTGCAACGGGTGCCCACATTGATCCGTCACGCCCGCAGTTTTATGACGCGGCCGCGAACGTGAGCGATAACCTTTCGCAAGCCAAACATGCACGTTGGGCTGACTCGCGTCCTTACTACACCGCGTTCCACACCATCTTGGCACCCAACAGTGCCAACTGCGTGCACGACGGTGGCGACGGGAATCACTCGGGTGTGATCTCATCGGCAGGCAGTCGCCACGCAGGCGGTGCTCACGTATTGATGGGCGATGGCGCGGTGAAGTTCATCACGGATAGCATCGATACCGGCAACTTGGAACAGAACACAGTCTGTCGCGACTTGCCTGGGCTGCGGCCTGGATCACCGAGCCCATACGGGGTTTGGGGATCTCTCGGTACTCGCGATTCAAAAGAAGTTGTCAGCGAAGAGTTCTGATGTCTCTTTGACGTTGATTGAAATCGGTTTGAAACCTCGCCCGTTCATTGCGGGCGAGGTTTCTTATTTGCATTCAACCTGTTTGGATCGCGTTGATGTGAGGTGAAGTAGAAGCGGTGTGCTAGCCGGACATTCGCCACGTCGTGGATGCCCGGAATCATACGAAAGCCATGGCGTTTGGATCCGGGATGGCTCGATCTATTCCACGTCAGTGAAGACCATGTTCATTCCGTCATCGGTGAAGGTGACATCCTGGACGATGCATCCAATTTTGTTGATGACGCGATCTTGATCGAGGAGGATCGAGTCAAACTCGATGGGCGTGGGGTCTATGATTGTCGAGTTCTGCTTTTCTCGACTGGCGATCACCGGCACGTTCGGTAGTTTCTTCGGCGTTAGTTCAACGCTCGTCACTCGTGGACTGACGTAGGTCACCGGTTCGAATTGTTGGTAGTAGTTGCGAAGCGCTGTGCTGTCGGGATGACCGGGGACGAGGATGTCCATCGACATGTCCGGCATGCAGATCAATTCCAACGTCTCAAAATTGGTAGAGAGCATGTCGCAGCCAGCGTAGGTAGAGCTTCTTCCATCGCCCATCAACAGATCTGTCCCTAAACCTCCGACGAAGATCACTTGATCGGCATTGACGCTGGTCAGTGTGTCGTCGCCCTCATCACCGTAGAGCAGGAAGATTGCTCGATTTCGGATGTCGGCTGCGGGATCGTCAGAAGCCTCGACCTCGAGCGAGATGTTGTCATTGCCGGATCCACCAGAAACAATGATATTGAGCGGGATCTCCAGTTCAGACGGCGAGTCCTCGTCTTCGTCCTGGGGGCGATTGGGTAGATCATCCAGGTCGATCCGACCGACGGAACGGCCATCGACGCGGAAGTGAATTCTTTCGTCATCAACCACGATGCGTATTTTGTCGTCGTCACCCGTCCCTACGAGCACAACCGTGTTGGCCATCCAATTTTCATTGAGGTCGATATCTCGCGCCCTTTCCGGCATTGTCGGCAACACCTCGCTCAGCATGGGATAGTTGTTGCCAAACGCGTCCGACGATCCATTGGCCGCCAAGAGAAGCAACATTCCGGCAACGATTCGAAAGTAGCGGGATTTCACGTCAGCGCACATCGGTTGGTCCTTTGTCTGGCAGGAACATGGCTAAGAACTTGTCTCTGCCCGACAAAGCGTTCGCGACTTCGATTTGTTACACCGATTGTCGCAATGATTTTTGCTGCGGAGAAAATAGCCCCGGATTGAATACGGGGAGCGGTTCGGCCCACCGCCGCCGCAGTAGATTTCTATTTCGCATTTTGGAGCGGTTTTTCGACCACCCAAATGTTTCTGAATTTCACTTTGGATCCATGTTCCTGCAGCACGATCGGCGAGGTCGGTTCCTCGGGGAAAGCGGCGTACTTGTTGCGACGCAGTGACAGTTTGAAGTCGTCGTGAATCAACGTGCCATTGAGCCGCACGGTGACACGCGCGGCACCGTTTTCCGTCATGAAGCCGTTCTTGCCGATCTCGGCGGCTTGGTATTCCAGGTCCACCGTTTGCCACTCACCGGGGCCGAGTGCGGCGTTCACGTCAGGGGCCCGGATTTGATAGATCGCTCCGCAGTCACCCAGACCGGGGCGTTCTTTGTCGGCGCTGTGGAGGACTTGCAGCTCGTACAATGGTCCGAAGAAGATTCCGCTGTTCCCGCTGCCTTCCTCGGGCAACTGAAACTCCAGGTGCAAGCGATAGTCACCGAACGTTTGCTTCGTGCAAAGAAACTGCTTGCGTCGCTTGCCGTCCAATTCAAACGCGATTTCCATCGAGTCGCCGTCCACCATTTTCCATTGCACTTCCTGTTGATCGTCGTTGGGATTGATCCACTGCCACGAGAACGGTTTCCATGCATCGAACCCTGAACCGTCGAACAGCACGACGGCGCCGGCAGGTGGTTCCTGCCCGAGTGTCGATGTCGAGGTGTTGTCCGCGGAAACCACCGTTCCAGTTGCGGTCGCAAGGATTCCGCTCAACAGAAACAAACGAACAAACATGCTTCTTGAAATCATCTTCATGTCCTTGAGAGGTGAGATCGCTTCGGTCAAGTCACTTGGTCGTCCGTGGCTCGTTGAGCCATTGGTTCAGCTCAGTACTCAGTGACGCGACCAGGTCGGGATGCTCGACGAGCACGTTGTGTTTCTCGTTGGGGTCGGTGTCCACGTCAAACAATTCGACCGGTTTGCCTTTGAATGCGAGCAGCTTCCAGTTCCCACGCCTCACCACTTCCGTCGCGAATGGCTTGGGTTTGGGAGTGTGACGCTGAAGCGATTTGTAGAGATCCAATTGCCAGAACACGGTCCCTCTTTCTTCGTCGCTCGGTGGGGTGCCTCCCATCCAATGCGGCAACAGACTCAGTCCATCCAAGGACAATGCGCCCGGCACATCGACACCGGCTGCGTCGCAGAAGGAGGGCAATAGATCGTTCGTGTGACCAAATGCCTGCGATGTTTGGCCCGGTGGAATGGCGGCTGGCCAACGCACGATCATCGGCACGCGAATGCCTCCGTCATGCAGGTCGGTTTTGCCGCCTTTCAGGTCGTGAATGAATCCTTCAAAAGCAGCTCCGTTGTCGCTGGTGAAAAGGACCAGCGTGTTGTCGGCGATCTTCAGTTCATCGAGCTTCTGAAGGATCTCGCCAACCTTGGCGTCCATGTGCTGCACCATCGATCGGAAGCGGTGTTGATCGTCGCTAATCCCGTCCGCAGCGGTGCCGGACCAATGCGGCTCGGGAGCCGGTTCATAAGGTTTGTGGGGAACGAGCCACCACATGTTGATGAAAAAGGGAGCGTCTTCGTTCGAGAGCTTCTCGATCATCTCGACCGCGAAATCTCCGTTGGCATCGGTAAAGTGTTTGGGATAGTACGGATCGTCTTCGTTGATCCGTTGGTCGTTGCGAAGAAGGACCGTTCCGCCTTTCCGGAAGAGCGTTCTGTCACGCCCCATTTTGCCGCGAAGTGGTTGTTGCTCAATCTGCGTTTGATAGAAATCGAACCCGTGTTGGCGAGGACCGGGCTGGTTGGTTAAACGTTTCCCTGTTTCGTCAACATGCAGTCCACCGAGATGCCATTTGCCAACGTGCGCCGTGTTGTAACCAGCGTCGCTCAAAAGTTCGGCCACCGTCGTCGCGGATTCGGGCAGCCATCCGTTTCGGTCATTGAAGTGTTTCGTGATTCCAAATCGCAGCGGATAACGACCGGTCAACACCGAGGCTCGCGTCGGCGAACAAACAGCCGAACCGGCGTAGAAGCGATCGCACTTCAAGCCTTCACTCGCCAGCCGATCCAAGTGTGGTGTCTTGACGGCGGGGCTGCCAAAACACGACAGGTCTCCGTAGCCAAGATCGTCCGCCAGCAGCAAGATGATGTTGGGACGATCGGCCGCGTGGAGCAACGTTGCGTTGGCCAGATAAAAAACGGCGATGCAGGCGATCGCCAGCGCGTGGGGAAGACGTTTCATGTGTGGGACGAGGATGATGTGGGAGTGCCGCATGAGACCGGCAGCATTGGGGATTTCATTTGCCCGAATGAGACGACTTGCCTTTGCGAGCGGATGGTGCAGGCACGGGCGGCTTCGTCGGGCGAGCATCCATCGGGTCGAAGAACCGCATGTTTGTTCCGACTCGGTCGAAGTCGCCGAGGTCTTCTCGCATCGATTCAGCTAGCCCCAGCAGTCTTTCAACAACCTGTGGATTTTCGGCCGCCACGTTCGTTGTTTCGCCCAAGTCGTTTTGCAAATCAACCAGGAGGGGACTCTCAAAACCGATTCGGTCCTTGGGAGCGATGTGCGAATTGCGACTGAACGGAGCGGCTCCAACCGGTTCTTTTTCGCGGGGCAAGTGGAGCTTCCATTTACCCTGACGAACGGCCTGCAGATGGACTCGCAGGTAGTAGAAGAACGCCTTGTCAGGATCGGCTTGGTCAAATTCACCGTGGAAGAGATGGCGGATGTCTTCCCCGTCGATCACTCGATCGGATGGAACATCGGCTCCGGCGAGAGCAGCCAAGGTTGGCATCACGTCCATGGTCGTCGCAATCGAATCGCAAACCGTTCCCGCGGGCACTTTGCCTGGTCCCCAAAGAATCGCGGGGACTCGCACGCCACCTTCGAAAGAGGAAACCTTGCCGCTTCGTAGCGGTCCAGCGGACCCGCCGTGATCACGTGGGCGATGCCCGTCCACATGCCCTTTGTTCTTGACCAACCAAGGACCATTGTCGCTGGTGAAAAGAACGTAGGTGTTGTCGGCGAGCTTCAATTCGCTGAGTGTGTCCAGAATCCTGCCGACGTTGAAGTCGATCTCTTCAATGACATCGCCATACAGGCCACGTTTGCTTTTGCCTTTGAACGCTTTGGATGCATCCAACCGCGTGTGCGGCATCGTGTGAGGGATGTAGACAAAGAACGGTTGATCTTGGTTCTGTTCGATGAACGAGATGGCTTCGTCGGTGTAACGCTGAGTCAACGTCGCCATGTCGGAATCCGGCTCGATCAGCTCTTTGTTGCGATAGAGATTCGCCACACGGTCATTGCTGGTGGGTGTTCCGTAGAAGTAGTCAAATCCCTGACCGGTCGGAAGCAAATCGGGGAAGAAGTCGGTCTGCGTGTGTTTGGCGAGATCCCACTTGCCAAAGCAAGCCGTCGCGTAGCCTTTTGTTTTCAGCACTTCCGCGATCGTGATCTCGTCTTCGTGCAGAATCGGATGAATCTGCTTGATGTGCCCTCGTTCCGCCACCCGCAGCGGGTAGCAACCGGTCATCAAGGCGGCTCGCGATGGTCCGCAGATGGGTTGTGCGTAGAAGCTGGTGAACTTCATGCCGTCCTTTGCCATCGCATCCAACCGCGGCGTACGGATGTCGGGCGAGCCAAAACAACCCACGTCCTGGTAGCCTTGGTCGTCCGTGAAGATGACGACAAAGTTCGGCGGCCCGGCGGCCGCGATTCCCTGCAACAGGCACACGCATATCAGGGCTTGGAGCTGGAGCTTCATGGAGGACCGATCGGCATGGTGGGTGAGCAGGAAAAGGCGGGAATGGCAACGTTGAACGTTTGAGCGTTCGGTTGCGGGTGATGGCTTCCGGGCAATCACAGGCTGGAAGCCTGTGCCAATTATTTGAGGATGGGCCCCACGATTTCTTTCCCGTTGGTGGTGCCGATTTGAAAGTGGTGCACGCCGACTTTCTGGCCATCCCGGTAAGTCCACGCGACCTTCTTGTCACGTGTCACTTCCAAGAGCTTGGGTGCGTCCACGTCCGCTCGGCCGCCCGCGTAACTGGTGATGACGATGTTCCCGTTGGGCAACACCTGAGCCCCGCAGGGGTCCTGCAACCAAGCCCCCGGAAGATCATCGTTGGTCAACGTCCAGATGACGTTGCCATCTGCGTCAAAGTCAACGACTCGGTTCCCGTTCGTACACGTCACCAGGGTCTGACCGTCGCCGTGACGGATTGCGGTGAACGGCCACGAGTGAATCTTGTGCTCGGAATCGCCAGGCACGGTGGTGTCCAGCTTGCCGAGAATCTTGCCCTTGTCGTCATAATGAAAGACGGCGAAATCCAAGAGGTGAGGCACCAGGTAGGTTCGATCGGCAAGCTTGCGAGCCATCCGAGTCTGCATGTGATGGTTCTTCTTCTGGCAGGCCAGCGGGAACTCCAAAATCACTTCGCCGGTGGAGCTGAGTTCCAGCAATCGGGGCTGGTCGCCTGCTTCCGTGATCACAAACGTGCCATCCTCGGTTGGATGCGCGCTGTTGACCTCGCTCTGGGTGCCTTTCCAGATCAGGGTTTCTTTTCCGTCCGGAGCGATGCGAACGACTGCCCCACCGCGGTGACGTTTGGATTTGTTCAACGTCAAAATGATCGTGCCATCGTCGAGCACATAACCATCGCGTGAAGCGGACGGGTACGTCCAAATTGCTTTGCCGTCCGCGCCCATCAGGTAGGTCTTTTGACCGCAAGCCAAGAAGCTGTGGGTGATGTCCTGAGCCTTGGCAGCGTTGCCAGCGACGGAGCAGCCGAGCACGCAGCACAGGAGTGCGATCAATCGATGGGGATGACTCATGTGGGTTCCGTCTGCGGAGGGGACTTGGCGGGATGACGTATCAGAGACCAGCGGCGGGCGAAGGGAACGACCGTTCGTCCTCGTCGCATTCCGGCCTCTCCAACGCCACGATCGAAAGCCCACCAGTCTATCTCAGATGAAAGTCCGAAGTGGCGTTCCTCACAATTTCTCGCGGAGGAGAGTTTCATCCTGTCGCCCCGTTGGGACTAAGGGCGTGCGCGACATGGCGACGTGTTGCACGAGCACGCACCAGCCACGAAGTGGCGAAAGGTTGTAGCCATTGGCGTCAGCCAATGGAGATCGAAACAAACGAGATGACGAAGTCCCGGAGGGACGGCAGGTCGTACCATCCTGTCACCCCGTTGGGGCCCGGCGCGTTGGTTGGGGATTCTGGGTCCACGAGCTGACGCTCGT
>NZ_ANMO01000156.1 GCF_000338295.1 Rhodopirellula europaea 6C
AACGTCCGCGATAACCGAGTCGCGGCGATTGATTTTCCATTGTCAAAAACGACGACTCCGCGACTTCGGTTCATCGCATGGTTCGCCCCATTTTAACTCTCGGTTCCGTTGGGCCAAAACGGTTTGCGAAACGTGTTCTTGATTGTAAACCAAAATGAAGGAACAAAGCGAGCTTCGACTTTGCATTCTGACGATCTCGTGATTCTGCAGTACGCATTGCCATCTACGGGTAACCAGTCGTCTTGAGACTTGATCTTCGCGTCAATTGAAACAGAAATCATCCCGTCGCGTTCAGGATCCAAAGCGATCAACTGCGCCCATTCAAAGATTGCGTCACCATCGTGAATTCCCCACATCGAGTTTGGATGCTTCCACGTTAGGACGTCAGTGCCGACTACATCGTTGCCCATGCGGGCGATGAGCTTGGTCTGTTCCACGTAATCGTTTGGCATTGCATTCGCGGCTAGAACGCCAAGACCGAAGAGCATGTAGTAGTCGTCATAGTCGGAAATCAAGCGGTCGACGTTGACTTGAGAAAAGACCCAGCCACCACGCCCATCTGCTGAAAGCTCGCGGCATGGGTCCCAACGTTTGCTCGGAACGCTAGCGATCAGTTTGAGATGCATCTATCTGCGTGGGCG
>NZ_ANMO01000157.1 GCF_000338295.1 Rhodopirellula europaea 6C
AGCTGGGCTCAGAATCCACACATTCTGACTTCACCGCGGGCGGCCAGCCCAGGCGATTCCAATGAGGAGTTGTCCCAGACGATCGAGGCCCCCAGCAGCGTCGGGGCCGAAGATGGTGCTCCGCGAACGGATGGCAATCCATTGACGGGCAATCCCACGGATGGTCAATCAGCGCTGGCGAAGTGCGAAGGCTTCTTGCCGCCTCGTCGGATTGCGATGTTGAGCTCGGACCCAACCAAGGCCGACTGCGTGTCGCTGAAGGATGTCGAGTACCGATTGATCGGAACGCTGGGTAGTGGTGGCACCGGGATCGTCTATCAAGCTCACCAGCGTGCCATTGATCGTGAGGTTGCAATCAAGGTGCTCCGACGTGAGCTCGCGGCCGATGCGTCGTCGCGGGGGCGGTTCTTGGCGGAGGCCCGGGTGATCGGTGCGCTGGATCACCCCAACGTGATCGCGCTGCATGATCTTTGCATCGATGACGAAGGTCAGCTCTTCTATTCGATGAAGCGTGTCGATGGAGCGAGTTGGGAGCAGCAAATTGATACGCTTTCTTTGGAAAAAAACCTCAATATTTTGCTGCGAGTTGCCGATGCGATTCGTTACGCCCATTCGCGAGGACTCGTCCATCGCGATTTGAAGCCCGAGAACGTGATGCTCGGTCGCTTCGGCGAAGTCTTGGTGGCCGACTGGGGGTTGGCTCTCAGCAAATCTTCTTTGACGCCGTCGTCCGCGGTGGCCAGCACCGATTCGCATCACGCGATTGGTGGCACGCCCGCCTACATGGCACCGGAATTGGCAGCGGGTGATTTGTTCGGCATCACCTACGCCACCGACATCTATCTTCTCGGTGCGATTCTGTTTCGTGTCGTCACGGGTTTCCCACCGCACCACGGCAAGAGTTTGCTTGCTTGCATTCGAGCGGCGGCGAACAACAAAATCGAGCCCATTCCAGAAAACCTCGGCGACACCGAATTGGAATTGATTCAGATTGCTCTCAAAGCGATGGCAACTGAACCAATGGATCGGTTCACTTCGGTTGAAGCGCTGATCGAAGCGATTGAAGGTCACCGGTCGCACGAAGCGAGTGATCGGTTGGTGCGTCGGGCAAAGCGTCGTCTAGCTGAACTTGACGAACTGGATGCCGTCGAGGAAACCAAGAAGGAAAAGTCATCGTCCGGGTTGCGGGCTGATCGCTACGAGCGTTTCGCGGCCGTCGATGCTCTGCTTCGCGAAGCCATTGAGATTTGGCCGGACAACCGTCGTGCGATTGACACTCTCCGCAGCACTCAGTTGGAATTCGCACGCACCGCCACCGCGCAAGGGGACTTGGATTTGGCGTTGGTTCTGTACGAGTCTGCGGGGCAATCCGACAGCGAAGCAGCGGCCCGGGTTCGTAAGCAACGCGATCGTCGGGAACGGGTTCGTGAGAGTCAGGCGAAATACTCCACGTTGTTCACGCATTCGCCGGATGCCGGTCTGCTGATTCGGTGGTCTGATGGCGTGGTGATGGAAGCCAACACGGCCTGCTTGGAATTGCTCGGTTACGAAAAGGAAGAAGTGGTCGGCCAGAAGATGACCTCACTGACCATTTGGGCATGCCCGAAAGCCCGAGAAAAGTTCATCGACCAGCTAGCCCGCGAAGGTCAGATCGATAATTTCGAAACCCAGTTCGTCCCGAAGCAAACCAAACTGGAAAACCCGATCTGTGATGATCAGCCGGTGAATCGGAACGAAGTCAAAGGTTTGATTGACGTTTTGATTAGTTCGCGGACGGTTCAGTTGGCCGGTGAAGAAATGCTGTTGTCGACCGTTCGTGACATCTCCGCTCGCAAGACCGCAGAGCACGAATTGGAATATTCCCGCCGGCGATTGCGAGACCTTCAGCGTTTGGCGGGGTTAGGTAGTTGGTCGTTCACCTTGCAAACGCAAGTGATTCATTGGTCTGAAGAAGCGTTTCGATTGACCGGGCGAGACATGCGTCGCGGGGCGCCGGATTACAACGATTTTGTATTGTCGATTCATCCCGACGATCGCGAATCGCTTCAGGGGGCCATTGAACGCAGCGTGACACAAGGGACTTCGTATCAGTTGAAGTTCCGCTATCGTGATGACCAAGGCAAATATCGAAAGCTGTTTACGCGAGGGAACCCGGTCTTCGACGCAAACGACAACGTGATCGAGATTTATGGCATCTTGCAACATGTCGCCGCGGGCGGTGGCTGATTCGTTCAATCCCGCAGTCGGCAAATCTGCTTGATCAAAGAATTGCGATCATGCCCGTTCTGCTGAAGATTCGTTTCCCGCCGAACCAGAACACATCTTTGTCTTGCTGATTCATCCTGCCCTTTTTCCTACCCCTTCAGTGCCCTGACATCGCCGACCCAATCCACCGTCTTGCGTTACACGCAATCTGATCCCGACGTGCGGTTGATGCTGCGCGTGAAAGAGGACGATGCGGGCGCGTTTGAGGAATTGGTTCGTCGCTACCAAGCAAGATTGGTTCGATTGATGCAACACCTGGCACCACGTGGAGGATTGGCTGAGGATTTGGCCCAAGAAACATTTTTGCGTGTCTATCGGGCTCGCCAAAGTTACACGCCCGGTGCCAAGTTCTCGACTTGGTTGTTCACAATCGCCGGCAACGTTGCTCGCAACTCGAAACGGACCGCGTCGCGAAGGCATGAGACCAGCGAAGTTGATTCGCAAGTTGGTGCGGGTGATTCCGACGATGCTTCTTTCTTGGCGGTGACCGCGGTTGATAGCAGCGGTTTGATGCCAACTCGCCAAGTCGAAGGCGACGAACGAGCGGCCATCGTTCGTTCGGCGGTGGCGTCGCTCAACGAGCGACAGCGAATGGCGTTGATCCTGTCTCGGTTTGAAAACATGAGCTACGTCGAAATCGCGGAAACGATGGGCCTGAGCACGAAGGCAGTGAAGTCACTGCTCAGTCGTGCTCGTGTGAGTTTGAAAGAAGCTTTGACGCCGTACATCGAGTCCGGACAACTCGGCGGAACGTTTGACCCAGCGATGTCGCTGCCATCAATCAACATGGATGACAAGTCGAAGCAGCTCACCGGTGAAGCCTTCGAGGAGGATCCATCATGAACGATCCAAAACGTTCGCTCGATCACCAAGCCGAATCCTCCCATTCAAATTCCAACGACACCGGTCAAGATTCGGGTGAGAAAACCCTTTCGATGGAAATCCCAACCAAAAACCAAACGCGATCCGATCAAGGCTTTGATCCCAATGACGTGACACTGCGTGAGATACCAGTGGACCGTGAAGACGAGCAATTGGTGGCATACCTAGACGGCGAACTCTCGGGGAAAGAACGTGCCGAACTCGAAGATCGGTTGATCAACGAGGAGTCGCTGCGTCTGCGGTTGCAGGGGCTCCAACGAGGATGGGACATGTTGGACGTGCTTCCAACGCCCGTCGCCGACGAACGCTCTGTTCAAACGACGTTGGAAATGGTGGTTCGCGATCTCACGCGAGCCTCGATGGGGACGGAACCAGTCGGATCTGTCAATGGAAGCGTCAGTTTGGATGCCCTGCCCCAGCAACGCAGACGAAAATGGATGCGCCGCATCGCCGTTTTCGGTGTCCTTGCATTGATTGTCTCTTCGTTGGTGACCTGGCGTTGGCAAGCGATGTCGCGTGAGCAACAACTCGCCGACCTTCCAATCGCGATCGATCATCAGGCTTACGCTAGCACTGACGATTTGAATCTGATTCGAGAACTTGAGCAGTCGCCGCTTTGGATGACTCTCGCCAGTCGATCGGCGACGGAAGACTTGGAGCGTTTGGTCGACCAATACGGTGGGACCGATGAATTGCTCGAGGCCATATCCGGACTCGATGGTGAGCAGCGTGCGACCGCTTACCGTCGCTGGGACACGTTCAATAACCTATCGCCGCAAGCACGCGAAATCACTCGAAAACGTGCCAAACGCGTGGCGGAAGCGGAGGACTCGCAAAAATTGTTGGCAACCATGCGGGCCTACTCGCGTTGGAAAGAACAGCTCAGTCGTGACACGCTCGCGTCGATCGAAAGCCAGACCGGTGAAGCTCGCCAGCTAGCAATCGAAGAAGGTGTGCATGAAACGATGAACGTCATCGGGCGGGTGACCGCAAAGGGACTGAGCGATGAAACGATCGAGCGGATCGCTTTCACCATGCGTCAAATTGTCGAGCAACGTGTCGAAGACGAAGAGCCCGCGGCAATGCGAATGATGGAATGGTTCCGTCGCTACGGTCGCGGCGAGACGGATAAAGCAACTGCCTATCACTTCATCGCACATTCGATCATCGGTGATTCGCGTCGACGTCATAGCTCGCGAGACAAACGTCGCGGTCCTGAATCGCCTCCGTTGTCGCTGAGCGAGTTGCACAAAATTGAAATCATGTTGCCACAGGATGACTTGGAGTTACTGCGGACTGTTTCGGCTAACGCGTGGTTCCGATCAATGGTGATCCGTGACTGGGCTGAGGAAGCCTTGCGACGTCGTGGTCGTCCGGATGCCGAATTGAAAACTTTGCAACAGGCCTACCAAGAAGCCTCCGCGGACCAAAAGGAAGTGTTGGACTTGTTGCCGCCCGGAGAAGTCCGCGACCGCCTGCTTCGTCCCTAGCATCACCAATCCGTTGGTGGACGCGGAAACGAGTGCCCTGCTTAAAATTCGTGTGCCCTGTCACTGCACTCATCGTGCTCAGGGCTCCATGGCCTCGTCCACCACGTCGATTTCAACGATCTCGCGTGAAACTCACGCACGCGATTTTCTTTCCGACTTGATCTTTTCGGCTCAAGTTTGCTACCCCGAAAGCCGACGCACCAGCGATTGCCGCTGACGCTCCGCAATCGCTTCGCAATTCACGGTTCCGCTCGGAGCCTCGGAAGGCCGGATAGCACATGAACGACAACACGATTCGACGACGATTTGGACCCGCAAGCATGTGGCTGTGCGCATGCATGGTCATCCCTTTCGCGATGTCATCGAGCATCTGTGTGGCTCAAGAAGCCGCTGAGAAATCGAAGTCCAATTTCTTTCCGTTTCCCATTCAATTCGGAATGAAGTCGGAAGCGGAGATCAAAGGTAAGGTCGATCCGCCTCAGCAAACATCACCGCCAACCAAGTCGACAGAGGGCTCTGCATCAAAGTCCAACTCGCCGCGACGGATTCCCGTGAAGCGTCAGCTGACCAAACCCAAGTACGCCGCGTTTGACGATTCGCACGAAGACGACGGCAATCTGACCGTGGCTCAGGTCCAGCACATCGACGCAGGTGGTGTTCGATCTTCTCGCGTGAAGCTGCCCGCCGACGGTCGCGTTGTCGTCCCCGGCACCGATGGGTTACCGCACTTTGAAACACCGGGTGAAGTGACCAGCGTCGAAATTTTAGATGCGGACGGGAACCCGATCAGCAGCGAACTGCAAGAAGGCGAATACTACTACGGCTCACAACCTGCCCCGGTGCGAGTCGGCCAGCCACTACCCGGAACATTGTCGGTTCCCGCGCGAACGGCGCAAGCTCCGATGAATCGTTTCGTACCACACTCGGTCGACGGTGAAATGGTCGATGGAGTCGTCGTGGATGGCGAGTGGATGGATGATCAAGGAAACTATGTTGGCGAAATGGGCGAGACTTACATCGAAGGCGAAAGCATTTTGATGGAAGGCGGCTCTCACGGGCAGGCGTCCGCCTGCGATGAATGCGGTGGCAACTGCGTGGGTGCCTGTGACGAACGAATTGACGCCCGCATTCGAGTTCTCGCCTATGCCCTGTCGGATCCGCTGCACGATCTTTGGATCCGTGCGGACTACATGCATCTCTTTGTCGACGGGCAAAATGCACCGTCCTTGGTGACCACCGGTCGCGCCGGAACGGCTCGGGACGACGCGGGTGAAATCGGACAAGTTGGAACTCAGACGTTGTATGGCGGAATGCTAAATGACGATGGACGCTCCGCCGGACGTTTTGAAGTCGGTCGCTATCTCGGCGACACGGGCCTCGCAATTTCCGGATCGATCCTTTTCTCGGAAGACATCTCCAGCCGATTTTTCGCGGACGGTTCGCAGTATTCCATCTTGGCTCGTCCCTTTGTCGACGTCACACCCGGTGGCACCGACAATGGCGAAGCCGCAGACTTGATTCAATTCAACAACGATTTGCGGGGCAGCATTTCCGTTGACTCATCGACCGAGTTTGGCGGGGCCGACGCATTGGTGCGAGCTCTGTTGATCAACCAACGTGGGCGGCAAATGGAATCGTTTGTCGGCTACCGATTCCTGCAACTCGATGACCGGTTGACCATCCATGATGAACGCCGGGCACTCGTCGACGGCGGAGGCATGCAGGCAGGTTCGTTGTTGGAACAGACCGATGATTTTTCGGTCGAAAACCGTTTCCATGGTGCGACGATGGGAATTCGTTCAACAACGTCGGGTCCCGTTTGGTCGTTCAACACGGCCGTGCAATTGGGAATCGGCGTGACGCACAGCAGCGTGGCGGCATCGGGAGCGTCGGTCAGCACCGAACCACAGGCTGGTGGCGGTGTCATCACCAGCCGATCGAACACAGGGTTGCTGGTTCGATCCACCAATTCAGGGGTGCGAGAATTCGACGAGTTGTCTGTGGCCCCCGAGATTCAGTTGTCGGTGACTCGGCACTTTTGGAATGACTGGGACGTGACGATCGGATACCAGTTCTTGTATCTCAGCCGCGTGCTGCGGGCTGCTGAGCAGATTGACCCATTGCTGAACCAAAGTGATCTGACGATCGGTGGATTCGAGGGCAGTCGCCGACCGAATGCCACCGGAACGTACAACGATTTGTTGGCACACGGGATCACATTTGGAGTCTTCCATGCGTTCTGAGCGGGCGAAAACGCGGGTGGAATTCAAGAGAAACTCGGCAAAATCGGTGCGTTCGAACGGCCGAAAAAAATTCCGCAGCGAACCCGCTGGAATCGGCCAGACTCCTCTTTAGCAACCAAGCAACGCGTGCTAAACTTCCCGCTCAGTCGCACCCACTACCCCGTGGTGTAATTGGCAACACAGCTGGTTTTGGTCCAGCCATTCTAGGTTCGAGTCCTAGCGGGGTAGCTTAAAGATAAGTCACCAAGAGCCGATGCGAGACAAACCCAGTTATTCAGGGGTTTTTTCGCATCGGCTTTTTTCGTTGGCGTGGTTTGTCTGCCCTTGTCCTGCACCGTCGGTGGTGGATTCGGTGGTGTTTTTTGTGGTGCCGTTTCGACGTTTGCTTTTGCCCCATCCGGTTGGGCATTCTGGTCGGGCAGTAAGACTCTCGCCGCCGGGTCTACCTTGCCGCCCTCGATGACAGCTCGATCGAAACTTGCTTGGGTCGCCATCGCGTAGTGGTCGTGAGCGATGGTGGGTGAGTTCCCCAGCCAGCTCGTCACATCCTTGGCCGGGAAGTGGGCCAGCAATTCGGTTTCCCGTGTCGCCCTTAGATTCTGCATCGGTTTTTGCCAGGGTACCAAACCGGCGGCGGTGATGATCTTTTTCAACGTGGTCAAGATGTTGGCTTGGTGGTCGTACCGGGTTTGCACGAACACGGCACCCTCGGGAGCCATTTCGCGGGCTCGCAACAAGTGCGGTCGTAACTCCCGAAAGATCGGGCAACGACGCACCGGCGGGTTTTTGTTGCTCCGCACCATCATCACGTTGTTGGCCAGGTCGATGTCTTCCCATTTTTGGATCCTCGTTTCGTGCGATCGCATCCCTGCGTACCGGGCAAACGCCAGGATGATCCGCCAATCCTCACACGGGGCTTTGCGTATGCACGCTTCGATCCAATCGGCAGGCACATTCACAAGACGCGAGGGGTTGCCTGTCGTTGCAGCGAGCTCATCAGCGAACGGGTTCTCCTCGATATGCCTGTGTTTGACGGCGGCGCGAAACATCTCCTTCGACCGACCGATACGGCGGGGAACCGTGTTGTGGGCGAGTCCCGTTTTGTACTTCTTTCTTTCGTTGCCTTTCGTTTGCAACCATTTGCGGAAGTCCTCTGCATCACCCGGGGTGATATCATCGAGACGGCGTTCATTGCCAAACTTCTTGCAAAGTCCTCGGGCAACAATCTCAAGTTGTTCGATCGTTCCGTTTGCGCCGGGATGTTCTTGAATGTACCGGGCGGTCCATTCTTTCAATGTTGGTACCGACGCTGGCTCGGGTTCCGGTTCTGCAACTTGCCGGGGTGGGGCGAGTCCTTTTTTGACCAGCTTGGCATACAGCTTGCCGGAGTTTTCGGCCAACTTGGCTAGCCACTGAGCCACTTCGTGGTCAGGTTCCGCACCGACAATTTGTCGTCCGACGATGTGATCGATCTTGCTGCCGATCGCTTGGGCGTCTCGCTTTGCGATTCTGCCTGGATAGATGCTCTGGGGTTTACCATTGGCATCCTTGAATCGGATTTCAATGGTCTTGTTCTGCTTTTGGATGATTGTTGCCATGACGTCTTTTTGTCGATAGATGTTCGCGAGGACAGCAGGCTGGAGAGCGAGTCTCCAGCCTGCTGTGAAGATTTGTGAGGTGAGTTGCGCTGTATCAACTCGTGCCATCAGGTGTTGTGCTGCATCGCTAGTCTGCCCGTGATGGCTCAGTGTCTGGAGTCAACTTTGCTGTTGTCAGGTACTCCGGTTTCTCAGCGGTGTCATCCTATTGGTGCGTCTTCCCTATTCGGTTGGAGGTCGCCGGCGACGGGGTGGTCGTCTTTTCGGCAATTTCTTTTTGGTGTGTCGCCGCTTGCCGTCGGTTTTCTCTACCGCACTGTCCGCCTTCTCCTCGGACTGATTAACGCTCGAGGCCTCAAGCGGCTTCCGTTTCTTTTTCTTCCGCCGTGGTTGGTGTGTCTCCTGAGCCGAGCTCGATTTACTTCCTTCGGGCGACTTCGGCGACACCTGCTTCGTTTTCTCCGGCAAGTCTTGCGTACCGTCGCCATCACATTCGGTTGGCAAGAGAACGATTTCACTGACGCTGCGAGAATTTTCCCATTCGGCTAGGTTGTCGCGGACTAGTGTGTTGCAGTCTTCGCGAATCAGAGCCTCTTTGTTGCTTCCTCGATAACGTCGAGGTCCACGGTTGATGTCTCTTATCGTAGCTGACCCACCGTGACTCTTGATCCACTCGGCAAGACGGGTGGCGTTTCGGTTTTCAAGACCTTCGCGTTGGTCGTCTAGTTTCGCGACGTTCAAAGTGGCGTAGATCCGTTCGGTTTCACTGGCGAACCATCTCGAGAGTTCAATTCCGTTTTCGATACTCTTGCGACGGACTGGACCGTCTGATCGGCAGTGTTTTTCACCGCAGGCGGCACGAACGAGGTGATCAACCAACGCAAATCTCATCGCGTACTTCCGGATGGCGAACTGCAAAACTCTCTATCGTGAGGTAGCAGGATGGATTCGGTTAAGATTACGGGCCAAACAGCTCTTGTTGTGGAAGAAACAGAAGCGTCTGATCCGCCGCTTGCGGCAGGTCGGCGTAGGTGGTGAGTTGCAGACGATGCGAATGTCCGCGTGGTGCACGTCCCGTAGTTCCTACGCCAGCTTGGCCATCAGCAATGGCTACTTGGCGGAACTTGGCCTGTTCGATCTGACCGCTCTAGAGACCGGAGTCCTTCCCGAGGTCACTTAGACAGGTAAACATGAGCCGTATGCGGACCCGCACGTACGGTTCTGTGAGAGGGCTGAGTCAGCGGTCGCACCGCTGGCTCACCCTACTCGATTGTGCCTGTTCGCGTAGCTTCGGCCATCAAGCATCTGGGGCGGATTGCTGCGGAATGATATACTAATCACGCAAGGTATTTCCGTTTTGTTAGAGGTTCGATTGTCGCGTGTTGGTGGATCGTTTTGGACGAAAGCATACGAGTTTGCGGGTCAGTGTGACCGATCGTTGCAACCTGCGATGCACCTACTGCATGCCGGCCGACACGCCGGACTATTGCGAGCGGGATTCGATTCTGACGTTCGAGGAAATCACTCGGGTCGTGCGTATCGCGGCGGGACTTGGAGTTGATGATGTTCGATTAACTGGTGGCGAACCGTTGGTGCGGTCGCAGTTGCATAAGTTGGTGGCGTCGATCGGCGATGTCGCTGGCGTGAAAAAGGTTTCGCTGACCACCAACGCGATCCTGCTGGCGGACCAGCTGCCTGATTTGCACGCCGCGGGACTTCGCGGTGTCAACATCAGCTTGGATGCCTTGGACGAAGCTTCGTTTGCCGAAGTGACGCGCCGACCGGGAATGCAACGAGTCCTCGATGCGATTGACGCTTGCCGATCGCTGGGCGTGAAAGTGAAGGTCAACGCGATCGCGATGAAAGACTTTACCGAACGTCAGATCGTCGCCTTTGGCGAGTTCACTCGGTTGACTAGCATTCCCATTCGGTTCATCGAGTTCATGCCGCTCGACGCGGATGGGAACTGGGACGATTCGCGAGTGCTAAGTGGGCAGAAGATTCTGGATCTGTTTGCCGAGCAAGTCGGACCGCTGTTTTCTAAGGGTGAACCGAACGCTTCGCCGGCGACGGATTACACCTTTGAGGATGGCGTTGGAACGATCGGCATCATCGCATCGGTGACTCAGCCATTTTGCAGCACTTGCAATCGGTTTCGTTTGACGGCGGATGGGCAATTGCGAAACTGCTTGTTCGGCAGCGACTCCGGTGACGTGCGATTGCTGCTACGAGACGGCAGCAGTGACCAAGAGATCGCCGACCGGATGGTGGCAGCTGTGATGGCCAAGAAGCGAGGTCACGGAACGGATGATTTGTCGTTCGATCGTCCATCGCGTCCGATGTATTCAATTGGCGGGTGAGACTGCCGCAGGTGACTTGCCTGCCAATGGCATGGTGATGACGAGTCCGGCCGTGCGATCATCATTGCTGGTGCGACGCTTGACGTGGCATTTCAGGCATTGAGAACCGAGACGGATCGGGCCGACGAACTGGTAGCGGTCCGCCGTGTTCTTTTCGGCAAAAGGCTTGCCGGCGGCAAGCAACTTGACCGCGTCCTTCTCGAAGGGCGTTTCGGGGTCATGATCGACATTGACGACGTCGGTGTTCACGGTCAGCCACTTCATTTTGACATCGTAGCTGTCGCCCATCTCGTGAAAGACGTCTTCGAGGGATGCCGATGGAATGGCGTGTGCGTTGTCTTCGTCGAAGAAGTCGCGGTGCATGATTTGAAGCGTGCCGCGAACCAACTCATGCAGCATCCTCGCTCTCGCCCGCGCTTCAAGCACCGAGCTGGCGGGTGCAATCCTTGTTTCATTTTCAGGATCGTTGGTTCGAATCGACTCGTCGGCAATCACCGAAATCGTCATCAGCAACGCCATCGCAATGATGGCCCAAGCCCGGAGAACCTTGAAGTGTTTCATTGGTCGTTCTCGGTCAAGATAGGCCGGTCGTCAGCAGGGGCACCTTCCACACATTTCTTGCACCCGAGCTCAAAGCCGATCATTGACTCGCGACCCGCGGCAGACTTCACCCACTCACGATGAACCAACGGGGGATCGTGGCGAACGTGTTGGTTGTGACCACAAGCCAACTGCGCGACCCAGTGACCCTCGTCGTCACGGTGGTACCCGTTGATCGGTTGCGGAACAGGGATTGGTTGCTCAACAGGGTTGGCTGTTGGATTCATCACGAGACACTCTCGCAAAGTGGCACAATGGGGCTGGCCGATTCGACCAAGTCCTGAATCGTCACTCCGGCAAATGCTTTTTCGGTTGCCTCGTAAGCTCGATCAAGCTCCGCGTGCAACGGACAAAGTTGAGTGTGAGTCTTGAGCCCGAGCGGGCACTTTTTAATTCGCGCTATGGGTGCAACGGTATTGATCACGTCCAGGATCGTCAACTTGCTGGTCGCGTGCGTTAGTTCGTAACCACCGCCTGGACCGGGGCGCGACCTCACCATTCCTGACGCGCAGAGGTCTTGCAGCACCCGCGTTAGATAGCGACGCGGCACCTTCGTTTGCTCGGCCAGCAAATTCGCCGAAACCGGCCGATCGACTTGGCTTCCCATGCACGCGACCGCGCGAAGGGCATATTCAGCGGTTTTGGAAAGCATGCGGGCAGTCAACTGGAGTTTGAAAGCAAAGTAAAGTGGCGGTGAGCGAAGCCACAATGTACACACTTGTGTGTACAAATAAGTTTACCTCTCGGGAGAGTCCTGAACAATTGCAATCCGACGAGAAGTTCTTGGCAGTCCCGAATTCGGCCTCGCATTCAATACGGCCAATCCATCGGTCGATCGGCTGGAATGTTCTTTCGAGCCGGTTATGAATGCCAGCTTTGGCTCGACGCAGGCGGCCCCGTCGATTCCCACAGCACCATCGGCCTGGATGGCGTCACTCTCGCGGCAGGCGTGCAGTTCTAACATTACCGTCCATCGTGTTCTGATCTGTTTGGGCAACGGGCAAACGAACGACCACGGAGATGCCATAGACTGCGGCGGCGAGAATCATTGCTTTGAGGGGAAGGGAGAGGCTGCTGAACACCAGCGTCGATCCGACCAACAGGATGACCATCGTGTACGCCAGTCGCTTCACGCCGGGCCTTACGCCGCCTTGGTTGCGCCAATCTCGAAGCGGTCCGCCAACGATGGGCCATGCCATCGCCTTGGCGTGCAGGGACGGTGAAACGCGGATCAGGAAATAGCACATCAGTAGCAGAAACGGTGTCGTTGGAATGCCGGGCAGCACGACACCGATCATGGCGAGCATGAAGAAGAACACCGCGCCGCACCAGTACAAAATTCGCTTGAGGCCACGTACGGGTTCAACCATCGAAGAACTTCTTGATCACATGCAGAGTTGCACTACGGTTAACGCGGCCCCATGATTCCATCAACGGGATCGTTTTGGGGCAAACGGCTTGGCAATTCCCAGCCTTGCCGCAATTTTGAATGCCACCTGGTGCAATTAACGACTCGAGACGCTGCGACGCCATCGCCTGGCCTGTCGGGTTGGAGTTCATCAACACGGCTTGGCTCATCGGAGCCGCCCCGATGAAGTGACGGTCCAGTTCTTCGTCCCGACGCTGCTCATACTCTTTGTCGGTTTCGTCGTCCTGTCGCTGGATCGAAACTTGCTGATACTGCGGGCACGCTTCCAGGCAACAGCCGCAACTCATGCATTGGCTGAGCGGGTAGTTCTGTTCCTGTTGCTGGACACTTTGCTTGGGGCCGCCACCCATGTCGTAGTAGCCGTCAACGGGAATCCAGCATTCCAGCCGCTCAAGAGCGCGGAACATTCGGTAACGATCCACGCACAGATCACGCACGACAGGAAACTTGCTCATCGGACGCAATTCAATTCCGCTTGGGTCGTCTTCCAGCAAGCGGTCCACCAATGCAGAGCAAGCTTGTCGAACGCGGCCGTTAATTCGCATGGTGCACGAACCGCAAACCTCCTCCAAACATCCCGACTCGTACGCAACTGGCGCGACCTTCTCGCCAGCGTCTGTAACCGGGCGAGCGGAAATGCGTTGCAGGACTCCGGTCATGTTGAGTCCGGGTTCGTATTTCAGCAAGAAAGATTGCCAGTAACTCGGCTTGGAAGGATGGTCTTGTCGCTGAACGCGAACTGTGAACGATTTATTCGGCATTGATGTTTCCAATTGCGTGGTAGTCGCTCAATCGGTTTGCGGGTTGAATTCCGATCGGCGGAGCGTTCGGGCGACAATTCCCTTCTCAGCTTCCAAACGCATACCTTTAGGTGCAGAATAGGGCGAGCAAGTTAAACTGTCCAGGCCCGCGATGCCATGTAAGGAGATCGGAACAATGAAACAACCTCGAACGGTTTACGATGTACTGGTCATGTTGGCGGACTACCACGACCAGAGGGCCCTTCGTTATCGACAGCTTGTCGGTGCGAGCGTCGATCCCCAAGCCGACATCTTGTTGGATCATTTGGTTGAGCTGGAGACACGTTCATCTCAGGTGATTCGTGGTGAGATGGAGCAGCTGGAGCCAGAACACGCAACCTACTTGATCACCGGCCCGCAACTGAGCAGCGATGCGATTCATGCTGCAGACTGTTGCTGTAGTGACGAGCCTAGCTTTCACGACGCGCTCGGCTGTGCCCTGACCTCGGATCAACGACTCACCGAGTTGCTCGATCGGATGGCGGATTGCACAGCAGCGGCATCCGTTGCGGAGTTGGCCCAGCGGTTGCGCGAGTTTGAAACGACGAAGGAAAGACAAATCGCCAAATTTACTCGCCAGGATTAACGCCGATGGCATGGTTCAAAGTCGCGTGTGTCGCGGATGTTCCGCCTGGAACGGGACAAATGGTAATTGCTGACGATGAGCTCATCGCACTCTTCAACATCGACGGAACCTTTTATGCGATTGACGATGCCTGTCCGCACCAAGGTGCACCGTTGAGCGAAGGTTTGGTCAAGGGTTGCGTGACGGTTTGTCCGTGGCACGGAGCGGAGTTTGACGTCACCAACGGTCGGTTGCTGGGCGGCCCCGGCGGCGGAAACGTCCGCTCGTACACTGTTAAAATCGAGGACGATAACGTTTTGATCGAAATGGTTTGAAAGAGTGTCTTTCCAGTCAGGTGAAACATTATCGCTTCAATGGCTCAACGACTGATGCACCCGCGGGAACAGAATTGATTCTTCTTTATGAACATGATGACGAACATCGTTTTCGATCCAACGTAACAGGCCGTACATCTGAGCGAACTTCGGACACGCATCGCTGGGCGCTTTGAAATTCTCGGACGCGCTTCGTGCGTTCTTCAATGCCTTTCCAATGTCTTCGTGATTGAATTGGATGCGGTGAATCATTTTGTTCAATGATGCTCGAAGGCTAGCGTCAGTTTTACCGCCTGCTTCAAGTTCCCGAATGGCGGGAAAAAGGCTACGCTCTTCTTCGGCCATCGCACCAAGGATATCGTCCCGCCAGTTCATGAAGTGCTGTTGGACTTCTTGCAAGGATTCGTGGCTCTCACCGTGAAGGGAAACGACTTCCGCCATCATGTCGCTAAGCAACGGCAACGTCTCCTTCAACAATTTGTGATGCGTGTGTTCGATTTCGTCACAAAGCTTGGTAAGAGACGCATGCATCCAGTCCGTTTCGTGATTGTTCCCCGCTTGCGCAACGGTGTGTTTCAGCAACGAATGAACTCGAATGACTTCGAGGCCATTCTCCCAACACGCATTCTCCAGCGGCTTGGCACCGTCGCAGCAGTAGTCAATTTGAAGCATGTCAAAGACTTCGGCCGTCTCGGGATAGTTGGCCACCCAATCTCCGACGGTCGCACTGGGCGGCAAACTGGCAATTCTTGAGTCAGACATGAGAGAAACCTCGCTAGAGAACGATGCCGCTATTTTGATCGGCTAAACACAATCGTGACCAAGACCGTGGAATCTTTGATCGCTTCAACCGCGTGCGGGACGGCGGTTTCCAGGTACAGCATCTCGCCTCCGCTGAGCGTGTGCGAATTCCCATCGGCCGAAAAACTTATTTGGCCTTCGAGGCACTGGACGGTGATTTCACCGGGCGCTTTGTGTTCAGCGATTTGCTTGCCGGCGGGCAACACCAATCGGATCGCCTCCATCGTGTCGGTCTTGAACAGCGTATGAGTTTTCGAGCTTGCAATTTTATCACCCAGCGGCTCGAGGTTGATGACTTGCGCAGGCTTCGCGTGAGAGATGGCCATGATGTTTACTTCCATTGGAAACGAGTGAAAACGGGTGTGTAGTCACTGGCCAGATAGGCGGCCAGTTCGGCGTTGTGTTTTTAAGCTAGCGTGAATGAGCTTGCTGCTAAAGCGACTTGATTGAGGGTTACGATTTCTCGCCTTCTTCATTTGGCTAGCTCTTTCGAGTTCTGCCCCACGCAGAACAGAGTCTGCCCGGTGCGGATCAGCAACCGGTTCCTCGCGACCGCGACGCCGTAGACCATTGGATCGCCGTAGGAAAACAGTTGATGGAGTTGGCTTTCGGGCATGCCCGCGAAAACCTTTTCAGGACCGGACTTTGGCTTCGCCTGATCGGCCGGCACTGTGTTGGCATTGCGTTGTTTCTCTGCCGCCTCACGCGCGTCCATCATCGCGCTGGCATCGTAGAGTTGATTGCGGGCGACTTGGTCGTATTCGTTGCCGGGTCGCAGCACGATGGTGAAACCGTTTTTCAGCACGAAGTAGACGAGTTGTTCGCCATCAGGCTTCGTGACGCCAACAGCCGAGGCCCAGCAGGGATTGCCGATGCGTTTTGCGAAGACTTGATTCCCTGTTTCTTGGTTGACGCAGTACAAGACGCCGACCTTGTTCACATAGTAAACGTATCCGGCGAAGGCGAGCGGCGTTGAATAGTACGAGTTCGCTCGCTCGGCTCCCCAGCGTACTCTGTAGCCGAGTTTGCCGTCGTCTTCGGTCAGTGCAATGCAGCAATTCGATCCCGCGACTGCGTCTTCGTCGGTCGCACCGCCGTACATCGTGGTTGATCCTACAAAGATCTGGCTGCCGTCGACGGATGCTGAGGGAATGTGGTTGCCCTGCAAACCGTCGAGCTGCCACAGTGATTCGCCAGTCGCTGCGTCGTAGGCGTCCACGGTGTCGGCCGAACTGGTGACCACGATGTTTCGCTTTCCAATCTTGGCGATCACCGGCGAGGACCACGACGGAACTCGGTCGCCGCGATCGGCTTTCCAGACTACGTCGCCGCTGTGTTTGTCAATCGACAACAGATACGAAGGCCCATGATGGTCAACCAGAACGAACAAGTGCGTTTCGGTTTGTGACAGCGAACTGGCGACGCCACGTTCGTTGTCGACTTCGCCGTACGTCTTGATGATCGGTGTGCTCCAGCGTGTATCACCCTGATGCGTCATCGCCGTAACATCACCGCTGGCGAAGAACGAATAAACACCTGATTCATCGACGCAGCAAGTCGGCGCGGCACGACTATTGCGAAAGTAGTTTTCAACTTTCGTGGTCGCTTCCACATGCGTGGTCCAGAGCTTGGTTCCCGACTGCAAATCGAATGCGTGAACTTGGCAGTCTTGTTGCCATGGTCCCTCGCTGCTGGTCACGTAAACATGATCGCCCCAAACGACCGGGGACGATTGCCCGTAGCCGGGGATATCAGCTTGCCAAGCGATACCCTCATCGGGCGACCAACGTGTCGGCAAGTCTGCAGTCACGGTCCCGCTGCCGTCGCCACGAAATCCGGTCCATTCTTGACCGAAGGCCGGGCAGACGAAAACAAAGTAGAAAAATTGGAGGCAGAAAGATTGGTGCATGAATTTTGATACTGAGATTTCTCTACCTTCAATGTTTCTACCAAAATCCATCCTGGATCTACGCATTCGACTTCGCTCCCTTGAGCAGCAATAAAAGCATCTTTGTTGGCGTATTCGCCGTGATGCTGTGCGACAGATTGGCGGCCATGTGAACGAACGTGCCCGTCGATGCGTGGATCGTTTCGTCACCCAAGGTCACCGTGGCGTCACCATCGAGAAACTGCAGGATCGCGGGAACCGCGGCGGTGTGTTCGGACAGCTCTTGGCCGGCGTCGAAGCCGAACAGAACCACTTTCAATCCGTCGTCCTGGTGCAGCGTTTTGCTGATCGTTCCGCCGGCTTGAATTTCGACTTCCGCGGCAACGTCCAGGTAGGTTTTCGCTAGGTCGCTCATGATACCGCCTTCAATACGTTCTCGAATTCTTGGTTGTCGTAGCAACGCATCGTCTGCGTACGCACGTTGCCGTCTTTAGCGAGGTTGATCAACAAAGCAGAACCGGTCGCTTCATCAGGCGTTTCAAACACGACGCAACCGTCGTACTGGCCAACGGTCCAAACTTGCGAGACCAGCTTGCCGCCAGCGTCACTGACAGACTGTCCAAAGTCCGATGCACGCTGAACCGATTTGTCCACATTGCGAGCACCTTGGTCGGTGAATTGGATGAGGGTGAGGTAACGAATCATCATTACGTTCTTTAAAGTTGGGGAAATTTAAGATTTCTGGCCGACCATCGTGACGGCGCAAAGGTGATCTTCATAACGGCGAAAAACGCGACGCATCGCGTGAATTCGTTTTCGTGCGGCGGGTGTTCGCAATACGTTGAAAGCGATCCGAGCGGTGCCGAAGAAACCTTCATCGGCCAGGACACGCCGCGGTTCCAATAAGTGCATCGGAGCGGTCACGCACGTCGATGAATCGACACGCAATCCGGCCGCTTCGAGCGTTTGCCGCCACTCCGAAACGGTCAGCGGACGAGCGCCGACGTGGATCGCTTCGGAGACATCTTGCATGATCGCGTCCTTGAGCGATTCATCGAGGTCGTCCGGCATCAAACCGAGTTCGTGAATCGCGTAACGACCGCCGGGACGTAGAATTCGCCAGGCTTCTTCGGCGATCGCCTTTTTTTGACTGGCGACTTGCATCGTCAACATCGCTTCGCCGTAGACCACGTCGGCTGATTCGCTTGGCAAACCTGTTTGTGCCGCATTGCCTTGGACGCAGCGGTCACGCCGATCGGACACCAGAGCTTGCACTTGAGCCGCCGCGTCAGGGTCGCGTTCGACGGCGATGTACGCGGCCGGGCGCTTCGCCAGTGTCATGCGAGCCGTGGTGCCCAACCCCGGTGCGAGTTCGACGACCGTGTCGGAGGATGAAATCATCAATGAATCAAGCATCCGTCGGGTCAGTTCGATACCACCGGGGCGCAAGACTCGCTTGCCCATGCGTGCCAGCAGCCAATGCCCCGGCATCTTGGATGCGTCGAGTTTCTCGCCCGGCATTGCGGTAGGAGGCTTGGCGTGCGAAGCAGCTTTCGGATGAGTGGCCATGGTCATCGTTTCAACCTTCGCCTTGTTCGAGTTCAATCGCTTTAGGAAACAACACGTTGTTCTCCTTGTGGATGTGCTGATGCATGTCGCGTTGGAGTTGCGCGAGTGAATCCAGCATCGCACGGTACGTGTTGCAGGCCCACTCGGGCGGCGTGTAGCCGTCGGTGGACTCACTCAAGATCGCCAGTGCATTACCCGCTTGGTCATGCTCGTGTTCCATTTGGCGAATCGGATTGGCGACGCTGCCACAGTGGTTCTCTTGCCGCTGGGCTGACGCTTCCATTTGACGCACGATCGGAAACAGGATCTTCTCCTCTTTCATCATGTGTGGTTCCAGTTCTGCTTTGAGGGCGACGAAGGCCTCACGCATCTTGAATAGCCGCTCGTCCTTGTCTCCGTGGACTCGCGAGACCTTCTCGGTCATGAAATCGAGCCGAGGCAGCTCTTCACGAAGATAGGCGTGGTGAGTGGTTTCGATGTGATCAGCCAGTTCGGTCAATCCCATTGCGTCGACATCCACCAGCGTGTCTGTGTCGGCTTGAGCATCGTTTGTCGTGATTGCTTGCAGCACTTGGTCGACCGCAATGCCGCGTTTTTCGCAAGCACGGTTGAGCGAAATCTTGCCGCCACAGCAATAGTCGATTTTGAGCGACTCAAAAACACGAGCGCGGGTTGGTTTCTGGCGAACGAAGTCGCCAACGGTTTGATCGGAATCGAGGGTTAGCATCAGTGGGTTTCCTAGAAAGATGAATTGGTAGAAAATTACTGGTGGAAAATGGAAAAGAACCGAAAGACGACAAGTGAAAATCTTCTACCAACAATCTTCGACCAATCGTCTTTTGATTCAGCTCAGCTCATCAGTGCAGGCTCACGTTCCAGTGCGCCGATTGACTCCGACGTGTCTTCTCCTTCGTTTTCGGGTGGGTCGAATCCATCCGGTTTCTTCGAGAACGAATGGCCGGTCCAGAGTCCGAAGATGAACCAGACAAGAGCAACCGCGCCGAGGAAGAAGATCGTGTCGCCAGGAACTCTCATCCACCGGAGTGTTTGCATCAAATCGGTTTGCATGAACTCGCTGCTGCGGGCGAACCAGTAACCGCTTTCAACGGATGCTTTGGTTTGCAACAGACCGACCGGCAAGAGGCTCAGCAGGCACATCGCGGCAAGCCCGATGTTCATGCCCCAGAATCCGATCTTCAACATGCCGTCTTTCCACGGTCGGCCGGGAATCAACACTCGTAAACACATCAGCATCAACCCAATGCCAAGCATCCCGTACACGCCGAATAGTGCCGCGTGTGCATGAAGCGGAGTCGTGTTCAAACCTTGCATGTAGTACAGGGCGATCGGTGGGTTGATCATGAACCCAAAGATGCCTGCACCGATCATGTTCCAAACCGCCACGGAGACGAAGAAGTAGATCGGCCACTTGTAGCGTTGTACCCACGGTGATGACTTGCTGCGACGAAGGTCTTCCATCGCGTCAAACCCGATCAGCGTCAGCGGCACAACTTCCAGGGCACTGAACACCGATCCCCAAGCGAGTGCCACGGTCGGTGTGCCAGAGAAATACAGGTGGTGCAGTGTCCCGATGATACCGCCGGACAAGAAGATCGTCGCGGCCAACAGCGCCGCCGCAGCAGCCAGTCCTGGACGAACGAGGTTCAACCGCATGAATACGAACGCGATCACGGTGGTGGCAAAGACTTCAAAGAAGCCTTCGACCCACAAGTGAACGACCCACCATCGCCAGTACTCGACCATTGTCAGGTGCGAGTGTTGACCCCATGTCAAACCGGCTCCGTAGAACAACGCAATCGCTCCGGTCGCAACGGCAAGCAAAGCGACGAGGTGACGCTGCGAATTGGCTTCGGTGGAGTTTGGGTCGCCTTTTTGCCGCAGCGCCGGCCATAGCACTCGAAGCATCAACACCAGCCACAGCAGCAAGCCGACCATCAATCCGATCTGCCATACGCGGCCGAGTTCGACATACTCGTATCCTTGGTGACCGAGGTAAAACGACACGGTGTCGCTCATGTAGTTCTTGACGCTCAACCATTCACCGGCCAGCGACCCGACGACGACCAACAGCAACGCACCGAACAGAACGTTTACGCCGAGTCGCTGAAACTTTGGTTCGTGATTGCTGACCAACGGACCGATGAACAATCCCGAAGCAAGCCAAGCGGTGGCAATCCAAAACAATCCGATTTGAACGTGCCAAGTTCGGGAGACGCTGTAGGGCAAATACTCAGCCAACGGAAAGCCGTAAAAGCCTTCCCCTTCGACACCGTAGTGGGCAGTGACAATCCCGAGTCCCATCTGAGCAAAGATTAACGCTGCGACGATCCAAAAGTACTTGATCGTTGCTTTTTGCGATGGCGTCGCTTGCCAGCGGGACAGCGGATCGTAGGAGGGAATGCTGTCGGGCTTCTCTTCTTCTTCACGCCGCGATGCGTACCACCAAGCCATCCCGGAAATGCCCGCCAGCAGCATGATGACGCTGACGCCCGTCCAAACAATGTTGTCGCCGGTCGGTCGATTTCCAACCAACGGCTCGTGGGGCCAGTTGTTCGTGTAGCTCGCGATGTCGTTTGGACGGGTTGTGGAAGCGGCCCACGATGTCCAAAACACGAACGCCGAGAACTTACGCAGTCGCTCTTCGCTGGAGATCGAATTGGCGGGAATGGCGTAGTCCGCGTTGCCGTCGATGAACACGGTTCGGTAGTGATCGACATTGGCGTTGAACGCTTCGGCCCGCAGCGGGTCAATCGTGACAATACCACTGGATTCGTCGAACGTGTTGGTTCGCATCAGGTCCGACAAACGACCGCTCAGTTGGGCTTGTCGTTCGGAATCGAGTTGAGCGAACGGCTGACTAAACTCAGCACTCGACCACTTGTCGAGAATGAACACGGATTCACGATGCAACCAATCGGCGGTCCAGTCCGGAGCGACGTAACTGCCGTGACCCCAAATGGAGCCGACCTGCATTCCGCCAAGCGACTGCCAAACATTTTGACCCTCGCCAACTTCTCCGCTGTCGATCAGCGTCACGCCATCGGTCGTGACATACTTATCGGGAATCGGCGGCATCTCTTGATAGATTCGTGTCCCAATCCAGCCAAGGATTAGGAAGGAGACGATCATCACGGCCGCGAAGGCCATCCACAAGCGTTTCATGGGGGGTATCTCTTGTGAGCCGACGGCGCTAACCGCGGGTGTCGAGTATGGATCAGGGAGTGTGGAACCTGCGGTTATCGCCGTCGGCTCTCAGCGTTTACGAGGAATCCTGCGTTACGCGGTGACCAGTTCTTCCTTGGGGCCAAAAAATTCGTAACGAACGCGATGTTCGTCGACGCCGAGTTCTTGCAGGCACGCATGCATGTTCTGCATGAACGGCTTGGGACCGCAGAAGTAAAAGTCCGCGTCGGCAAACGGTGTCCAGTCGCGGAGCAAGTCCGTCGTGACGAAACCGGTACCGTCGCACTTGCCGTCTTCGACATCGCCCGGAAGCGGTGCGTCGTATATGACTTTGGTGCGAACGTTTGATCCGGCTTGTGACAGGCTGGCGAGTTCGTCAGCGAACGCTTGCACCTTGCTGTTGCGAGCGGCTTGAATGAAGGTAACCTGCGCATCGGGATTGGCGTGAATGATCGACTTCGCCATCGACAACAATGGCGTCACACCGATGCCGCCGGCGATCAGGACGACCGGTTTGGCGACTTCATTAGGATCAACAGTGAACTCGCCACACGGCGGGCCGAGCTGGATGGTGTGGCCTTCCTCGATGCCATCGTGCAGGTGATTGGAAATCAATCCATCGGGCGCATCGGCGGCGAGACGTTCTTCGCGTTTAACGCTGATGCGGTAGTGAGGTTGGCTGGCACAGTCCGAAAGGCTGTAGTTGCGTGGCGATGTCGGCGTATGTGGGTGGTCGATGTGGACCGTGATGTATTGGCCGGGTTTGAAAGGTGGCAGCGGTCCTTCGTCTTCGGGCTTCAAGTAGAACGACGTCACGATGTCGCTCTCGGGGACCTTCTTGGCGACAACAAAGGTTCGCGTGCCGTTCCATCCGCCGGGTGCTGATGCTTGTTCTTCGTAGATCGCACCTTCGCGACCGATGAAGATGTCGGCGAGGAATCCATAAGCTTCGCCAACCGCTTCGACGATCTCGGGCGTGGCGGCATCACCCATCACATCGCCGATCGCGCCGAGCAGATTGCTGCCGACGATCGGATAGTGCTCCGCCTTGATGCCAAGCGACACGTGCTTTTGTGCGATCAATTCCACGGCCGGCATCAGCACGGCGGGATTGTCGATGTGAGTGAAGTAGGCACAGATCGCACCCGCGAGAGCCTTTTGCTGACCACCGGTGTGCTGGTGGGCTTGGTTGAAAAACACTTTCACTTCCGGATTCGCCTCGAACATCCGTTCGTAAAACCGACGCGTGATGGTTTCCGCGTTGGCGGCAACCAGTGGCGTGATCTCTTTGACAATCCGAATCGTTTTTTCGCTCAGCATGAACAGGTTTCTCGTTGGAGGGGCAGTTGGTGGGAAGAATCCGACGCCATCATTCGCGTCGCCTCAAGACATTCACCCAAAGGTATACTTTCTATTGTGTACGTCAAGGTGTATGTTCGGGGTGTCGATGCTTTTTCCTCCGTCTGACCTCCACGATGCTCTCAAAAACCACTGAATATGCCCTTCGAGCAGTGACCTGCTTGGCCGGCCAAGCCGCCTGCGGCAAAACGCCCTCGTCCGCCGAAGAGATCGCTGGCATCACAAAGATCCCGCGTCGCTACCTGCACCGCGTGATGCAAAACTTGGCAAACGCAGATCTGGTGGAGTCGCGATGCGGCTCCCAGGGCGGCTATTCGCTCGCCCGATCAGCCGAAGCGATCACAATCCTGGACATCGTCGACGCGGTGGAACCGCTCGGGCGAATTTGTAACTGCCCGTTGAATTTGCAATCCCACACGTCACTGTGCCCGCTGCACGCGGAACTGGACCGTGCCTACGCGGCGACGGAAGAAGCGTTTGCAAAAGTCACGATCGCGGGATTGCTGAATTCGACTAACCCGATCATTCCGCTGGTCGAATGAGAGCTCGCTAGCCGACGTCAGGGCGTTAGCGTGCGTTCCGGCTCGTCGCTAGCCACGTCGTTCCAGCGATCGGATGAAACACTCCGTTGCACGGCAACAGCCTCACTTCCATTCGTGTTGCCCACACGAGCCGCGATGTCGCTTGCGAGGTACAGCAAATCATCTTCGCTGACATCGACGAACGAATCGAGCGACCGGATGGAGGCCAAGACGTGCTTGTGAACGTCCTCCGAAACTTGCAAGTTCTCAGGCTCAGCTTCATCGAATCGGCGCACCAAGAAAGCCGGATAACGTCGCCAGCGGAACGGATAGTTGATCACGATCGCAAGTACCAGCATGACGGTGGCATTGAGTAGCACTGGGTACAGGACAAAATAAAATCCCAGGTCATGGATCGCCGAACCGCCCATCACGGCAGTGAACGCGGTTGCGCCACCGGGCGGATGAATGCACTTGCATTGATACATCACGCCGATCGCCAGTCCCACGGCGAGTGCGGTGGCTACGGCGGTGTTGTCGACAGAGTGGGCGCAACACACGCCAATGATTGCTGAGATCGTGTGGCCACCGATCAATGGCCAAGGCTGCGACAGCGGACTATGTGGCACGGCATACAGCAACACTGCTGTCGCGCCCATCGACCCGATCACACCCGCCGCGGCGACGGCCGGCAAGCTGTAACGCGTGACGCAAAACACACAGAAGATCGCCAAGCAAGACCCAACAGCGGAAACGGTTTTTTCCGCCCAACTCACTTCGACCAGTTCAATCCCAAGCCATTTGCATGCACGCATCCAAGACCATCCGCCTATCAATAGATCCGATCGGCATCATGCAAGGCTGCGTCCGCTCACAGTCTCGTCGTGCGTCGATCGAATCAACAGAATAAAGCAATGAAAGTCAGAGTCAACGGAAGAACTGAGCAACCAACATGCGTGTCACCGCGAGTTGACACCCTTAGGCTGCCATCCTTCTTCGGTCGCTATAAGACGCGATCGCGAAGCCGTGTTGTTTCACGGCAGCCCGCTGGTCCATCGCAAGTTCGGTCGGCAAAGTGGATGTTCTTGAAACCAATTCTGTTTCGACCTCGGGCGATTGGCTTTCCGCATATTTCGCGGCGAGCATTTCGACAACCGGCTTCGGCGTTCCCGCAGCGACAACGATGTCGAAATGCAGGATCTCACCGTCGCGCCCAGTGGCGTAAGTATCGTAGCTATCAAACATCATCGTGATTCATCCTTGAAAGTGCGTCCGACCATTTGCCATCAGTGCCCTCCCGCCTAAAGGAAGTCAATCGTTGTCATCGGCACTAAGCGTTGCTTTCGATTGATGTGGCGGCGATTCATCGCTACAAATCGCCCAAACTGTGACTGCGGTCTAGTGAACATTCGGAAGCCTGTTGCGAATGATCTTCGTGGTTGGATTGCCGGGCATGATGGTGTCGCACCACATCTCGCCCTCGAAGACGTATCGCACTTGGATCGCTTGTGCTTCGTCGGCGGCGAATGCGGCTTCAGCGGTCGCTAACGTGACAGCAGCATCGGTTGCGTGCGATTTCATTTGCACCTGTTGAACGTCAGCACCACCGGCCAGATCGGCAAACAACTGCAAGACTTGGTCCTTGGCCCATTCGGCTTGCAGGATTTCCGGTAGCGGTTCGTTGTTTTCCAGATCTTCCAGCGTTAGTTTTTTCGATGTCATGCGTTGGGTGATCCAGGACGTGAGAATGCGGGCATCAACAGGATCGCGTTTTCGGGTGCTGGGCAAACGTAGCGGCACACGCCGCATCCGGTGCAGGTATCTTCGTTGATCGTTGGCTTGCCGTCGGTGACCGCGATCGCTCCGTCGACGGGACATCGTTCGCTGCACACGGTGCATGTCGTTGAGTGATGAGCGAGGCACAGATGCTCAGTCACTTTTGCCGTGCCCATGATCGGTGGAATCGAATCAACCAACACGCCGGGTTCACACGATGCGATGCAAGGAAAGTCGTCGCACATCATGCACGCAGACGTGTCGGCTTCGATGATGGGTGTGCCGGCAACGCTGCCGGTTCGCGCGGGAGCTTTGACAATCGCATCGTAAGGACACGCGGTGATGCAGTCACCACATCGCGTGCAACCGGCAAGGAACTGGTACTCGTCAATGGCACCGGGCGGACGGAAAACCGGGATCGTTTGCGAGAACGCTTTGCCCCCCAAGTTCGTCGGCGGGACTGGGTCAATGTTGATGCCACCGATACTTCGCGGCTTTACTTCCGGAGATGATTCTACTTCCGGCTTCGGGTATCGCATCACCAGCGGTGCGAACTTGTTCGATGGAATGAATTTCCACAGACGACCTTGCAAAAGATCGCGTCGGCTTTGGTTGGGCTTGGAGCGTGCGAAGAGAAATTTTGACGCAGAGACGGGGAGACGGAGAGCCGCCGAGAGCAGCCGTTTGAGCGCAGAGAAGAATCTTTTCATAAATACCAACTTTGCGTTGCCACTCTCCCACTCGTTCTCTGCGTCTCCCCGGCTCTTGCGTCTCTGCGTCAATTTTTCTCCAACTACTTCGCAACCACATCAAGCGGCGGCAACATCGGAACGATGTCGGCTTCGGGCATTTGATCGAGCGTTGCCGACGGAGCGTGACACTGGGTGCAGTTCGTTCGCCACGGGTGAGTCGATTCCATGCCAGCCCATCCATGCGGGCCACCGTGACACGCATTGCAGCTCTCACGCATCCACTGCGAATGCGGGATCGTCGGCGGTGCCCCCTGATAAGCTCGCTTGCCTTGTTTTGGTGCTGGCAAACCAACGAAGCTGGTATCGACGCTCGCATCAACGTCTTGAAACGGTGCGGGTGCCATCGGAGCGTGGCACTGCACGCAGTTGCCCAGGAATTGGTGCGACATCACGCTGGCTTTCAGGCCCGCCATCTTCACTCCGTTGGAATGGCATGCATAGCAAGCGGCATCCGTTGTGTTCTCGACGGGGTGAGGGATGATCGGCGGCGCGCCGTTGAAGGCGCGACGCGACGCGCGGAGCTTGCTCGATGCTTCTTTTTCAGCCTCACTCGGTTCGATCTTCGTATACAGATCGTAGTCCGCGCCCGGTAACGCTTGAGGCATCCCCTGCCATGGCTTCGTCGGCCCCATCGGCGTGCTCGCGATTTCCGCGTAGCTGACCGCCGGAATCAGCTTCACTTCACTTGCCACCGTTGCCGACAGCTCGCGATCGAGCAAAGGAGAATCGTACAAACCATCCGGCTTGGGTACGCCATCGCCGAGGCCGACGAAGTATCCGACCACCGCGACCGCCATGACCAGCGAAAGAAAGATTGTCGTCAGTCGATTCATGATGACACCTTGGCATCCGCCTTCTTAACGACTCGGACAGCGCACTTCTTGTAGTCGGGTTGTTTCGAGAATGGGTCGTGCGCGTCAAGTGTCACGTTGTTGATCAGCTTGGTCTCGTCAAAGAACGGAACAAAGACTGTGCCGCGTGGCGGTCGGCCGCGACCGTCGATCCAGACCGGCAAATCGCAAACACCGCGGCGTGATTCGATGGTGACCACTTCCCCCTGACGAATGTTGGCCGCCTTGGCGTCTTCCATGTGCATTTCGACATAAGCCGTCGGCATCGCTCGGTTCAGAGGTGCGAGACGACGTGTCATCGTGCCGGTGTGCCAATGCTCAAGCACTCGTCCGGTACAAAGCCACATCGGAAATTCATCGTCGGGCATTTCCGGCGGTGGAGCGTACTCGTGGAACCAAATCTGAGCACGGCCGTCATCCGAAGACGAATGATAAAAGTCAAACTCCTGGCCTTCCTTGACGAACGGATCGTCGAATCCCGAGAAGCGGAATTTGGTCTCGCGCCAGGATCCGTCCTCTTGCTCGACCACTGGCCAACGTAATCCGCGGGCTTTGACGTATTCCTCGTACGGGGCCAAGTTCTTGTGCTTCATCGTCGTGAACAGACGGTATTCCTCGAACAGATGCTTGTCGACGTTGGTGTCGTAGTAACGATCGAATTCCCAAACCGGAATTTCTTGGCCGTCGTCGTCTTTGACCGCAAAAATGAAATCGCCATCTCTGTCCTTCATGCCTTCGTGGCCCATCTCGAACAACTTGTGGGCGATCGCGATTGTCATCCAAGTGTCATCACGAGCCTCGCCGGGCGGATCGACCATCTTGAACCACTGTTGAGTTCGACGTTCGCTGTTGCCGAACATCCCGTTCTTTTCCACCCACATTGCGGCGGGCAGAATTAGATCCGCGAGCGCAGTCGTCGCGGTCGGGTAAACGTCACTAACAATCAGGAACTTATCTTCGAGGCCTTTCTTGTCGTTGAAAAGGGCGTTCAAGTTCGGCAAGGTTTGGCCGGGGTTGGTGACCTGCACGAACATCGTCGTGATGTCGCCACCATCGGACGTTGGCGTAGTGAACTGCTCGAACATCTTCACGGTGTGGTAACCGGGCACTTCGTTGATGCTGCCTTCGCGAACATTCCAGAAACCTTCGCACTGCTCGCGATGCTCAGGCTTCGCAACCACGCGGCCACCGGGCAACGCATGAGCTAGCGTGCCGACTTCGCGAACCGTGCCGCAAGCCGACGGTTGACCAGTCAAACTCGTTGGTGCGTCGCCGGGACGACCGAAGTGACCGGACAATAGGTGCACGCCGTGAACCAGCGAATTGATCGCGGTGCCCATCGTGTGCTGGTTCATGCCCATGCACCACAGCGATGTGATGCGAATGTCATGATTGCCGAACAAATCGGCCAGCATGCGGATGCTATCCGCCGGAACGCCCGAAAGCTCTTCGACGAGTTCTGGCGTGTACTTGGCGATGCGTTTGCGAAAGTCGTCTTCGCTAATTTGCTCGCCTTGCAAGGTCGGCGTCAGTTCCTCCGCGCCGCGGAAGTTGCAGTGTTTCTCAACAAACGACTTGTCGTAATTGTCGTTCTCGATCAACAGATGCATGATGCCCAGCGAGATCGCGACATCGCCGTGCGGCTTCATTTCCAAGTAGTCGTTGGCCGCATCAGTCGTGCGAGTTCGACGAGTGCCGATGTCGATGATGCGAACCGTCTCGCCGCGCGAACGCCGATCGGTCACGCGTGAAAACAATACCGGGTGCATTTCGGCCGGGTTGTTGCCCCACGTGATCAGCACGTCGCATTCGTCGAGGTCTTGGTAGCAGCCGGCCGGTTCGTCAACGCCATAAGTAGCCAAGAACCCGGTCACAGCCGACGCCATGCACAGCCGTGCGTTGGGGTCGATGTGGTTGTTGCCCAATCCGCCCTTCATGAATTTTTGTGCGGCGTAACCTTCTGGGATCGTCCACTGCCCGCTGCCGTAGAACGCGAAAGTCTCTGGCGAATCAAAGATGCGTTTGGCAATGATCTCGATTGCTTTGTCCCACTCGATCGCTTTCAAGCTACCGTCGTCTTGTCGCAGGAGCGGCTGCGTCAAACGATCCTTGCCGTACAAGATGCCGCCGACGTGATAGCCTTTAACGCACAGCAAGCCCTTGTTGACGTCGGCTGCCTTGTCGCCAGCGATCGCGACGACGCGGCCGTCTTCCACACCAACTTGCACATGGCATCCGGTGCCGCAGAAACGACACGGTGCTTTGTTCCATTCCATGCCCTCGCCGGTCGGCAAATCGTCGACGGCTTGATCGGCATGAACGACCGGCAGCGAAGTATTGCCGGCGACCATCGAACCGGCGGCGGCCATCGCGGCCGACTTCAAGAAATTTCGACGCTTAGAGTCCATCATGTTTCGTTCCTGATTGCATCATGTTTATCGGTCTCGGCATCTTCATCAAATGCGACCATGGCGACGGCTAAGTCAACCACTCCTGGCATCTGTTGTACCGACTCCCAAATTTCTTGATCGCGGCGTTTGGTTTCTGAATCGACCACAATCGCCAACTTGCTGCCAGCGGATTCGCCGACGTCAATCTCAGGGATGGCAGCGATTCGCTCGATGCTGTCCGCGTGTTCCGCGACCGATGACCGAAAGGTGACGACGAGTCCGCTGATTGGCACCGAGCTTGCATTCCTGAAAAGTGGATGTGTGATCAAATCTGAGGTATCGCTAAGGCGCACCTGAATGTATACATTACGGGTCAACAGCGAAACCTCATTTGGAACAGAATTACATGCCGCGAATCGCAAATCTGATTTTCGCGGGCGTGGTTTGTTTGATCGCTTCGATGTTGCTGGTGGCCGTCTGGCAGTCCGGCACGCGAGCGAATACGCACGCCGCTCCTGAAGAAACGCCCCAGGTCGCACAGTTACCGAGCGAAGCAACGACGACACACCCCGTCATCATCCGCAAGCCATCCGGTCCACCACGGATCGAACTGGCCGGCATGGACCCGCAGGGCCGAACCGGCAGCGTCGCTTGTTCGACTTGCCACGCCGTCCGTAAACCGAACCTGGAAAACGTGTCGGCCGCGACGCTGGACGAATTTCATCAAGGCATGACTTTCAATCACGGCAAGATCGCTTGCTACGCCTGCCACAACCCTGACGATTCCGACGCACTGCGTTTAGCCGATGGAAAATCAGTCGCGTACGAAAACGTCATGACGCTGTGCTCACAGTGCCACAGCAAGCAAGCCGAATCGTTCGCCCACGGTGCTCACGGCGGCATGAACGGGCACTGGGATTTGAGTCGTGGTCCCCAGATGAAGAACAACTGCATCGACTGCCACGATCCGCACGCACCGAGCTATCCCAAAATGGTCGTCGGTTTCAAACCGAAAGACCGCTTCAACGCCCCGCTTGACGATCACCAGGACCACGAAGGAGCGGAATCTCATGACGACCACTAAGAACCCCAGCAGGCCTTCCCTACCGATCGTCGAGAACTTCACTCGCCGTGCGGCCGTCAAAGGTGCGTTCGCAACGTTGGGCGCGGGTGCTTTTGTCGCCGCAATTTCACCGCTACGGCAAGCTGCCAAAAACACGACGGCCGCGGAGTTCATGCAACAGCATTACACCGAGCTATCGCCCGAGCAAAAAGCGGACGTGATCGCGCGTCTCGAAGCGGAAACGAAAGAGAAGTACGGCGCGGACGTCACGATTGCTGACGATCGACCGATCCCAGGAACGAAGTTCGTCTACGCGATCAACCTGAGTGTTTGCAACGGCAACGGCAAATGCGTCGAAGCCTGCCACAAAGAAAATAACCACGACCGCGATACGAACCAGTCCTACATCCGCGTTATCGAAATGCCCAAAGGCACGATGGACATGGAAAAAGGCAGCACGACGTACACCGGAACAGTTCCCAAGGACGACAAGTTCTACCTGCCTGTTCAATGCCAACAATGCGACGAGCCACCGTGCGTCGACGTTTGCCCGGTGAAGGCGACGTGGAAAGAAGAAGATGGCATCGTGGTCGTTGACTACAACTGGTGCATCGGTTGCCGGTACTGCGAAGCAGCATGTCCGTATCACGCACGGCGTTTCAATTGGAAGAAGCCCGAAGTGCCTGCCGAAGAGGTCAATCCCGACCAAAGCTACTTGAGTAACCGTATCCGCCCGGTCGGCGTGGTCGAGAAGTGCACGTACTGCTTGCACCGAACACGACGCGGCAAGTTGCCCGCTTGTTTGGAAGCCTGCCCCACCGGTGCTCGCGTCTTCGGCAACATCCTCGACAAGGATTCCAACATCCGCTGGATCCTCGAGAACAAACGCGTCTACATCCTCAAAGAAGAACTCGGCACGAAACCCGCGTTCTTTTATTACTTCGACTGACCCACCGTAGCGGAACTCGTCAAGAGTTTCGGCCCCCGTCTCCATCACGAAAGTCTTGACGACTTCCGCTACCGAGAAACGCTATGAGCAGCATCACCGCCCCGCCGGATATCACCGAACCCGGCGACAACGAATCCCACATCACGAGCTACCCGAAATTCATCGGACGGTCGCTGTGGCTCGCCACCGAAGGGTCGCTTGCGTTTTACGCATGGATGACCATGTTGACCGCGTTGTTCTTGGTCGGTGCGAACGCTTGGGCGAACCAAGTTGCCGGCGGCATGGTCGGCACCAACATGACCGATCAAGTTTCGTGGGGACTGTACATCGCCAACTTCACCTTCATGGTGGGACTTGCGGCCGGCGGAGTCATGATGGTGATCCCGGCGTACCTGTATCATGACCGCAAGATGCACGACGTCGTCATCATCGGCGAACTGCTGGCCATCGCCGCGATCGTGATGTGCTTGATGTTTGTCGTCGCCGACCTCGGGCGTCCCGATCGTTTCTGGCACATGATGCCCGTCATCGGCAAATTCAACTGGCCGATCTCGATGTTGACATGGGACGTGATCGTGCTGAACGGTTACCTCGTCCTGAACCTGCACATCTGCGGCTATCTGCTTTACATGCGGTTCCTCGGACGCAAACCCAACCCGACGTGGTACATCCCGTTTGTAATGCTTTCGATCGTGTGGGCGATCTCGATTCACACCGTCACCGCGTTCCTGTACTGCGGCCTTGGCGGACGACCGTTTTGGAACACGGCATTGCTTGCACCACGCTTCCTCGCGTCCGCGTTTGTGTCCGGTCCCGCGTTCATCATCGTGTCGATGGTGCTGATCAAACGACTGACCGGTGTCGGCGGCCTCGATCATCCGATCGCCACACTGACCAAAATCATCCGCGTCACGATTTTGATCAATCTGCTGATGGTCGCATCGGAACTGTTCACCGAGTTCTACACCGGCGGCTCTCACGTCAGCGCCGCGAAGTACCTCTTCTTTGGCCTGCACGGCAAGACAGCTCTCGTTCCATGGACCTGGACCGCGATTGCTCTGAACATCTCAGCGGCCTTGCTGTTCCTCTGGCCCGGTTTGCTTGGATTCCGCTGGCGACCATTGCTCGTGACCGCTTGCGTGATGGCATTCGTCGGTGCATGGATCGAAAAGGGCATGGGCTTGATCGTCCCGGGCTTCATCCCCAGCACGCTGCACGAGATCGTCGAGTACGTGCCCAGTCAACTCGAATGGAAAGTCACCGTCGGCATCTGGGCTTTCGGCTTAATGGTCTTCACCATCGCCATCAAAACCGCGCTGCCAACGCTCAAGCATCCGGCCGAACACTAATTCAATGATGCGGTCTCAAGCGGGGCGGTAAAAAAATCGAACTCACACTGCATGGCGTACCGGTACGCGTCTCTCACTGCAACGGTGTCTGACGCAACTTCGTCGAGCAGACGCTCAAGCCCCTGGCAAAGCTCTGCGAATTCATCGCTCGAGTAACTCGTGATCCAATCACGATACGGGTGATCGTCGCGAAGCTTCGACATCAGCGATGTTCCAAGATGTCGGTAGAGCGTCATGCAAGGAACCATCGCCGCTAGGATTTCTGAAAGCTCTCCGTGCCAAGCACGCGACTGCAGAAACTCGGTGTAGGCG
>NZ_ANMO01000158.1 GCF_000338295.1 Rhodopirellula europaea 6C
GTCTCGAAGTCGAACATTGTCGCTGTGACAAGGTTGCCGCCATCGATGGTGAAGGCGGCGTTGTCGGTGTCGCCATCGCCGCTGACCAGAGCGTATGTGAACGTGTCGCCAGCATCCGCATCGGTTGTGCTCAATGCACCAACCGTGGTTCCCGATGCGACGTCTTCAGCAATGGTGTCGTTGTCAAACGCGATCGCGGTTGGAACGGCGTTTGTGCCGGTGATTGTGATCGTCAGGACTTGCGTGATGGTAGCTCCCGCCGAGTCCGTCGATTGAACACGGACCGAGTACGACGACTGGGTGTCGAAGTCGAACGTGGTCGCCGTCACCAAATTGCTGCCGTCAATCGAGAAGGCGGCGTTGTCTGTGTCGCCTTCACCGCTGACGAGGGCATAAGTGAACGTGTCACCCGCGTCGGCGTCTGTCGTGCTGAGTTCACCAACGACGGTTCCGGATGCCACGTCTTCCGAAATCGTGGCGTTATCGATCGCGAGCGATGACGGTGCGTCGTTGGAATCTGTGATCGACAGAGTCAGGATCTGCTCAAACGTGGCTCCACCCGAGTCGGTCGTTTGCACTCGAATCGAGTAGGACGACTGAGTCTCGAAGTCGAAGGAGCTCGCCGTCACGAGTTCGCTGCCATTGATCGTGAAGGCAGCGTTGTCGGTGTCGCCTTCGCCGCTGACCAAAGCGTACGTGAAGGTGTCCGAAGCGTTCGCATCGGTGGTGCTGAGCGTTCCGACGGTGGTTCCGACGGTAGCGTGTTCTTCGATGTCCGTGTTGTCGATCGAAACTGCCGTCGGCGTTTGATTGGCCTCGGTTTCAGTGATCGTGATCGTCAGGATCTGCTCGAACGTTGCTCCGGCCGAGTCCTCGGTTTGAACACGAATCGAATAAGACGACTGAGTGTCGAAATCGAACGTGCTAGCGGTCACCAAGTTCCCGCCACTGATCGTGAAGGCGGCATTGTCGGTGTCACCTTCTCCGCTGACCAGGGTGTAGGTGAAGGTGTCAGATGCATCGGCGTCGGTTGTGCTGAACGCACCGACGGTGGTTCCCGATGCGGCATCTTCCGAAACGCTGCCGTTGTCCAGGGCAATCGCCGTGGGAACTTCGTTGGTGTCGGTCACGGTGATCGTGAGGACTTCTTCGAAAGTCGCGCCGGCGGAGTCGGTCGTTTGAACTCGGATCGAGTAAGACGACTGGGTTTCGAAATCGAACGTGGTCGCGGTGACAAGGTTGCTTCCACTGATCGTGAAGGCGGCGTTGTCCGTGTCGCCATCGCCACTGACCAAGGCGTAGGTGAACGTGTCAGATGCGTCGTCATCGGTTGTGGTGAGTGCACCGACCGTTGTTCCTGACGCGGTGTCTTCTGCGATTGTGCTGTTGTCAATCGCGATCGCGGTTGGAGCATCGTTCACGTTCGTCGCGGTGATCGTGAATGTTTCCACGGTCGACAATCCGAACGGGTCGGTGCTTTGGATTCGGACCGAGTACGACGACTGGGTTTCGAAGTCCAACGATGCGGCGGTCACCAACTCATCGCCGTCAATCGCGAAGGATGCATTGTCGGTATCACCCGTGCCACTGACTAGTGTGTAGACGAACGAGTCCATCGTGTTGGCGTCGGTCGTGCTGAGCGTGCCAACGGTGGTGCCGACGTCGGCGTTTTCTTCCACATCGTTGTTGTCGATCGCGATGGCGGTGGGCGCCACGTTGGTCGAAGTGATGGTGATTGTGAAAGATTCCTCGGTGGACAGTCCGCCCGCATCCTGTGCCCGAACTCGAACCGAGTAGGACGACTGGGTTTGCTGGTTGGCCGCGAATGCGGTGACCAATTCTCCATTGGAGATGGTGAAGGAGGCGTTGTCCGTGTCGCCGGTTCCGGAAACCAACGTGTAGGTGATCGTGTCACCGGAATCCGGATCATCGGTGCCCAGGGTTCCAACCGTTGTGCCGCTTGGTTCACCGGTCGCAACGTGAGTGCCCGATACAGTGATCGCGGTTGGTGCTTCGTTAACGCTGGAAACCGTGATGGTGAAGGTTTCTTCGGTGAATTCGCCCGTTGAGTCGGTGCTGCGAACTCGGATCGTCAACGTGCCTTGCGTTTCGGCATCCAGCGATCCATTGGCTTGCAGTTCGTCGCCAGAGATCGCGAACATCCCATTGTTGTCGTCACCTTCACCGGTCACAAACGTGTAGGTGAACGTGTCACCGGACGTTGGGTCGGTGGAGGTGAATGTGCCGACGGTGTCTCCCGCTGAGCCGTTTTCAGCCACGGTGGCATTGCTGAGCGAGATCGCGGTTGGGCCTTCGTTGCTTTGAACAATCGTGAAGACTTGTTCGAATGTTTCGCCGCCCGAATCCGTTGTTTGAATTCGGATGCTGTAGCTGCTTTGCGTGTCGAAGTCGATCGTTGTCGCCGTTCGCAGTTCATTGCCGACGATGGTGAACGAAGCGTTGTCCGTGTCACCGGTTCCGGACACCAACGCATAGGTGTATGTGTCGGCGGCATCCACATCAGTGGTGGTGAAGGATCCAACCACGGTTCCCGAAACCGAATCATCCGCGACCGAATCGTCGCTGATCGCGATTGCGGTGGGGGCTTCGTTGATGTCATCGACATTGATCGTAAAAGTCTGATCGAATGACAGTCCACCTTGGTCGGTCGTGCGAACGACGACGGAGTAGCTGCTCTTCGTTTCAAAATCTAGGGATCCGGTCGCGACCAACGAATTGCCGGATATGGCAAACGTGGTGTCGGTGGTGCTGCCGTCGATTGAAACGATGCTGTAAGTGAACGTGTCATTCGTGTTGCTATCGGTGGTCGACAGGGTGCCGACCGAAGTGCTTGCCGCTTCGTTTTCAGCGATCGATGTGTCGCTCAGCGAAATCCCGGTGGGGGCAACATTTTGATCGGTCACTGTCAGTGTGAAAACGCGTTCCAATGTCCGACCCGTCGAGTCGGTGGTTTGCACACGGATGGTGTAGGTGTCTTGCACCGAAGCGTCGAAGACTTCTGCGGTCAACAACGTGTTGCCAGAAATGGTGAACGAACTGTTGTCGGTGTCACCGGTTCCAGAAACCAATGCATAGGTGTGCGTGTCGCCTGAGTCTGGATCCATCGTGGAGAACGTCCCGACGGAAGTTCCTACGGCAACGTTTTCAGCCACGGTGGTGGCGGAAAGGCTGATGCTGGTCGGTGCTTGGGCGTCCGGCAAATCAGGAATGTTTGGTGTCGACAATCCGACGACTCGTCGCAGCAAGTCGCTCGCGTCCAACGGACTCAATCCGTCTTGTCCCGTCACGTCACCGAGCAAGTTGGGATCGATTGCCGCGAAAGGAACAAAGGCTTCGCCGGAACCGCTGGCGTCCGTGACAACAAAGCCGCTGTCCAAGTCGACTCCCACACGGGCAACCAAACGAGCGTCTTCGGCGTCGTACCGACGGTTGGCGTTGACATCGCCGGGGAACGCAACGACTTGAATGGCATCGTCGGCGCTGGCGGTCATGGCTCCCGCGTTCACATCCAACGAACTGATTGTCAGTGTGCCGGTGGAACCATAAGGAGCGTCTTCAGGAATGGTCGCGATCAGATCAATGATGTCGGCTTGACCAGCGTCCATGGCCTCGAGGCTGAAGAACGTGATCGTTGCAACGCCGGGCGTGTCCAAGTTCGCTTCGACTTGGCTTCCTGTCGGAGCGTCGGCACCGAGTTGAACGGCGGAGATGTCCAGCATGGCTGGATCGTACTGAATGGTCAGCGTCACGGATGTCACGCCATCGGCATTGCTCAGTTGAATTGGCAACCCAGCTGGCAAATCGGTTCCGCTGCCACCGGCTGGCAATTGAACTGTTTGGCTTGGTCCGCGAACGATGTCGGGCAATCCAACAACCAAAGACGCGGGGCTGGCAACGGTGAAAGTCGTCACAAAGTTACCGCCGGCCGTGCCGTTGTCATCGCCGTCAAGAAGCTCGCCGTCGGCCAGGTCGGTGAAGCCGTCGCTGGCACTTCGAAGAGTCGCTGTGTAGGTGTCTGCAGCGAGCGGTCCATCGGTTGCAACGAATGTGACGGTTGTGCCGTTGATAACGAGTGAACCGCGCACTTCACCAGTCGTTGCACCCTGCAACGTCACGTCAGCGGCGCCCGCGGCTCCGGCTTCGGTGTCGTACAAATTGATTTTTTGGACGCTGATCTCTTCGCTCAACTCGGCGGTGAAGCCGGATGGTGTGGGTGCGAACGAAGCGATCGTGGCCGCCAAAACGCGCCGTGACTCCAGCGATTCGACTTTCAATCGTCGATCGCTCGATCCGAGATATCGGCTTTTATGGCGGGAATGACGGGATTTATTCGAAGTCAGACGAGATAGCAATCGTTGGACAGCGGGTTTCATAGATGGGAGACCTTGTTCGACCAAGGGTCGAGAGAAAAGCAATACTGCCGTCCCTGCTGAGGTTGGATTGTCACGCGGTCCCTGGCGACAAACTGAGTGCTCAAATCGAGCCCACGGTGATTTTAAGACGACGCCGAACGAATTTCGTCACCGGGCTTTCAGAATTTTTCTGGAAATTTTTTGTGCGTTGGTGCGTCAGAGGTATCGTTGAGTGAGACATCGAAACAACAAGAAAGACTCTGGCAAGCTCTGATGAAACCTTCTCGATCCCGTCGCCTTTCCGTTGAATCGCTCGAAGGCCGACGTCTTCTCGCAGCAGTCAACGTTCCCGATGACCTCATGTCGGCACCCGATGCAATCGTGTCTGTTCCGGTGAACATTGACTCGGCAACCGGAGTGCGTGCGGCGGAAATCCGCTTGAGCTACGACACGTCGGTTTTGGATCTGGATGCCGATGACATCGACTTCGGAAGTATTTGGGGGACCGGAAGCGACACGCAAGTCACTGCGAATGTGGACGACGCGGCGGGAACAGTGGTCATCTTTGTTTCAGCCTCCAGTGCGTTGACTGACGTTTCCGGCAGTCTGGTCGAACTTCCGTTTTCAGTTGCCAACGACGCGGTGGTGGATAGCACCACGGTGTTGGACCTGACACAAGTCACATTGAACGAAGGGCAAATCTCGGTCGATCCAGCACCCGTTTCCGGATCGGACTCAACCGACGGTTTGATCACCATCACCGCGGCCGCAACCGGCGATGACTCGATCTCTGGATTTGTATACGCGGACGCAAACAATGACAACGTTGTCGGAACCGGCGAAGCCATTCCGGGCGTCACCATTACTCTGACTAACACATCGACCGGCGCGGAAATTCAGACAACCACTGATGTCGACGGCAGTTACGAGTTCACCGATTTAGCACCCGGCGATTATGAAATTGTACAGTCGCAACCGGTCGCCTACTTGGACAGTGGTGTCAACGAGCTGACCGTCACGCTTGTCGAAGGCACTGCACTCGAAGACCAGAACTTTCGCGAACTGGGGTTGCTTCCTCAGTACATCTTCAATCGCTTGCATACCAACACGGTGTTGCCGGTTGGTTCCGACAATTGGAACGATGCAATCAGCGATATCAACACCTTTGCCGAATCAACTACTAGCAGCAGTTCAGCAAGTTCTGAAGCAGCTAGTTCCAGTGTGTTGGCGGCATCCACTTCGTCCGCTAGCGGGACCGAGCCTGCCACCACCGCGACATCGGATTCAACCGCCAGCGGCGAACCTTTGGTTGATGAGTCAAACACATCGCCGATTGCTTCGACCGTATCAACCGTCGCAACGGCACAGGCGGCGATGGGATCCCCCGTTGGTTCCAGCGACGACGACTCGGATGACACCGCCGCGGTGGACGAAGTCTTTGCAAGCAATCTGTTTTAGCGAAGCATTGAATTCACGCTGAATGGGCGTCGCTTTTTTGCTCATTGCATGAAACAGATCTCTGTTTGCGTTCTGCGTTGATGCTTGGCATTGCCCGCCGAGAAAACAATCGGAGTCACTTCGGTCATTCCCAATGAAACTCGAATCTGCGTCGGCTGATTCTCGTCGGGTAAGGTTGAGTGACGTTGACACAAATGTTCAGCCTGGATTACTTCTTTCATTGAAGTCCCCAAGTTCGAGTGGAGTTTCAATCTCCAATTGAAATTGCCGGGCGTTCATTGCACTCGCGATGAACAGAAGATTCCATTCGGAAACATACATGGGAGCCAGGATGGCCAAAACATGTCGCGTGTTGACGACCGAGCGTTTGGAAGGTCGACACTTGATGGCAAGTGTGTCATTGGATGCCATGGGACCCGCCGTTTCGGGGCCTGTCTTGGCGCAAGAGGCTGTGTCGCAAACGTCCGTTGCGTCGATCCAAGTGGAGGACGCGCCGAACTTGAGAGCAGCCGAGATTCGATTCGAGTTTGATCCCAAGTCCGTGCGAATCGAAAAGGAAGACATTCGCCCCGGCGCGATCTGGGACAACAAAGCCGCACTCATCGCAAACGTCGATGAGCAAACCGGCACCGTGGTTGCCTATGTGTTTTCAACGCAGCCTATCCTCGGCAGTGATGGCAACCTGCTCGACATTAAAATTGATCAATCGCGAAACGCTGCTTGCCTGACTCCGGCGAAGTTGGATCTTCAACATGTCCGGTTGAACGAGGGCACAATTGAATTGGAATCCGAACCCGTTGAGGGACCAGATCCGACGGATCATTCCGTCATGCGATCGTCTCGATCGACGGATATGTTTGCACCGCCAGAGACCAAACCATTCATTGGACCGGTCTTGCCGGATCACTTGAAACCAAGTCACGTCGACACGGTCATGAACGACCTCTTCCGGTCACCCGTTCGCGGAAGAATGCTCGGTTTCCAACGCAACGGTTGATCGAACGTTCAGCCAACGATTTCGTGGATCACACTTCCGAAGACGTCGGTCAACCGGAAGTCGCGTCCCGCATACCGATAGGTCAACTTCTCGTGATCCAGCCCTAGCAGGTGCAGGATCGTCGCGTGCCAATCGTGGATGTGACATTTGCCTTCAACGGCTTCGTAACCATGTTCGTCGGTGGCTCCGTAGCTGAACCCGCCGCGAACTCCGCCGCCTGCCATCCATGTGGTGTAGCCCTTGTTGTTGTGATCACGGCCATCGCCATTCTGAGCGTGTGGCGTTCGGCCGAATTCACCGGCCCAAATCACCAACGTTTCATCCAGCAAGCCTCGTTGCTTGAGGTCTTGCAGCAATCCTGCGATGGGGCGATCGATCTGTGAACAGTGATCGTCCATTTCGTCTCGCAAGTTGCGGTGGTGGTCCCATCCCGGGCTCACGCATTCGATGAATCGCACGCCGCGTTCTGCCAAACGTCTCGCCATCAAGCACTGACGACCAAAGTCGTCCGTCCCCGAACCATTGATGCCGTACAGTTCCAACGTGTCCTGAGATTCATCGGACAAGTCGATCGCCTCGGGCATCTCGGATTGCATTCGATACGCCAACTCAAACGATTCGATCATGCCTTCCACTTGAGGCTGGTGGCCGTCTCGATCGAGTTTGTTTTGATTCAGGTTTTGAATCAGGTCCAACTGAATGCGTTGCAAATCCGGATCCAACATTCGGTTTGTCAAATTGGGAATCGCACTGTCATCGCGCCCAGCGAATTGATCGCGTAAGGGACGGCCAAACGGACGCTGCTGCATAGACGTGTCCATACCGCCTGACATTCCCATCCGAGATTCGGCGTAGCGTCGGCGTCGGTCGCCGTTCATTCCCGGTTGCATTCCACGACGTGATCGTCCCGGTTGATTGCCACCGTTTGGTCGCATCATATTTTGAGCGAACCCGCCACGGCCTCGACCGCCCGCTTTCATCTTGGTTCCTTGATAGATCGCTGGCAGGAACGAGCTGGCATAGTTGCCACTGTCACCGGGCGACGGATTCAAAACGATGAACCCGGGCAAGTTTTCGTTTTCGGTGCCGAGACCATAAAGCGTCCACGCACCCATCGAAGGCCGCGGGAACTGAAAGTTTCCCGTGTGAGTTTGCGTGGTGGCTTGCGGATGATTGGGTTGATCGCAATGCATGCCTCGTAGCAAGCACAAGTCATCGGCTTGCTTGGAAAGTTCGGGGAACAAGTCCGAAATCCACAATCCACTGTCGCCTCGTTGGCGAAATTCCCAAGGCGATCCCAACAGCCGCCCGGTCCCGCCGTACTTGCCGACCTTGCCAGTGTCCTGTGTCAGTTGCGGCTTGTAGTCAAACGTGTCGACATGAGACGGTGCACCTCGCATCGACAAAAAGATGACGCGTTTGGCTTTGCATTCAAAGTGAGGCTCTTTCACCTCCAGCGGATTGCTCGCACGTGCTTGCTCGGTCGCCAATGCCGCAAATGCGAGGTAGCCAAATCCACTGCTGACAGCTTTGAGTGCATTGCGGCGAGAGAGGTTGGTTGAATCGGACATGATGGAACCTGATGAGAGTGCGAAGTGGAGGAGTGAAGCTTCTTAGCGGAGCGGCGCAAGCCGCCCGGTTCGGCAATTCCCTGTGGCATACGCTTCCAGCCTGTGAGTGAGGTTCCACAAGCTGGAAACCCATGCCATATGGTTCAGTTCAAACATCGGAACTCAGCCGAAGCGATCAACGCCTGGCAGAATGCTGTCATCGCGAGTTCTTGTGTCTGCACAAAGCGATTGGATCTTCTGCGAGCCGGACCCATGAACTCTTGGAAGAAGTCCACGCAGCTTCGGATCTCAGAATCGGTCGCCGGTCGGCCATAAGTCGCCAGGAATGCTGCCGCGACGCCATCGCGAATGCTTTTGTGTTCGTCAAGTAATTGACGGCCGAGTGCTTCCGCGTTCTGCAACACAAACTCATCGTTCATTAAAAACAATGCCTGCGTCGGAACGTTCGACACATCGCGTTTCGCATTGCTAAGACTTGGGTCGGCGAAATCAAACAACGCGAGCGAACGAGGCACGGCGTCGCGAACGATTGGCAAATACACGGAACGTCGATCGTTCAATCCGTCCAAAAGCGACGCGTCGAGTGTCCTGCCGATTCGGTTGTTGCCATAGCGAGCGAGGGGTGAACCGATCGGACGTTCCAGGTTCAAACCACCGCCGATGGCGAGGATCGCGTCTCGCATCGATTCCGCATCCAACTGTCGTGGGCTGGCACGCCAAAGCAACCGGTTGTCTGGATCAACTTCGTAGTTCGACTCGTTCATTCGCGAACTCATTTGATAGGTTCGCGACAACACAATTTCGCGGATCATTGACTTCACGGACCAATCTTTGGTGAACTCGATTGCCAAGTGATCCAGCAACTCGGGATGCGAGGGCGCTTGTCCGGTCAGTCCCCAGTTGTTTGGCGTCGACACAATGCCTTCACCAAACAGATGCAGCCAAATGCGGTTGACCATCACACGGGCGGTCAATGGATTCTCAGGCGAAGTCAGCCACTGGGCCAATTCCAGTCGTCCACTGGAGTCGGGCGGAATCGAAAAATCGGAACTGTGCGGAAGGATTTGAACAAAGCCACGTGGAACGCGTTGCGCCGGAGTTTCCACATCGCCGCGGACGAGAACCGCTGCGTCTGCGCAAGACTCGGAGTCTTGCACTCCCATCGCGAGCGTCCGCGGAATCCCGTTGTCATCAATCTCTGACAACACCCCTTGGATCAATGCAATTTGAGCCCGCAGTCGAATGACCGATTGCTGTTGCATGGGATTGTCACGGTCGCGAACCGCTTCGGACATCTGGGAACGAAGGTCTCGCATTCGTTCGTTGAGATCATCGATCTCATCTGAAGTGTACGTTTTGCCGGCGGGTACTTTGTCCTCGATCGGCAACTGCAATAAATCCGATGCGTTGCGGTTGGTGATCCCCTCGGCCGTTCCGTAGTACGTGTTGGTGCTTTGGAAGATCCCCGCCATCGCGTAGTAGTCGGTTGTTGGAATCGGATCCAGTTTGTGATCGTGGCAACGGGCACAGGCGACGGTCAAACCCAAGAACGCTTTGGTCACCGTGTCAATTTGCTCGTCGATGATGTCCGCTTGGACTTGCCGCGGATTTCGCTCGACCAGGTTTTTCGTTCCGATCGCCAGAAAACCGGTTGCGATCAGGTTCTCTTGCCACTGTTCATCCGTTTTGACCGGCAACAAATCACCAGCGACTTGTTCGGAAATGAAGCGATCGTAGGGAGTGTCGTCGTTGAAAGAATCGATGACATAATCGCGGTAACGCCACGCATGGGGATAAGTATTGTTGGTGCTGTTGCCGCAGGATTCGGCGTAGCGAGCCACGTCCATCCAGTGGCGTCCCCAGCGTTCGCCAAAGCGTGGGCTGTCGAGCAGTTCGTCCACTTTGGCCTCGATCGCCGCATCGCGATTCCTGGCTGTCGCGCGAAGAAAGGATTGGACTTCGTCGGGGGTGGGAGGCAATCCGATCAAGTCGAACGAAAGGCGACGAAGCAATGTTCCGGCGTCCGCATCAATTGCTGGTTGCAAACCATTGTCTTCGAGTTTCGCCAGCACATGCCGGTCGATGGTCGACTTGGCCCAGTCTGAATTTTGTACTTGAGGAGGTGCTTGTTCTTGCGGTTTTTGGAATGCCCAGTGATCTCGTCCGGCTTCTAGATCGATTGTGGTTTCCACCGTGATCGATTCGCGAACGCGGGGATCGGGCAATCCCATTTCAATCCATCGTTTGAAGTCCGCTAGCACATCGTCGGGCAATTGCCCTCGCGGTGGCATCTCCCAACCGTTGTACGTCACCGCATCCCAAAAGGGGCTGTCTTCCGGATGTCCGGGCACGATGGATGGCCCGGACTCACCGCCCAACAGCAGCCCATCTCGGGTGTCCAAACGCAGACCTCCACGTGTCTTGCCTGATTCGGCCGAATGACACTCGTAGCATTCGCGAACCAGCACCGGACGAATTCGATTCTCAAAGAACTCAAGTTGTTCCGGAGAGATCTCGGCGGTCTCTTGAGCCCGCGACTCGAGCGATCCGATGACGCTCAACGAAGCGACCAACATAGAAAAGATGAATGTTTTCATGGCGACACGTGCAAACATGAAGGCTGGCAGAGAAGAGAAAAGGATTCGGCGACAAAAGTGGGGTAGGCTTATGGTGGACGGTCCAATCTTTGGCATTGACGCCGGAATTGGCATGGCTTCTTGAGGCGGTTTTCTGTCTTCAGTCACCTCTCCCCCGGCGCA
>NZ_ANMO01000159.1 GCF_000338295.1 Rhodopirellula europaea 6C
TAAGCTGCTGCAGCCCCCAACACCCCTAGCAGCCTGTTGATTTAGTCGTATACCGAGTGACAACAATTAGCCGATGGGCGTTAGCCCCGGTTGGCGTCTGACTAACCGCCGCTAACGCGGTGCGGCTCATTAAATCAACAGCCCGCTAGGGCTACGGTTGACTGCTCCCCGCCATTTGCTTGACGCGTGTTTTTCTGTGGCTGATAATCATGTCTCATGACCCGCGTCGACGCGGCATCTCGAAAAGTCGGCGACACTCTTTCGAGGGTCACCCAAGGGGACGAAGTCCGCGAGATCTCTACCACTTACTCGATACTCACCGTGTCGACGCGGGGTTGATTCGACGCGTGTCACTGCAGCGGTCGCCCAGATCACTCCAGCTGGTCCGCGCCCCCCAATCGGTCCGCAGGGCTCCGCACGCGACTGTTGATTCCAACATCCACGTGCACGTAATTCATCGTGGTTTCGATATCTCTGTGTCCCATTAACTTCTGAACTGTCGGCAGGTCGGTACCATCCTCGA
>NZ_ANMO01000160.1 GCF_000338295.1 Rhodopirellula europaea 6C
GATATTTGCGCTGGCAGGTTAGGTAAGTTTACTTCCCTGCCTTTCTGACAGCGTCCCGATGGCGGCAGCCAAGCGTTCTAACAAAGCCAAGAAGCCGGTGACGAAAGTCACCGATGCTCGCGTGCGCAAGGGCAAGGTCAAACCTAGCGACCTCAAAGACCTCAAAAAACTCGGCCATATCGCCAGCCTACTCGAGCCCCTGCACGCAATCGGAGTCGCTCGCGACAAGGCTGGCAACCGATCGCTCCACATGGATCAGTACTGCTTGCTGGTATTGATGTGGATTTTCAATCCGGTCATCGATTCCATGCGTGGCATGCAGCAGGCCAGCGAACTGGATGTCGTGCGAAAACGACTGGGCGTTGGCCGTGCCTCGCTGGGCAGCCTGTCGGAATCCGTCACCGTCTTCGATCCCGAGCCTCTTGCAGCCATCGCTGCGGAACTGGGCGACAAACTGCCCGATCGAACGCCTGAAAAATTCCATCACATCAACAAGAAGATCACTGCCGTTGATGGCAGTGTGTTCAAGGTCCTTGCTCAAGTCGGCCAACTCGCCTGGGTACCAACGGGTGGCGGTAAATCTTCCTGCGGATATCGACTGCATGCCCAGTTTGAAGTCTTCAAGGGGATCCCTAATCGCATCGACCTGACCGGCAGCAAACCCAAAGGGGATGCCGACGAGAGAGTCGTGCTGGAGAAAACGGTTGAACCAGATCGCTGCTACTTGGTCGATCGCGGCTACCAGAAATACACGCTCTGGAACGTGATCAACGCGAAGGACAGTCAATACGTCTGCCGCCTGTTCGACTCGGCCAAGTGGGAAGTGAAATCCGAAAACGAGCTTTCCGACGAAGCGAAAGCCAAGAACATCGTGAGCGATCAGATCGTTCGATTTGGCACTGAGAATTCCCGCACGCCGCCGCCAGATCACGTCACTCGAGTAGTTGTTGTGAAGGTCAAGCCGCATGACTCACGCAAAGCGAAGAACGCTCAGTGCGGCCCCAGCAGTGATGGTTACTTGCGAATCGTCACCAACAATCTGGAAGTGCCTGCAGAAATCATCGCAGCTCTATATGAGCTTCGTTGGACGATCGAACTGTACTTTCGCATCATCAAGCAGCTACTGGGCTGTCGTCACTTGCTCAGCCACAACCCGGCCGGAGCGACAATCCAGATGTACATGGCAATCATTGCTTGCATCATGATCATGGCGATTTCCGGCAAGCAGCCGACCAAGCGAACGTTCGAGATGATCACGTTCTACTTCTTGGGCTGGGCCTCTCTGGATGAGCTCGAGGCTCACATCAAAAAGTTGCAGCCTAGCGCCGACTAGGATCAATATGCGCCGATGGCAACGCTGGCTTCTTTAAATGGG
>NZ_ANMO01000161.1 GCF_000338295.1 Rhodopirellula europaea 6C
CGTTATCCGACTGATAGTTTGCCGCATCGCATGATTAGCAATTCACCGATGAATTCAACTCCAGGGCCCAATCCCTATCGCCCCCCAGATTCGCATCCAAAAGCTTCGAATCAAACAAAGCAATCGGATTCACCCGACGGCTTTGATTCAATTGAAACTGCTTCGTTTGCTCTCGGTTCAATTGCCTGGTTAGTCTGGCTCATCGCCACGAGCATGTTCACAAACAACTACTGGTATCGAACTTCCCAAACCGCGACTGCTATGTTTTGCTTTGTCCTTGTGCTCGGCATTTTCGGCGTTTTGCTCGCTGTACGGTCGTGGTATGAGGGCCGCAAATCCGCGAAGTTCCTTTTTGGTATCAATGCAGCTGCACTCACGTCAGCAAGCGTTCCATTGTTTTTTGTCGTGGACATCGTTGGGCCTGCGATTCTGGAGTAAAGTTGTGATCAAAAAGCGAGCGGATAACCAAGCCATTCACGCGGAGCACGGCTTGCGCGTTTTCACAAATGGATACATCACTCTCCGTGCCCGGTGATGGCAACCGTTCCCCGACTGACGTGCTCGCACGGAATCGCGATGTCTCGCAATGACCCGATGCTGATCGACGACACGGCAGCACTGCTAGCTCATCTGGAATCTTCTCGGATGACATTCCAATGGCTGATTCCGCCTGAAGCAGGACACTCCATCTTGCTTTCACCTTCACATCTTCGACTACTCATTGACGATGCTCCGGTGGCGAGTTGTCCGCTAATGGGCTCGTTCAAAAGGTTCGTTTGTGTTTCCATTGGCGAGATCAAACACACGCCGGGTACGACAAATTCTGCGACTGGTACCTTGAAACTATCGACTTGCATGTCTGATCGTATGCTCGACATCGACTACAACTGCGCTGAGTTGCCCGGCGTCGAGGGATCGTGCTACTCTGGTGGTGGTTTGATTTCCGTTCCGCTGACGGACTTCCTCCTAGATCACGAAATCCGATGAAAGACGGCGGGGAACCAAACGATGCAACCGAGCGGCGAAGTCGGGCGATTTGATGTGGTTGATCTTCCGTCGCCGCCGGATGATCGTAGAC
>NZ_ANMO01000162.1 GCF_000338295.1 Rhodopirellula europaea 6C
ACAATCTTGATTGAACGCTAATGGACGTTGGTCAATCGCAACAGCCAAAGCGCGGAACGCGTTTGAAGTCGTACGCGATAGGATGCGTATCCGTCGCGTTTGGGTTGTCCCTCGTTGGTCTGGGCACGATCTGGTACTTGACTCGCCCAGACTACGATCTCGCGTTGCGTCCAGTTGGCACTGCATTCACATCAACACAATTCGAGTTTCGATTTGGCGTTGCGACACGAACCGTTGACGACCAATGGAATCGGTTGCGTTACGTCTACGGAGAATTGCCGGACTCGATCAGCGTTGAAAACGGACGCCGGACGATCGTTTACGATTCTCCTAAATGCATCATCAAATCAACCGCTGATTCGATTGACGTTCAAGATGACACCGTTCACCATAAGGGATACATGGGGATCTGGTCGGACGACCTTCATTTCACGGTTGCTAGCGATGGGATGGTACACCTTGCCGCACAGGATGTGGAACCATGAAATGCACGGGAGAACGGGTGGTCCGTTTTCTCGTCTGCTTGCAAGTCGTTCGCCCGTTCCCCGTGATTTCTACCGTTCTGGCATGTGATTCGTTAGGTCTGTCTCCGATGGCCAATTTGCCCAATCCTAACGAACCGACCGAGCACTCGCCGTTCAGCGATGCATCATCGCAACACAAACACGGATCAGTCGTGGCAACCTGGATTGGTTTCTACTTGTTCGCGGGACTGCTGCTTCTTTTCACGATGCCGGCCACGAGTCATTCCAACAATTGGTCTGGAATCCTCCCCGCATTTCTCATCTTGATGTTTGGTGCGTACCGACTTGCACGTGTTGGTGCCAAAATTTCTACGACGTTCATTTACGGGTGTTCAACAACTGTCTTGTTCCTATTCCGCTTTCTTTCAATGGGCCGGTTTTCGCTCTGGCTCGAATATCAGGCACCGCCCACTCCGATGCTCGCGGTCATGTGGGTCGCGATTTGTCTATTTTTGGGTGGTGCTACCTCTGGAATGGCATACATGGTTCACGAAAACGAGAACGGACTCACGCAAGGTCAGGATACCGATGCCTAAATCGCTCTTCGCTTCGTCATCTGCTACAATCCAATGCTGCCTAAATGCCCAGAAAAGCCAGAACCATCGCATGCACGGGAGTGGCGGTGGCACGCGGCTTTTGAAATCAACGTCAACTCCCGCCACCCCGTGATGCGGGTCGTTGTACTGGCCTCTGGAGAACTTCCTTGAAGCGTCACGTTTCTTATAGGCAGTGACCTTGTCGCG
>NZ_ANMO01000163.1 GCF_000338295.1 Rhodopirellula europaea 6C
CTTGCGACTGATCAGCCGCCTTTTCTTCCATTCCGTCCAACAACGCAGTCTGTCCCATCTCACGCCCTTCAATGACGATCAAACGCTGAGCAACTGTCCGGTGCAGCGAATCAAACATCGCACGACTCAACCGGAGCCAATTCTCTCGAGCCGGATTGGAGTTGGCAATTCTCGTGCCACGCCTTTGCAACCGCGTCACTTCCTCGGAACGGAACCGATCGCATCTGCGGATTCGGATGCTGGTATGCCACTTGCATCGGCATCGAACCTCGAGCGTGGCGGTCCATCGCCACGTCGCATTCCAAACTGAATCAAAATCGGCCACCGAGAAAGCCTCGGCGGGCCAGCCATACCACCTCACCCAGAGAAATCCCATGCGTGCCCTCATTTTCGTTGTCGCAATCGTTCTGCTGATGGCTGTCGTTGGTTGGTTGCGATTCACATCGGATGATGGTGATCCATCGGTTCGTGTCGACACGGATAAAATGAAGCAAGACACATCGTCGCTCGTCGAGACAACCAAAGATGCTGCCGACGGTGCCGCCAACGCAATCGACCGTGCGGCAGGAAACATCGACGCCAGCATCGATCGCGAACCGGTCGAGACGAATCCTTAGCCGGATATTGTCGGAGCCAATCCGCTCCGATAAGACCTTTCACTACCAGAGAATCTCGCATCGATTTGTTTGCCAGGACGATGCTTTTTGATTCGCACCCCGACTCGATAGAACGGACGATGCGGGGAAATGATTGATACCGGACTGCATGCAGGCTCGACCGCTTGCACGCAGATCCGACCGCGGCGGACTTCGCCCCAGCAGTCTCCACCTTGATTGCTTGCTTCCACTAAACCGAGTCGCAAAAATTTTTCGTGATTGTGGTCCGGCTTCAGGCAATTGTGATGTGGCAGAAGAAATCATGCGTGATTGCTTCGCCATCGCAATTTCGGAATTCAGGTCGTGACGGCATGATCGCCCGCATGCTTCGCTCACCCGAGTAACTGGTATCCCACCAAAACAAACGTGGTCAGAGCGATGCAGACAGCGACTCCCGCCAGCAAACCATCGCGAGCCAGGATCGACAACGCGAACGCGAAGATGGCTCCTCCTGCTAGGTTGGCGCTGAATGGAATGAATTCCAAAACCGGCGTGCTCATCGCCACCAAAATCGCAGCCACCGCCAGCGTGCTGATCGTGGCATGATTCATCATCCAAGTCCATCGCTGAGCGGTCATGCTATCGATCCAGGACGCCGGCTTTCGCAACCAGTCCAACATTTTCTGGACTTTGCTTTGTCCGATCTCCCATCGTTCCATCCAGCCAGGGATCCAAACATGGTCGGCATCAGCCAGCATTTGGCCACACAAGATGACCACCACTGTCCCCAACAACACGGGGACGCCCGGAATATCAGCGGGACCGGGCAACACCATGATCGCGCCCACGATCAGCAGCAGCGACGCGAATGACTTGCGTCCAACAGCGTCCATGACCTGGCCAAATTGAATTTGTTCGTTGTTTTCAGCGACTTCGTCGATCTGATGGATGATCTGTTCGATGGGCGCGTTGTGATCAGTACTCATTTCCTATCCTTTGACAGCAATTGGAATTGTTTGCGCAACCTAGCCCAACCCTTCGAAGCAACTTTTGAACCAAGCTGGCGTGGCGTTCTTGCCACACATCCGCAAACAAACTCCATTTGTCGCGTTGACGAGAGCTAAACAGAAACCATCTCGCACAAAGACCAATAGGCACCGTTCCGATTCCGAAACGATCCAAACCAAAACCACTTCACAAAGGAAACCTTCGGTGCCTGCTTCAAAGGAATCACCGCAGGTCGGTGATATGTATCGATGCGTGAACTGTCAGCTGGAGATTCATGTGACCAAAGGCTGCGACTGCGAGGGCTGCGAACCGGAATTTCGCTGCTGCGGCAATCCATTGGAAAAAGTCACTGAACCACCGGCCAACGACTGAAGGCACCGCCCGCATATTCACGGAAGCCAGCCGGCATTTACGACTGACAAAAAATCCAACGTAAAATCTCGAAGTAGCTTGCAAGCAAGCCTCAGTAACAATTACATCAGCCGTCTGGGCCCTGGCCTCGGTTGTCCCCAGCAACCGCCAAGAACACGCAAAACACGCGCTTTCCAGTATGGATCACACATGCTTGCTTCGCGTTGGCTCAATAGTCTATGGACAAACGCAACTGCGGTAGTTTTAATCATTCGACAACGACCTGTTCGACAACGCGTCTCAGGCAAGTTGCTTTCTCAATTCAGTCACATCAAAGAAACAACATGACGAACTTTGTTCATACGCTCCGCTATCCGTTGGGTCTCGCCCTCGCGACGTGCCTCTGTTTCGTAGGCGTGACCGCTACAGGGGAAGACAACGCGAAAGGCGACGAGTCGGCCAAGTGGACAACTCTGTTCGATGGTGAATCGTTGAAAGGCTGGGAGAAAGTCGGACGAGACGACAGCAAATGGGAAGTTGTCGACGGCGTGATCGAAGGCACTGGCGGAGCGTCGATGTTGGTCAACACATCGGGACCCTACAAGAATTTCCGCTACCGCGCGGAAGTCAAAATCAACGACGGCGGCAACTCGGGCGTTTACTTTCGCACCACACGCAAACCCGGTTTCATGGACGGCTACGAAGCCCAAGTCGACAGCACGCACACCGATCCAATTCGCACCGGTTCGCTGTACGGGTTCTGCCATGTGTACCCACAGTTGGTCAAACCAGACACCTGGTTCACCTACGAGATCGAAGTCAAAGACGACAACTGGCGCGGACGCGATATGACTCGCATCAAGATCACCATCGATGGCAACGAGTTGTACGAATACATGGACTTTGAAAAGACCTACGGCCCCGGCCACTTCGCATTCCAACAACACGACCCGGGCAGCATCGTGCACATCCGAAAATCGGAAGTCATGCCACTGGACGACTAGTCAACCAATCATCGTCAGCCGCTTTCACACCAATGATCGGAATATCCGGTCGTTGGTGTATTCTTTGCGCGACTCATTGGTGCAGCAGCTTTCGATAGGCAGGTTTTGCTTGCTTTGCACCAGTCATTCAAACCGGATAACTTCCGCTTTTTTACTTCGTTGATACTTCGCCTTACCTTCGTTGATCCGCGAGATGATCGAGCGATTAGTTGGCGACTTTACGACAGGACGGGAGATTCCATCAGGGTCGTGTTCGCCGAACCATTTGACCCACAGCACTTGATCTTGAGCAGGTGAACTTGAATGTTTCAAAGCCTCTCGCAACTCATCGGATCCAAGCTGAGTCTCTACTAGCAGTGCGGCACAAACCATGTCCTGCTGAATTTGCGTGTGCAAAAAGCGAATGTGGCGATCATCGGTTTGCGCGGCTACCGGCCGACGCAGTTCATGGTCGCCCCAAATCCAAGATTCCAGGTCATCCAGCTGCTGTTCCGCGCTACCACGCCAGAGATAGTACTGAGCTTCATACGCTGTACTATCGGAGGGTGGAGATGGTGGAACGCGTTCGCAGCCAAGCAGACCCCACGTCAGAGCAATCAAGAGAATCGTGTGTCTGCAACGCAGCATTTGCCTCAATCCTTTTGCAACCGATGCGAAGCCGCTGAGTCGACTGCAACGCGTCGCGTGACTCGAGAGACCCCAGTTTAGATGGTCGTCACGACGCAAGGGGAGGCGTCACGCATCCACAGAACGCAAATTGAGAGCTGGCTCACGTTAGGTCCGTTCCGCATGGAGTTTTTGAGCGCATCCGATTCGCTTCGTGACCGGTGTTGCCGATCGTTATGGCGGCCTTCAACACGCCCAATTTTTTTAAGAAACCGTGAGGGGATCCTTGGGGTCTTCACGCAGGTTCGTCTGTTCCGGGCTTTCGCTGATTGCGAATCAGGCCCTCCATCGCATCAGACCCTGGCTGTGAAAAGACGATCCCATGACGAACTTCATCGAAACAAAACTGCGTGGCACGCCAAAAAACAAGAAGAATCGCCGCGGCAAGAAGAACCGACGTCGTGAACGCGTGCTCTCGATGGAGGCACTGCAATCTCGCGAATTGATGGCGGCAGACTTTTCCTGGCTCGGTGACACGCTGCAAGTCCGAGGGACAGACGGCAACGATTTCATCGCCGTGCAAAACGACATCTCTGGAACCCGAGTCTTTGCGGGCGACACGATTCAATCTGAATGGGAAGGTCGCCCATTCGCGGAGGCGTCCCGCATCGAAGTTGCGGGCGGCGACGGCGACGATGTCTTGTTCAGCTATCAGTCTGAAATCTCTGTCAGCCTGTTTGGTGAGTTCGGAAACGACTTCTTGTACTCCGACCAAGCAACCGCGGTGATGGATGGCGGTGAAGGCCTGGATTGGATCTACGATTCACAAATGGAAGGTGTCTGGGAAGACGCACTCGGGGTCGAAGGTTTCGACTTGGACCTGAGCGATCTGGATGCGGTGCCCCAGTTTGACTCCAACGACCGAATCAGCTTGCAAGTCGAACTGAACGGACGAACTGAAATCGCCGGCCAATCGATCGACGTCTCTGGCGCGGTTGAGGTCAGCGAATCAGGAGTCGACGTTCACGTCGCTGGATTCGTGGACTCTTGGTCGGATGCATTTGGCGTCGCTGGATTGGAACTGAAAGACACACAAATCGTCCTCGACACCAGCTCGGATGAGTTGGTGGGAGATGCCTACCGCGTTCACGTCGATTCTCACCTGGATACCGGTGGAACTTTGATCGGCATCGCCGGTACCGTTGATCTAACTCCAGAAACTGTGGACGCAACGTTCACCGGAAGCATTGAAAACTGGGACGATGCATATGGCATCGATGACTTGGATTTGCAACAAGCCGAGCTTTCGATCAGCGGATCCGTTGACGAGCAATCGGATTCCGAATTCAGCATTGAAATCGGCGCCGACATGTTGATCGATTCGACTCTTGTGGCCGTCGCCGGCGTTCTCGACATCTCCCCCGAACGCATCGACGCTCAACTGAGTGGCTCAGTCGAAAACTGGGCGAATGCTTTCGGAATCGAACAACTCTCGCTGAACAACGCTCACTTGAACGTCGTCGCATCCACGGATCGCAAAGAAGACCATCGCGTTGCTGTGAGTGTGCAGGCGGACATGCGAGTGGAAAACACGGACGTTGAAGTGGCGGGAAGTGTCGAGATCACACCAGACAACATCGACGTGGTGATGACAGGGAACGTTCCCCACTGGGACGATGCCTTTGGGTTCGATGACCTTGATTTGGAGGATGCCAGTTTGACCGTTCTGGCGTCGACCGATCGAGAGGGTACGCAAGAACTGTATGTTGATGTCGCCGCTGACATGCAAGTCGAGGGTGAGATGGTGAGCGTTGCCGGAACCATTGGCTTGGACGGCGATCAGACTTCGGCCTCGTTGACCGGCACGGTTCCGGGAACTTGGGACGATGCATTTGGCGTCGATCAACTCGACCTGATTGACACCATGCTCAGCGTCGATGGACTCAAAACTGAATCCGCTTCCCAATTCAGCATCGGTGCGTCCGCGGGCATGGATCTGTTCGGTACCTATGTCGGCATCGGCGGCGTGATTCAGTTCACTCCCAACGGAGTCAGCACGAACTTGGCAGGGACCGTTGCGGGAGATTGGGCCGGGGCGTTTGGCATCGATGCGTTGCAACTAAGAGACACCGAGTTGTCTATCACGCACGATCCCACCGACGGTGACGAGTCTGGATTCAACATTGAACTGGACACGGACTTGGAGCTGTTTGGGAGCTACGTCGATGTGATCGGAAACCTGGATTTCAGCTTGAGTGGAGAGTCAGTGAGCCTTTCTCCTCAGGGTGAATTGGAATTTGAGAACCTGCTGGGCATCTCTGGATTTTCGCTCAGCGGTGCCGACGTCACGCTCGACGCTGGAACCGACGGGATGAGCCTGTCGCTGGACGCGACGATGGACATAGGAAGCGTGGAGGTCGACTTCGAAGGCCTGTTCTCCATCAGCCAAGACGAAGTTTCGGCGAGTCTCACGGGTAGCATTGACCGGTGGGACGATGCGTTTGATGTCTCCGGTTTGAATCTCGAAGACGTGGTCATGACCGTGGGAGCCGAAAAAAGTGCGGCTGGCGCGAGCATGTTCATCGGCTTGGGAGCCGGCATCAGCATCGGTGACAAAGAGATCGAAGTCGCTGGGTTGGTCGGCGTCGGAACAACCGGATGGGAAGTTGCTTTCCGCGGCAGCATCGATGTGCTAGCGAGCACGGACCTGGTCGTCTTCGCAAACACGATGACCCAAGCAGGTGATCCGGATGCGAAGCCCATCCCCAGCGATGCCCTTGGCGATTTTGAAATGCAAGACGCTTACATCAACTTCGCTCCGTACGGTGGCAACGAAGCTCTCGGCATCACCGACGGTTTTGGGATTGGCGGTGAGTTTTACAAGGACGGCGAACTGCTCGCCGCTGGTGAGTTCGTCGTCGACCTGGAAACGTTCTCGTTCGAAGTTGGCTTGAACATTCCCGAGATTGAACTGGGGCCGGTGGATCTAAGCGACGTCATCGTTGACATCCGCATCGCGACGGGCGACTCGTACTTTCGCGTTGCCGGGTCGGCTGAGATGATGGGAGCGGAAGTCAGTTTGGAAGGCATGATCCAATCGGATGGCGACTTCTCGTTGACCGGAAATGCGAACGTTGACGTTGCCGGCTTGGATGCTTCAGTGACATTCACCGTGGACAACTCCGGCATGCAGTTCGAAGCGATCGTTCAAGGGACGCTATTCAACAACGTCACCAATGCGGTCACCGGTGAGATGCTCGAAGCGGCGCAGAGCGTGCAAACGAAGATCGACAATGCTCAAGCGGTCGTTGCGGCCGCGAAAAGCAACGTGGACAAACTGAACACAGAACTGGCCGAAGCGAAGGCAGAGGCACAGAAGGAAATCGACGAGATCCAATCGAAACTGGATTCGGCCAAAAGCATCGTGGACAGTGCTCGAGCCAGCAAAGATTATTGGTACCGAGTCCGCAAGTCACGATACAACGCATGGCGAAGTGCTCAGGCCGCGACCAAACGTGCGGCTTGGTACAACTACGCAACCTACAAAGCCAAGGAAGTTGCCAAGTACGCCAGCTACAAATACGCCGCAACGGTTTACTCCGCGAAAGTGGTGACGTATCACGCGACTTCGGCAACTTACAACACCATTCGCAACTCGGCGGGTTGGGTGCTGGACAACGTTGGTGTCGAAGCCAATCCCGAAGTGTTGCGAATCAAAGCTCTGCTGGCAGCCGGGAACCTGGCCGTCAATTCAGCGGAAGCGATTCTGAATGGAATCGAAGATGCCAACGCGCACATCCTGCGAGGCTTGGAGATCGCCAATAGCCTGGAGGTCAATCACGTTTTGCTCTCCGGCAATGTTTCCAACTACGTCAGCGCCGGAGTGCACGCGGAGATTGACTTCAGCTTCAACGGCTACAACCAAACGATCGGACTGAGCCTGAACACCGACCGTTTGGTGCAAGACCTGACGAAGAAGTTGGCTGGATCAGCCCTGGGTTTCTAAGCGAAACGGGTTGCCAAAATCGGCCTGCCGCGGGCGATGCTCGTTTCAGGCGAGCGTTTTTTTGGGGCCAGGAATCGAGAAAACCCGGCATGGGGACTTCGAAGTATCCACACGCAACGGGAAATGCGATCCTGATGGACGCGGATAAGGGGCAACGCGGCCCCTTTCCAGGTGCATCAGACCGGCTAATCGAGTAGGATGGACCGCGAACTTTTGGTCGTGGGTGCGGTCGCTCCCTCGGCCCCAACAAACGGCGAGCAGATTGCATCCGACGACTCGCTGGTCATTCCTGTTCTCGTCTCATCCGCTTGGATCCTCCCCCCAGAGAACACCTTTGCTTCGTCCCGCTTTTGTCTTTGCCGTTCTATTGATTTCTGGGTTCGTTGAACCCTCGTTGGGTGACGATTCGCGTGACCAATCCGAGCCGATTCAAGCGGTCGATTGCAGCACGCTGACCGGCAAAGTGATGTGCGGCTACCAAGGATGGTTCAACTGCGACGGAGACGGCGCTGGACTTGGTTGGCGACATTGGGGACGCAACTCGCGCAAACCCCTTGGTCCAGGCAATGTCACGGTTGACCTTTGGCCGGACATGTCGGAATACTCCCCGGAAGAACGCTTTGCCACCGAGTTCAAGCAATCCGACGGCAGCGTCGCGGAAGTGTTCAGCAGTGCCAATGAACAAACCGTTCGGCGTCACTTCCAATGGATGCGAGAGTACGCAATCGATGGTGCTTTTGTCCAACGCTTCGCCACCTCGCTGCGATCTCCCGCCAGCCTCGCGAATCGAACGGCGATTTTGAATCACTGTCGTCGCGGCTCCGAAGAGAACGGGCGAGCCTTCGCGGTCATGTATGACTTGTCGGGGCTTCGCGAAGGAGAACTCGACATCGTTCGCAAGGACTGGGCTCGCTTGGTCAACGAAGAAGCGATCACCGACAGCGACTCTTACTTGCATCACAACGGCATGCCCCTCGTTGCGATTTGGGGTGTCGGTTTCGCCGAACGGCACCAACCCGGCGCTTATACGCTGGATGATTGCAAAGCGTTGATCGCTCAACTGAAACAAGCCGGTTGCAGCATCATGCTGGGTGTGCCGACCGGATGGCGAGAACTCGAGCGAGACTGCGTGACCGATCCCGCGGTCCGAACGATCTTCGAGATGGCGGATGTGCTTAGCCCGTGGACACCTGGACGCTATCGCAACCCAGAACAAGCCCATCGACACGCTGAGCAAACTTGGCAACCGGATCAACAGGAATGCGATGCCAACCGACAAGGCTACCTGCCCGTCGTCTTCCCCGGTTTCAGTTGGTTCAATCTTCGCAACGGGCAGGCTCCTCTGGATGACATCCCGCGATTGAAAGGCCAATTCCTTTGGTCGCAAATCGTGGCGGCGAAGAAAGCCGGAGCCAAGATGCTGTATGTCGCAATGTTTGACGAAGTCGATGAAGCGACGGCGATTTTCAAATGCACCAGCGATCCACCGCAGGGACGCGACGCAGAATTCTTGACGTACGAAGGTTTGCCCAGCGATCACTACCTCAAGATTGTCGGCCGAGCGGCTCAGTTGCTACGCGACGAGATTGCTCCCACCGAGACTCTGCCCAAGGAATGGCTGACTGCTCAAGTCAGCACGTCTGAGAGTGGTGATGCTGCGAGCGATCCCGTTCAACCGACTGCATTGAAAGAGAAACAGCTGGTCTCGGACGATCTTTCTGCGATTCGCGAATTTGTTTCCGATCAGTGCTTGGATTGTCACACGGGAAACGATGCCGAAGCGGGATTGGATTTGCAGGCGTTTGATTTCGGTTCAGATCAGTTCACGCAACCTGACTTGGCGACGGCGGAGTGGGAGAAAATCCTTCGACGCGTCAACACACGCCAGATGCCGCCGCCGGATTATGGCCAACCCGACGAAACAACCTATTCTCAAGTAACAGCCTCGTTGGTTTCGATTCTCGATCATCACGCTCAGCGGTTCCCACGACCGGGCCGAATGGGAGCAATGCGGCGGATGACCCGCGTGGAGTATCAAAACGCGATCCGTGATTTGCTGGCGGTGTCCATTGATGCATCGGACTACCTTCCCAAAGACGAATCCAGCCACGGTTTTGACAACATCACGGTCGAGGAACTCTCTCCGACTCACTTGAACCGCTACGTGTCGGCCGCACAAAAAATCGCTCGCGTGGCCGTCGGAGGCTTGGGCAACGGCCCCGCCGGAGTGACGATTCGGTTGCCGGCTGACCGATCGCAAGAAAAGCATGTTGAAGGCCTGCCGTTTGGAACCCGCGGCGGCGTGTTGTTCGATCAACACTTCCCGCAAACGGGTGAGTACGAAATCGAATTGAAATTGACTCGCGACCGAGACGAACAAGTCGAGGGTTTGCATCGCGAACACGAAATCGATGTGCTGGTCGATCGTGCTCGAGTCCACCAGTTCAAGGTGTATCCACCCAAGAAGACCGGCAAGTACGGCGGTCCCGATTACACGCATTCGGATTCTCACCTGAAACAGCGTCTGCACTTCGACGCCGGCCGGCATTCGATTGGTGTCACCTTTCCCAAGACGTTCTCGTCGCTAACCGAGGGCAAACGACAGCCCTTCGATGCCAACTTCAATCGGCACCGCCATCCACGACTGACGCCGGCGATCTATCAGGTTTCGATCGTGGGTCCGTTTGCTCCGGAAGGTCCCGGCATCACCACCAGTCGCCAAGCAATCTTCGGCGAGAACTGGTCTGGTGAAAACGCCGACCGGGACGAAGCCAAAAAGATCCTCACACGGTTGGCTCGCCGAGCCTATCGCCGTCCCACAACGGCTGAGGAGCTGGCGTTGTTGATGGACTTCTTTGACGAAGGTTTCTCAGCCGGCAAGTTTGATGAGGGCATCGAGTCCGCTCTCACTGCGTTGTTGGTCAACCCAAACTTCCTGTTCCGGATTGAATCCGTTGATCCGGATGCCTCGGCAACACAAGAAAAGAATGTTGTCGCCGTCAACGATAATGAGTTGGCGTCTCGATTGGCGTCGTTCTTGTGGAGCAGTTTGCCCGACGAAGAATTGTTGGACCTCGCCGACGCCAAGCAATTGCGAAACGATGACGTGCTGGCGGGACAAGTTGCAAGAATGCTGGATGATCCTCGTGCCAATTCGCTCGTCACAAATTTCGCTTCGCAGTGGCTGCAGTTACGCAACTTGGATTCGATCACGCCTGACCTGCGTTTGTTCCCCGACTTCGACGACAACCTTCGGCAATCTTTTCAACGCGAGACTCAGCTCTTGTTCCAGGATGTATTGACGAACGATCGAAGCGTCACCGATCTGATCGCTTCACAAGACACCTTTTTGAACGAACGCTTGGCCACGCACTATGGGATCCGAGGCGTCACCGGAAGCCATTTCCGCCGCGTCAAAGTTTCGCCGGAGTCGCATCGGGGCGGCATCTTGCGGCACGGCAGCATTCTGATGGTCACCTCGTATGCAACCCGAACTTCGCCAACGATTCGCGGCAATTGGGTGATGGAAAACATCTTCGGAACTCCCGCTCCTCCACCACCGCCGAACGTTCCCAACTTGAAAGAGAAAGACACGCTCGCGGCGATGACAGTCCGCGAGCGGCTGGCCATGCACCGGGCCAATCCGACTTGTGCGAGTTGCCATGACTTGATCGATCCGCTTGGGTTCGCACTCGAAAACTTTGACGCGGTCGGACGTTGGCGACAATTTGAAGGCACGCTGGATGTCGATTCGTCAGGCCAACTCCCAGATGGCACCGAGTTGCAATCGGTCGATGAACTGGAAGCCGGCATCGTCGCTCGCCCGGACATCTTTGCTCAAACCGTCGCCGAAAAACTGATGACATACGCACTCGGACGAGCCGTCGAGCCACACGATGGACCGGCGATTCGCCGCATCGTTCGTGGAGCGTCGCAGTCCAACTACACGTTGGCTTCTCTGATCAACGGCATCGTTCTGAGCGAGCCGTTTCGGTACCGAGAAATCGCGTCTGAACCGAACAACCGCCACACATCCCAATGATCCGTCACGCTGCCCACTTCTAAACTGGAAGCTCGATGAAACGATCCCATCTCTCTCGCCGAACCTTGCTCCGCGGCACCGGTGCCGCCGTCGCGTTGCCACTGCTGGACGCGATGATTCCCGCGATGACCGCATCAGCGGCGACCGCGGCCGCCCCCAGCCGACTGAAACGAATCGGTTACATCTACATTCCGATGGGATACAACCCAGCCGAATGGACTCCCGAAGGCGAAGCGCTCGAAGAATTGCCGTCCAGTTTGTCGCCACTGGAAGACGTGAAGGATCACTTGACCGTGATCTCCAACACGGATTTGCAAAACGCATACCCCGGTTCACACGCGACATCGAACTCGGCGTTTTTGAGTGCGGCGCGAGCCAAGCGAACCGAGAGCAGCGACTACTACAACGGCACCACGGTCGATCAAGTCGCGGCTCGAAAGATTGGTGCGACCACTCAGTTGCCATCGCTGGAACTTTCGATGGACCTGCTGTCGACCGTCGGGCAGTGCGACAACGGTTACGCGTGTGTGTACCAGAACAGTTTGTCTTGGGCTTCTCCGACGCAGCCATTGCCATCCGAAGCTCACCCGCGAATCGTGTTTGAAAGCTTGTTTGGCGAAGGCGGGACTCCCGAGCAACGTCGAGCCGCGATGCAGAAACGAGCCAGCCTGCTGGATTCGATCAACTTGGAAATCAAGCGGATCAAGAATCGCGTGGGTGCCTCGGACCGCAACAAGATCGATGGCTACCTCGAAAGCATTCGCGAAGTCGAACGACGCATTCAGTTGGCGGAACAAAACAGCGAGGAGAATCCGCTGCCCGATTTGGATCGTCCCGTTGGTGTGCCGACCGCGTACGCTGATCACGCGAAGCTGATGTTCGACCTGCAGTTGCTCGCTTTCCAAGGCGACATCACTCGAGTGGTTTCGTTCCAATTGGCTCGCGAAGCCAGCACACGAACGTATCCTGAGATCGGCGTGCCTGACCCACACCACCCCGTGACGCACCACGGTCGCGATCCAGAAAAGCTGGCCAAGGTTGCCAAGATCAACCAGTTCCATGTTTCGTTGTTCGCTGACTTCCTCAAGCGGATGGACGAAGTCCCCGAAGGCGACGGAACATTGCTCGATCATTCGCTCTACATGTACGGCAGCGGCATGGGCGATCCGGACGCGCACGACCACAGCAATCTGCCGATCTTGGTGGCTGGTGGTGCCGCCGAAAACATGCGTGGCAATCGTCACCTTCGGTTCAAAGACCCTGAGCCACTGTCGAACCTGCACCTGACGTTGCTCAACAAAGTCGGTGTGCCTTTGGAATCGTTCGCGGACAGCACGGGAACGGTCGACGACCTCTTTGATCCGGTGACACTGTGATGTCGCGAATGATCTTGCCGATCACTGGATCGCTCCTGGTTTGTCTTGGCGTCGTCGCGGCGGATCCATCCGATCACCAGTGGGTTGTCGCGGCGGAACAGCAACGTTGGGATTTGGTTCGAGAATCGTTGGCTGGCAATCGGGTGGACGTCGATGCATCTCAACCCGATGGGATGACGGCGTTGCACTGGGCGGCCTACCACAATCACGCTCGCAGTATCGCGGCACTGGTCGCTGCCGGTGCGGACGTGGATGCGAAAACGCTGTACGAGGTCACGCCACTGAGCCTGGCGTGTGAGTATGGCAATCTCAGAGCAGTGCGAGCCTTGTTGGACGCGGGTGCCGATGCAGACGCTGCTCGACGCGGCGGCGAATCACCATTGATGTTGGCGGCGCGGCAGGGCAACGCGAATGTGGTCCGTTCGCTGATCAAGGCCGGAGCCGACATGGAAGACAAAGAAGCCCGCGGCCAAACCGCGTTGATGTGGGCATCCGCGGCCGGCAACCTGGATGCCGTCGACGCATTGATCGATGCGGGATGCAACGTTGAAACAACACTGAAGCAGTCCGGGTTGTCAGCACTCATGTTCGCGGCACGACACGGTCAATCTGCGGTGGTGATGCGTTTGCTCGACTCGGGTTTGGACGTCAACACCGTCGCGAAACCCAAACGCAGCGGCGGCCGAAACCCGCGGTCGGGAATGTCGGCGATGATGTTCGCGATTGAAAGCGGGCACCTTCAGTTGGCTTGCGATTTGGTCCGTCGCGGTGCCGATCCGAACGACCAACGCAGCGGATACGCTCCACTGCACGCGATCACTTGGGTTCGCAAAACGGAACTGGGCGACAACCCAGAGGGCGACCCGGCACCTCGCATCACGGGATCCATCCACAGCTTGGACTTTGTCCGTCAAATGGTGGAACTGGGGGCGGACGTGAATCTGCAGCTGAAAAACGGCAAATCACGCGGCCAACGCCTCAATCACAAAGGCGCCACGCCATTCTTCTTGGCCTCTCGCGGTGCAGACATCGAGCTGATGCATCTGTTGCTGGAACTCGGGGCCGACCCCACGATCCCCAATGACGATGGAACCACCGCGTTGATGGCCGCGGCAGGAGTCGGGGTGATCGCGGTGGGCGAAGAACCGGGCACGCCGGAAGAGGTCGACCGCGCGATCGAGATGCTGGTCGAACTTGGGATCGACCCCAATGTCGTCGATCGCAACCGAGAAACCGCGATGCACGGGGCCGCGCTGCGAACGTTTCCGACCGCGGTTCGAAAGCTGACTTCTGTCGGCGCTGATCCCAATGTTTGGAACCACAAGAACAAACGTGGGTGGACGCCGCTGGACATCGCCGGTGGCAAACGTCCCGGCAGCGTCAAACCGTCCCCGCCAACGATTGAAGCTTTGAAAGAAGCGATTGAAGCTTCTAGCTTCTAGCTTCTAGCTTCTAGCTTCTAGCTTCTAGCTTCTCGCTTCTCGCCTCCCGCCTCTCGCCTACCAATCTCGTGAATCGCTATATTCTTTCGCTTTCGTTTGCATTCATTGCATCAGCACTCTTTGCTGCCGAACGTCCCAATGTCGTTGTAATTTTGGTGGACGACATGGGGTACGGAGACCCGGGATGTTTCAATTCCGACTCCAAAATCGAAACGCCGAACATCGATTCGCTTGCTCGCGACGGGATGCGATTCACCAACGCCCACGCACCCGGACCTCTGTGCCACATGTCACGGTATGGGCTGATGACGGGACGCTATCCGTTCCGAACCAACGTCAGCGTTTGGCCACGTGAACCTTTGATCGAGTCCGATCAAGCCACGCTGGCTTCGCTTGCCAAATCGCAGGGTTATCGGTCCACGATGATCGGCAAGTGGCACTTGGGATTTGAAGAACGTGCCAACGAAACCTACGACCGCCCGTTGTTGGGTGGCCCTGTGGACCGTGGCTTTGACCACTTCTTTGGCATCCGAGCCTCCACCGATATTCCGCCTTACTTCTACATCAACGACCGACAAGCGGTGCATCCGCCGACGGATCGCATCGAGGCCAACGCCAGTGAAAGATGGTCACCGATTCAAGGTGCGTTCTGGCGAGCCGGCGGTATCGCTCCGAATCTGGAACTGGCCGATGTTTTGCCACACTTCACGGACTTGGCGATCGACACCATCCAGGCACATCCAAACTCTGACGATGCGACGCCAATGATGCTGTATTTGGCCTACCCAGCGCCTCATACACCTTGGCTACCAAGCCCCGAGTTTGCAGGCAAAAGCAAAGTCGACTCGTACGGTGATTTTGTGATGATGGTCGATCACGAAATCGGACGCGTGCTGGGTGCTCTCAAACAGCAGGACATGGAACGAGACACAATCGTCATCTTCACCTCGGACAATGGTCCGGTCTGGTACGAGAACGACACGGAGCGATTCCAGCATGACTCGGCCGGCGGTTTTCGAGGGATGAAAGCCGACGCCTGGGAGGCTGGGCACCGGATGCCGTTCATCGTTCGCTGGCCAGGTCGCGCCAACGCATCCAGCAGCACGGATCATCTGGTTTGCTTCACGGATTTGATGGCCACGTTTGCCGACATTTGGAAGACAGAACTTCCCCAGGACGCTGGACCGGACAGCCACAGTTTTTTGCCGGCGTTGCTTCAACAGCCATTCCAGCAAGACTCAAAGAGAACCGAATTCGTAATGCGGTCTGGGAGCAAATCCACGATGACGATCCGAGAAGGCGATTGGAAATTGATCACCGGACTCGGCTCTGGCGGTTTTTCCAAACCATCACGCATCCCGCCAAAGCCCGGTGGCCCGACCGGTCAACTTTACAACCTGAAGAACGATCCCGCCGAAGCCAACAACCTCTACCAAGACCATCCGGACATCGTTCAACGGCTTCAGAAACGCATGAAACAAATCGTCGACGATGGCCGCAGTCGCTGAACTCGCCGCTCTTCTGAACAACGCATCCCACCTTTGATTCCCACCAGGCTCCCACATGAAAACCTTCTCTCTTTTTGCCTCCGTAAGTATTCTGTTGTTGGCTTGCTCCGTGCTGTCTTCTCCTTCGGCAACAGCGGCTGAAACCAACGAGGCGGGTCGCCCCAACGTGATCGTGATCATGAGCGACGATCAAGGCGTCGGCGACTACGGCTTCATGGGCAATCCGCTCATCCGCACGCCTTCGCTGGATCAAATGCGAACGCGAAGCGGCTACATGAGCCGGTTCTACGTCAGCAACGTGTGTGCCCCGACTCGAGCCAGCCTGATGACGGGGCGATACAACTACCGAACGCGTTGCATCGACACGTATGTTGGTCGAGCGATGATGGATCCGGACGAAGTCACGCTGGCAGAACAGCTCAGCGAAGCGGGCTACCAAACCGGCATCTTTGGCAAATGGCACCTGGGTGACAACTATCCCATGCGGCCGATGGACCAAGGGTTCGACGAGAGCCTGATTCACCGGGGTGGCGGCATCGGTCAGCCATCGGATCCGATTGGTGCCGAAGGAAAGTACACCGACCCGACACTTTTTCACAACGGTGACGAAGTGGCCATGGAAGGTTACTGCACCGACATCTTCTTTGACGCGGCAATTGATTTTGCTCACAAACAAACCGAATCGGGAAAACCGTTCTTCAGCTACATCGCCACCAATGCCCCTCACGGACCGTTCGACGATGTACCAAACGAACTCTATGAGGAATACAGCCAAGTCGATTTCTCGCCGATTTTGGTGAACGATCTTCCCGCCAAAAAGCGCAGCGCCGAGTTTGACAAGCTGGCTCGGATATCCGCGATGATCACCAACATCGATCAAAACGTGGGCAAAC
>NZ_ANMO01000164.1 GCF_000338295.1 Rhodopirellula europaea 6C
CCCACCGGCAATGAGAAGACTCCCTATTCGTACGTCTATTACGGGCAGTCCGGCAGCCTCGACCATGCCTTCGCCACCGAGGCATTGGCGAACAACGTTTCCGGCGTCGCAACATGGCACATCAACGCTGATGAGCCGCGATCTTTGGACTACAACCGAGAGTACAACCCTGCCGAACTCTTTCATGCCGATCCCTATCGCAGTTCGGATCATGATCCGGTTCTCATCGGAATCCGAAATTAGACTGTCCGACAAAGGTCGCTTTTGCCGCAGTTGCCGCGGTCTGCGGGGGCGTCTACGTTGACGACTTCGTGATTCGGATGGGCGACTCAAACTGCGGCACGGTAGACCTGTGATTCAACGAAGCATCTACATCGGCACAAATGGCAACGCGACCGGCAAACGCATGGTCGCTTTGGGCATGATGGAACTGGCCGCTCGGCGATTCGGACGTGTGGCTTTCTTTCGCCCGGTCGTTCGTGTCGGACCTGACGAGGACCAAAGCATCCGCATGATGCGATCCAGATACGGGATTGTCACTCCTGCCGATGAGATGTTCGGTGTCACACGAGCACAAGCTAGGCAAATGCTGGCGGATGACCGGTACAGCAATCTCATCCAGCTCATTCAACAACGATTCAAGTCACTCGAAGCGAAAGCCGACTTTGTTGTCGTTGAAGGCACCAGTTACCAAGGCCTGGCACCCGAACTCGAATTCGAATTGAACGCGGACATCGCCGCCAACATCGGTTCCCGTGTTCTGTCCGTTTACGCGATGGGAAATCGCTCGGTCGATGAGTGCGTTCAATCGGTGCTGATTGGAAACGAAAGTTTCGTCGACCGAGGTGCTCAACTGATCGCGACAATCATCAACCAAGTCCCCGACGATCAATCGACCGCATTGAACGCGGCAATCAAGACATCCAAATTGGACTCCAAAGCACCTCTGTACTTCCTTCCCGAAGAACCGCTTCTTCGCCAACCAACCGTTCGCGAAATTCAGCTCGGCATCGGTGCCAAACTGGTCTCCGGCGATGAGTCTTCGCTCGATCGAGAAGTCGCGGTTCGCAAAGTCGCGGCGATGCAACTGCCCGGATTTCTGGAAAGACTTTCCAACGCAGCCCTTGTGATGACACCCGGTGACCGCAGCGACATCCTGGTCGGCTGCGTGTTGGCCTGTTCCCAACCCGATGGACCTTCGCCGGCGGCCGTCGTGCTAACCGGTGGAATCCTGCCGCCGCCCTCCATCCGTCGTTTGGTAGAAAACGCCAACGCTTTACCAATTTTGGTCGCCATCGAAGATACTTACACGGTCGCCTCCAAGGCCGCTGATGTTCGCGCCGAGATCGGAGATCACTCGCCGCGAAAAATTGAATCTGCGATCGGAGTCTTCGAACGTCATGTCGACACGGACTCACTTGCCGATCAACTGCAAGCTCCCGTCGTTCCTCGAATCACGCCAATGCTGTTTGAACACTCGCTGATCCAACGAGCGAGACAGCAACGCGTCAAAATCGTATTGCCTGAAGCGACGGAACCGCGGATCCTGCAAGCCGTCGACGTGTTGCGACGACGCGATGTGACCGACGTGATTCTGCTCGGCGATCCCAATCTGATTGCCGCCGCGGCAGCACGGGCTGGTGTCATGCTCCCCAACGACGGACTCGAGATCATTGATCCCGCGACAAGTCCACTCAGGGATTCGTTCGCTAGTGAATACTACCAACTCCGAAAGCACAAAGGCGTCACAACCGACATCGCCCACGACCGAATGATCGATGTCACCTACTTCGGAACGATGCTGGTACATCGCGGCTTGGCGGGCGGTTTGGTTTCCGGTGCGATTCATACCACCGCCAACACGATCCGTCCCGCGTTTGAATTCATTCGAACACGGCCCGATGTGAACGTGGTCAGCAGTGTGTTTCTGATGTGTTTGAAGAATGGAGTGCTCGTGTACGGTGATTGCGCCGTGATCCCCAATCCGACAGCCGAACAACTGACTGAAATCGCAATTAGTAGTGCAGAAACGGCCAGCCAGTTTGGCATCGAACCACGAGTTGCCATGCTGTCTTATTCAACCGGTGAAAGTGGTCACGGAGAAGACGTTGACAAAGTGCGCAAGGCAACGGCCATGGTTCGTGAACGAAGACCAGACCTGTTGGTCGAAGGACCACTGCAATACGACGCGGCAATTGACCCTGACGTTGCCGCGACGAAGATGCCCGGAAACCCCGTCGCGGGACAAGCCACCGTATTGGTGTTCCCCGACCTGAACACTGGCAACAATCTTTACAAAGCGGTCCAACGATCTGCAGGTGCCCTTGCAATTGGTCCCGTCCTACAAGGATTGAACAAGCCGGTCAACGATCTGTCACGAGGATGCACCGTGACCGACATCGTCAACACCGTCGCGATCACCGCCATCCAAGCACAAACGGTGACCTCATGAATATCCTGGTCTTCAACGTCGGCAGCACAACGCTGAAGTACGCGTGCATTGACGCGGAAACCGAAGAGATCACCACAGCGGGATTAGTCGACCGAATTGGACAACCGGGCGGAGATGCAATCGACCACATTGCGGCCGCTAAGATTGCTATCAGTGAAGTTGGTCTTAACAACGTGTGTGTAATTGGGCACCGGATCGTGCAAGGTGGCGACCTGTTTCTGGAACCCGCACTTGTCACACCGGATGTCTTGGAACGTCTTCGCACACTTGACACACTGGCTCCTCTACACAACCCTGCCGCCCGTTCGGTAGTGGAGGGTTTGGTCGAAATTGAAACGCCCCAAATTTTGGTCTTTGACACGTCCTATTTTTTAACACTTTCTCCTGCCGCTTTTCGCTACGCCGTCCCGGAAGACTGGTATCAGAAACACGCCGTCCGTCGTTACGGTTTTCACGGAACGTCTCATCAGTACGTCACTCAAAAAGCGATCCAGTTCATCGATGGTGACGAGACGTCCCGCATCATTTCGTTGCATCTCGGCGGCGGTGCCAGTGCAACTGCATCGGTTGGCGGTCGTGCCGTCGACACCTCCATGGGAATGACACCACTGGAAGGTCTGGTGATGGCAACGCGATCGGGCGACTTGGATCCAGCCATCGTGCTGCACATGACCGAACACGCTGGGCTCGAACCGAGCGAGGTCCGAAATTCGCTGAATCGAAAGAGCGGTCTGCTCGGGCTGTGCGGCGATCAAGACATGCGGACGGTGCTGGAACGCCGGCAGTCTGGCGACTCATCCGCGACGCTTGCGATTGACATTTATGTTCGCCGAATCATCAAGACGATCGGCAGCTACATCGCCATCCTGGGCGGCTTGGATGCGTTGGTCTTCACCGCCGGCGTTGGGCAACATTCATCTGAAATTCGCCATCTGGTTTGCGAATCACTCCAGCACTTTGGAATCTCCTTGTCCCAAGAAAAGAATCGAACCTGCTGCGACGATCTCGCCGACATCTCAGCACCGAACGCTCGTGTTCGCACCCTAGTGGTCGGCACCAATGAAGAATTAGCCATCGCAAGACTCGTCCGCAACCGAGCGAAGTCATGAGCTCACTCGCGATCCATTCCACTGAAATCCGTTCTTCGTGAGAGCGGATCGTGCTTGCAGGGCACAACCGACACCCAAGCTTTCCGTCAACGACAACCTGCCAACATCCACTGACCATCGCGACAGAACCTTCCAATGCGGAAGCATTCGGCAACGTCCAATCCAAACTCTCAACGCATCCAATCATGGAAACTCGACGACTCGGTCGAACCGACCTTCAAACCAGCGTCCTTTCAATCGGCGGACTCTACACCTCTTCTCTCGCAGGTGGTGTGGCTGAATCCAAACGCATCATGCAACGAGCGATCGACCTGGGTGTCAACGCTCTCGATACAGCACCTGCTTATGCAGACAGCGAAGCAACCGTGGGCGAGGCGATTGCGGGAATCGATGCGCCGCTGATAGTGACCACCAAACTCGGCGGTCGACCTAAGCCGTTCGATCCTCAGGACATCAACGGACTGCGTCATTCGGTGGACGAAAGCCTTCGACTTCTCGGTCGCGATCACATCGACATCTTGATGGTGCACGAACCCGACCGACCGCAACAGTATCCTTGGTGGTCCAGCTACGAACCATTGGAAGGTCCGGCATTGGACCTGATGGACGAACTGAAAGCCGCTGGGAAAATTCGCTACACCGGTTTGGCGGGCACCACTGTCACCGAGTTGTCATCGTTGGTCAAGAGCAATCGGTTCGACGTCGTGTTGACCGCGTTCAACTACAACGTGCTGTTCCGTGAAGCAGCCGAATCGGTGATCCCCGCCGCTGTCGAAAATGACATGGGCATCGTTCTGGGGTCGGCATACGGGCAAGGCTTCTTGACCCGCCGTGCTGACACCGAAGTCCTCGCGAAACCAATTTGGTTGGCCGAAGCTCGTCAACAACAATTGCTCGCTTACTACGAACTTCTCGACCAAGCGGCAATGCCCGCGTTCGAGATGTGTCTTCGCTTCGTGTTGTCGAACCCGGCGATCTCAACCATTCCGATCGGTTGCAAGACAGCCGATCATTTGGAAACCAGCGTCAAGGCCGCCGCCAAAGGTCCCTTGCCGACTGACATCCTGCACCGACTCCACGAGATCGCTGCCATGGTGCCATGCCGTCCGTGGGAAGAACCGATGATCTTGCCATTTGGAAAGTCCTACTTTGGCCCGGGCATCGCCAACATGGGCGCGGCGGTTCAAGTGGGAAAACTAAAACCCGACCAAAATTGAACGATCGATCGTCCGCAGCGAACGGGCAACACTCGGGACTGAGCAATCAGTCTTCGTTCGAATCGCGACGTCGAGCTTGGTCCCAAACGCTGCCCGGTTTCGCAGGAGTCTCCGTTGCCTCAGGCGGTCGCTTTCCCTTCCGCTCGTCGTAGCTGATCGAGTCCAGGTACAGACGCTCCACCTTGGCACGAGCCCAATCCGTTTTGCGAAGGAACTTCAAACTGCTGTTGATGCTCGGGTCGTAATTGAAACAGTCGATGCGAATGCGTTCCCCCAACCGGCCCCAGCCATACTCGTCGACCAGGTATTCCACCATCGCTTTCAGCGTGACGCCGTGCAACGGATTGTTGGGCTGGGATTTCTTCGGCTGTGAATCACTGAGCGGCGTGCTGCTGGACTGAGACGCACGATCGGACTCGGACGCACTATCGGGCTCAGGTGGATTGGGCTGGGGATCATTCATGATTCCTCAAAGGTATCGCAGAAAACGAGGCCCGCAATGACCGCCGCTCAGTCGACGCGAGACGCTCCGAGCGTTCAGTAGCACTGAAAACGAGAAGTTTCACGATTTCGCGCTCCCCACCCCAACAACGGGTTCTTGCTAGAGAGTCACTTCGATTCTCAATCCTGGAGCACCTCGTCTCGTGAACGCTCAATCCCCCGGCCATCGGACGCAATCAATGCGATTGCCTTTGATCACGCCCATCGTCGTTCTGGCCTCCGCCTTCGTTTTTTCCGCCGTCGCACAGGCCGGATACACCGTGCTCGGCGGAACTCCCGTCACTCAGGGGCAAATGCGAATCGGCGAAGACGATTTCGAGCGTCTCAAAACCAAGCTCCCGGCACCCAGTCCCAGCTTCACGCTCAAAGAGACTCGAGTGGAAACAGAGATCTCCGGAGTCCTCGCCCGAGTTCGCGTTTCTCAGGTGTTCCAGAATCCACATCCTGATCGCTTGGAAGCGTTGTATGTGTTCCCGCTGCCCGAGGACTGTGCCGTCGACGCTTTCTCGTTTCAAATCGGCGAACGTGTGATCGTCGGCGAAGTCAAACGCAAAGAGGAAGCCCGCCAAGAATACGAACAAGCTCGCAACGAAGGCCGCAAAGCCGCCCTGTTGGAACAAGAACGTGCCAACGTGTTCTCTCAATCCGTCGCCAACATCCCAGCGAACAGCGAGGTGACCGTTCACATCGAATACGTGCACCCGCTGGAGATCGACGAAGATCGCTACGTCTTCCGATTCCCGATGGTCGTCGGTCCCCGTTACATCCCAGGAACCCCGGTGACTCGTCCGAACGTGGGACGCGGCTGGGCGGCCGACACAGACCAAGTCCCCGACGCGTCGCGGATCACGCCCGATTCCCTTCCCGAAGGCATGCGAAACGGCAACGACGTGTTCGTCTCAGTCAAGATCGACGCGGCGATGCCGATCCAGCAAATCGTGCCGGTCACTCATGAGCTGGACATTCAGCAAACCTCGGAAACCCACGCGGCTATCACGCTGAAGAACCAATCCACGATCGCCGACAAGGACTTCATTGTCGAATATCGCTTGGCCGGAAACGACAGCACTCTGGCTTCGTTGACCCATCGCGAATCCGAGGCAGAAGACGGTTACGTGATGTTGGCGTTGCAACCCAAGTGGTCGATCGAGCCAACCGAAATCACACCTCGCGAACTGATCCTGGTACTGGACACCAGCGGATCGATGAACGGGCCCGCGATCAGCCAACTGCGTTTGTTCGCTGACCATGTGCTGGATCACTTGAACCCCAACGATGAATTCCGAGTCATTGCGTTCAGCAACCGTTCAACCGCATTCCAACCCGATGCCGTCTCAGCGACGGACGCCAACATCCAATCCGCCAAACAATTCGTTCGCAGCTTGCGTGCGAGCGGAGGAACCAACCTGCTGCCCGCACTCAAGTTGGCACTCGGCGGCGAGGCAGACGAATCAGCCCGCCCACGCTACATGGTCCTGATGACCGACGCACTGGTCGGCAATGACCACTCGATCCTTCGCTACCTGCGACAACCAGAATTCCAAGACGCTCGCGTGTTCCCCGTCGCATTCGGAGCCGCACCGAACGACTACTTGATCAGCCGCGCCGCGGAGCTGGGACGCGGGTTTTCGATGCAAGTCACCAACCAAGACAACTCACCCGAGATCGCTCGCCGGTTCCATGAACTACCCAGTCAACCTTACATGACTGACCTGCAAATCGACTGGGGAGGATTGGTTGTCAAAGACCAAGTGCCTTCGCGGCTTCCCGATCTGTACGCGGGCAAACCGCTGATCGTATTGGGCCGCTACGATACACCAGCAATCGGCACAATCACGCTGAAGGGCAACGTGTCTGGCCAACCTGTTCAGATGGGAATGGAACTGGAACTTCCTGAACAAGAAGCCGAGCACGACTCAATCGGTCCCGTTTGGGCTCGCCAACGAATTCGACAAATTTGGAACCGTGACGTCGGTGCCGAAACACCAGCGGGCCGCGCTGAGATCACCGAGTTGGGACTGAAGCATCAACTGATGACTCAGTACACGTCGTTCATCGCCGTTGAGAAAGAACTTTCCGAAGCACCGCAAGGACAATTGATCACCGAATCGGTTCCAGTCATGACACCGGAAGGCATGACCCAAGAAGCAGCCGGCCGATCGGTCGCCGCGGCGAAACCTGCACCTCAACACCAGGTATCCACGAACTCCACACCCGCTTTGCCGGCCGCCGCTGCCCCGGCAACAGTCTCAACACCGGCACCCGCCTCCACCCCCTCGCCGGCTCCTCGATCGAGCGGCGGCAACTACGGGGGCGGCGGTGGAGGAGGCGGCGGACCGATTGGCCCGATCACCGGGATCGTTTCGCTCGGCGGTGCGGCCGCGGCAATGATGCGTCGACGCAAGTCGCGACGCAACAACCAGGATGTGGTCCGATGAGTGCCAGCGAATCACTGCTCGCAACGCTTCCCAAGACCAATGGCACATCGATCCAATCGATGTGCCGCCTGGGAAGCGGCTGGCTCCGGCGGATCCCTGTGACGCTGCTGGTGTCAGCCATCGCCCTCGCGGCGTTCGCCTTCCCCAGCCTGACCGCTGGTTTGCAATTGGACTTTGCCTCCGTCGAATCCGGACAATGGTGGCGTCTTCTGTCCGGTCACCTCACCCACTTTGGCGGCGGTCATCTGTTTTGGGACTTGCTGATGTTCGCGGTCTTGAGTGCTGCTTGCGAACGACAGAATCCACGTTTCTATCCCATCGCGCTGACTGCGATGTCAGTTGGTATCTCCGCGACCATCCTGTTCTTGTGCCAAGACGTTACCACCTACCGAGGCCTGAGCGGCATCGACACGGGATTGTTTGTTTGGTTCCTCGCCAACCAAATCCGACAATCTGTCGCCGACCGAGACCGCACGTTCACATGTTTCTGGGCTGCCGCCGGAATCTTGCTCCTCGCCAAGCTTGGCTACGAATTCACCACCGGCGAGATCCTCTTCGTCAACGCCGAAGGTTTTGCACCGCTGGTCGAATCCCACCTCTCCGGCGCCGCCCTCGGAGCGATCGCTGCCAGCGCCGCAATGTTCTTCCCCCGCGAGCCAGAGCTCCA
>NZ_ANMO01000165.1 GCF_000338295.1 Rhodopirellula europaea 6C
AGTCTTCATTCATCCGACGACTTCGCATCGATGCAATTGGTCCGAACGGGCAACTGGATCCGCTTCGTCGGCAAGCTGACCTTCGTCGGACTCACGCTTTCGATCATTGCGATGGTGTTCGTGCCTTGGCAACAAACGGCTCGAGGCATCGGCACGGTCGTTGCCATCGACCCGCAACAACGTCCGCAACCGGTCCGCAGTCCATCCAAGGGTGTTGTCGAATATGTGAAACCGGGACTGCGTGAAGGCAGCTCCGTCGAACAAGATGAATTGTTGTTGCGTTTGTCACCTTTCTCAGTGGATGGCGTTTCTCAAATCGACACTCAAATCATCGCGATGGAATCGAAAGAGGCCGCCGCGCTCTCCGGTCTGGAAGTCGCCAAGCAAGCCGTCGCGTTGCAAGAGAACGGAGGAAAGAGCCTGACCGAATCTCTGAAACAAGATTTGGAGGCGGCCAAACAAAAGTGGGAACAAGCCAAAAACGAAGTCACCGCGATGGAAGCGGAATTGCAGGACAAACGCAATCAATTAAGAATCGCGGAAGAAGTGTCTCAAAGAGGCTTGGTGTCTCGTGAGGAATTGTTCAGCAAGCAGCAAGCGGTCGAATCTCAAATCGCAAAGGTCCAGAAAGCACAGAACGCGGTCCACGAATTGTCCGCTTCGTTGATCTCCAAAGAAGAAGAAATCGAAGCGAAATTGCAGGACATCGCGATCAAGAATCGAGACGCAGAGCAAAAGGTGCTCGACGCGATGCAGAAGATCAACACAATCGAGAAAGAAATCCTGGACTTGCGGAACAAACGCGGCGAACTGGATCGATTGGAAATTCGTGCCCCACGATCGGGCCGCATCCAAGAATGGTACGGCGTGGAAGGCAGCGACACGATCAAAGAAGGCGACCAGCTTTTTGTGATTGTTCCGGACACGGACGATTTGGCCGTCGAGATGAGAGTCAGCGGCAATGACATGCCCTTGATCCACGAAGGTGACCCGGTTCGCCTGCAATTTGAGGGTTGGCCCGCCGTTCAGTTCGTCGGCTGGCCATCTGTCGCCGTCGGCACTTTTGGCGGCAAAGTCAACCGAGTCTTCCCGACCGACGACGGCAAAGGAAATTTTCGGGTTCTGGTGACCCCGGACAATCATTTTGATCGGGAGAATGGTTGGCCTGATGACCGATATCTCAGACAAGGCGTCCGCGCAAATGGATGGGTGCTTTTGAACCGTGTACCGCTGGGCCGAGAGATATGGCGTCAACTAAATGGATTCCCGCCGGTCGTCGCCGACCAGGAACCCGAAAAGTCAAAAGAGAAAGCGTCCAAGGTCAAACTGCCAAAGGCTTAAACTTTGCCTGTGCGGCAAACTCCGGCCAAGCCGCAAAGATTAACAACGAATCGTTCGATACGGTGGCCAAGTCGAGTTCTCTCTCGCGCCGCCAACGGTTCGCCGTCGCATTGATTGCGATGTTGGCTCCGTCGCAATTGATAACGACCAACCCGGTCCACGCGGACGAACCATCCGCACCAGCGATGATCGAATCCGATGCGTTGTCGTTCAAACAGTTCCTCACAGTCGCGCAAGACGAAGACGCTGATCCGCTTGCGAAAACCGCTGTAGAAGAGCTTCCCGAATCGGTTGTCCAAACCGGTGAAGAAACATCAGCTGTGGACACCGCGGAAAACGAAGAGGACACGCTGGTTCTGGCCGACGTCATCGCCAGCGTTTATCGGTCTTATCCCGAAATCATCCAGGCTCGCCAGCAAGCCGGATTGGCCAACGGCGAACTGATGTCCGCTCGCGGTGCCTATGACGTCAAGTTCAACGCGTACTCTTTGTCCGAACCTACCGGGTACTACGAGAACTATCGCAACGGTTTGAAACTCGCTCGCCAGACTTGGTGGGGCGGCTACGTCGAAGCCGGCTATCGTGTCGGCCGTGGCTTCTATCAACCTTGGTACAAAGAACGCCAAACCGATGACGCCGGCGAATTCAAAGCCTCCATCATCCAACCTCTGTTGCAGGGACGCGCGATCGACCCACAACGCGTGGCCGTCTTCCAAGCATCACTGGCACGACAAGCCGTCGGACCGACAATTCAGCAAACGTTGTTGCAGATCTCCCTCGACGCCACGACAAACTACTGGCAATGGGTGGCCGCCGGCTCGTCTCTGCAGGCTCAACGCGAACTGCTGAAGTTGGCAGAAGAACGTGGCAAGCAATACGAAGCCGGTGTCGACGCGGGCAAGTTTGCCGAGATTGATCTGATCCTGAACCAACAACTTATCGCCGAACGGTCGACCAAGGTTCTGGAAACGGAACGCAAGTATCGCGAAACCGCATTCAAGCTGGGGCTGTTCCTTCGCGATGATGGTGGGCAACCGATGGTTCCCGACGATCAATGGATTCCCCAAAAGTTCCCCGCGATCCAACCACCACCGCCCGGTGACTACCAATCGGACCTCGCCGCCGCCCTTTCACGACGTCCCGAACCACAGATTCTGCAGTATCAAATTCGCGGCATCCAGCTCGATCGGCAACTCGCGTGCAATGAGATGCTTCCCCGATTCGACTTCATCGCCGAAGCCTCGCAAGACATGGGTGAACCAGCGACCAAGTCTGACGACAAGGGTGAGTTCGAACTGGTGATCGGTTTCACCAGCGAGGTCCCCATCCAACGTCGCAAAGCTCGCGGTAAAATCCAATCGACAACGGCTAAGATCGCACAGACAAACCAGAAACTACGACTGGTGCGTGACAAAATCGGCGTCGAATTGCAAACCGCCTACAACGCATTGACACTGGCCGGTCAGATCGTCGAGCAATCCGAAGCGTCGTTGCGCGCTAGCATCGACACACTCGATCGATACCGTTTCGCCTTTGAACGCGGAAAAATCGATTTGATCTATCTAAACTTGTTGGAAACCAAAGCCAACGAGACGGAGATCAAATTGATCGAGGCTCAACAAAACTGGTTTGCGGCGCTTGCTCAAATGCAAATTGCACTCGGGCTGGATCCACTCGAACAAGCGATGTCGGTATCGGCTTTGCCACCGAGTAAGTTGCCAACTTCGTTAGACCTTCACGACCTGGAAAGCGCCCGGTCGGAAGAACGTTTAAAAGACTGGGAACTTCATGAAGCCAACGCTCTGCGAGACGCAGAGTGACCCCCATGCGGAATCGCCAATTTTGCTGCTGTCCAAAACTTTGCTGCTGTCTAATACTTTGCCAACCGATGCTGGTCGACCGGACCAGCCCGACGACGCCGAGCCAAAGAGAAGACCATGTTAACTGAACTGGTGTATTGCAGTGTGGCAACCCGAGCGATGTCGGTCGACGAGCTCGACAGTTTGCTCGAGCAATCTCGGGAACAAAACGCTCGACTGAACGTAACCGGCATTCTATTGCACAGCGGAAAAACTCGCGAATTCATGCAATTACTAGAAGGCGAGCAAGATGTCATCGAAAGCTTGATGCAAACCATCTCGAACGACCAACGCCACACCTGCGTTGACGTGATGTACCACGATCGAATCGAAGCACGAAACTTCGAAGATTGGTCGATGGCCTTCCGCCTATTCGATAAGTTGGACCCGAAGCTGATCGAAGGTTACACCACATTCAACACGAACTCGCTGCCTCCTTCCCTGCTGAATGGGCGAAACAGTCGAGCCCGTTCGATCATGAAGTCCCTCAGCCAAAACCTCTGATACGACCAGCCCAGCAAAGAGCGGGGTTGATTGAATTGGCTTTCAATCCCTCCTTTCAGCCGTTCGCATGAACTGTCAAATGACGGTGGTTGCGATTCGCTTTCGCAAAGACTTATTTGCAAAGACCTGACTCTCCTCCTCGGAGAGACGGAAGACACGTTGTCTTGCTGGTGCTATGGGACAGCGTGAATTCGGGCGAGCCGACGAATGCAGAGAATGCGGGAACTCGACTTCGTCGGGAAACAGCCTCATCTGAAGATCGTTCGTCGCATAAAAAAAGCCCGGGCCATTTGGTCCGGGCGATGTTCGAAGAAGTACCGAAGGAGGGACTCGAACCCTCACTGGATTGCTCCAACTGGATTTTGAATCCAGCGCGTCTGCCAATTCCGCCACTTCGGCTTCTTCTGAAAATGTCGATGAACCCGCTGGCGACCTCGCGAAGATAGTTTCGCGGGGGGAGTGCCTTCGCTAGGAAGACGTGCCTGGCTCCATCGAGACGCGAATTATGTCGGAGGCGTCTCGATCCCGCAAGACGGGTTCAGGCGATCTTTGCGGCCGCCCGGCGATTGATTTCGCTCACCGAAACCATTGAAACGACCGTGCGACTTATTCGGGCAGCGGACCGGTTCGGGTGCCGCTAAACGCAGGCCCAACGACCATCCTCTGACCGCAATGCTCCGCCCGATCGGGGCGTCTTCGATTCGCTCGCCAAATCCGTGTTTGAAATTCCGAACCGGACAAAAACGATTCGGCTAGAATGAGCGACCAAATTCCCCGCTTCCTACCTCTCCGAATCCAACGCCATGCTTCACCGCCGATGTCTCGCCTCCGTCGCCCTTTCGCTCGCGACACTGACCGCCCCCGCCCTTTGCTCCTCCACTTTTGGCGAGGAATACCTCAATGGGATCACCTGGCAAGCTCCGCCGATCGTCACCCCGGGTGAGACCGCAGCGGACCCGCCATCGGACGCGATCGTGTTGTTCGGCTCGAGCGAAGATGTGAAGAACTGGAAGAACATCTCCAATTGGACGACCGAAGGCGATGACTTGATCGCAGGAAAGGGTGCCATCACCAGCAAGGAAGAATTTGGTGATTGCCAAGTCCACGTGGAATGGTCGGCTCCTACCCCCGCCAAAGGCAACGGGCAAGGTCGTGGCAACAGCGGGATTTTCTTGATGGGCCGCTATGAAATCCAGGTGCTCGATTCCTACGAAAACGAAACCTATCACGACGGGCAGGCGGGAGCGATCTACAAGCAAACGCCGCCGGCCGCCAACGCAATGCGTCCGCCGGGCGAGTGGAATACCTACGACATCTACTGGACCGCACCTCGGTTCAGCGAATCAGGCGATCTGGAAAGCCCCGCCGCGATCACCGCCGTTCACAACGGGGTGCTGATTTTGAACCACTTCGAGCTGAAAGGCGACACGCCGTACAACCGGCCACCGAAGTACGAAGCTCACAGCCCCACGGGTCCAATCACGATCCAAGATCACGGCAACCCGGTGCGGTTCCGCAACATCTGGGTGCGTGAATTCCAACCCGCCACCGGCGAACAAACCCGCGAGCCTTTCATTCGTGATGGCAAGAAAGAAACGCCGATCAGCGAAACCGAGTGAGCCGGAAAACACCGGCGTGTGAACAATGCCGCCTGGTATTTTAAAACGAACAACGATCGGCTGAGGTCGATCGTTTCGCGACTTCCCATGCCCGGCCCGCACCCTCGCTTACGCCTGAACGGCGTCGCTTGACCTCTCCCCAAACTTCGTTTCGGGAGAGGTACGCCGTGTGTAAATCTGCCGAAAAGCGGCATCAAATAACTGCACGACCTCACTTCGTTTCGGGAGAAGTAGGCTTTGTGGAAATCTGTTGAAAAGCGGTAACTGAAATACGGCAGACCTCTGTCCCCCGCGGGATGTTTGCCTTTGCCGCAACAAGCGATCGGGCAGGACGCGGATCGACGGCATCACCGGATCAGCCTTGCGGTCGATTGATTACGCAGCCGGCCAACATCAGGCAAGTTTCGCTGGTCGCTTACAAGCCAACCTGGTCGGTTCGCGACGACTGCCCGCCGACCAGCCTGAACGCTTAGAAACCAGGGGATTTCAAGCCCGCCATGCATGGCCTGTACGAAGGTTTCTTCACAAGGATTGAGGGGCCGCTTTGCGAACGAGACACTTGAGCGTAGTGACCATCAATCGGCGTCTCAAAAATTCTTTTCTGCGGACACGGCCGCTCATTTAGAAGCCATGCTTAGGCGTCCGTTACGCCCTTAGAGGATTCTAAGAGAATTTCCCGGGAATGCTCTTTACTCGGGCCGCGCGAAAATAATAATTCTCGCCACACCCAAGAACCAAACGGAGATCGCTGACTCCGGCTCTTGGCCTTTTCTTCAGCATCGGATGTTACTCCCCATCTTCAGGGAACCCAGCAGGCACTTCACCGCCTTGCCAGTTTTGACGTTAGCGCACTGACTTTTCTGATGGTCGATTCCGGCCTGAGTTAGTTTGCGTCCCATCCCCAACTCCATCGAAAGATCCGTTCGTGAACGGCACGCTTGCATTGGTGGCATTCGCCGCCTCCGTGTGCGCTGCGGCTATGGTCGAAGCGTACTGGTACCGTCGTCAACTTCTCAAAATCCCATTCCGGATCCATGTTAACGGAACGCGTGGCAAGTCCTCAGTGACTCGTCTGATCGCCGCGGGTTTACGTTCCGGTGGCATCCGGACTTGTGCCAAAACCACGGGCACATTGGCTCGCATGATCCTTCCCGATGGGAAAGAGCTTCCGATCTTTCGACCGGACCGAGCCAACGTCATTGAACAAAAACGAATCGTTCAAACTGCCGTCGGACACAATGCGGATGCACTCGTGATCGAGTGCATGGCTTTGCAACCTTTGTTGCAATCGGTTTGTGAATTGAAGTTGGTTCGATCAACTCACGGAGTCATCACCAACGCTCGCGCCGACCACTTGGACGTGATGGGACCAACTCGCTTGGACGTCGCTCGGGCTTTGTCTGCGACCACGCCAATCGCCGGCAACATGTTCACCGCCGAAGACCGCGACGACAGTTTGTCTGTGATGAAAGAAGCCTGCGATGACCGCGGCAGCCAATTGGTGGTCACCACCGCCGACGATGCAAACGACATCACTCAAGACGAATTGGCTCAGTTCAGTTACCTCGAACACGCCGAGAACGTTGCGCTTGCGTTGAAAGTATGTCAGTCGATGGGAGTGGCTCGGGACGTGGCGTTGCAGGGCATGTGGGAAGCTCAACCCGACCCCGGTGCGATGCGTGTTCACGTTCAAGAAGTTCACGGCAACTCGTGGCACTTCGTCAACGCGTTCGCGGCCAATGACCCTGAGTCAACCACGCGAATTTGGGACGCGGCCTACAACTACTTCCCCGGTGTCACGCAACGTGTGCTGGTGATGAATTGTCGTGTCGACCGCGCCGATCGCTCGACCACGATGGCCGAAGCTGTTGCAACCTGGGCCCCCGCGGATCGCTATGTGATCATCGGATCAGGCACCGACATTTTCCTTCGTCGATTGCTGAAACGCGGGATCCATCCCGACAAAGTTCTCTGCTTAGGAAATTCGTCCGGTCCCGAATTGGTCGAGTCGGTGTTGGAATCGTTCCGCCGCGAACAACGCGTGGCAACCGCACCACGACCACACTTCCAAAGTGGCACCGCGGTCGCCGAGCGAGCGGAAGAAATGGAATCATCGGGCATGATGCTGATGGGAATCGGCAACGTCGCCGGCCCGGGCATGGCGTTGGCCGATCACTTCGGACAGGACCAGGGGTGGGAACGTTTCCGCACGCCTGTGACACGTCCGGCACGAGTCTTGGAGATGGTTTGAGATGGAATGGCTCGCTTTGTCGATCGGCATTGGTCTGGTCGTCAGTTTGATTTTCACCGAAGCATTTGGGCTGAGCGTCGGCGGGATGATCGTCCCGGGTTACTTGGCACTGGCATTCGATCAACCGGCGACGATCATCGCCACGATCGTCGCCGCTTTGGTGACGGCGTGGGTCGTTTACCAAATCGATCGTTGGGCGATCTTGTTCGGTCGCCGACGAGTCGTGTTGACGATGGTGGTTGGTTTCGCGATCGCGGCAGTGCTGCGGTCGATGGTGGAACTCACGTTCCCTTCGATGCCCGTGGGCGTTGCCGTGGAAGGCAGCACCTCCGCCGCCTCGATGATGATGGCCGGAACAACGGTCATCGGTTTTGTGATTCCAGGGTTGGTCGCTCTCTGGATTGCGCGCAGTGGCGTGGTGCAAACACTCTCGCCGCTCGTGATTGCGACATCTTTGGTTTACTTGGTCTTGGTGACCGCAGGTGTGGAAACGCTGGTATGAAGAAACTGTATTACCGTCCCCAGAAGATCTCTTCGGGTTCACTGTTGTTCCTGGCCGCCCTTTCGGTGGTCACGGTGCTGACGCTTCGTGCCATGCCACATCAAATGGCTGGATGGAGCACGATGGTCGCGGGTTTGTACGGCATCCCTGATTTGAAGGACCGCATGCTGGAAGCATCCGAACGTGCCAACACCGCGTTCGATGCGATTCACGCCAAGCGATTGGAACTCGGCCATCCGTTGCTGGATGCGCAAGACCCCGCCGACACCGGTATGGTCGGTCCATCGATGTCCGCCGTGACAACATTGCCTGGTCACTTGGCCGCTAAGCAAACCTCGATCAATCCAAACTTCGCTGCCGTCGCCATGCGTTTGCTGGTCGATGCGGGCGTTCGGCCCGGCGACCGAATTGCCATCGGTTGCACCGGATCGTTTCCGGCGCTGAACATCGCGGTCTACAGTGCCGCCGAATCATTGGGCGCACGCCCGACCATCATCAGCAGTGCAGCGTCCAGCCAATTTGGCGCGAACTCGGCTGACATGATGTGGCCGGACATGGAGAAACTGCTGGCCGACAATTCCATTCTGGCCTATCGCAGTCTCGAAATTTCGCGTGGTGGTTTCCGTGACCGTGCCGCCGGAATGAGCGATGACACACGAGCGATCTTGGACGCCGCGATCCAGCGAAGCGGTGTCCCGTTGATGGACAGCATCGACGACATCGACGCGATTGAACGACGGATGGTTGCCTACTCAAAGGCCGCTGAAGACGAAACTTACGCCGCGTACATCAATGTCGGTGGCGGCGACGCATCGGTCGGCGGCACCGAAGGAAACGACAGCATCGGCGAAGGGCTGATCACTCCCAAGCAATTGGCAACGATCCAAAAGAAAGCCAGCTCACCCGAAGCGGTCGACTGTGTCGCCACCAGGTTTCTGGCATCAGGTGTACCGGTCATCAACATGATCAACGTAGTCGCTTTGGCAAACCAATACGGACTACCAATCGCTTCGACAACCAAAGTGGAAGTCGGGCAAGGAACCGTGTTCACAATCATCGACCCGCGCCGAGTGTTGGCATTGATTGGGATCTTTTTCATTACCGCAGCCACCGCGATTGTTGTTAAACCACCGCATCGAGTGACGAAGTGGTTGCAACGAAAAGGGTGGTTCGGCGAACAACCCAAAGACCAACCGCAGTACATGGTTTGATCGAAACCGGAGACGCGTCTCTAAAGCGGGAACGCGTCTTCATCTTCCTGTTCGGCGTACAACGGCATGTGCCGGTAATACACTTCCAGGATCATCGTGGCGAAGGACGTGGCTGCTAGACGCCCGCCTTCTTTGGGGCCGGTGTGATTTGTCGCCTGAGGAAAGTACCAACTGCCTTTACTGCCGCCGGATTGGGACTGCGTTTCCACCAACCAATCACGAAGCTCGGTATTGAACTTGTCCCACTCGGGACCGCCCACATGCCGAAGGACTTGAGCGGCGTAGTAGTCGTAGTAAATGTTGTCCTTGCGAACACCGATGTCGACCAATTTCTCGACACCTTTCTGCAACCCGGGATGGTTCTTGTCCCAACCCAAGTACATCCGGCACAATAAACCAGCCGCGGTGCAAGCCGGACGGACTCGAGTGGACTTTGTTTGATAGCCGTAGATCGAACCGCCGTCGGATTGAACCTTGTCCAAAAAGATCGTCGATCCATAAATCGTTTGCGGCGGCACAATGAGGTGCCCCATGTGAGCGCTCTTCAGCGCCATGACTTGCCACCCCACCACCGACGTGTCGCCACCGGACGCATCACGAGGTCGATAACGCCAACCGCCGTCTTCGCACTGAGCCGTGACGATGTAATTGATCGCTTGCTGCGTTGGGACGGCGAGAGCGGGATCCTCCGTCATCGCATACGCCTCGCTCAGGGCGATCGCCGCCAAACCGTGCGAATACATTCCGTTACCGGATGATTCCGACAAATCCAGGACGGGCAAACCGCGGACGGTGCCCTTCTTCCCGTTGGCGATTAAAAACAACAACCCACCGCGAACGACATTTTTGAATTCACCGGAGTAGTGCGTTTGTCCGGCACCGAGGAATGGCAACAGAGCCATCGCGGTCGCGGCGTTGACGGCTTCGGCTCGTTTGGGTTCGCCTGGATTACCGCACTGGCCGTTGCAAACCAAGTTGTGCTGGAACGTCCATCCACCGTTGGGAGCTTGGTGCAGGGCCAACCATTTCAGCGCCTCTGTCACCGCCGCTTCGCTGGCCGCCGACCCGCCATATTCACGCAGCAGTTTCTTCTTCATATCCACCGATCGACTGTCCATCGCAGGCATTGTCACCGAGGACAACGTTTGCAGTGTCTGAGCAACGGGCGCCATGTCGGATGCCAACTCGGACATCTCCATCGGCATCGAAGGCATCTCCATCGCAACATCGACCTGCAATGTTTCGGTGGTGTCGAGAGCCTGGGTGAGTTCAACCGGCTCGGCGAACTCATCCATCTCGACCATCTCGCTGGGATCGATTTGTTCGATTTGGAACTCTTCAATCTCGGGGCCTTCTTCGCCCGTGGCCGAAGCCGACAACACGTTCACAATTTTGACGGGATCGGCAAACGTGACCAAACCAAGAATCAGGATCACGCCAATGTGGAACAGCGTGCTGATCAACCAAGCGGGCGCGGCCTTCAAGAAACCCATGCGGCGACGGGGAGTGACATCTTCAGCGGTTGGCACTTCGTCAGCCAATGTTGCGTCAACTATGTCGTGATCGGGCAAGGACGTTTCCGAAACCGTGGCCATCAATCATCCCATCAGAAAAGGAGTCAAATCTTTGTCACGACAAGTGAAGTGAACGCACACTGACGAGCGAGCACCAAAACCTGTCGTTCCAGCTAGTGAACGGCACGGCACGCAGAACGGTTCAAGACCATTCTGACCAGGCGAGAAGATGCCGACTTAGCAGCTTTCATTGTAGCTGAAACCGCAGAAATCGCCGCCAAACGATCCTTGGGTAAGAATAGAACGCCACAATCCATCGAATGTACCCGTCGCAATCGATCCGTCCGGCCCCCCGACTGGTACCAATGGACAGCCGCCCCATCCCCTAACGGAGCGATTTGAGGCTCGGGAAGCGTTCGGCAAGTTGCCTGAAGCGATCCTCACCAATCGATTCGATGTGCTCTCGCCAGGTCATCTCACCGGTCGGTGCGACATACCCCAGTCCGCCCGCCATCGCTTGGTCAATCGTTTCCATGTCAGCAACATGCGATGCAACGATCGCCTGGGCTTCACGCCACATCGACGCGGCAAACATGTCCGCAATCAGGTGGACATCCCCTTGAACGCCGGCCGCACCGATGTCGTCACGTGAATATCGATCAACCAACGCGTTCACGTCTTCGGACAGCTCGTCGCCGATCCGCTCTCCATCGCCCGAGTAGTCATAAAACCCTTTTCGCCCTGCGACACCGTTGAGCGAACGCTTGATCATCGCGGGCAACAATGGCGACGGATCCATCCGTTGGGGGAAGGATTGCCAAACAACTCGCCCCCCATCGAAAGCGGTCCGTGGTCCGATCAAATCAATCAGCTCAAACGGGGACATCGGCATGCCATACCGCAGTGCAGCTTCGCGAATGGTTGATGCTGAGATGCCGGCACACAGCAATTGCATCGACAGATTCAAATACGGTGCCAACATTCGATTGACGACGAAGCCCGGTGAATCCAGCACCCGCAGCGGTACCTTCTTCAACCGCCGGACATGTTCCTCGCAAGCCTCGATGACCGCTTCGCTGGTTTGGGGATGAACGATGATCTCTGCAGCGTGACGCCCGACCACCGGCATAAAGAAATGCATCCCGCAGAACCGTGCCGCGTGCGTCTGCATCGAACCAGCGATCTCGGTGATCGGCAACGTCGATGTGTTGGTGGTCAAAACGGGCGAACGCGAAAACCAGTTTTCGACTTCGGAAAAGAACGCTTGCTTGATGGGCAACTTCTCCGCGATCGACTCGATCACCATCCAAGTCGGCAAAGCATCCGATGCGCCGATCGTTTCATCGTGCCCGTGAGGCATCATGTGCACAATTGGAATCGGCACGGTCGCTCCCCAGGGCGAAGCCGAATCAGCGATGCCATCCGTCCGCCGCAGCACCGCGTCGCATGCCTCGGACAACACCGCTTCGTCGCGGTCCGCCATCCAGACTTCGCATCCGGCCAGCAAATGATCCGTCGCGATGGCGCGGCCGACCACTCCAGCGCCGACCAATAAAACTCGAATCGATTCCGTCACAATCAGCGAGTTCCCGTCGCCTTCTTGCTCGTGTCCAACTTCGCTTTCGCATCACCGGTCTTTTCAGCGTCGGATTTCTCAGCGGGTTTTTCGGCCGCCTTTTGAGGCATCGGCAAAATGGATTCATCCGGCGGAGTCGTCGCGGTCGGATCGTTTTCGAACTGAGGAACCAACACCAATCGAACCGGCGTGGCTTGTTCAGGAATTCGTTCGGTGTGGGCCAAGAACAACAAGTTGCCCGCTTGAGCACTGCTGGAAAACGGCACGTCCAACATCGCGCTGCTGAAGTTCGAAACGCAAATCATGTCACCGGAATCGGCCGAGTAGTGAGTGACCTTGTCGACCGGATCCGTCCAAAGTTGACTTCCCGCGAAAACCCATTGTTCGGCGAGCGGCTTTTTCGTCTCGTTGTTCTGAACCCAAGTTCTGGCATCGACCACTTTGAATTTGCCGTCTTCGTCACGCCAAGTCACCCACACAGCAACCGGTTGACCGGTCGGCGGCTTGAATTCGGGATCGTAGGAAACCGGCGTGCCCGACTTGGTCCCCAGGGCCAGCAGACCGGCGTGGACTTCTTTGCTTTTCGCGAATGCGGCGACGATCGACTCGTGTTCCTTGGTTCCGACCGGGCAGGCGAACATTTCTAACGCACCCTTTCGCATCGTCACGTAGCCATCGATGTAGACTCGTTTGGCTTTGGGATCGATCCACAAATCGGGAAGCTTGGTGATCTGCTTGGCTCCGGGAGGTGCCGCGTACTTGTCCGCCATCGCTCGCATTTGACGGTCCCACTCTTCCAACTCGGCTTGGATCGCAGCGTCGTCATAGGGATCGGGATCGTCCGGCGAAGCGACACCCAGCGAGCGTTGATCCTGCGACTCAGCGGCTTGCTCGGTCTTCGCCGTATCGTCTTGTGCCTCAACGGCTGGCATCCAAGCACTTCCGGCCAAGGCAATGTGCACGAGAAGCAGCGCAACCCAGCCCGCTCGATTGATTTTGGTGACTGCGCCACCCGCCACCGGGGGCCACTGGCAACGTTTGTGAGCCAAAACAGATCGTCGCAGGCCGGAAACAGATTTCATAAACATGAATTTCTCAATCACTCAGGTGCGGGGAGTCAACAACCGGCGTCGCCCGGTTAGACTGCGTAGCCAGTCGAATCGTCGATCAATGAAAGGCGAACGAACCCCAATCACTCCGCGAAGGCCAGAACCTTCGATTGGCGTTCTCACTGGGAGAAGACCGCCACAGAATCACGGATGGATTCACCGTTCATACCATCGATTATTCCCTGCGTTGCACCTCGGGTCCATGACACTGACCAAACCGCCCTCCAAATCAAACTCGTCCAAGAAAAAGGCTTCCGTGGCCGAGTCCGTGACGACCGATGGATTCACGAGTGTCACACCCATGCCCGACGCGGCCACTTGGCAGGCGCTGCGCAAAAAAATAGAAGCACGCCGCCAACGCCATCCCGCCTCCAAATTGTTTGGTGACGATGCGCTGGACGGCCAGGTCTACTTGTGGGGTTTGGCGTCACTGCTCAACGGACCCGTTGATCCACTCAGTACGCAACTGGCAACGCTCGCGACCGCGGATTCGGTTCAGATTCCTCTGACCGATACGGATCTAATTCCGGCGGCCGAAATGTTCTTGGAAGCTTCCCGCGATGGACGATCGGATCTGGCCGGCGATGTCGGCTGCATCCTTTGGGCGTCGTCGCTTCCTGCGTTGACATTGATCCTGCCATTGGAACTCTGGTGGAACCTACTGGCCGAACTGCAACGACGCGTCGCATCGACACTCGCCCATGACGAAGCCGAATCACCGCACCACTTGATGCTGGCGGGCGAACTGGGGCTGACGCTTGCCTATCGATTGGCCGACATTCCAAGCTGTGTTGCTCGGGTAAAGCCATCCGCCTCGGCCATCCAGGCTTACTTGGATCACGAAGACACAATCGACGAAGCCCTGCGAACCCCGCACGCTCTGCGAGCCACGATGGCGTCGATCATTCGCTGCGAAGAATTGATGCGAGTTGTCGCCAAACGCAAATTCAAAAAGTCGCACCAAGCCACCGCGGAAGAAATCGCAGCCTGGATCGCCGCGACCACCCGTGTCGATGGTTCACAAGTTCTGACGCAAACCACTTCACGCGAAGTGGCTCTCGATCACGTCGGCTTGGTTTCGCGAACTTCCAAGGCAACGAAGAAGAAAAAGAAATCCAAGTCGCAGACGAGCAAGCCAGCACGTCCGATCGCTCCCGCCGGACTAATGGGACGAGCGATGAAATACGACACGGATTCGTTGCTGCCCGCTTTCTCAGCCTCGCTGGGTCAAAGCCAAAGTGGCGGCCGATTGGCTTGGGAAATTTCGCTGCCCGAATCGATGTGGCACAGCGACGTGGCCGGGATGGTTGCGATGCTTCCCGAGTGGGACGTTCGCCGCGGACGCACCTTCGTCGACTACAGCGGCAAGGTGATGCAAATCGAAATCATGGGCGGACGCCGCACCCTGTTTCGAGGCCCCTTGCACACGACCATTGAACTGGATGGCGTCAGCCAAGATCCCAAAGGCGATTGGCAAGCCACATGTGAATACACCGACGATGACATTCATTACTTGGAGATGGAACAATCATTCACCGGCGGCGTGGTGTTGCAGCGCCAATTCATGGTCATTCGCGACGATCGTTGCGTGATGATCTCCGACACGGTCTTGCCCGCCCAGTTTGAACCGAACCAAGATGCGGCGTCTGCCGACGCGGAAGATCACTTAGATCAGCCGACTGACCCGCCGAGCCCCTTCGGTTCACTGGCGGACGTGCAGATCCGTTGCATCACCCATTATCCGGTTTCCGATTCCGTCTCCGCGACGCCGGACGAGCAGACACGCGAAGTTTATCTTCACGACAACAAACGACGCGCGATGATGTTGCCGCTGCCCGCCGCTGAATGGCGAATCGGTCCCACCGCCTGCACCGCCGAACCCAGCCACACCGAAAACGAACCTCATTCGGTCACTGTGACCACCGAGGGAACGGGTGCGGTCTACAGTCCCGTGTGGATCGATTTTCAATCACGACGGTTCCATCGCAAACGCACTTGGCGAACGCTCACCGTTGCCGACGATCTGCAATTGATCCCGCGCAACATTGCCACCGGTTTTCGAATCCAAATCGGCAGCGAGCAATGGATGCTGTACCGTTCGTTGATCGGTCGTCGCCCACGATCGGTGCTCGGCAAACACTTGGTCGCCGACTTCTTCGCCGGTCGATTCCATCCCGGTGACGGCGGCGTGGAAGAACTGGTCACGGTCGATGACGCACCGCCAAACTGATTCAGCTCAACGAATCAGCTCCATTCCATCAATCGGTCAGCGACGGATCGAAGTGCGGCGGTGATTTGCCACCGCGAATGATCACGATCTCCCGCGACGTTGCTGATTCCGCGAACGACCATGCAGGGCATCGAAGTCATCTGACACGCCATCGCCACGCCAAAAGCCTCCATGTCCTCGGCGACCACGGCGTCGCGATCCATCGTGCCGGCAAGACTTCCACGACGAGATGCCATGACGTCATCCGATGAAGCGGCACACACGCTGATCAACGTGTTTGTCACTGACTCGTCCGCGGGCACATTCCCTGGACGAGCCAACTGGATCTTGTCACCGACGGCCGGAGCTGATGTTTCGTCTGTTCCCGGTGATCCAAGAATGGGCCATTGCTGCCATCCTAGAGATTCTGCGGAAGCGAATTGGTCACCTTCGCCGACGCCAATGCCATCGCAGATGGCTTGATCAAACCAATGTGCCGATCCGACGGAGGCCGCATCTGACAATCCGCCCGCGATGCCCGCGAGGATGACTCGCGCCGGTTGGTGCGTCTGGATCGCTCGCATGGTTGCCGCGGCCGAGGCCACCAATCCAAATCCGCAAAGCTCGCAGTGCCAATGTTTCATCGACGCCGCGTGCAGACTCAAATGGTTCCACAACTCGGAGCGTTCCCCCGCAGTTGGAATCAACAGCAGCGTCTTGTTAGCGTCCGCCACGACGGATTTCCGAGCCCAAGAATCGGATCTGGAAACGATAGATCTTCTTGGTCACGCAAGTGATCTTGCCGGTTTTCAAATCGAAGTGATCTGGTGTCTCGGCCAAGTTGATGTTCGCGACTGCGCGGAAACCACGTTCGGCAAACACATCGATCACCATCGCCAGGGTCATCGGATCGTCAAAGATCGAATCTTCGCTGTTGACGACCGCTAATCCAGCGATCGCATGACGACGCACAATCGGCATGAACCGACTTTGGATGATTTCGATCACATGATGAAACAACTCACGGTGTTCCAGTTCATAACCATCCAGTCGGCGAACCAATTCCTGGCGAGCGTGCACGCCAAGTTCTGAAGCCAACGGAAGATGCCGGACCGCGTCGTAGGTTTCTGGATCCAACTCCAACGACGACTGATATTCCAGCTCGCTGCGGATGTTGCGTTCCACTTCCGCGATGTCGCCACCGGCGTCGATGAAGTGGTAATGATAAATCTTCTTCAGCGACTGCAACGCATCCCAGGTTTTTTCCTTGAACACGCGATAGCGTCGTTTCGCAGCAGTCGGATCAAGGTCCGTCAAACGAAGCTCAAGCGGCTCACCGTCGTTTTCTGTTTCGACACGCTCGTTGTGCTCAGCGATCTTTCGTCCGCGAAGCAACTGACGCTCGATGCTGGTCTTTTCGTCGATGAACAACACGACCGCGTGAACGGTGGGTTTACGGAAGTTGATCGCCAGCGGCGTCGAATGATATTCGCGATAGAGCTGATTCATTTTTTGGATCAGCAAGTGCAAACATTCCACTTGAACGCGTGTTCGCGGGAACCCGTCCAAGATGCATCCGTCCCGATACTCTTCTTCCAAGAGCTTTCGGAACAGGATCCCGACCACTTCGGTGTCGCCGACCATCCCGCCGGCTTCTTTGATGCGTTTGGCTTCGGGTGTGTCCAGCAGACTGCTGACCACGATTGGCTCGCAGGTTAAACCGCGAGCTTTGGAAATGAATCCACTGTTGGTTCCTTTGCCCGATCCCGGTGCCCCGCCCAAGAGGATCAATTCCTTGGTGAACCGCAAATTTTCGCGGCCGTATTCTTCTTCCAAGTCATTCCAGACGTTGGTGAAGATCACGTGGGCGTCTTTGACTTCCAGATCCTCCACCGAATGTTCGGCTGCGGCGGCGATCGCTTCATCAGTCACCGCTTGAGACGCCTGGCCCTCAGCCATGTCGACGACCGTGTCAGGCAATTCCGCTTCCGGATTCGCGATTTCGGGAGCTTCGTCCAGTGAGTCCATGGCAGCAACAGGATTCATACAAGGCGGAAAAAATGAAAATCAACACCCCGCATCCTAACCAAGGAACGATGTCTCGCGAAGCGTCATTCACTCCGGCGACGCCAGATGGACGATGGGATAGGGCGTAAAATCCGTTGCGACCCGCAAAGCGATTGGTTGGGAAGGATCTGCCCCCAAATCGGGTTCATTTTTCAACGTGATCCAAACCTTGTCCTTGCCCAAAATCTGGTTTCTCAACACGCGAGCAAAGCCGGGCTCGATCCCTTCGCGACGCGTGCCCATGACTTCGTCACCAATTTCGCGAATGACCGGTTCCAATCGTTCGCCCGCCGTTCGCAGCTTTTCCCTCGCTTCTGGGGAAGTCCATACGTTCACCCAAACCTGACGCAGACGTTCGTTGTCGACGATCGCTTCCATAACGATCGTCCGCAGCAAATCACGGGCTTCGTCGTCGTTGACGATTTGAAGAGCGACGTCGCCCAATCGTTCTCGCAACACATCGTTGGCAGCCAAATCCCGCAGAATCGCTTCGACCGCTTCCGCGATTTCATCGAGATGATCCTCGACGATCGGCACAACCTCTTGCTCGACAAACCGTGACCATTCCTCACGAACCAATTCTCGTTCGGGCAGTGGCGCACTGTCGTAAAGAGCTCGCCAACCAAAACGCCAAAGCGACGCTTTGCCCCAAATCTCACGCCCGATCGATTCCGCCGGTTCTCTTCCGTGATGTTGCAGCACGGGCAACACTTCCGTTCGAACCAACGGGACCATTTGTTCCTGGATAATATCTTCGCGAAAACGCGTGGCGATGGCTTCGACTTCTGCATCGTGGCGTTTCAAAGAAGCGGTCAACTCGGACTCGATAACCGGCAAACTTTGACGCACGGTTTCAAAAACCAAAGGCAACATCGCTTCGCTGATCTCTTTGCCATGAGCACGCATCGCGGCAGAGATCTTTTGCGCCAATTGCTCTCGTTTCGGTTTAGGCAGCAACGTCGCAATCACATCGTCGACTTTGCCGGAAGATCGATGCAGCGTCGCGGAGATCGATTGATCAGGATCCCAAAACTGCGTTTCGCGTTCCAGATTCAATGGCTCGTAAAGCGACAACGTGACCGTCTTCGCCTCCGGGTTGACTCGCAGCACGTGCCCGACTTGATGCCACGTGTCGGCGACCGAGTCCTTTGCGAACGCCGCATCTCCAACGCTCAGCGACGATGTCGGGTCCGCCAAAATTGCGGTGTCCGTGGGCGTCCAAACCGAAGAGATCAACGGCTTCGCACCTTCACGGGAAGACGCGACCAACCATCCGCCACCGAGAACGAGACAGCTCACCCAAAATGCTGCGCCGAGAAGGCGAATCGATTTCGTTGTCATACGGATTCTTTCTTGAGTGCTCGCAGCCGATCGACGTAAACCGCCGCGACAATGATCACACCCAACAGAATGTTTTCAATGTGGTTTTCCAATCCCAATGAAGTGCAACCGTGTGCGATCACGCTCATGATCAAAACACCGCATAGAGTTCCGACCACGCTGCCTCGGCCACCCAAGAGCGATCCGCCACCGATCACCACCGCGGCAATGATCTCCAATTCCAATCCCATCCCCGCGGATGCATCGCCTTTGCCCAGCCGAGCGATGTCGACACAACCGGCCAAACCGAACAGGGCACCAGCGATGACATAAACCAGGATTTTGGTTTGTCGAACTTTCACCCCGCACAATCTCGCGGTCGCTTCGCTGGATCCGATCGCGAACACATGACGTCCAAACAAAGTCTGGTGCAGCAGCAACGCGGTCGCGATGGCCAGCACGATCGTCAGCCAAACACCCCAACCGAAATTGGGCAGTAATGGGTAGGCAATCCATTCCGGGTTGGGAAACGGCGTGACCGATGCCCAAAGCCATTCAGGAATGCTTTCGGCCGGCGGTGTGATCGTGCCACCTTGCTCGGACAGACTCTTGCCCAACCCCATGAAGATCGTCATCGATCCCAACGAAATGATGAACGGGGTCAGTCGCAACCCCGCGATCAAGACACCATTGAACAAACCGCACAGTGCGCCGGCACCGATCGCCATCGCCAGTGCTGCGAAAATCGACCATCCATTGTCGAGCGTCAGTGCCGCGACACATCCACACAGAGCCGCCGCCGTACCCGCGGACAAATCGATTCCGCCGCTAATGATGATCAACGTCATTCCCAGCGAAGCGATGCCGATCTTGACGCTCTGAACGCCAACCAATCGCACCGACGCCATGGACGTGAAGTTTCCATCGCTGCCAGTTACCCATTCAGCAATGGCAAAGAACAGGATCACGATGACCAATGCCAACATCGGCCCGGCGGTATTCAACCCTCGCTTCAACAACGCAGTGACTTCCTTCTGAATGATGACCGAGCGTGGAAGAGGCTGGCTTTTGCCGAACATTGACGCTTCGCAAACACAAGCTGAGCAGTGTAGCAGCGCAAACGCTCCGGTTCAGTCGGGTTGTGCGGCTTGCGCGGTCGTCTTGGCAAACAAGCGAAACCTTACCGGCAATTCGTCTCAGTGAAACGGCAACGGCGGGCCGATCGATTCGTGTAGGCGGCAATTGGCAAGGATGTCAAGCCATTGTTGACTTCCCTCCCTTGTCATTCACCCAGTACCTGCTGTGTCCAGAAACCCATCCAATTTTCTGCGTGTCCACCGTGGCGACCATGCATCAGATTCTGCCAAGCTTTCCTCCAAGCAAAGGCAGATGAAGTCGCATGGCAAACGTGCATTGGTGACTTCCGGCGACGCTCATCGTTTGGCATCCCAGGCTAACGACCTAGCGGATCAATTGCAGGCACAGCAAGCGATCCTGCGTCAGCAGCAAGTCGAACTGGCGATCCAAGCCACCATGGCAGCCGGTCAGTCATCACGTCCTGATCCGACCGAGAGCATCGATCGATTGCTCGGCGACGCGACGTTGGCGACCGGCACGACAGCGGCTGCGGTTTACTTGCTCGACGACGAGACCGAGTTTCTCGCAACTCGATTCGTCTTCGGTTTGTCACCCGCCGAGCGTCTGGGATCCCAGCGTCCTCTTCGCGGTGCTCGTGGTGACTTGGAAGCAATGGTCAAGGGCTTGGTCGCGATTGACGACATGGATCTCGGCCCCATCACCACGTGGCGTTCACCGGAACCCTTCCCATCGGGAATCTGCGTGTGTTTGGGCGAAACCGAGATGCCAATTGGCACGATGTGGTTGTATGCCGCCGCTGTGACGGCATTCAGCGACGTGCACACCGCCGCGGCCCGTTTGGCCGCATCCAACTTGCAGCAAACGTTGCTCCGCTTGGCAGAACAAGAAGCCGCGCCGGATTCCTCCATCCGGTTGATTCTGCCCAGCGACGTGACCCTCGATCGTTCCCGTGATGTCTCGCCCCCACCACACGAGACTCATGACGACTCGGAAACGATCTCGGAGCACAATCCCACCAGCAACGAGACTGCCCTCGTCGAGGAAGACTCCGACGGTGTTGTCCCTCCCGACACCGTCGCGCCCCCCGCGGATGACATCGGCTTCCCTCCCGCCGATGCGTCCGTGTCCGTGAAAGCCCCCGTCACGGATGGTTCCTCCGATGAAATCCAAACGAAGTCCGCCACACAGGACCGCTTGGACTTGATCGACGACGAAACCTTGTTGGATGCGGCCTTGGAATCCGCCATCGAAGCTCAGCTGGTCAAAAGCGATGAACTGATCGCCGACCTCCAGCGCGACTTGGATGTTCCCGAGAAAACCACGTACGGCTTCGTCGCGGATGACGATGCCCTGGATGATGTCGCCTTGGACAACGCGTTCGCCGAAACGGACGATGCCGCCCAATCATCGTCTCTCAACGAAGACGCGGAACAATGGCCGTTGTTGTCGGGTTACGACGAAGAAACGATGCGTTTGGCAGCGAAGCTGGATCTCCAAGACGCACAGTTTCTGTCGGGCGAATATGATCCCACCGAGATCGATCAGTTCGACGCGGACGCGTTGGAGTTCCACCATGGTTGGGACAATGACGAACTGGATGGCAACGTGGCCGACGAAGACGATTCGATGTGCAGTGATTTCGCCGACACCAGCGATTTCGATGAAGGTGAGCCGTTCCATGGCAGCGTCCTGTCGTTTGATTCGACACTGGATGAGCCATCGAAACCCGAATCGGACACCATCGACGCGATCGACGACATCATTGCGTTGATCGATGACTTCGACAGTGATTTTCCATCACGTGCACCGGAGCCCGGCGAAGACGATCATTCCATCCTCACCAATCAAGCGGTTGAGGTTGCCCCTGAGCCCGAGGACATCGACCTGGCCCATCAGGTATCGATCTGGCAGCACCAAACGCTACCGATGGGTGCCAAGATTTGCCCGTCTTGGTACGCCGATGGCATGATCGAATCTCCGCTGGACGTCGCACAAAGCTGGCATCACTGGGATATCCTGCCCGATGGTCAAATCGCCCTCGCGATCTGCCAGCCCAATGGCGGAGCGACTGCGAAGATCGATCTCAGCAATGTGATGGATGTGACCGTCGTGCGAGCGGCTCTGCAAGCCCACATGGGATACCGGCACCAACCGTCCGATGCGGTCCGCAGAGCCTATGACACGCTGTTCCAAATTCGCGATCACTCCTTCGTCGGCGAAGGGCACGGCAACGTATCACTGCTGTATGCCCAAATCGATCCTGAAACGGGTGAAACCAGAATGGCGTCGACCGGGGATTGGTCGACGCTCGCGATCTCGAAATTTGGCTACCGGCCCGTAGGATGGCTGGACCGCGAATCCGATCGCAACCATCGCGAATTGGGAACCAGCGATCTGGACACGACCTGTTTGGGCAACGTCGATATCACCAGCAGTCACCTGTATCTGCAACAGGGCGAAGTGTTCCTGGTCGCCGGATGCCAATGGATGGGACTGCAACCTGCAACCGCGGTGCCCGGATACCCGCAGCACCAAATCGGAACGGCGATTACCCAAGCGATGCGGGAAGGCAAGCTCAGCCCACTTGCCGCGTTGCGAACTTGGATGGCCGAAACTCCGCTCAATGGCGAGCGATCGGCGATGGCACTGCACCGATTTGGCGAGTGAAAATCGTCATCAACTGAATGCAACTGCAAGCCTTCATTCAGAGGGCTCGATCAGATGTCGATCACATTGGCGACGGGCAAGACAAAGATCTTCCCGTCGCCGATCTGGCCTTCGGTTCCCGTTCGCGACGCGTTGCGAATGATTTCGACAACCGGTTCCAAATCGTCGTCGTCAATCACCATCTCAAACGTGACCTTCCGCAGCAAATCGATTTTGTATTCGTTGCCACGAAAAAGCGCCGTCTGTCCGCGTTGACGTCCATACCCGAGAGCGTCACCGACAATCGTGTCGCTGAAACCGGCTTCATCAAGCGCCGATTGGACGTTGGAGAGTTTGGTCGGTTGAATGATGGCTTGAATCAAAATCATAGCGTCACCGTTTGGCCAGTCGTCATCGAAGTTTCCATCGCCTCCAGCATCCGCTGCGTCTCCAGCGCCTGCCGATGATAGGCTTGCCAAGGAGGCGATGGTGAATCCCAAAGTTGTTCATCTTGTTCGGTCGCGTTGATCCAACCGACCAATCGCGAAATCATGTTGTGTTCTTGGTGGCATTCGCAGCTGAATGGATGCACTTTGCCCGATGCTTCGTGCACCCATCCCCGTGCGGGTTTGTCCGGCCAAGGTCGCGTGAAATCATCGCAAACGATTGAAGCTTCTTCACCCGCGATCTCAAACCATTTTCGAGTCGCGGTGTCGAATGCACATGACATTGTCGCGGACACGTCGTTTGGAAAATTCATGATCGCGGTCACACGATACGGAACGCCGTCACGCATCACCGATTGAGCGTTCACCGTGGTTGGTAGTCCGTCGTTGGCGAGCCTTAGAATCCCAGCGGCGTACCATCCCAAATCGAGCAGACAGCCACCGCCCAGTGCAGCGTCTTGTCGGTGATCGCCGGATTGGAACGGATTGAAAAACGAAACTGCTGAACTGACATGCCGTAGCGAACCGAGCCGAAAATCCGCTTCGCCTTGCGGTACCGTTGCACCACTCAACCACTGCCGAAACATGTCCGTGCGATCGTGATGTAACCACGCCGTCGCATCGAGCCAATGCACTCGAGCCTTCGCACATGCGTCTGACATCACCTGCGTCGCCTGAGACGTCGTCGCCAGCGGCTTTTCACACAACACGTGCTTGCCCGCTGCGGCGGATGCGATCATCCACTCCGCATGCAATGACGGTGGCAACGCAACGTAGACGGCGTCCACATCGTCACGAGCGATCAAGTCCGCGTAACCGGACACCGCGTGGGCGATTCCATACGAATCAGCATACCAACGAGCGCGTTCGGATGTCCGGCTGGCGATCGCGGTCACGCTCGCACCCGGTGTCGATTGCAGGTCGGCGACCAATCGGCGAGTGATTCGGCCGGTGCCCAAAATACCGAACCGGATCGGTCGGCGTTCATCGTCCGTGAGGGTGGTTTCAGGCTGCAAAGGTTCGGTCGTCACGCGGGAGGAAATGGGCTGAATGAAAGCATTCCAAAGAGAGCGTCGCTCTTTTTTCAGCGGGATGCGAGGACGAAAGCCTAGCCGATCCCCCGGACAATCGGCACCACCAGTCTGATCGCTCATCTCGCCGGAAGGAAACGGATCGAATTTCGTTTTCCATCTTGCCAATCCGGCCACTGTTCCCCCTGCGTGCTAACTTTCCTACGGACGGAATTCTTTCTCGACGTATGACCGATGGATCGATGAAAACGCAAACGATCATGAACGATCAAAGCCCCCGCAATGGCCAGCACGCCATTGCCGGTCGTTTGCGTTTGCTAACGATGGCCTGCGTCCTTCTTTCGGCACTGCTTTCCTCCGGTTGTGCCAACTTGCGTTTGCCGGCGATCAATCCCACTGGCGAAACCTTGTTCGCTCCGCTGCCCACCACAACCAGCCTCGCGTTGCCGGGTTGCTTGGACGATGGCACCTGCGGATGCTTGGGTTGCCTTCGCAAGTTGGGGACCTGTTTGAAGTCGCCGAGTTTGGGAATTCCCAACCCAGCCTTTCCTGAACCCGAAGATCCACCGCAGTGCGTTGATCCCAACGCCACCATCGGCAGCGGAGTCGCGAACACCGGCCCATGCGTTCCCGGGCCTGGTTGCTCCGGCGATTGCTTGACGGGACCTCCGGCGGTTCTTTATGGCACCGAGATCACGGCGCAAAAAGCTTGCCAGTTGCCACCTCGCGGCGACCGAGGCTGCATCCTGCTGACGCCGCAAAAAATTGTGGCTCCGGTCGGCGGCGAAGTCATCCTGCTGTCAGGCATCTGTGGCACCGATGGGTATTTGCTGACAGCGGAACCTTTGGAATGGATGATGACGCAAGACAGCGTCGGCAACATCATCGAAGTCGGCGATGACGATCCCGGTTTCGTGCATCGGATGACCAACGTTCCGGTCGCGAAAAAGGAAACACCCGGGTTCGCTCGCGGCGTGACCAGCACCAAAGAAATGGTGATCACACGTGGCAATGCCAATGCCGCCGACGACATCAAGCTGGAAAAGGGGCAAACCTACATCACGCTCAGCAGTCCCAGCGAAGGCACCAGCCACGTGACCGTGCTGGCACCTGAAAGCGATTGCTGGGATCAACGAAAAGCGACCGCGACGATCTACTGGGTCGACGCTCGTTGGCAATTCCCGTCGCCGCAACGCGTTCAGGCTGGCGAGATCGTTGACTTGGTCACTCGAGTCACGCGGGCACAAGGCAGCTTGCCAGCACGCGGTTGGAAAGTTCGCTACGAAATCATGAACCCCGAACTGGCAACCTTTGCCGGCACCGGTGGTTCATCTGTGGTCGAGGTCAACGTCGATGATTCCGGTGATGCCCGAGCAACCCTGGAACCCATCGCGGGAACCAGCGGCAACGCGATCATCGACGTTCGCGTCATTCGTCCAGGCGGAACCACCGACAACATGCCCGATCTGACGCTCGGACGTGGACAAGCCTACGTGACCTGGAGCAGTCCTCAACTGGACTTGCGTGCCGGTGGTCCCGAAGTCGCCTCGTACCAAATCCCGTTCGACATTTTCGCCAACCTGCGGAACCCTGGCGACCAAGACGCAACCGGCGTCAAAGTCGAGCTTGGTTTCCCCGCCGGTGTGCGAATCGTTTCCACCGATGCGTTTGCCCAACGCTTCACGAACTCGATCGTGTGGGACATCGGCACGATGCCCGCCCAGCAACAATTGGACTTGGCAGTTCAGCTCACTTCGCCGACCGCGTTGAATCTGACCTTCCGCGCCATCGGCGACTCAGGATTGATCGCAGAAGACACCGTTCGCGTTGACATCTTCCGTCCCGCATTGGCTCTTCGCGTGAGCCCTCAAACCGACCGAGTGACCGCGGGCGATCCAGCGACATTTGATCTCGAAGTCGAGAACACGGGCGACCGTGCCCTTCAAGAAGTGGAACTGGAAGTGACCGGCGACAACGCAATGGTTCACCGGGAAGAGAACAGACGCGAGGTGGGCAACAAGAAAACGGACGGCCCGCTTCAACCAGGTGAGATCTGGAAGACCAGCGTCACTTTCGTGCCCACCGATTCGGGTCAACGCTGCATCGACGTGGTCGCCCTGGCCGCGGGAGGCCAACGGGCCCAGGCTCAATCATGCGTGATCGCGATCAACCCCGCTCCGCCGACACCAGCCGTCACTGCGAACCTGCAAGTCCGCGACCGAATGGCCGTCAGCGACTTGATTCTCGCGACGGGCCGAGTCACCAACTCCGGCGAAGTCACACTGACCAACGTGCGAGCCACCATGGCGTACGACGTGCAGTTGATCCCGAGACAAGCAACGACGGATTATCCCTACGCACTCGACACACCCTATGTCATCGCGTGGACGATTCCCGAACTCGCCCCCGGCAAGACGGTGATTTTGGAAACCGAATTCGAAGCACAAGAAGCGGCGCAAAGCAGCCGCATCGTGTTCTCAGCGGAGAGCAACGAAGGGGCAACAAACAGCGTCTCCGATAGCATCCAAATTTTCCCAGCCGCCCCCAGCAACGCTCCGTTGACTCCCGGACCCGCGTTGCCTCCGGTCAGCCCATCGCCAAACATCCCGGGTGGCCCCGGCACGGCCCCCGCGAATCCCAACGCGGGCCGAAGCACGCCAATTCCTGGCAACAACACGCCTGCCCGGACGGGTGTACTGCGACTGCAAGTCTTGCAACGTGACATCTCACCACGCGTTGGCGATGCGATTCGTTACGCGGTTGCGATTACCAATGACACCAACATGCTCGACTCGCAAGTTCAAATCCACTTTGACTTGCCTCCCGGTGTCTTGGTTGAAAGATTGGTCCAGACCAAAAGTCCCGAACTAGAAGGTTTGAGCCGAAGTGGCAACACGGTTTACTTCACCGAGATCAAGACACTCAAACCGGGCGAGACCATCGATTACGAGTTGGTCCTTCGCAGCAACCAAGCCCAGGACTTCAACCTGATCCTCGAAGCCGAAAGCCGCAACGTCCCCCAAGGAATCGCCATCCGAGAACCAACGACGGTCGCACCGTAATTCCCAAATGAAAAGTCGTCGGCTCAAACAAATGCTGACCTGCGTATGGCGAAGCAATACCAATGAACCTTCCGATGCTGAGCTGGCTGTGCCATTCGCGTATCGATCCCATTTGGATATTGATCTGGGAATCGATTGATTCGGGCGTGTCAGCCTCTTCTCTGATCGAGCCTGAGATCGGATCGAGACCGAAAGCGCTCAACCGGAGATACTAAGTTCTTTCACCGCTGCTGTTCGCCGGGGAAACAGGCTGACGACCACAACAGCCCCCCTGAGCATTTTCCTGAGGCAAGACTCCGAAGTCTTTCCCTGAAAGATGCAAGCTTTTGTTCATCCCACGGCTGCGATAATAGCAAATCGAATTTTGCACAACTTTCCGACGAATGAATCAGCTAGAAGCGAGACGGTTTTCACTCACGCACCGTCGCTCAGGTCGAGATGGTTGCCGTATCGACGTAGGACCTGTGACTTGAGATCCTCCAACCCTTCGGATTCCATCTCGGGGTCTTGGTCGATCCAGTCCTGGGCCATCTCGCGGGCGACTTGTAGAATCTCGACATCACGATGCAAGTCCGCGATTCGCAAGCGGGCGTCGCCGCTTTGGCGTTGGCCCAGCACATCGCCGGGGCCTCGCAAACGAAAGTCAGCCTCGGCCAATTCGAATCCGTCCAGTGTTTGTTCAAACACCTTCAGTCGCTCGTCGTCTTGCGGTGGTTTATCTCCATCGACAAACAC
>NZ_ANMO01000166.1 GCF_000338295.1 Rhodopirellula europaea 6C
CCCTCACACGCGAATGCTGACACCACCATCGATCACGATCGTCTGCCCTTGGATCAGATCACTTCCGTCACCGCACAAGAACGCAACCACCGACGAGACATCTTGTTCGCAAAGCCGTCGTTTGCCGACCATCATCCGTTCGCTTGCCGCCTCGATCAGACCTTCCGAGCCGGGCATGCTGGCGATCGCGTCCGTGGCGATGATGCCTGGCAATACACAGTTGAAGTTGATCCCACGATCGCCAAACTCCAACGCAAGATGACGCACCAAAGCTTCGAGTGCCGCTTTGGATGCACCGATGGCACCGTAGTGGGGCACCGCCCAATTCGAACCGTGGCTACTGACGGCGACCAACTTGCCGTGAGAGTCGCCCTCCGCCAAATACTTGCAGGCTGCCTGAGCCAACCACACCACCGGCGCTGAATTGCTGCGAAGAACCGCGTCGAAATTGACAGGTGTCAAATCATTTAAATCGCGAAAACCGCCCGCCGCGGCATTGCTGACAACGATGTCCAATCCACCCCACTTCTCGACGACGCTTTCCACCATCGCCGCCACGTCTTCCTTGCAAGAAATGTCCGCGCGGACCAACATCACCGCTCCGCCTGAATTGGAAATCTCCGTCGCGACCTCGATCGCACGCTCTTCCGACTTTAGAAAGTTGATGGCAACCGACGCACCGCGAGCGGCCAATTCCAACGCGATCGCGCGACCGATACCGCGACTCGCGCCGGTGACCAACGCTCGTTTGCCTTGTAAGTCCGCCATTGGTTTCATGCCTGTCCTCGATCCCTCATTCATGGTGATCCCTCAGCGTACCTTCTTTTGAAGCGGCGATTTCTGATTGCATTGATGTGTTCCAGTGCAAATGAAAGGCATGCAACCTCTCTTCACAACGGCCAAAAACCCGACCGGCTTCTTCATTCGAATCGTCACGACAAGCCGAATCCATGCCGGCCTGAACCAGCGGAAAAATAGCCGCGTCTTCAGCCAACACTTTTCGAGCCATCGATGCGGCACTATGTCCCAATCCATTCGCGACCCTACTTCCGATCAAGCCTGAACGCTTGGAGCGGCGGGTGAATCCGAATACGGTCATTTTGCACGTCGATGTCCCGGTGGGTGTGATCTGATAGACCAAACTCATTGTGTCCGTGAACGATGCCATGATATTTGGGAACACGTGGACATGCTGATAGTCGGGCCCGAATTCTCCAACCATCCAACGCATCACTCGCTCTTCCATCCGGGCCAAGAACGAATCGTCTCGCGCATCGGTCCGAAATCTCGTTCCCCAATCCAACAATTCGTGAGTGCTCTCACTCTCGCCGGGATCGTTGCCAAACGTTTGCGAGTGGACCTCACTCAGATGGTAACTTTCCAGCGAGCCTTCAACCGGGATTTTCCAATCGCACGGGTACTCGAGCTCCTCGCAAAGAACCTGCTGCCACGACTCGGCATCGGTCTTCGCCGCAAAGTCATCCACCCATGCGTCATCACCGAGCGGATTGGATTCGCCGGCCAAATTCACAAAGACCAGTTGTCCGACAACGCGAACCGGAAAGCTTCCAAGCCGATAGCGTTCACGATCGAAATGCGGGAAGTTTTTTGCAGCAGGAATCTTGCGAGTCCGTCCATCACCACCGTACTGCCATCCGTGGTAGGGGCACTTCAATTCTGCTGCGTGACCACCACCTTCGGACACCAACTGGCACTGCCGGTGAGCACAAACGTTTCGGAGTGCGACCAATTCGCCGCCGTGGTTACGAACGATCAACGGCACTCCCAAACGATCCATCGCTTGATAGTCGCCGGCTTTCGATAAATCTGTTGTCGTGGTGACTAACTGCCAACCGGAGTTGCGCAGCGCGGATACTTCACGTCGATGAATCAATGGATCCGTGTACCATTTCGACGGCAGCAAAGCCGGCTGAGAAGTCGTCGCGTGATACATGGCTTAGCGAAGCCAGCCAATTTGGTATCCACTGATCCTTAGAATCAGCTCCTGATTCTGACCAACCAAGACCGCAGACATCATCCCGCCATCAGAAACAGTGGTTGATTCGCCTTCCCACTGCACATGGACTTTCAATGGTTCACCGGGATCAGGCAATCGCCCTATCTCGATGGAATCAAACGAAACCGGCAGACTCGGCCGATCCGCAACATGGTACGCAAGCATGCCAGCCGCGTATAAAACCGCATCCATCGTCGCCGGCGACAAAACCCAACCCATCAAAGGACGCGACTCGCCTGCCAAATGAGCTGGACTGGGAGCGACAATGGTCCCGATCGCACTTGGATGTTTTCCCAAACCATCGCTGGACGATCCCGCGTTGACATTCGCAAATCCAATCGACCGCAAACACTGCAGCGATGGCCCATGGTAAATCGGAGCCGTCTCGTCGGCGTACCGCACCGCAGTCTCCGCGACTTCCGTATCACCAACGGCTATAACGGGAACGCTGTCATCCCCTAGCTCGATCATTGCCGAGAAATGAGGGCGTTGAGCTCGAACCAAACGACCGTCGCGTCGACGGAGGTCGCTGACCAAAGACCACCGAGTACGCTCCGATAGATCTCGCAACAGTTCGACGGCAAGCGAATCATCGCCCATGAACTTCAGTGGCATCGTTGCCGATACGTTTCGACAACGGACTACCTTCTGATCGGTTCCGAAGCGAGCCGCCTCGGCCAACATTTCGATCGCCATCACGAATGGCAGAGTGGGACGGCCGTTAACGAGGTGATGTTTCAAAAACAAATCACGGTCGGGATCAAGCGTTACCGCAAACGAATCCTGCGATGTCGCGATCAACCGTTCTGCTGGGTCGATCATCGGCGAGGGACCCGGCAACGAATTCCCGGCTCGCGATGACTCGGCGGGAAAGAACTTGCGGACGTAGCGACGGTCGGTGATCAACACCTCGGCTTCGTCACCACCATGTTCGATTTCATTTAGAAAGTGCTGCAGCCCTTCTTCGGCGGGCATGAATTCCATGCCAATCATGTCGAGTGCCAATTTCGCTTCGGGTTTGGTCGCCATCCCAACGTCACCCCAAGCGTGCCAGTGAAAAGTCAGGCATCGCGTTTCGGGGCGTTGTTGACGCAATCGGCCAATCAACTTTGCGAGCATATCATTCGCGGCGGAGTAGTCCGTGTGACCGTTAGCGCCGAAGCGTCCGCTGATCGAACCGTAGCCGACGAAAAACTCCAAAGGGTCATTCTTTGTCGCCGCAGCCAAAGCGATCGTGCCATCCACCTTGGCGGAGAAACATTGTGCGACCTTGTCGGGTCGCTTGCGATCGAAACGTGCATCTTGACCGGAACCAGCACCTTGGATGACACCGTGAATCGATCCATCCATGCTTCGGATCTTTTGAACGACATTCTCGACGGCTTGGAAGTCGGAAACGTTCACGCTGTGATAGGTCGCTTGGATTCCTCGTTCTCGACACGCTTGCAAAGTCAGATCGATTTCGATGGCCTTCTCGAGTTGCCGCCAAGTCTTGACCGGGTTACCACCTTCTTTCTGAATGCGTGCCATCACTACCCGACGCAGGTCTGCTCGATCTCGTTGAGCGTGCTCTCGCATTGAAGGATCGATCTCCGGCACCGGGGCCATTCCCAACAGATGCAGCTTCAACCCGTGTCGTTCGGCCAGCGTCATCGCCGTCATCGCCGTGATCCCACGACCGCCACCGGCAACAATCCATGTTCCGCCTCGAGTGATTGGGTTCGCGTTGGCAGCAACATCGAGCGGACGATAACAGGCTTCCGTGGCGAAGCGTTGTTCACCCGCAACTGCGACTTCTTCGTCATAAGACGGAACCGCCAATTCTCGGAAGACGCCGTCGACCAACTCATCGGGGCTCGCACCATGAACCTGATCGACAACCAACATCGGCGTGTCGCGATACCCACGCATCCAAGCCTCGATCAACATCGCTTTGGTCAGCCCTGCCAACCCGCCTGACTCGGCCGAGCGACCTTGAATCTGCTCCGAGGTTTGAACCGATTCGGACATCGCGTCGAATCCGAAGCTGCCACCCAATTTCAAAGTGGTGACCAACGAAGCTTCGCTCATGCGATCATCATCGATCGTGCGCTGCATCCAACGTTGACACACTCGATAAGGAATCGCGAGTGCATCGGAATGCCGTCGTTCCCAACTGGCGGTGTCCAGCGTTGACCAGCAAGCCGCAGCATCATGTGGCGTTGTGAGGAACAGGTGGGGCGTCGCTTCAGAAGCCCAAATCCGATCGAGCTCGGCATCAAGATCGGACAAAGTCAGCTCAGCGGCGATGCGATGAACGGCTGCCCCAGCCATTCGACATCGACTTTCAACCGCATCCGCGACTGGATTGTTGCCGACGATCAACGCCGCCCCATTGAGCGGAGGCATCGTTGGCATCCCTTTTCGTCGCGGCGCTGATTTCACCCGCATGACGAAACGGTGAGTTCCCGTAGCAGGAGCTTGAGCGGTCGCGTCAGATACGGTGGAATTCTGATTCAGCGAGGCGTTTTTTTTTCGTCCGCCGGCTGACCAATCTGATCCATCACAAAAGCGTGAATGGACGAGAGAGTTGGAAAATCAGAAAGCTTCAAATTCGACTCACGAAGCGACTGCAACTCGTATTGCTGTTCCAGTTCGCCGAGCAATTGGGCTCGCTTGATGCTATCGATGCCGAGTTCTCCTTCGAGATCGGCATCCATATCAATGATGTCTTCATCGTATCCCGTTTGATCGACGACCAAATCAATCATCAATCGCCGCAAAGATTCAGCGGTATCGGTTGGAGCTTCGTCACTGCCCTGGTGGCAATCAACATCGCTTTCGCGAGCATCGTATGTTTCACCAACCGATTCGACGTCGTCACAACTCGTTGGATCACCGACCAATTGCAAGATGTCATTGAGCGAAGCGAACTGAGCCAATCGCATCGATTGCGTATCGACTTCCAAGTTACCCCACTGAACGATCTCGCCGATCAACTGAGCTTTTTTGATGCTGTCGACACCCAACTCGGCTTCCAAGTCTGCATCGAATTCGATCACTTCCGGATCGTATCCAGTTAGATCGACCACCAGATCGAACAGAAACGATCGGGCCGATCGGACACGGTCATGCAGATTCGCTTCGGATGCCAAATCGGCCGCTTCGGTAACAACCGCTACCGGCTGAATCAGATCTGCCGCGGCATTGCCGTTCTGCAGGCCATTCAGATGAGCCGTACCATTGCCATTGATTGGTGGAACCGTCGTGGGGGCTTGATCCGAGGCAGTTGCCGCTGCCTGCAAGGTTGGCTTGAAATGGTCCTGCGGCTCGTCTTGCAACGTCTCCTGTTGTCGTCGACTTCGACGAGTCACATCGACCACTTCAAAAGCTGGTCGATCAGACTCAACCGTTCTTGGCTCTTCAGCGCCGGACTTCGTTGGTGTAGCAATCGTATTTCCAGCAACAACCGAATCGCGTGATGCGTCAACTGATTGGCCAAGTGATTCATAAGCCAAGTCGATCAGTTGTCGCTGACGAGATGGATCGCGACCGCGGTCATCGGCAGAGAGGCAAAGCACATGCGGAGCGACGGTCGCGTTGGCCAAACGAGTCAGCACGTTGTTCGGCCCGACTTCAACGAGCAACTCGCAACCGTCGTGAACCAAACGTTCGGTTGCACCACTGAAGCACACGGGACGCGTCAACTGCGTGACCAAGTTGTCAACGATGTCAGACGGCTCGGCCAAGTAACGATTCGAAACCGCCGACAAGAAAGCAAACCGTGGCGGACGTGCGTTTTGGCCCGTGAACCGCGCTCGCAACATCTCTTGAGCCGGCATCATCTCAGGCGTATGGAACGCGGCCGGCACAGGAATCACGACGGACGCCATCCCAGACGCAGCAAGCTGCTTTTTCGCGATGGCCATCTGATCGGGGGAACCCGCGATCACAGTTTGTTGAGGCGAGTTGTGGTGCGAAATGGTGTAACGAACATCGGATCCTTGCAGGGCAGCATCCACGGCCGAAGGTGCTCCGCGAACGGACAGCAATTCACCGCGTTCTCGCGTGGTCATCACCACGCTATCACTTCGCGATTTGGCAAACTCGATTGCTTGCCGAGTGGAAACGACACCGGCGCACCAGGCTGCGGTGCACTCACCAAAGCTGTGGCCGAGCACAACATCAGGACGCAATCCGCGACGCATCAACGAATCGGCAAACATTGACCCGACCGCCAAAACCCATGCTTGGGTCCACCATACATCTCGACCGAGCTGTGAATCTGGATCACGCAAACGATCCGATACCGATGGCAATCCGAGTGACTTCAGGTCCTGATCGAACCCGTTTAAAAATGCTCGGCTGGCTGCGGAGTCATCGGTGTCCAACCAAGTCGGAACGGCCGAGTACTGGGACCCTTGCCCGGGAAACAGCCAACCAACGCGTGGATTCGCAAACTCGCTTGCACGATCGTTCGGTAGCCAAACCCAACCATCTTGTTTCGCGAGAACGCCGGAAACTTTTTGTCGAACCGGGCCGGATAGTGCCGCCGATGCCGCAGCCGACATCTCAGTGTTGTCACTGCCCAACAACACCGCTCGACACGACATCGCCGACGCGTATGTGAACGATGAGACGCGACTTTCGCTCGCTGACTTCCCAGCGGCAATCTCAGTGAGCGCGGTTTGCAAAGCTTCCAACGATGCGCACTGAAGACGAACAACGAGCGTTCTCGACGAGTCGTTGTCGGACTCATTCACCAAGGCCTCGGAACGAGACCGTTTCGGCGCAGAGGAAGTCGGCAGCGGTGTGGAAGCAAGGGAGGTCGAAATCAAAGGGGACTCGCCGGAAGACAATGTGGACGACTCGTAGTTCATCTGGGGGGCGACACTATAATTGACTCGATATCCGTCGTCGGCAACTTCACCGATTGGAATTGAAACGCCCGAATTCTCCTCGCGGCTGAACTGTGGCGACAATGTCGCCGCTATCGTTCGAACGATACCTTGACCGCCGCCCATGTGCCCAATTTGGCCGACCAATTTTTGTGAAGAAATTAATCCAGGTACTTCCGAGAGTCGTGCTGATTCCGCACGAGCCGCGCCGACATCCCCCGCGAAAGACTCCGTTGGCTTGGACAACACTCCCAGGATCGTTCTGCCTTCCGCCTTGGCGTCAGACAATCGCTGGAGCGTCAAAACAGCGACTCCTTCACCGGGGATAATCTGCGATCCGTCGGCAGGCAGGTCTTCGGGGCGACCTGATGGCAACAGTTGATTTTTGTGAGCGAGCTGCTCAAAAGCGACCAGATCCATGCCACGTTGAGTCACACCGCACAACGCCAAATCGATCGCACGGCAATGCAGTTGTTCCATCGCAGTGATAAGTGCCAATCCACCAGATGCCTCATCCGCATCAACAGCAAACGCTCCGCCCATCAGGTCGAACGTTCGGGCGATTCGAGACGCAAGTGTGCTGGCGGTGAAACCACCGGTCTCATCGAGAAGAGCACCGTACTTCTTCAGTGCCAACTTTCGAAGTTCGTCGGCGGCGGACTTTGTTGTTGAATCATCCCATCCCATCGCCGTCAACGCTCGCCCAAGATGCTGCGCAATCTCAGGCAATCGCAAACCGATTTGCAGCTCGTTGCTGAACTGTCCGCCAAAGATCGTGCCAACAACAACACCCACACGCTCTCGGTCAACCGACCACCTCCCGCCATCAAATTCGTCCATCGCTTGTCGAACCGCTTCAATCAACATCAGTTGAGCGGGGTTGGCGTTCGCCACCATTTTCGGCGGGATGCGGTAGGACTGTGCGTCAAACTTGAAGTCCCGAACGTATCCACCGCGACAATGCAGCGTTGTGTAGCTGGACCGATTCGAATCCAAACCCATCCATGATCCGTTCTTGGCATCAAACACCCAGCGACCTTCCGGCGGATCACTGATTGCGGATCGCCCGCTTAGAAGCAACTCTCGAAACTCTTGCAGTGTTCCGGCACCCGGCAAAACCACTCCGCGGCCCACAATCGCGATGGGCTCTTCAGTCAACTTGGTTTCTGATGCGGAAGGGCCGGACGATGGCTTCTCTTCGATCACCGCATGAGCATTCAAACCACCAATGCCGAATGCATTGACCGCCGCAACTCGACCGTCGGAAGAGGTTCGCTGCTGCCACGGTTCCACCCGATCCACGATTCGAACGGCAGGGTCGCTCCAGTCATGGCGTTCGGTTGGAACAGCAAAGTTGATTGACGGTGGAATCTCTCCTCGACGCATTGCCAGCAAACACTTCACCACGCCAACCAAACCGGCAGCTTCCAACAAGTGTCCCAAATTGCTTTTGACGCTACCGATGGGCAAGACACCCCGCGAGCCTTCGTTACTTCGCAAAAGCGAAGTCAAACTTTCTAGCTCCGTAGCATCGCCCACTTGAGTGCTTGTGGCATGGCACTCCAAGTAATCTATGTTGAGAGGATCCGAGTCAACCGCGCGACGCATCGCCGTTTGCTGACCTTCACTTCGCGGCGCCCAGAGGCCTTTACCTTTTCCGTCGGACGCGACCCCTACACCTCGCAACGTTGCCAAAACAGGGAGCCCGTTGGCTTCCGCGACGCTTCGCCGAGCGACGACGACCGCGACGTAACCTTCGCTGCTGATCAATCCACTGGCACGATTGTCAAACGGGAACGATCCGGTTTCGCTGCACGCACCCGACTGAGAGAACAACGCCAAATTGTCGACGTTGTTGAAAGTCGCGCCACCAACGATTGCCAAGTCCAAACGATTCGCTGCAATTGCCGAAGCCGCGTGCTGCAATGCCAAAAGCGATGATGAACAAGCCGCATCGATGACCTCTCGGCGGCCTTCGAATCCCATCAATCTCGCAGCCAGCGACGCAGCCGAGTACGCATTGAACGCTGGCGAGTGGCCTGGTTCATACCGCGGCCGATCGCGACGAATCGCAGATGCAACTGTGCCTTTGACATGAGTTCGCAAGTCGGACTCGATGTGGTGCATCGACGGAACCTGATCCACCAATTCCATGGCGGTCTCTGCCATTGTTGCCATCGCGAGCGGGCCGCCCAGCTCGGTACCACCACTGTGACCAACAAACACGCCAGCTCGCACGGCATCGATCGACAACGTTCGACCAGACGCTTGATGCAGCGGCGACTCCGACGACAAACTGCCCGTTCCGGAAGCTGCTTTCAGCGCCGCCACCGCGACCTGAGCAAACTGGCGATGAGTCAGATCGAAATCGCCCAACGATTCAATCGCATTCTCGACGTGGGCATCCAACGGGCTGGGCGAAACACAACCTCCCAGCTGCGTGTATGTCTTTCCGGGAACGCCATGCTGCTTCGCAAAATACAATTCGCGATTCAATCGGTCTTCAGGCATCGGCGAGATCACCGAACGCCCCTCAAACAGCATGCTTTCAAACGCTTTCGCGTTATCAACTCCACCTGGCAAACGAACCTCGAAACCACAGATCACGCAGTCGTCGGGGTCGCCACTGGGTTGCGTTGTCGATGATGGTCGCTTCGCCGCCTTCGGCATTCTGGCCGGGACCGCCGACCAATTGCCGATCATCTGCAGCAGTTCCTCGCTGCCGATCACCGGCGTGTCATCCAAGTGGGTTGTGGCGATCACGTCGTCGATGTTCGCTCGATCGAAGACAGGGTCATCTCGAAAGTAAGGCAAGAATGTCTTCACGAACGGATCTGCCATCTGATCCAACTCTTCGCGTTGAGTGGATCCACCGGCGGAATCGGGCCGGTCAAGTTGCCTTGGTCGTTTCAGCCGATCCGGTTTTCGTGTCTGCAACCATTTCGTTGTGGCGGAATGAAACGCCGCGTCCAACGATTTGATTGCGGTGCCTTCTCGAGTCGTCAGGTGATACGTCCGACCGTGCAATCGTGGTGTGCTCATCACCTTGCAAATCGCTCGAGCGATCCAGTCCACATCGACAATGTTCTTTCGTTCGCTTCCTGAAAAACCAAGGTCGCGAAACCACTGGCCGTCTTCTGGCAACCCAAACCGCGACGCCAACATCTGGTACATCGAGAATGCACCATAGATTGTTCGATCGCCTGAGACGGGCGACAGTCCCGTCCGATCAATCACGATCGATGGACGATAAACCGTCAGGTTCGACCCACCAAACGCTTCTCGAACAATGCCTTCCGCGATCAGCTTGCTTCGTTCGTAGTCGTTTGCAAACGACTGGCCCGTGTCGCCTTCGGATTCCTTCACCCGTCCCGATCGCGTGCCGCAAACATAGGCGGTGGAGACATGATGCAACTGCGTGATCCCGACCTCATTGCAGAACGCCACGACCTCGCGGGTTCCGTCAACGTTGGTTCGATAAGGTTCGTTATCGCCCGCTGGATCGGCGGGCAAGAAACTCAGGCTCGCCGCACTATGCAGAATTCGATCGCAATTGTCCCGAACCCACTGAACTGACTCGCCCGACAATCCCAATCGGGGCTGATTCAAATCGCCTTCCAAAACTTTCGGCCTCGGCAGCGACACTTGCCACGCTTGTTCGAATCGCTCCAGGATTTGGTCAATGCGTTGTTCAGCCGTTTGCTTCCCTTTGCCCCGGACCAGGACCGCGCACTCGATTCGCGCCCTCAACAACTCAGCAACCACGTAGGAGCCGAGCATTCCGCTGGCTCCCGTGATCAAGGGCATTCGTCGATAGGGCGAGTCAGACATGATGTGAGCAAGGCTTCGCTGAACGGCGCTCAAAGCGGCAGAAGTACATATGTTTCGTATCGCCCAAGTTTATTCACAGAATCTCAAGTGCAAATGCTGTGACACAAAAAGACGCCCATGCCGCGCGAGCCAAACCGTAAGATCCGAATCAAATCGATCACGCGGCTTGTGCGGAACGTCCCGATTGGATCCACGGCCTTTCCAACACGCGTGTTCCATTGCAAAAGCCCGCCAAATCACCTCCGGCTCGATTCCGAGGGTTGTCGACGCGGACCGCTGGCCTCAACTGTCCATGCCGCCGCACTGTGAATTTCCCGCTAAAACCGCGTTTCTGATTTGGCGGAACCACCTATTCTGACTAGGTTGATTGAAACGTGTGGAGGCGGCCACATCGGATCTCGCCCGATCAATTCGGCTTTGTCGGACTCCCGCAACTTCCTCTCAACCAGACCCGCGACCATGCATTCGACGTCCAATCCGTCCCGGTTGCCGGCATCTTCGAGACTGCCCGAGAGCCCGGACTCGCCCGTCCGTTGCTTGATGATTCAACCGTGTTTCGAGCAAACAAACTATTGGAACTTCGTTGAAAGTGCCAAAGCGATCGGTGCAAAAGCGACCGCACCACCGCTTGGATTGATGACCGTCGCTGCACTGCTTCCCCAGCAATGGGAATTCCGCATCGCTGACCAAAACGTGGGTCCAGTCGAGGAATCCGATTGGCAGTGGGCTGATGTAATCTGCACGGGAGGCATGCTGCCTCAACAACCCGGCATCTTGCAGTGGGTTGAAAGAGCCAACGCAGAAGGCAAATTCGTTGTCGTCGGCGGCCCGGATCCAACCAGCCAACCACAAATTTATCAGGACGCGGACGCTGTCATCGTCGGCGAAGGCGAACTGACCATTCCGATGTGGCTGGACGCTTGGCGAGACGGTAACCCCAAGGGCCAATTTGAATCGCCACACAAACCGGATGTGACCACCACGCCAACTCCGCGTTTCGACTTGGTCGACTTCAACGACTACTTGCACGTCGGTGTGCAATCCTCGCGAGGTTGTCCGTACAACTGCGAGTTCTGTGACATCATCGAACTGTTCGGCCGGCGACCACGCGTCAAAACGCCAGATCAGTTTCTTGCCGAACTGCAAAAGCTCTATGACCTGGGCTATCGAGGTTGGGTGGACTTCACGGACGACAACTTCATCGGCAATCGCAAGCTGATCAAACCATTGCTCGTGGCTCTCAAGCAATGGAACGAGGATCACAACTACCCATTTGTGTTCTCAACCGAAGCCAGTATCAACCTCGCTGACGACAAAGAACTGCTGGAGTTAATGCGTGACGTTCAGTTTCGATACGTCTTTTTGGGAATCGAATCACCCGATGAAGAAACGCTGATTCACACGCAAAAACGAATCAATACAGTCCATCCAATCATCGATCGAGTTCGAACGATCTACGACCATGGCATCTCCGTCGCGGCAGGTTTGATCATCGGATTCGATACTGACAAACCTGGCACCGATGGCCCAATGATTCGTTTCATTCAAGAAAGCGGCATCACGCTATCGATGGTTGGCCTGCTGTCGGCGCTCCCGAATACACAACTCACTCGCCGTCTCGCCAAAGAGCGCCGTCTGATTGACTCCGAACACAATTGGATCCAAGACACGGGCGTGAACTACGAACTCCGCAGTGCCGAGTCCAAGGACCAAACGATCAGCGGCATGAACTTTGTCACCATGCGAGATCGGGTGGAAATCTACCAAGAGCTTCGTAACATCATCGAAAACGTGTACTCGCCGCGAGCCTTCATGGACCGTGTGATTGACACCGCCGCACGAATCAAGATCGTCAACAAACACGTCCCCAATGCGTGGGAATTCCAACGGATGTTCAAAGGCTTTCGAACCATCGCTTGGCGAATGCTTCGGGACAAACGCACTCGGTACCTTTACATTCGCAACTTTGTTCGAGCGGCAATGATGGGACCGACCAAATTTGAGTACGCCCATACCGTCATGGGCAGCTTCCTGCACTTCGATTTGCAAACTCAGAAGATGCTCGATGCCCTCGATGTCTCCATCGACTTTGCCAAGAACCACGCGACGTACCCACGAAGCGTCGCGGACATGCCTGCGATCGCTACAACAAACAACTTGCATCCTTTGCCACTTGCCCAGACCGACGGCTGCAGTCCCCAGGCCGAAGGTAAGTCAACATGACGACGCAACGTGTCGAATGAGCGATCAGCGACCGCTGGTCGATAAGCGATCAAACTGAAAGTCATGGTTTTCATCCGAACAAATCCGACCCCCATTCACGTGAGATCTGAAGTACGACAGCCCTATATCGAACTCAAGTGTCCGGCTCCGAGATCGTCCCAAATCCTTGAAATACATGACTTAACGGAAACCAAAACACCTTTATAAGAAGTTGGCGGCACCTCGCCATCGATCCGCTCGAAAGTCGAGTGCAGCAGCCTTTATTCCTGGTTGGCGCAATTACAATGCCAACCGTCCAGCCGCCAAGCAAAAAGTGGCTGGAGCGCCCACTCTTCTTGTTTGTTCACCTTGGCTAGCGTTTGATGCCGCAACTAGACACAAATCCGCTCCCGGTCGGTGTCGTTTGCACAGACACGATCGAACAACTGGACCCGTTCGTCCCCAGCGCCGCGGTCACTGATCAACGTCGTACCGAACGCACAGGGAACAGTTCGAAACGTCGACGCATCACGCGAAACAAGGCGACTGGCACCGTGCAGGTGCTTTTAACACTGACCCCGCTATTCATCGCCGACATAGCTGCGTTAACGTTCTCGATTCTCGCCGCAACGTTTTCATTGGTCCTGCTGGGTTTCATTGGGCTTCATCCAGGCCTACTGCTAAATAGCATCTGCGTCATGACGTTCTACGTTGCATGCGCCACTATCTACGGCCTGTATCCCGGAACAGGCATGAGCCCTGTTCTGGAATTGCGACAATGCGTCCTCGCGTCGATGGCCGCTTTTGCTTTCGCGATTGTCGCAAATCTTGTTCTGGCAACGCTTAGCATCACCGAACTAGCGATCTTTCTGATGGCAAGCGTCCTTGCGTCGCTGATTGTCCCACTAGCTCGATTAACGACGCGACGTCTCTGCTCCACCACGAGTTGGTGGGGCGAAAACGCCATCATCATCGGCTCTGGCCCTCAAGGCAGAGCGATCTACAGATACTATGCCCGTGCTCCGCAACGTGGACTCCGGCCTCTCGGCGTAGTCGATTTTGCTAAGACGGCCTCGTCACAGGATTCCCTTGAACTCACCGGCATCCCATACCTGGGATCCGTGCAACGGCTAGAACGCTTGCGTCGAAAGACACAAGCTCGCTGGTCAATCGTGGCTCCGGGCGGCTGCCAGACAATTGACATGAATGAAGTCTTGTCTCATGCCGGCAACTTCTCCAACGTGCTGATTCTTCCTTCACAAATGCAACTGCCCAGTCTCTGGTCAGGATCTCGCGAATGTGCTGGTGCAATGGGGATCCACCTGAAAGATCATTTGCACAACCATCCCGCAAGAGCCATCAAGCGGTTCGTCGATATTTGCTTGTCGGGCTCCGCCTTGACCATTCTTTCTCCGTTCATCCTCGTTTTCGTCTTTCTTTTGAAGTTCCGCGATCCCGGACCCGCGTTCTACGGCCAAACTCGTGTCGGCAAAGACGGCAAGCACTTCAAGGCCTGGAAGTTCCGGACAATGGTCATCAATGCAGATCAAGTGCTGGAGGACTATCTCGAGAACGATCCAGACATGCGTCAAGAATGGATCGAATATCAGAAACTACAGAATGACCCACGCGTCATTTCAGGCATAGGATCATTCCTCCGCAAATCCAGCCTCGATGAACTACCCCAACTGTGGAATGTATTGAAGGGAGACATGAGCCTAGTTGGCCCCAGGCCATGCATGACCTCCCAAACTTCACTCTATGGCAGCGTGCTCCCTCTCTACCAACGCGTCCGTCCAGGAATCACCGGCCTCTGGCAAGTCTCTGGCAGAAATAAAACCACCTACGACCAACGCGTCCGCTTCGACAGCTATTATGTGACCAACTGGTCACCTTGGCTCGACATCTACATCCTCATCCACACCATCAAAACGATTTTGTTCCGTGAAGGCGCTTATTGACGAATCACGCAGCCCGCTCCCTCTTTCACAAACAGCTTACGATCAACAGCTGAAAGTTTTGCATGTATGCGAGACAGCAAAAGGAGGAATCGCAACCTACCTCCGCATCATGCGAGCATCGACATCGGAACGCTACGAACACTATGTCGTGCTTCCCGAACACCACGCGGGCGAACTTCAAGGGACGCTAAAAACAACCACGTTCAACTCGAAGAAACGGTCGATTTTGAGATTAGGCAGAATGCTCGTAACAGCCCGCCAAGTGGCAATTACTGAGAAACCAGACATCCTATTTTTCCATAGCACGTTCTCGTTGACCGCAATGCTATTCTTCTGCCTCTTCCTTCCTAGAAGGCCCACTATCTACTGCCCTCATGGATGGGCAGCCATGCAGTTCGCACCAGGATCGATGAGACGCAAATTAATTGCTTTCGCGGAACATCATTTGTCGAAGGTTGCAGACGCTGTAGTCAACATATCTGCTTATGAACAACGTTACTGTGAAGCAAATTACCCGAAAGTAAACGGGATTCTTATCGAGAATGCGGTTGAACCTTGTGACGAAAAACCATTGCCTTCGATCGTCCACACCAGTCCGACTCAACTTAATATCCTATTCGTTGGACGATTGGACCGTCAGAAAGGATTCGACCTGCTGTTTCGAGCATTCTGCGAAGCAACAAAGGCACGCACCGATCTGCACCTCCATGTTGTCGGAGACTTTGTATTAGGAAAGTCTCAATTCACTGCACAAGTCGCGCAATCTTCAGACGTAACAATGCATGGATGGAAAACACCTCGCGAAGTACGGTCGTTTCTTGACGCATGCGACATCTTAGCCGTTCCATCGCGGTGGGAGGGGTTTGGTTTGGTTGTTGCCGAGTCATTTCGTTCAGGGACACCGGTTCTTGCAAGTGATCGATGTGCTCTACCTGATTTAGTCTCTCCCGATGAGACAGGCTGGGTAGTCCCTTTCGAGCAAGTCAATTGGACCGATGCGATCGTTCGCCTCGAAAAGCACACCCTTCGCAAGATGCGAGACCGTTGCCTAGAGACGTACGAAAACCGATTTCATGCGTCTCGATTTGGACATGAATTTGACTGCCTATTTCAAAAAATGATTGAATGCAAATGCTCTTGCCCAACTTCCTGATCTGCGGAGTCCCGAAGTCGGGGACTAGCTCGCTGCACACATGGATTGCGGATCATCCCGATGCCATCGGCTCAGTTGAAAAGGAAACCTATTTTTGCGTGGATGCTGATACGCACATGCACAAGAAAGACGCGAACATATCACTTGGGCTAGATGGGTACGAAGAGTTCTTTCGAGTTACGCCAGATAGGCACCCAAAAATAGTGCTTGAGTCAACGCCAGGGTATATATACTATTCAAATGCTCTTAAGAACATTCCGAGTCTCCCGTCATCTCCAAAATGCTTATTTGTAGTCCGAGAGCCCTCCCAGCAAATTTTCTCCCTTTTTAACTACTTCCAGACGAATTGGTCTTGGATTCCGTCGAGGCTTTCGTTCGAGGAATACCTTGCACTGCTAAGAAACGGCGCGAGCAAGGAACTGTTTGGGGGAAACGAGTTAGCAGCCGATGCCTTGCTGAATGCAAGGTATATTACGTTCCTGGAGCGCTGGCGAGCGGAATTGGGAGAAGACCGCATGATGGTGCGATCGTTTGATGAACTGAAGTCGCAGCCATTGCAATTAGTGCAACGCATTGCGTTGTGGCTTGGTCTAGACCCAAGTTTCTACGAGACCTACAATTTCCCAAAAGATAACGAGACGTATCAAGTAAGAAGCCGTCTTATCCAAAAACTTAATGTGAAAGTCCGCGCAAGTATTCCGAAGGGAACTGCTTACGCTGCTGTGCGTAAAATTTACAGACGCTTCAATACGTACAAGCCGGCGCCGGATAAGAATTTTGCTCACTATGATACACTTCGCAATCTCGCGTTTGAGTACCGAGACTATAATAGCAAACTGAAATACGCGTTTGACTTGGATCTTCCTGGTTGGGAGTGCTGATTGGCCTGAATATCGTAGACAAAACCAATAGTTTTAGAGAAAAGGTTCTGGATCGAACGCTGACGCAAAGGATAGTTTTCAATCACATGCCGAAATGTGGTGGGACACCATTTGGAATGGGCTTTTCGAAAAAAATACTTTGCAAGTCAGGCCACAGTGACACCTGAGTCAAATTATCGAGCCTTTGAAGCTTTCACTGGCCGGCAAGATCGAGAACAGTCGCTTGTTGATGTGCTCGGCCTCCGCGAGCAAATATTTCTGTGTCTTTTGTTTAAAAATGTTTTGTGTGTATCACCGCATGTGCGATTCAGTAATGCAGAATCTGGAGCGCTTTCGCCGAGGTACCGCTTTGTTACGTTGCTTCGGCACCCGGTTGAACGTTTTGTCTCTCATTTCTTTCGGAGCTTTGGAAGATGAACGCGCACGCTGGCGTTGAGGAGCCGATTGATCAATTCTTTGAGACGCAGCGAGCTAAACGCCTAGGGGCGACCTGTGTTGAATATTTCTCCGGCCTGCCCTCGTCTGTAGACATATTTGCTCCGCGTGCTATTGAGCTTGCAATAGATTACCTGAGACGATTGGATGGCGTGGGGCGACTGGATGATTTAGCTTCCTTTAAGGAGCTTGTGCGAGACCAACTGGGTGTCGCTCTTAGAATTGGACGCGAAAATACGGCAAGAAAGAAATCGGGATCGGATAAAATGAACTTAGCTCCTGGCCTTCGGGAACGAATTGAAATGCAGTGCACCCCGGATCTTGCGGCATGGGGTGGTTTGTTCGATGCGTGACCCCTCCGTATTCGTTTTAGGAGCGCAGAAATGTGGCACGACCACCGTGGCGGACCTTCTGGCAGAGCAACCGGAGGTCTTCGTACCCTCAATCAAGGAAACCTACTTCTTTTGCGACCCGGCGCGGTTTGAGCTTGGAACCGACTGGTATCGCAGCGAGTTTTACGCAGTCAAAGCCTTCGGAGCGGCCAAATTGCTGTGCGATGCGACGCCTTTTTACCTGGCCTCCTCGTGCGCGATTGATCGGCTGGCTAACTTCAATCCTGGTAGTGGACGCTACATTGTCTGCCTGCGTGACCCAGTTGACCGTGCTTATTCAGCGTATTGGCATCAACAACGTCTGGGCAACGAGACTCTTGATTTCGAACAAGCTCTCGCTTCCGAAAGCGAACGTGTGTCGTTGGCGCGAGAAAGGGGGCAACGCTGGTGGCGGCACGCCTACGTGGAGGTCGGCATGTTTGGTTCTCAGCTTCGTTACGCCTTTGAACGCTTGGGACGAGAAAACTTTCTAATTCTCACGAGCGAAGATTTAAGAGACATCGCAGAGGTCCAGATACGGATTCGTGCCTTTCTCGGTTTGCCGCGTCGTGAAGGGTTGCCAAGTTCGAAACGAAGCAATGCTTCTGGTAGACCACGATCTCGATTTCTACAGGATGCAGTGAATCGCCCAAGTATTGCCAAGCGGTTTATTCGAAAGGTAGTACCGCGGGAATTACGGAGCTCCATCGGCCGCAATTTGCTTGAGCTCAATTTAAAACCGTTTCGGTATCCGCCGATGAACGAAAGAACGAGAGGAGAATTGCGGTCGCGATTCAAGAGCGACCTGTACGAACTCCAGGCCCACGGCGTCATGGTACCCCAGTCCTGGTTCAGCGGATCGCAACATGGGTAACGCCGCACCGTCTCTGCATGCCAACATACTCTATTCGGTGTTCGCGAACGCTGTGTTTGCACTGACGCAGTGGGGGATCATTATTGCCGCAGCTAGATTTGGGACTCCCACCGATGTTGGCGTCATTACGATAGTGACAGCATTGGTAACGCCGGTTTATATGTTCGCACAGATGTCGATGCGGGACGGGATTGTGGTCGACGATTTGAGCCGATACACGTGGGCAGACTATGTCGCACTACGGGTTCTCAGTTCGGGAATCGCCACCCTCGTCGTCTTGGCCTTAATTTTCACATACCTGGCGTCATCAGGTCCCAATGTTCAGGCGACGGCGGTCGCCTATGCGGTGGTAAAACTGATTGGCGCCCAGGCAAATCTGAACCATGGCATTTTTCAACGCGCTGAGCGTTCGGACTTCATGGCCTTTTCAGCGATTAGTCGAGGCGTCTTCGGCCTCGTATGCTTCTCGGCCGCTTTTGGGATTAGCGAATCTCTGGTAACGGCGTTCGCTTTTGAGGCAATTGCATGGGGAGTGTGCCTAATCCTTGTCGATTTCCGGCTCTTGGAACAACTGGATTGTAAAATCACTCTGAGGGATCTGCGTGCAGTTTCTCTATTGCAGGTTCTTCGCCTCATGCGATGGATGCTCCCGCTTGGTATCGCTGTTTTTTTGATGAATGCTGCCAATAGCGCTCCTCGATTGATCCTAGAACGACAGCAGGGACTTGCCACTGTTGGGGTTTTTGGCGCTATTGCCTACATCAACATGGCGCTCACTACCTTCAGCGGTGCCATAGGGACTGCCTCTGGTGCGAGACTGCGACGGCATTTTCGTGACGAGAGATCTGACCGCTTTTTGTCATTGAGCGTTCGGCTGACACTCTTGTCAGCAGGTTTAGGGCTGTTGATATGGGCGGTTGTTTGGCTGGCTGGTGAGCATATTTTAGGAATCCTGTATGGTTCGGAATTCGCGAGAATCGATCTATTTAAAATTTTAATCTTCGCCGCAGTGCTACGGATTGTATCGTCACCCTTGCAGTTCGCTATTAATGCTGGCCAAGCTTTTTGGCTTAGGACTAGCAGCAATTTATTAGTTTTCGGGGTATCCCTGATCATTTCCTGGATGCTTATCCCGGCTCATGGAGTGGTGGGCGCGGCGTGGACCGTTGTAGCTATTTCCGCCGTGAATCTTTTTCTCTCGGTATTTGCTTTTTTGCGACTTTGGTGGACGATGCCAAGTCCGATCAAGAATTGCCAGACGAATTCGAACAAGGTGGCGACATCATGACCTGCGAAGCAATTTTGGTGACCGGTGCTCCTCGCAGCGGGACGACTCCTTTGGGGAACCTGCTTTCGACAATTCCGGGAGCATTTGAGCTTTACGAGCCCATGGGCCCCACCGGTGATCGTCGATTCACCACCCGCTTTCCGATTCCCGGCGAACCGGGATTTTCAAAACAGCAATTATCCGATTTTGTGGGCGACCTTCAAATTCCTAGATTGCGATTCAAGTCCCAGCGACGGGATGACCATAAGGGCCTCAGCGGCTGGGCGGCGAGGATTTTGGGCACGCGTAGCCTAATGACATACCGTCGGGCCAGGTGGACCCGTGATAGAAAGCTATTGATCTGGAAGGATCCCCACGCAATTTTTTGCGTCCCGGCACTTGCGCGATCCGGCGTTCAAGCCGTCGTTTCGATTCGGTCTCCGCAGGCACACGCTGCGAGCTTCAAGCGACTTGGTTGGGTGTCGAGCCTTGACGAGATTTACTGGCGGTATCGCGATTCGTTTGGGGGCAGTTCAATGATCGAACATTGGATGGATCGAATTGGCGATACGCCATGGGGTTCCGCGACCCTGCTTTGGCACCTAGTTCACACTACCATTGTGCAGATGCCCGATGCAGATCTAAAGAGTACGATACTATTCAATTTAGAACGAGCCGCTGCGGATGAGATAGAGGCGTATGAGGATCTATTTCAAAGTTTAGGGCATGAGTTCCCATTCGAGGCTCGGCAACGCCTCGAATCGCGACTGGCAAAGAAGGAGCAAGCCAACGTTCCGGCCGCGGGAAAGGTTCACGACTTTGAGCGAACGGCATATCAGGCGAACAGTTATTGGCGTGACTTACTTAACGAAAAGGAATTGCAGATAATCAATGAGATCAACGCCAATCTGTGGAGTCGCTTGAAAGAGCTCTGACCGAAATAATCGCGCAAGGGTGCATGTCGCCGTGCGAAATCACGCTGCGGTCGTGCGCTGCCCCAATTTCTTGTGCCAGGTGTTATGAAAAATTGGGTTAGAGCCTATCCGGAAACCGATTTAGGTTGTAAGTCGATATTTGAACGGAGGTTGGTCGCCAGCGGGTGCAAGTGAAGTGCCCCCAAAACTTGGCGCACGGTTATGAGAGTAGGGATTGGGTAACGGGTTTTGCATTGGGCTGCATCCGCGCAGGGAGCGTAGCGACCGAAGCGGATGCAGCCCAATGCGAGGCAAACTCCGCGGGGGTCAGACCACCGAGCCCGCTGTGCGGACGTCGGTGTGAAGTGACCCCATTGTTGGGTACACGCTTATGAAGGAACGGGTTGGGTAATTGATTCAGGTTCGGTGTGCCGCTTCGACGTAAGGAGCGCAGCGACTGGAGTTGAAGCGGCACACCGAGTCGCGAAGGCGGCTGGGGTAAGGCCATCGAGCGAACCGTGAGGCCGCCGGTGGTTGTAAGTCTGCCTCCAGTTCTCAATCACGAAGCGTGCTTCCTGCATGGTTGCAAACTCTTCACAGTTCAGGCATTCATCTCGGACACGGCTGTTGAAGCTCTCAACGAAACCGTTCTGCCACGGACTGCCAGGTTCGATGTAGGACGTACCCACATCAATCGATTCCAAAAAGTCACGGACACGTCGTGAGATGAACTCTGGTCCATTATCGCTTCGGATGAACTTGGGAACGCCGCGAATCGCAATGAGATCAATCAACACTTCGACAAGATGGTCGCCTGTGAATTTGCGACCGACCTCCAGTGCGACACACTCACGAGTGAATTCATCAATCACAACGAGCATCTTCAATGAGCGACCATTCGTTGTACGGTCAAAAATGAAGTCGACAGACCAGACGTGATCCTTGTGCTCGGCTTTGCGACGAACGATCCCGCCACCAGCAGAACCAAGCCGACGCCTTTTCGCCGTCTTTTTCGGGACCTTGAGTCCCTCCTGACGCCATAGCCGATGAACACGTTTTGCATTGACCTTCCAACCTTCACTTCGCAGCAAACGCGTGATCCGTCGGTAACCAAAGCGTGGGAACTCCGAAACAAGTTCCAGGATCCGCTTGATCAATGACGGTTCATCTTCCTTCGTTGCTGGTTGGTATCGCTGGGTGCTCAATGATTGATCCAATGTTCGACATGCCCGACGCTGCGACACTTCACAGGTCTCTTGAACGTAGTTGACTGCCTCACGCCGCCGTGCCGGGCTCAGTAGTTTCCCTCCAAGGCCGTCTTCAGAATTCGCTTATCCAGCTCGGCTTCCGCAAGCATCTCTTTGAGTCGCTGATTCTCGATCTCCAGTTCCCGAAGACGCTTGGCTTCATCGGACTTCATGCCACCAAACTGCTTGTTCCACCGCTGCCATGTCGACTCGGTGATCTCCAGCCGCTGAAACACCTCGGCTTCAGATTTCCCGGCCGCTAGCATGGCTTGGCCTTCTTGAAGCAGCTTCACAATCTGCTCTGGTCTTCTTCGTTTTCGTTTCTTGGTCATCCAAAGTCCTTCTAGGAAACCTTCATAACGCGCGCATCAGGAGTTGGGGAGCACTCCAATAGCCTCGAGATTTTGGCAGCGGATTCAGGCATAGCGTTTTCCTCGTTTTCGCACGGCTTCACGGATCGGAAGAGAGCCGAACAATGCAATTGCGAAAGCAAGCGACCAGAAATTTCCAAAATTAAAGGTGATAGGCTCTGAAAGCCACATAAGCGTAGTTGCCACAAGTATCGCCGTGTAAACTGAAAGCAGTCTGGTGCCTGTTCGATCAAGCTGGTATCGAAGAATCTGAAGTACATTCTTGGCGATTTCAGTTGTCCAAAAAACAGTGAGCAACGCTAATCCAATGAATCCTGAATCTAAAACAAAATTGAGATAGCCATTGTGAGCGTTAACGCTCGCCCTGGGTTCGTAGATCCCATCCAGCCTGTAGTTAGCGCGAGTTCGGAATCCGTAACCGATTAGCGGCGAGAACTCAATCTGCTCCAGTGCCAAATCCCATGCATCAAATCGGTTTTGAACGTTTCTGTCTTTTTGATTGTTAGCGTCTAGCTCAACAGCAAGATTCCCAGTGGCGTAAAACATAAACGCCAGCACTACGAAGAATGCAATAGTAGCGACAGCGATTAGTGGTAGATGGACTCTTCCAATCGCTCTAGCATAACCAAAAAACCATACGGCGATTGTCGTAGCGACTAGAACAATACCTGACGCGCGAGACGTTAGCAAAACTATGACTGCAATAAAGAACAGTTGCAAAGGCAACCGAAAACGCCGCTTGTGTTCTAAAAAAGCAAAGCTAAATCCGACCAAGCAAGCTTTTGCGAGCGAATTCGGCTGTATTCCGCCAAAGGTCGACCCATTGAACGGGTGCACGATGGATACTGACAGCACAGTTAAGGCAATCGTGGGCCCGCACAGTCTTGCGGCCTGGTAAATCTCCTCCACATTTCGACCGTAGAAGGACATGACGAACATGAAAAGAAAAATTAGGGCCGCATACCCAACGCTTCTGATTGGGTTCAGGCCTACCCCAGAGGATATTGCCAGGTAAATCGCAAGCGACATCGCGAGAAAGAAAGATGTGCTAAGTACGATCTTTTTGGGGATTCGCGTTCGAAGCACCGGAATAGAGCAACAAAAAAAACAAAAGCAGTCCTGCCGCCTGGTAAGCTGTCGCAGCTCCGGACTCTGCTAGATCGCTGCGCACCGACACGTCATCCATCAAGAAAAACGGAGCGGCACAAAAAAGGAACATGGCCGATAAGGAGAAGCTAGGAAGCGAGAGATATAACCTTTTCAACTGTTTCATACAGGCAATTTTGTTTGATGGTAAATTTCGAAAAGGGCATCCAAGTGTTGATCAATCGATAATCCGTATTCAGACCTCTTATTGTAGGCCGATTTTGAAAGTGCCCCAATATGCTTCGTCCTCGCTTTTCGCAAGGCAATGCTCAGATCGTTTCGATGCCTGTAAATTATTCCATTGATGTCCGGTTCGATATTTTCTGCAGCAGCATTCCAAGCACCTACAATCACTGGTAGTCCTTTGGCCATCGCTTCGAAAGCTACTAAACCAAAAGTTTCATACCATAGGCTAGGGAAAACAAGAGCACGGGAGCGCGACATCCAGTCAGCAATCTCTTGTGGGCTTGCCCAACCAGCCATCGTTGCCTCGGGATTTACAGCTTGAATTTTCTCTCGCTCAGGACCTGTCCCTAAGAATACCGCCCGAACTCCCGCTGTTTTTGCTGCCCGTGCAAAATCGACACATCCTTTCTCTGGAGAAAGCCTTCCAACGTATAGGAATATATCGTTGTCCTCAGCCCGGATCCGAGGTGCGTTTGGTGTTGACTTGATCGGATTTGGGAGATGATGCAGCCTTACGTTAGTGGGGATATAGGTTTTTATTACATCCAATTGAGTACGGGAAAGGTAAATGACGTCTCGTAAGCATCGAGGCAGACGCCCCGCACTTTTCATTATGACGTGGCGGGCCACCCGCCAGAGTTTGTGTGATGGCCGGCGTGCATCGCAGTTGGTGAACAGGCAATCTGCTCCTAGAGCACGTCGTGTACAAATCTCCTGGCGCTGGTAGTCATAGAATCCACCGTTAGGGCACGCTAAGAAGTATTCGTGCATCGTAAGGACATGAGGTATCTGCCCGCTGGTCAACAGTGGGCCAACAGAAGGCGACAACCCACGTGAAAAGCCATGGCAATGCAAAACGCTTCGCGCGGGGTCTGCATTACCGATCACTTCCGTGAGCGAGCGTGCGGCGGTTTTGTTCCAAATCCCGCGACGCATTGCGCTAAACCGTTCGGAATCGTCGGCGATATCTGGCTGATTCAGGCAAACGACTTCCACACCAGCTTCCGCAAGAGTCGGATCCGGTGGTCCGCACGGCGCAAAAAATGTGACCCGCCGTCCGGTCTTGGCGATTCCTTTGGCCTCATCCGTCGCGACTTTGGCAACACCACCATTGATGTACGCATGGTCGGTGACAAAAATGACATGCTCGATTTCGGTCATGTGGCAGCGTCTATGACTACGGTTACGGAAAACAGGACCAGAGCAGACTTCCGGTTGATGCGAATCGCTGACGAGTAGTTTAGTCGATATCGTTTTTTTCGCCAGAAGCCAGACCCCCGGTTGAGCTTTTCAGCAGCGAGCAGTTATCAGTTGACATAAGCGGCTTATTTCGTGCTACGTCGCTCTATTGCAATTCTGCATTCGGTGAATGCGGACGACGGGATCGAGTTGAGTTCTATACCACACGAATTGAATTCTCATTATCAACAAAGCCGCGATGGCGGGTATTGAACAGCGATCGTTAG
>NZ_ANMO01000167.1 GCF_000338295.1 Rhodopirellula europaea 6C
CCAGGAATGGGGGCCATCGTTCACGACGACGGAGTTGCGTTCCGAGTTTGGGCACCCAACGCGGATCGCGTGAGCGTGGTCGGCACGTTCAACGATTGGCAATCAGAAGCCGCTCCGCTGAAGCGAGAAGAGCACGGGACTTGGTACGTGAACGTTGCCAATGCGAAAGCGGGTGACGAATACAAGTACAGAATCACCCGAGGCGACAACTCCTTTGATCGCATCGACCCGTACGCCCGCGAAGTCACCAACTCGATCGGCAACGCGGTCGTCTACAAAGACACATTCGATTGGAAGCATCCGACCTTTCACCGGCCGACTCAGAACGAGTTGGTGATCTACGAGATGCACATCGGAACGTTTCATCGAGACGATCCCGATCAACCGGGAACGTTCTCCGATGCGGTTGCGAAGTTCAAGCATCTCAAAGAGCTCGGTATCAATGCGATTCAGATCATGCCGGTCGCCGAGTTCGCTGGGGATCTTTCGTGGGGTTACAACCCAGCGCACATCTTTGCGGTCGAACAGGCTTATGGTGGTCCGGACGCGTTGAAAGCGTTTGTCGACGCAGCACATGAAGCTGGTTTCGCGGTGATCATCGACGTTGTCTACAACCACTTTGGCCCCAGCGATTTGGATTTGTGGCAGTTCGATGGTTGGAGCGAGAACGACAAGGGCGGCATCTACTTCTATCAGGATCACCGGTCCAACACGCCTTGGGGCGACACGCGACCTGACTACGGTCGCGGCGAAGTTCGCCAGTTCATCCACGACAACGCAATGATGTGGATGCGGGAATACCATGCTGATGGATTGCGGTATGACATGACCGCCTACATTCGTACGGTTTCCGGTATCGGCGACGACGACATCGCGGAAGGCTGGGGATTGATGCAGTGGATCAATCGCGATTTGCGAAACGAGTTTCCGGGGTGTTACTTGATCGCGGAAGACTTGCAGACCAACAACTGGTTGACCAAGACGGAAGACCAAGGCGGTGCGGGCTTCACAACCCAGTGGGACGCGGCCTTCGTTCACCCGATCCGAGCGGCGGTGCAAGAGATCGACGATGCACATCGAGACATGTGGGCGGTGCGAGACGCGTTGTGTCATCGATACAACGGCGACGCTTTCCAACGAGTCGTGTACAGCGAATCGCATGACGAAGTTGCCAACGGCAAGTCTCGCGTTCCCAGCGAGATCGATGCGGAGGATCCCGAAAGCCGCTTTGCAAAGAAACGAACGATCCTGGCAGCGGCTTTGGCGTTGACTGCACCGGGAGTTCCGATGTTGTTTCAAGGCCAAGAGATGTTGGAAGACGACTGGTTCGAGGACACGGATCCGCTCGAGTGGGAACGGACTCGCCGCCTTCGAGGAATCAAACGTCTGTTCCGTGATCTCATTCATTTGCGTTTGAACAAAGACGGTTTGTCAAAAGGGTTGACGGGCCAACACATCGTGATGCATCACGTCAATGAAAATGACAAGGTCGTCGCGTTCGTGCGGCGTGCCGAGGATCCTCAAGACGACGTTTTGGTGCTGGCCAACTTTGCCAATCGTTCTTGGGATCAATACGAAATCGGTTTTCCCGATTCAGGCGATTGGCAATTGAAGCTGAACACAGATTGGTCCGGCTACGATCAAGACTTCGACGATCACCCGGTTGAACATGTCGATGCGACGGACCAGCCGTACGACGGTCTGCCCGCTCGAGCGGCGGTGTCCTTTGGGGCTTACGCGGTGCTGGTGTACACGCGGAAGTGAGGCTTGGATAAGCGAGTCCCAAGGCCGATCGCGAACCTCAATTTAGGACTTCGTTGAGGACGTGGCCGTGGACATCTGTCAGGCGACGTTCAAAGCCGTTGTGATAGTAGGTGAGCCGCTTGTGGTTCAAACCCAACAGATGCAAAATCGTGGCGTGGAGGTCGTAGACGGTGCTGATATTCTCGACGGCTTTGTAACCGAATTCGTCGGTTGCTCCGTATGTGAAGGGGGCTTTGACGCCGGCTCCCATCATCCATGCGGTGAAGCCTTCCGGATTGTGGTCACGCCCGCTTGCTCCTTTCTGGAAAGTTGGCATGCGCCCGAACTCGGTCATCCATACGACCAAAGTGTCTTTCAACAGCCCACGCCGCTTCATGTCTCTCAGCAGAGCGGCGCAGGGTTGATCGAGCACCGGACCGTGCTTGCTGTATTGTTCGTGAAGCGATTTATGTCCATCCCAATTGCTCACACCTTCGCCGCCGGTTTGATAGGCGCCGTTGAACAGCTGCACAAAGCGGACACCGTTCTCAATCAGCCGCCGCGCGAGGATGCAGTTCTTCGCGAATTGTGCCTTCAGAATGTTCTGCGAATCGTCGGCTCCGTATTCCCTTAGGGTGCTCTTCGATTCGCTCGATAAGTCGGTGACTTCGGGAACGCTCAACTGCATTCTCGCCGCGAGTTGATAGCTGGAAATCCTGGCTGCCAATTCGGTATCACCCGGAAATTGTTTGAGATGCCGTTGGTTCATCCGTTCTAGAAAACCGCGAGTTGCTCGATCGGTTTCGGGACTGACACCCGCCGGGATGTCTAGGTTATCCAGCGGTTTGAGGGCACTGAATTCGGTGCCTTGAAAGGCGGCCGGCAGAAATCCTGGTCCCCAGTTGTTGACGCTTGACTGCGGAGTGCCACGCGGATCGGCGATCGCGACGTAGGCGGGTAGGTTTTCGTTTTCGGTTCCAAGGGCCCATGTCGCCCACGCTCCCATACTGGGGAAACCGTCGAGCGTTTGACCAGTCGACATGAAGTTTTCGCCGGGCCCGTGCGTGTTGGTTTTCCCCGTCAACGAATGGAAAAAGCACATGTCGTCGGCAAGTTCTCCGAGTTGAGGCACCAGCTCCGAGATCATCTTGCCCGACTGGCCACGTGGTTTGAACGCCCACGGACTCTTGGTCAGCATCCCTTGTTCGCCTTGAAACGTTACCAAGGACTCCGCACCCGGCATCGGCTGACCGTGGCGTTTGATCAGCTCCGGTTTGTAGTCAAAGGTATCGAGTTGACTGCAAGCGCCAGCGCAAAAGATCACCAACACGTTTTTCGCAGCGGCAGGATGGTGCGGAGGTCGGCTGGCAAACGGTTTCGCCGGATCGATGTTCGGGCGAATTGGTGTTGAATCAGCGAGCAATCGTTGTTGATCAAGCAAGCTCGCCAGAGCGATGCTGCTTAGCCCAGACGTCGCTTGAGTGAGAAAGTGTCTGCGGTTTAGGAATGGAGTCATGATTTACTCTCTTCGCGTCGCTCCCAATTACGGAATGAACACAAACTCGTTTGCATTCAGCATCGCCCGGGTGAATTGTTGAATGCCTTCTTGCTCGATGAAACTGACGCTATCGGCTAGTTCTTCATCGGTTGGCTTTCGTTGAAAACACAACCGCCAAGCTCGCGTGATTTGATGTGACAGTGTGTCTGATTCATTTTCCAAACGCTTCGCGAATAGGTCAGCTTGTTGCATGACAAATCGACTGTTCAGAAGATTCAACGCTTGCAGTGGCGTGGTGGAGCGACTGCGTTTCGCCACGACCATGCTGGCGTCGGGACAATCAAAAGCACCGAACACCTGCTCGCGTTCTTGACGAACCTTGGTCATGTAGATCATCCGTCGCCAATCTGCTGGGCCGAACGTTTGTTTTGCGTGATAGTGCCGCACGTTCTCCAGTTCCACTTCAAACGGGCTGAAGCCTGGCCCACCGGCGGCCTCAAGATCAAGCACATCGGTGACGGCAAGAATGGAATCGCGAATGGCTTCCGCCTCCAATCGTCGCGGAGGGAAACGCCATAGCAAGCGAGAGGTCGCATCGACTCGGATAGCATCTTCGTGGGGCCGATTGCTTTGTCGCCATGTGTCTGAATTAAGAATGAGCCGATGGATGTGTTTGAGAGACCAATCGTGGTCCATCAGTTCGCTGGCCAGCCAATCGAGTAGCTCGGGGTGACTGGGCGGTGATCCGTTGAGTCCAAAATCACTGGGCGTATCGACGATTCCCGTGCCAAAGTGGAATTGCCACAAGCGGTTGACGATCACGCGAGCGGTCAGCGGGTTGTCCTTGCTGGCGATCCAGTTTGCCAATGCGAGACGACGGTCCCGCTCGGGTGCATTGGTTGCCAAATTCAATGACGTGAAAACTTCGATCGCGTTGGGAGCAACTTGCTCACGCTTCGCGTCCGGCTCGCCGCGATAAAGACGATGAGTTGGCCCGGGTTGTACGAACGTCCCCGCATAAACGAGCGTTGACTTCTCGAGTTGTTGCTTTTCTTCGAGAGCCGCCTGCAAACGGTTTTGCCAATCTCGTCCTTGCTGTGCTTCCGCAGAGGGAAACTTTTCGAACTGATACTTTGGACTCGCTGACTTTTTGCCGGTGAACGTTTTGCGATCCGCCGATGATGTGAGCAATTCCCAGTTGTCAGCTTCCCTGGCGGAGTCGATGCGATATTCGATCGGCAATCGGTCGCTGTATTTTCCGCTGCGATCGCGACTCCACACGATGCGGTCGATGACGGTTGGTTCGGCGAGTTCAATTTGCACCCAGCCGCCACTGGAAGAATCGACAATCCAGCTGTGGTCATTGCCGTGGCGACCATCATTGATGTGCATCAACTTGTGTTTTGGATGCACGAAGTCGCCGGACGATATCACCTTGGAACCGCTGCTCGCCAAAGCGACATTGAGTCCGTTGGAATAAATTTCCAGCTCATCCAAGCACCCTTCCCCGCCGGTGGTTTTCTGAATGGTGAAACGAATGAACCGGGCTTCTCGTTCTTCGAAGACCTCTTCGTTTCGCTTTGCGTTGACTGCCGGACGGGGCTTCGACTCGTCAATGACGATGAATTTCTTCAATCGGTTGGTTAGTCCGGAGATCTCCTCATCGAGCGATGCGATTCGTTTCGCGGTTTCCGGCGTGGGTGGCAGTGCGCGATCGCCATGCTGGACGCCAGCGAACACGGCTTGCATGGAGTAGTAATCACGCTGGCTGATTGGATCGAACTTGTGGTTGTGGCATCGTGCGCATCCAGTCGTCAGCCCCAAGAACGCGGTGCCGGTGGTGTTGATCATGTCGTCCAACTCGTTCATCCGCTGAGTCTGTCGCAGCTTCGGATCGGACCCTTTGACTTGATCGACCGGACCAGCAACCAAGAACCCGGTTGCGACGTCCGCTCCCAATGCATCGCCAGCGATCTGCTGCCTTACAAACTCGTCATAGGGCTTGTCGTCATTGAGCGACTCGATGACCCAATCGCGATACTGCCAGGCTGTCGGGCGTTCACGGTTCATTTCATAGCCGTGAGTCTCGCCAAATCGCACCAAGTCCAACCAGTACGTCGCCCATCGCTCGCCGTAATGCGGGCTGGCGAGAACACGCTCGACAAGGTTCTGCCAGGCGTCGTCACTTTCATCGGTCGCAAACGCTTCGACCTGTTCCGGTGTTGGCGGGATACCGAGCATGACAAGATACAATCGCCGAACCAAAACCTTTCGTTCGGCGGTCGGTGACAAGGTCAAACCGTTGGCCACCAGTTTTTCATGAATGAAACGATCGATGGAACTTCCGTGCGAACGTTTCACCGGCTGAAACGACCAGTGCGATAGTTCGATGTCCGTCTTCTCAGGTCCGTAGCTTTCGGGAGTCTTGGCACCGCCGGCGATCCACGCTTTGATCGACGCGATTTCAGAATCCGAGAGCGAATCATCGGGCGGCATTTCCATACCGGATTCTTCGTGCTGAATGAGTTTCAGTAGAAAACTCTCGCCCGGTTTTCCCGGCACGACGGCGGGTTCGCCGGAGTTGCCACCGGAAATCAGAGCGGCCAGGCGGTCCAGGCGAAACTGGCTTTCCTGTTCATCCGGTCCATGGCAATCGATGCAATGAGCCTGAAAGATCGGTTCAATGTCTTTGATGAAGTCAACGGCGTTCGCTTCACAACCCAAGATGATTGTGAAGAGAAAGACAGAAAGACGGACCCGAGAGAATGAACGGCCTTGTCGATTGAGCGTCATAAGCCTGACATTCCATCATGGAGGAAGATCGTCTGGTCAGCCGATTGTGCATTTGCCGCAATGGAATATACACGGCGGCGAGCCCGGTGGTGGCGTGATGGCTCTTGAAGACTGGCTTATGAAACGCTTGGCTGCTCCGAATTTCTGTTGGATCTTTCTCGTTTGGACAAATGTCAGACGGTGGCTATTGCTCTTTCGCGGGCGTGATTTTGCCGAACAAGTGACCGCCCTTTGCATCATGCTGCCAAGTGCCGGCGTAGCGTCCGTCGTGAATCAGAACTCGCGAAGAGAACGTTCCCAGTCCGGGGATCCAAACGGAATCCATGGTGATGACCGGGGTGCGATCCGACCAAAGGATCTTCAGTTGCATCGGGAACTCGCCATCGGTGTCACCGTATTTGATGGCGACTTTCATCGAGTACATATCAGGCTCGGGAAGTTTCTCGCACGACTTGATCGTGTACGACTCGGGCTTCAACGCTCGATCTTCTTTGCCATCGACGGTGAAGTGGCCCGTGAACGTGGCACCGCTGAGGTACTTGGCCAATCGCAATTCGCGAGCATCTTTGTCGGTCGATTCCGTGGGAGCTTGTGCGGTCGCCACGCTGACGTTGGTGACAAGCATTGTGATACAAGCGAACACCAAAACGATGGATCGAATCATGGTTTCAAACTCCTGATGGGGCGGTAACAAAACACTTTCGTAACCAGAACAAACCCGCTTTTGCGACGCGGGCGTGCAAGATGCTCGGGTGAGCTCCGAGGTGTTGTGTGATGGATGGGAACGAACCATCGGGTGCTGCAACGAGGAATGTGACATTGCTTCCCGGCAGCGGATGATCGCTGGTTTGATGCAGGCTGGGGTACTCGTCGACGAGCAACACCCAGTCGGCCGATAACCGTTGACGCAGTGCGGTCAAACACGTTTCCGCGGAAGCGTCGTCGGCCATCCCGGTCCATTGTCGCAGATCGTCGAGGTTGGCGAGTGAAATTCCGCCGATGAATGCGGGAACATCCGCGGTGAATCCGGGCTCGTCCGAAACCGCAGCGAACCAATCACCCAGCGGAGCGGCGCGGCCGAGTTCCACCAACAGCAAACGTTGGCCGACTTTGTTGAGGTGTCGGATCACGGCGTGATGTTGTTCAAACGTTTCGCCGTCGCCAAAATAGTACTCGCCCGCTTTCTCAAGAATCTCATCGCGGGTGCCGGCAATCGCGGCTTCGCAAGCCTCGGGAGTTTCCCCGGTCGCGACGATGCGCAGTGAAATGGTCGCGGCGCTGACGGTGATGCCGACTCGCGGCTGGCGGTCTCGAGCGATCATGCCGCCCAGTTTGGCTTCCATGTCACTTTCGCCGATGCCAAAGAATTTCATGATGTGGTGGGCGATGTGCTGACGCTGGCCGTTGGTTGCCAGAACCGCGGGAGCCACCGATTCGTCGAACATCGTTTTCATCTCAGCCGGGACGCCTGGCAGGGCGAAGATGCGAGATTGGGTGCCGTCTTCGCGAGTCGCACGAACGTCGATGCCGGGCGCGGTCCCTTGCGGGTTGTGAATGGGGGTGGATCCCAGCGGGAACATGGCCTGGCAATGGTTGCGTTCCGGCATTTCGCGGCCGCGGCGTTTGAACATGCCGCGAATGAACTTCAGCGAAGGTTCGTGCAATTGCAGTGGCAGTCCCAGTGATTCAGCGATGGCTTCGCGAGTCAGGTCATCTCGTGTGGGCCCCAGTCCACCCGTTGCGACCACCACGTCCGCTCGTCGAGCGGCGATCCGGAAAACGTCGGTGTTGTGCGACAGGGTGTCGGCGACGGTGGTGTGAAATTGAACGTCCACGCCCAATTCGCCCAACCGCTGACTGAGCCACTGGGTGTTCGTGTCCAATCGAGCTCCGGTGATCATTTCGTCGCCGATGGAAATGATTTCGGCCGTGGTGTGTGGCATTCGGTTGGCGTGACAAAATGGATGCAAGTGGAAGGGTGAAAAGACCCGCTCGCCGCGTTCACCTGGGGCGACAAATCTTGTCACGCAGCTTAACCTTTGCGGGACAGTTCGTCATTGGAGTTGGATGACCCTTCCCGCCAGCGAACCGCACAGTCTGACGCAAAATCTCGACGCAAACTGGACACTCACCAAGCATGACATCATCGCCCACCGGTTTTCCCGACGTCACAGCGGTCATCGAAAAGTCACACGGCAAAGCGGTGGACGACGCCAAAGGAGCGAAACGTTCCAGTGATTCTGACTCGCCGATCCGTTGGACGGTGGGGTATTGCACCAACATTCACGCGGGAGCGGATGTTGCGGGCGTGACGGACAATCTGCAGAACATTTCCGCGGAAGTTCGACGCCGGATCTTGAATTCGCAGTACGCCGATGAGAACGGTTCGCCAAAGGTTCAGACGGGCAAAAATTTCGCGACCATCGTCAGCACCGCACCGCCGTTGGGAATCGGTTTGTGGTTGTCGGCCGAAGCGACCGCGGACCTGCGACGCAACGGACTGAAACCGCTGACCTCGGCGATGAAACAAGCACGCTTGCTCGCCTACACCATCAACGGGTTCCCGCATGACAACTTTCATCAAGACGTTGTCAAACACGCGGTGTACTCGCCGACTTGGTGGGAAGACGAGCGAATCATTTACACGCGTGAGCTGGCGAAGATCTTGGCTGAGATCCTGCCGGCCGATACGAATCTGGGCACGATCAGCACGTTGCCAATCGGTTGGCCTCAATCGACCGATGAAGACGGCAACCGAGTCAGTGTCACCGACGACCAGTTGCATCATGCGGGAACCAATCTGCGACGCATGGCGGAAGACCTGCGGCGATTGGAGGATCGCACGGGCAAGCGAATCGTGTTGGCGATCGAACCCGAACCAGGATGCATCTTGGACACCGCGGCCAAGGTGATCGATTGGTTTGATAAACAATTGCCCGATGCCACGCACCGTCGCTACATCGGCGTTTGCCACGACGTTTGTCATTCGGCTGTGATGGGCGAATCGCAACATGACGTGTTGGCCGCTTATGCCAAAGCCGGGATCGTTGTCGGCAAGATTCAAATCAGCAGTGCGATCGTGGTGGATTGGAGCCGAATCGCGGACACCGATCGCGAAGCAACCCTGATTCAGCTGCGTTCGTTCGCGGAAGATCGTTACCTGCATCAAACCGGCCGAGTGACGGCGTCGGGGAAGTTTGTCTTGGAAGAAGACTTGCCCGCGGTGCTGGCGGATTTGGATGCCAACCCAAGTCGTTATGCGGCTGACAAGCGATGGATGATCCATTTCCATGTGCCGATCTTTGCCGAACAATTTGGACATCTGCAAACCACTCGAAGCGATGTGCTGGACACGCTGAAGAGCATCGTCGAACTGACGGATGCATCGAAGCGTCGACAGCCGCTTCAGTTCACCGGGCACTTGGAAGTGGAAACGTACGCTTGGTCGGTGATGCCCGAATCGGCCGGTCGAAATGACTTGGCCGGCGACATTGCCTCCGAACTTATTTGGTTGCACGATGTCTTAGCGGACTGTTGATCAGCCGGTATGCGTTTGTGTCCAGTTTGAGTTCGGTAAACGGTGCCAATGCCCGGCGGCTGATGCTTCGATCTCCGGACGATAGCGACTTCCCTTTCCTTCATTTCATTTTTTCATTCCACTCATGCCGCATTTCATTGATCTCGGTGTCAACGTCGATCATGTTGCAACACTCCGTCAAGCTCGTCGGGGGCAGGAACCGGATCCGATCACCGCGGCATCGCTAGCGGAACAGGGCGGAGCGGATGGCATCACGTTTCACCTGCGCGAAGATCGACGGCATATCTCCGATCGCGACGTGGAGCTGTTCGTGCAGACGGTTCAAGTGCGAACGAATTTTGAATTGGCTTGCGCGGCTGATGTCCTGGCGATCTGTTGCCGTGTGCAACCCGATTGGGCATTGTTGGTGCCCGAAAGCCGTGAAGAAGTGACCACCGAAGGTGGCTTGAACGTCGCCGGTGACTCAGGCCGCATTGCCGATGCGATCCTAATGCTGAAAGACGCCGGGATTGCAACCAGCCTGTTCTTGGATCCAGAACCCAATCAGATCGAGGCGGCAGCGAAGTTGAAAGTTGACGCGGTGGAACTGCACACGGGGCCGTATGCGTTGGCACGAGGCACCGCGGTGGAGCACGAGTTGGGGCGACTAGCGGATACCGGCAAGATGATTCGTGATGCGGGAATGCGTTTGCACGCCGGGCACGGATTGAACTACGTCAACGTGCGACCTGTCGCGGCGATCGATGGGATGGCGGAACTGAACATCGGGCACAGCATCGTCAGTCGATCGGTGATGGTCGGAATGCGAGAAGCGGTTGCGGAGATGCGGCGTTTGTTGGATAGCGTGACGATTGCGGGGCGGTGAATTGTGGGGCGGAGAGATTGCAAATTGCAAAATGGACGTTGCAAATGGGGTGGTGAGACGCGGGAGGTGGCGCCTCGCTTTGTTCCAAAGCATTGGTTGGGTGCCATGTGGGACATGGCCTACTTTCAGAAGGTAGATGCAATCACCAGATTGGTGCGATTTGGACTTGGTAGGCTTCTTGGGTGTCTGGGGTGGTATCGACCGGGGTGTGGCCGGCGGGCAGGTTGATTCTCAGGAGGACCCACGAAGGTTCGGTGATTGCAATCACGCTTGTTCCCATCGTTGGCGTTGACTCATCGGTGGATTCTTCTGATGCGATGGCAGTGGACTTTGCCATGTCGGCTCGTGTGATGACCGGGCGAATGTCCAGACCAGGGATGGTTGTTCCGGCCGGTGTTGCGATTGGAAGCACGCAAACTTGCAGCTGACCAAGTGGATGGCCACGGTTGTATTCCAGCGTGATGCCCGCGGGTTCACTGATCCAATCCGGCGTGACGTGACATCGTCCGTCGGCTGCGAAACGCAGGCGGGCTCCTTTGGGAAACCACACGCCAACCGATTGCCAGGACTGATCCGGCGTCACCCTCATTTGAATGGGCACTCCGCTGGCACGGGGATCGGATGTGGATAGCTTCACCCGATGACGCGACCAATCAAAGCCATAGTCGAGATCATTCATCATCAACCGCCAGCGTGCCGATAACACGGGCCATTGTTCCGCGACTTCGCGATAGAATTCGGATGTGAACGCTTCGCTTTGATCCGAGCCGTTGCGAGCCGCTTTCAAAAACGCGGCATTGGATTCAGGAGATTTGGTGAACAGCGAAGATGCGGCCCAGCACCACGTGTAGGCTTCGACTTCTCCGTTCAGTTCAGTGGGCAGTTTGAGAACGGATTTGAGCGTGGGCAATGTGCCCGCCTCTCGATGTTGGGCGACGATCTTGTAGCGTCCCCATCCAGGAGTGTCCAAGCGGTCGCGTGGCAACTGATTGATGGTGAACACATCCATCGATTGTGCCAGCACCGATGTGTTCAGCGAGAGCTCCGATCGTGGTTGCTTTGAGGGCGTTGGAACGCGATCGCGATGCAGTGCCAACAATTCCGCGGTGCCCTCCATGTACCAGCTTGGGCCGCCAGCACCAAACAGTTCAAACGCGAGCGAATGAATTCCTTCGTGCAACACCAAGTGGCGGTTGTAGTACGTCGTGTCTTGGTGGCGGATCCAAATCGTCTGCGGCGTCGAGTATCCGTGGTCGAATCGCGGCACATAGTTTGGGAGGGCACCTGATTTGCGAAACGTGTCGACGTTCCTCATCAAGTAACCTTGGATCTTCCAGTTCGCAGCCCGAGATTCCGGCACGCCCCAAAACGCCAACCATTGAGGAACCGAATCGTCAAAGGACTGAATCAGATCGTTCAGTAGCAACGCATCGTCGACATCGCTGGTCAATCTCAAGTGCTGGCCTTCTCGCGTCAGCAAGCCGGTTTCGTCGAAGTCGTTTTCATCCGCCGAGAGCGACGGGGTGGTCAACGAAACGATCCCACCGATCGCCATCGCGAGCAGCACACGCCATAATCGAGTTTGCAAACGCTTGTCCATCATTCCTCCAGCGTACTCGGCTTCACGTGTCATTGAAAACTGTCTGCGTCCCCGTCGCTTCGTTTTCCGCCCTGCAACTCGTTTCCGTCGCCGTCTGGCTGGCGTTTTGTTCCGGTTGTGTGTCTCGTAGCGAATCCGACGTCGTCGTTTATTCGGCTCTCGACGAAGATTTCGCGGCTCCTATTTTGGCCGCGTTCGAGCGATCGACCGAGAATGAGGTGGGCGTGATCGGAAAGTACGACATCGAATCCACCAAGACAGTCGGCTTGGCCAACCAATTGATCGCCGAGGCTGACGCACCGAGATGCGATCTGTTTTGGAACAACGAGATCATGCACACGGTGCGTTTGCAGAAGCTAGGCATTCTCGAGCCTCATGATTGGCGGGTGCCGTCGACTTGGCCGCAAGACATGGTCGCCAGCGATGGGACATGGTGCGGGTTTGCTGCGCGAGCTCGGGTGTTGCTTATCAATACAGATTTGCTACCCAGCATCGATGAGCGTCCGACTCGCGTGAACGAACTGGCGGATCCCAAGTGGGAACAGAACTGTGCCATGGCTCGGCCGTTGTTTGGAACCACGGCGACGCATTTTGCTGTGCTGCGAGACATCATGGGCAAAGAGAAGACGCTGGAGTTGTTGGAAAGCATCCACGAAAACGCGGTGGTGTTGTCGGGCAACAAGCAAGTCGCGCAGGCGGTTTCGTCCGGCAAGGTGGCTTGGGGACTGACGGACACCGATGACGCGATCATCGAAAAGGACTTGGGGTATCCGGTCGAAATCATTTATCCCGATCAACAACCGGAGCAACCCGGAACGCTTCGAATCCCAAACACATTGGCAATCCTCAAGAACGCCCCGCATCCGGTCGCGGCGGGCAAGCTCGCTGACTTTCTAATGACGCCTGAGATCGAAGATCGATTGGCGATGGGGCGAAGCAGTCAGTTGCCGATCAGCAAAGAGAGCAAATTCCCTCCCGCTGTTTTGCCAAGTGAACCGGTGCGTTGGATGCGTGTTGACTTCGAGGCCGCCGCCGAGGATTGGGACGCTTGGTCAAAAACGTTAGCGGATCTGTTCGCCGGCTGATCCAATCAGTTTGCTATTTCGTAGAGAACGAACGACGATTGTTCCGGGACGTCGCTTACGTCCGAATGTTATGTTATGTGCCACCGATGAAAGCGGTTCCAATTCCATCGTTTTTTCGCCGTCTTTGGCACCAACGAATCGAGTAGCCTGGTGAAATTTTACATGCGAGGTGCGTGATTTCTCATTGTTGCTTGCGTAGCTATGTTTAGCATCAAGTCGTTGTTTGCATCACAATGGCTTGCTCTGCCGCTTTGACTGCTCGACTCCGCACGGTCGTCATGGAAGATCCGGCGTCGACCTCCTTCCGAACACTTCGTATCACGGCACTTGTTGTCGTCCCATCCTAATGAAGAACACCTTGCTTATCGCGATCGCTTTCCTCGCGTCTTGGACGGCCACCTCGGCTTGGCATGCCGAGAACGCATTCTCCGCCGACCAGCGCCGACTCAACGTGCTGTTTTTGGGCGACAACGGGCATCATCAACCCAGGCCGCGGTTCGGTGAATTGCAGCCCGCGATGGAAAGCAACGGCATCGACCTGACCTACACCGACGATATGTCGATGCTGAGTTTGGACAAGCTGAACGAATACGATGCGTTGGTGTTGTACGCCAACATCGATGAGATCGCGAAACCACAAGCCGATGCATTGTTGCAATACGTCGAAGAAGGTGGCGGGTTTGTGCCGCTGCACTGCGCAACTTATTGCTTCCGCAACAACTCTGAAATCGTTGCGTTGATGGGGGCTCAGTTTCAACGTCACGGAACGGGCGTGTTTCGAACGACGCCTGATAAACCCAATCATGAAGTGATGAAGGGTTACAGCGGATTCGAAAGTTGGGATGAAACCTACGTTCATCACCTGCACAACGAGACGAACCGAACCGTCTTGGAATACCGCGTCGATTCCAGCGGACGAGAACCATGGACTTGGGTTCGTGATCAGGGCAAAGGGCGTGTTTTCTACACCGCGTGGGGACATGACAGCCGAACGTGGACCAATCCCGGATTTCTGAACTTGGTCGAGCGTGGCATTCGCTGGGTTGCAAAGAAAGATCCACAACAAGCCGGCGAGTTTGCGGATGCGGCCGCGTTCCCAGTGCCCGAAATGACATCGCTTCCCGAAGGCGACAAGCCGTTCACGTTCACCGATGTCGGCGCAAAGATTCCCAACTACACCGCGGGCGAAAAATGGGGCGAACAAGGCGAATTAAAAACGTTGATGCAGGACCCGTTGCCGCCTGAGGAATCGATCAAACGCTATGTCAATCCGAAGGGCATGCACATGGAGTTGTGGGCCTCAGAAGGTGGTATGGGAGGCAAGCCTATCGCGATGACTTGGGACGAACGTGGGCGTTTGTGGGTTTGCGAAACGATGGATTACCCCAACGAACTGCAGCCCAAGGGCAAAGGCCGCGACCGTATCCGAATTTGTGAAGACACCGACCAAGACGGCGTGGCTGACAAGTTCACGTTGTTCGCCGAGGAATTGAGCATTCCCACGACGTTGGTTTGCTACCGCGGTGGCGTCATCGTTCAGGACGGCCAAGAAACGGTTTACCTGAAGGACATTGATGGCGACGACAAAGCCGACTTCCGCCAAACTCTGATTACCGGTTGGGCACTGGGCGACACTCACGGTGGCGTCAGCAACTTCCGCTATGGATTGGACAACTGGATTTGGGGGATGCAAGGCTACAACGCCTCTCGCCCGGTTATCAACGGTGAACGCCAGCAAGGGTTTCGGCAAGGTTTTTGGCGTTTCAAAGTGAACGCCGATCCGAATGGAGAAGCCAATGCAATCGACGGATCAGCCGCTGGAAACGACTTCTCTGATCACACGTTGCGTGTCGACAAGGTCGAGTTCATGCGAGCGACCGACAACAACACCTGGGGATTGGGTTTCACCGAAGAAGGCTTGGTGTTCGGATCGACCGCCAACCGAAACCCCAGCAACTTCTTGCCGATTCCAAACCGCTACTACGAACAAGTTCGCGGGTGGTCACCTCAAACATTGCGCATGATCTCGGACACTCACTTGTTCGATCCGATCACGCCGAACATTCGTCAGGTGGACCAGCATGGCGGCTACACCGCTGCGGCCGGTCATGGCATTTACACTGCTCGGCAGTACCCGCAAGCTTGGTGGAACCGAACCGCGTTTGTGTGCGGTCCCACGGGGCACTTGGTCGGCACGTTTGTGTTGACACCTGACGGAGCCGGATTCAAATCCACCAGCCCATTCAACTTGGTCGCCAGCGATGATGAGTGGGCGGCGCCGATCATGGCAGAAACTGGGCCGGACGGATTTGTTTGGGTTCTGGATTGGTACAACTACATCATCCAACACAACCCAACGCCGCACGGTTTCGAAACCGGCAAAGGCAACGCTTACGAGACCGACCTGCGAGACAAAAAGTACGGGCGAGTTTATCGCTTGGTCACCGATGGAGATGACGCCAAGACAGTTTCTGTTCCAAGTTTGAGCTCGGACGATGTACCAGGCTTGTTGGCTGCTTTGAGCCATTCCGCCATGCCGGTTCGCTCGCAAGCTCAACGCTTGTTGGTGGAGCTGGGCCAGCTTGATGATGCGACGGTTTCGTCTTTGTTGGAATTGATCGCCGATGAGGATCAAGACGCGATTGGTTTGACTCCCGGAGCGATTCACGCTCTGTGGACGCTGGATGGATTGGGAATGGTCGGCAGCGGCAACGCGACGATCGATGCCGCTGTTCGAGAAGCTTTGCAGCATCCCAGTGCTGGGGTTCGTCGATCGGCGGTGAAGGTGCTCGGAAGCTCTGAAGAAGACATTCAACATCTGATCGAATCCGGCGTGTTGAGCGACGGCAATGCTCAAGTCCAATTGGCAGCGTTGCTGAAATTGGCTGAGCCGACCACGCCGACCACCGACATGGTTGTCAGTGCATTGGTTCAATCGATGAAGAGTCTCGGCGACGATCGATGGTTGCTTGATGCATGGACAAGTGCGACTGCGATGCACGCCGGTGGGGCTTTGCCAGCTGTGTTGGCATCCGCGCCGGAACGCGACCTTTCGCGATCGATCCGCGGTCGACTCAACGTGATCAGCGAACACTTCGCTCGATCGCAACCCGATGCCAAATCACTGCAAGGCTTGATTGAATCGGTTGCCAAAACCGCTGCGGGCAACGCCTCCGGTGTTTTGGAAGGACTCGCGGAGGGATGGCCAAAGGATCACAGCGTTGAGCTTCCCGAAGCCGCTGAGTCGCAACTGGTTGCCTTGTTCGATCAAGTCTCCGTCGATCAACAAAGTCAGCTTGTTCAGTTGTCCGAGATGTGGGGCACCGACGCGTTGACCGAAAAGGTTGCTGAACTGGCCGACCAGATGCTCGAATTGGTCCAGGACGATTCGCTCAGCGATCGAGATCGAATCAGCTCGGCTCGCCAATTGGTCGCGATGCAGCCAACCGACGACGATGTGGTTTTCGATCTGCTGGAAAGCATCGGTCCGCAAACGTCACCCGCCGCAACGGTTGGAATTCTGGATGCACTGAAATCCAGTCGCAGCGAAGAACTCGGTGGTGCTCTGATCGAACAGACCGCAGCATCAACCCCGTCGGTTCGCGGTTCCATCATTCGTGTTTTGCTTTCTCGTCCCAACACGACGTTGGAATTGATCGACAGCATCGAAGCGGGTGAACTGCGAATGTCGGATCTTTCGCTCGATCAACGACAAGCTCTGAGCAACCACCCCGACAAGGCGATCAAGCAGCGAGCTGAAAAGCTGCTGAAGTCATCCGGTGGTGTTCCGACTGCGAACCGAGTTGCGTTGCTGCACGAGTGGTTGCCGGTTGCTCACGCGAAAGGCAATGCGACACTGGGAGCCCAGGTGTTCAAGAAGCATTGTGCCAACTGTCATCGCCACAGCGGCGAAGGAGCCGACGTCGGTCCCGATTTGACTGGTATGGCGGTTCATCCAAAGGAAGAACTGTTGACGCACATCTTGGATCCCAACCAAAGCGTGGAAGGCAACTTCCGTACGTTTGCCGTGCTGACGACCGAGGGCCAAGTCTTCACAGGGATGCTCGGTGGTGAATCGCGGACATCGATTGAATTGATCGATGCTCAAGCCAAACGGCACACGATCTTGCGGGAAGAAATCGAGCAATTGAATGCTTCCAGCCAATCGTTGATGCCGGAAGGTTTTGAAAGCCAGATCAAAAAGGAAGAAATGACGAACTTGCTCGAGTTCCTGACCGCTCGCGGCAAGTACACACCATTGTCATTCTCGGGGATCGCCACGGCGGTCAGCACCAAAGGGATGTTCAGCAACGGTGACAACGGTCCCGACCGAATCATCTTCTCGGATTGGGGACCCAAGCAGCACAACGGCGTGCCGTTCAGCTTGGTCGATCCGCAAGACGGACGCGTGCCGAATGTGATCCTGTTGCACGGGCCGCAAGGCAGCAAGCCACCATCGATGCCCAAGCAGGTGCCGATCGTTTGCAACGCGAGTGCGTCCGCGATTCATATTCTGGGTGCCGTCAGCGGTTGGGGCTTCCCATTCGGATCCGAAGGGTCACACACCGCAACGGTTCGTCTGAAGTATGCCGATGGCGAAGTGGAAGACCACAAGCTGCTCAACGGTATGCACTTCGCTGACTACATCCGCCGCGTGGATGTTCCGGAATCGGAGTTCGCGTTTGACGTTCGCGGCCAGCAGGTTCGCTACTTGAAGCTCACCCCGAAACGCCAAGAACCGCTCGAGACGATCGAGTTGATCAAGGGAGACGACAGCAGTTCGCCCATCTTTGTGGCAATCACGGTCGAATCACCCTGATCTTGACTTGGCAGCTTGTTTCGCGATCACCTCGCTGTTGCGAGTTGGTCGCTTGGATGGGCTTGCGGGTTCAAAGAGTTGAAACGCGGAGCGAACGGAGGAGCGGAGAACGCGGAGTGGTCTGGACAATGAAATTCCTCCGCGATCTCCGCTCCTCCGCCTCTCCGTGTTTTCATCGAGCGCGTAATAGTGAAGTTGAAGATCCGGGCTGGCGATTTGCTCGCTTCAGTGATCTTCGGATATCCGAGACCTTCGCAGCCGATTAGATCTTCCGGAATTTGCGCCGGTAGGTCGCCGGTGGATGACCCATGGCTCGCCGGAACGCGACGCTCATGTACTCGTGGTTCTGGAATCCGGTCCGCCGAGAAATTTGAACCAGCGTCAGGTCAGTTTCGATCAACAGATACCGCACACGTTCGATTCGGCGGCGTGTGATCTCTTGGTGAGGTGTGCGTCCCATCAAAGCCAGGAATCGGCTTTCAAAAACTCGCCGTGACAGAGGCACCTTTTTCACAACGTCTTGCACGTTGATGCCGTCGCAGCAGTGATCGCGGATGAAACGAACCGCGGCGGCGATCTCAGGATCCTTGATGGCCAGCACATCGGTCGATTGGCGGGTTGCCACGCCGAGCGGTTCGATCAAATGAGGCTCAGCGTGAACTTCTTCACCCCGCATCATCGCGTCCAGCAACGAAGCCGCTTCGCGACCCGTTTGGTGAGCGGCGGGCACAACGCTGGAAAGTGGCGGCGTGCACAAGTCACACAGCAGTTCATCATTGTCGACGCCCAGCAAAGCGAGTTCGCTGGGGACTTTGATGCCGTGCAAGCGGCAAACGTCCAAGATCTTCTGTGCCATGATGTCGTAACATGCCAGCACTCCGATTGGATGTTGGAGTGACAGCACCCACTCGGCCAAACGTTCGCGTTCACGCTTGAGTGACTGCGGTCTGCGGTCGTCGACATTGAAATTGAACGAGTGGCACTCGAACCCGTCTTCCATCACCCGGGCCTCGAAGGCTTGACGACGCAGGATCGACCAATTGAAACGAGACTCACCGCAGAACGCGAAATTTTCAAACCCGCGTTCGCGGAAGTGTTGGTAGGCCAACTCGCCGATCGCGACATCGTTGGTCTCCACCCATGGAATATTGGGGATGCGGCGAGCGGCACTGACATCCACCACGGGAATCTTGAGATTGCGAACCGAACTTGCAATTTCCTCGTTCTCGATTCGCGCAATCAACCCATCTCCTTCCCAGTCGTTCAGCCAACTTGGTGGAGCGGCACCGCGTTCTTGCTCGACCAAATAAATTGACCAGAGCTCATGCTCGTGAATGTAGGAGGCGATTCCGCCGAGTAATCCACGCGCATAAGCATTGGATGTTTCGATGAGGAGAGCGACCGCTTTCTGCTTTGGCATCTTCTTCCAACAAATCAAACCTAGCGAGCGAGGAATTGCCCCCGCGATTCGACGCTGAAACCGATTGTCTATGCATTTGGTCCCGCGTGGGGGTCCATCATAGACAATCGAGATTGACGTCTAGAGGTAAAAAAGGCATGTTGGATGTGCTATTTCACTCGCGTGGGTTGCTGATTTTGGTTTGGTTTGGTTTGGTTGCGATGAGGGATGAGTGCGAGTCATCTAGGAGTGTTCCCAGCGGCTCGCACGAATCCGACGCTGGTTGGCCGATACGCCGGCCTCCTGCAAATCAATAGCGGAAAATGGCGGCCATCGGCTGCTTGGAAGAGTTGCTTTGCAGTTCACGGACCGTTCCACCTGACTTCAGGGTTAGTCGAACGGCGGTGTTGACCAGATCGGTACCGTCTTCATCCAGTGTGACCTGGTGTTTGGCTTCATCGCAACGGCCAACGATTGGCTGGTCTTCGCCCAATAACAGTGTGTCGACACGGCCCTCGGTAGCTGCGAGAACCACTTCCTTCCAATCGTTGGAACCCTGTTTGTCCGCGATCGCGGAGCCGAGACGTTCTGAGATCACATCGTCGTTATGTTGATTGTGCTCTTTCGCGAAAGCGTTGATGCGAGCTTTCAATTGGGAATCGCTCAGCCCATCGGGACTGACGTGGATGCACTGAGTCAACTCGACGGCTTCAGCGGCGGCATCGAAATGTCCTGCGACTTCTTCGGTCGCAACGGCAACGAGTTGTTGATCGGTGTTGTAAAGACGCTTTGCAACATATTCGCCAACCCGCGAAAGGTAGGCTCTTCGATCGGCCTCAATCTTGTCCTCGCCATTTCCATGGCCGTGGTACATGACGGTTTCCGATCCTCCGCCACCGAGTGTTTCGTGTGACGAATATTGCAACTGCTTCTCAGGATCTCTCGCAGTGACGAGTTCGTCCATCGTTAGTGGAAAAATGTCGTCTTCAATCTCCAGCGTCGTGTGACCATCCGAGCGGAACAAACGAGCTCGCTCCCAAGAGAGAGCCAATGTCATCAGGTTTGTTTCACCACAGGCGACACTTGCGATGGGCCGGAGATTGAACTCTGAACTGACTGAAACGGTCTCGCCGGGATCATGGCTCAGGAGAACGCGTTCTTCAAATCCTTCGCTGACGTAGATCGCCAAACCAGCGGTTTGGTTTTGCCAGAAAGTCGAGTCGTGCTCGAGCTTCGCGAGTTCCTCCAGTTGTGGAAGAAGCGGACTGTCTTTCTTCTTCAGTTCGCCAATCGCTTGATGCACCAAGTTCTTAAATCGGATGGGATTTTGATTGGTGTCACGGCCCGCCTGATAGGTGCCCATCAAAATGGAAACGCAGTCGCCTTTCTCATGAGTCAACAGTTCAGTCAATTGTGTCTTGGTTGGAAACGCGATCACGGTCGATGTCCTCTCTGAATTGGCAATGAAGTGGCTCAATCGTCTGTCGGTGAAGACCGCAAATAGGGTGCCGATGAACGTTGCGAAGCGTCTGGCAGGAGAAAGGCGTGACGACGAAATTTCCCCGTGAGATATTTTCCGTCAGTGGCAAGCTGTCTTGATGCCCAATCGCACTGATGTCGAAGCGCATCGACGTTATTTTGTGATTGGCGATACGCATGTCGCTCTACGTCCAAGGCAGATTTGTGCCGAGAGCGGACAGCGTGGTTGATTCGCGGCCGGCTCGAGTTTTCTCGCGGCAGGTGACTGTTCGGATGTTCTCGATCGATCGACGAGTTCATAAGGAACGGGTGAACAACAAGCGACATAGCGGAAGGGCGCGAGCGCTCCGGTTCCTCGCCGGGCGGCTTGCGCCGCACCGCTAACATCGTCATTTGTTGTTCAATCCTTCCTGAGCAATCCCAGGTTCCTGGCACGCTTCGTGCATGTCTACGACGGGCTCGTTTCGAGCTTCCTCACCAAACCACTCTCCGTTTGGCTTACGATGAAACAACGCTCGAGCAGAGTGCGTTGTGTCGGTTGCCATGGCAGATTGGGTCGATTGGTGAAAGCCGGACTTCAGTCACACCTCAACGCTCGCTCCAATCAAACAGAGGACTCATCAAATGTCACGCCTATCTCCAACGCATCAAATTCACGCCGGTGACCTGCCTACTAATTCCGCGGGTGAGTTCACGGCCACCTCGGGTCGGAGAAGCCGCCGCCGTTGGCGACGCTCGGTGTTGGCGGCGATGCTCTTAGCTGGTGTGACGACAACAGCGACCAACGTATCCGCCCAAGATTCGCGAATTGCCGAGCCTGCCAATGCCTTGCGCCAAGTGGCGGGGAATGAACAGGGCGATCCCAACCGGATCAGTGATTGGGGCTTGGCCGGCGTGATTTGGAGTGACGCGAGCTTGGTTCGCAAACTTGCCTCCGAGTCCGTTCAACGCACCAAGGACCCAAAACAGGTTGCTGAGTTTGAGCGATTGGTTCGGCAGTCGACGGAAGTGATCGAGTCCCTGGAATCGTTTGGCTGGAAACTGCGTCGACAACAAGCCGAACAGTCCGGCAATCCGGTGACTGAACAATCGCAGGTCAGTTCCGAACGAATGCGAGCGGAATCGCAACCGCAATCTTCTGAGCGTCAAACGGAAGAGCCGTTGCCCGATCCAAAGGAAGTCGGTGAAAAGCTCGCCGAAGAATTGCGGCAAACTCGTCCACCCAAGGCGTCCGCAACCGAAAGCGACGATCGATCAAATGAATCTCCGGAAGGCGAACTGGCCGCGGAAGCGAATGGATTGAAACGATTCGATACTGAGACTCCCGCGGGCGTGGATGACCCAGGCATCGATGATGAATGGACTGCCGCCCGCACTCCGATCGATGTCGACAACTACCGCGTGGATGACTACATCGATGAGACGCCTGCGGAAGAAGCCAACATGGCCGATGCCGTGGAAGACGGAGTGGAAGGTGCCATTGCTTCCGCTGCGGGCCGACTCGGCACCGGACGTGACTTGGGTTCCCGAATCAGTGAACGTGAAATCCAGACGCTTTCGGCAACGCTGCCCTATTCCGACGACTCCATTTACGACGCGGACGATTACGATCCCGACCGGGACTACCGAGTCGACAATCCACTGGCTGCAGTGCCCGGTGCTGAAACCGGTGCTGACTTGGGTGATGGCGACGATGACATCAGTCGACGTGCTGACCCGAAGGTGATCGATGGGGAAGACGAAATGATCGCGGAATTGGCAACGCCGGATGCTCACCGAAAGGTGCCCGCGATGCAAAGTCGTTCGAACTACCAAAGGTTCACAACGGAAGAAGCTGTTCAGGAACGTGACGCTCAATGGGTCCAGTTTCAATTGGACTCGAATGAGTTGGTGCTAACACGTCACACGACGCTTGAAAATCTACAGCAACGAACCAACGACGCGGTGATGAAGCTGAAGTCGGATGCCAGCGTTGCGTGGGACACAACCGAGAACGAACAGCTCAAGCGAGTGTTGAAGGCAGTCAGCAAGTTCTAAGATTTTTGGAGTGCGACGGAAACGCTTTGCATTCATTTGTTCCGCGTCGCAGTTGACCGGGCCCGATTTGCTGCTGCTGTTGATGCAGCGGTAGCAAGCCGTAAGTGTGAGTCAGAGCCAAGAAGGCTGGCAATCTGCTGTAGCTTCAAAGTCTGAGATCAAGCCCTTACTTATCCGACCCACGCATTCGCTTGAACGCTGTGTTAAACCGCAAGGACATCGCAGTTGGCTGGCAACGGGGCGGCTGAGTGTCACATGCGACATTCATCGTCCTGTCCCACCAATTTTTGTGGACACGCTGCTGAGCCACGAGAATATGGCCTCAGTTTCGCCGTTGGCTAATCTGTGGGCAATTACCCACAAGAGGACTTGCAAAAGCGTGCTCTGCCAGAGGCGGCAGGTATTCGTTTGAGTCAACGAATCACGAGAGATTAAAGAAGCGACGCGGACGGGACTCGAACCCGCAACCTCCGGATCGACAGTCCGGGGCTCTAACCAATTGAGCTACCGCGCCTTGAAGAGGTCAACCAAAGCGTTTGAAAACAACTTTTGGTCTTCTTCAAAGGCTCGCAAGAAGATGAAGAAAGTCTCATCTCCGCTGCGATGGGGTGGAGTATATCTATGCTCGGATTGCTTGCAAGGCCGGTCTGAGGGGTCACCCAAAATTTTGTTTGCCGCCCCGCAAACCACGTCGGTTTGCACTGATTTTAACGGTCAAACCTTGCGGGAAACTCGCATCTGCGTGTTTCTACTTCGCACCAAGGAGAACAGTGCGACGTCGGTGACCAATCGAACTACGGTTGATTGCACGTACCCCGTGAAACACACGCAATCGAGAGTTCCAATATGGACGCTTTCCTGCTCGCCTTTTCTATCGTCGACTACTTCTGGGACTGTTGGTGGGAGTTCAAACTGTACTTCCTGCACCTGACAAAGTTCCAATGGATGTTGCTTTCCATCGCTTCCGTTTTGAGCGGATTCCTCTGCCTTCGCGGTGATCGATTCCGAATTTGATCGGATCGACTGGACCTCGCTTCAAACGCGAAAAGCAAACTTTCGCCTGACCCGCACCAGGCTGCCGAAGCATTCGGCGGTCGGGTTCACTCTTTTCGCTTTAGGCGAGCAACTCGCGAACGACGCGAGCTTCTTCCACACCGGTCAAACGCTGGTCGAGCCCCTGGAACGGGTAGGTGAATCGTTCGTGGTCGATTCCCATCTGATTCAGAATGGTCGCGTTCAAATCACGAATGTGGACTCCGTCACGGACGATGTTGTAGCTGAACTCGTCCGTTTCGCCGTGCACGACGCCTTGCTTGATTCCGGCACCCGCCATCCAGATCGAGAAACACTTGGGATGGTGATCGCGACCGTAGTTGGTTTTGGTGAGCGCGCCCTGGCAGTAGATCGTTCGACCGAACTCTCCGCCCCAAACGACCAACGTGTCATCGAGCAGCCCACGCTGCTTCAAATCAGTGAGCAAGCCGGCCGACGGTTGGTCGGTGTCTCGGCATTGGTTCGGAAGATCCTTGGGCAATGCACCGTGTTGGTCCCAACCGCGGTGGAAGATTTGCGTGAAGCGAACGCCACGCTCGGCCATCCGTCGTGCCATCAAGCAGCAGTTTGCGAATGTTCCCGGTTTGGTGACGTCGGGACCATACAGGTCGAGCACGTGTTGCGGTTCGTCACTGAGGTCAGTGAGTTCCGGCACGCTGGTTTGCATTTTGAAAGCCATCTCGTACTGAGCGATCCGGGCTTCGGTTTCGGGATCGTGCCAGCGGTCGAGCGTGTTGCGATTCAGTTCGGCCAGGGTGTCGAGCATCCGGCGGCGCACACCTGAGTCAATTCCGTCAGGGTTGGAAAGATACAAAACCGGATCGCCGGCACTTCGCAACGCGACGCCCTGATACTTGCTGGGTAAAAAGCCGCTTCCCCACAAGCGGTTGTAGAGAGCTTGAGCTTGTTTGCGGCCGGTCCAAGACGCGGTCATCACAAGGAACGCGGGAAGGTCTTCGTTTTCGGTTCCCAGTCCGTAGCTCAACCACGAACCCAAGGACGCTTTGCCGGGAAGTTGATTTCCGGTGCAGATGTACGTGATTGCCGGATCGTGATTGATCGCTTCGGTGTACATCGATTTGACCAAGGCGATCTCGTCCACCTTTTTGGCCATGTGCGGAATCAGTTCGCTGGCCATCGTCCCGTTGGCACCATGCGGGCTGAACTTGTAGATGCTCGGCGCGATGGGGAATCGAGATTGACCGCTGGTCATCGTCGTCAACCGTTGGCCTTGCCGGATCGACTCAGGCAGATCTTTGTCAAACCAATCGGCCATCTGAGGTTTGTGATCCCACATGTCCATTTGGCTGGGAGCACCCGACATGAACAAGTAGATCGCGCGTTTCGCGGCCGGCTCATGGTGCGGCAAGCCAGGTTGCCCGGGAACACCGGCTCGAGGTGCTCCGGCGGGCGGCGTGTCCAGTGACACCGCTTGGCTATCGGCGGCACGTCCCATCCCGGGCATGGAGGCGAGTGCGGCGGCACCCAAGCCCGCCGCGGCGCTGGAAAACAGCGAGCGACGAGTGAGGTGTTGCATGCGTTCTTGCAGGACCGAGGACATCAAAGGTGATTGTGTCAGCGAGTTCCAGTCTTCGCAGGGGAATTCAGAGCGACTCATTTGCAAACCACCTCGTCCAAGTTCAAAAGGGTGTTCATCACGACGGTCCATGCGGCCAGTTCAGGGTCGGGAGTCCCGGTCAACTCACGGGCTTCTTCAAGCTGGACTGAGTAGTGCTCGATCAAATCCGCCAACAAAAGTTCCAGCGATCGGAGTTCGTTCGTCTCGATCGGGCGCAACGTCACTCGCTCGAAAGCAGATTGAATTCGCTTTCGAGAGATCGCTTCCCAGTCGGACTGATCCGGGGTCGGCGATGCGGTGATCTCTTGGGCCATGGCTTTTGCGGCCTGCATCGCTTGCGTTTCATTGAGCAGCAACAAGGCTTGCATCGGCGTGTTGGTTCGTTCGCGGCGGGCGGTGCATGACTCACGACTGGGAGCATCAAACGTTGACATCACAGCGGGAGCACTGGTCCGTTTCCAAAACGTGTAGATGCTACGGCGAACAGTTTTGTCGCCTTCGTCGGGGACGAAGTTAGCGGTGTCACTATCGGTGTATCCCACCGCTTCCCACAAACCCGCTGGTTGAGGCGGTTTAACGCTCGGGCCGCCTCGGGTTGCGACCAGCAAACCAGACAGCGACAGCATTTGGTCGCGAAGCGTCTCGGCGTCCAATCGGAAACGGGGCCCGCGGGCGAAGTAGCGATTGTTCGGATCGACGGTGAGCATGGTGCTGGTCGCCGTGGCGTCACGGCGATAGGTCTCGGTCATCACCAGTCGTTTCATCATCTCTTTCACATTCCAACCGCTCTCGCGAAAATCGATGGCGAGTTCGTCGAGCAATTCGGGATGCGACGGCAGGTGACCTTGGCTGCCGAAGTCTTCGCTGCTTTTGACCAATCCGTTTCCAAAGAGCTGCTGCCAAAGACGATTGACGGCAACGCGAGCGGTCAGAGGGTGATCTTCGCGAAGTAACCACTGGGCGAGTCCCAAGCGATCCAACGGAGCGTCTTCGGGGAACTCGGGGAGAAAACCGGGGACCGCACGTTCGACTTTTTCGCCGGGTGAATCGTAGAGCCCGCGTTCCAGAATGTGAGCGTCGCGGGGTTTGGCGGTTTCTTTCCAAACCAGCGTCGTTGGAACTTGGCCGTTGATCTTGTCTCGCATCGCGATCATGCCGTCATGCATGTCGTTCAACGCGATCCAACTTGGATGATCACAAACGATCTCGCGATAGAACGCTTGGGTTGCTTGCCAATCCAGGGTTTCGGTATCGCTTGATTCCTCGGGTGCTGACAAGGCGGCCAAGCGTTGTTTCAAGGTGTCGGAGAATTCGACGGTGGACGATTGGATCGCATAGGTCAGCGTCGCTGGTCCGCTTCGGTTGACGTGTCGAACGAACAGGTGGTTGTCGCCTTTTTTGAGCGACAGCTTGTGTCGCTGCGACAACGGTCGAATGTCATCGTCCTTGCGATTGCCAGGTTTCTGCTTGGCCACTTCTTTGCCGTTGAGAAACAGAACGCTGCCTTCATCGGCTCCGAACATCAATTCAACGGATTGATCCGACGGAGACCGGATGACTTGATGCAGAATCGAAACGCTGGGGGAACCTTCGATCGTCGGCAGTTCGTTGCTCAACACCGAAACAATGTCGGTGCGATGCTCCCATTCATATTCTTGATCTTGATAGGAGACCTTTTTGGCCGGATCGAATTCATTCTTGTCTTCGCCCGCGAAGGCTTTGTTCAAACCATCGCCGACGTTCTCGATTTTCAGCGGCCCGATCAAGTGTGAGTCACCCAGGACGATGCGTTGGTCTTCGGGCAATTGGTTCATCGAGGAATGCAACGACAAAGCCACATGGCGAAGCATGTGGGAAACGTGCTGCGATTTGTAATGCAATGAAACACGGATCTGTCCCGCCTCGGCTTCGATGGCTTGGATTCCAAACCAAGCCGTTCGGTCGCCAGTTGCCTCGTGACCGCCAACGGCCCATCCGGTCGTCGTGTCAATCTTTCCGTCAATCGCATTGGTCACCGCGAATTCATCGCCGGATTGTTCGCGGGTTGCTTTGGCGGAACGAATCGACACTTCGGTCCATTCCGATTGGTCATCGGGACGCGTTTCGATTTTGATTTCGCTGAGCACGGCGTTTTGATTGGATGCCGTTCCGACTCGCGGGTGTTCTTCGTCCGTTTTGGCGTGCAGCTGCAACATCCGCCAAGTACCAGCGGGCAGCGACGAAACGATATGCATCACGTCTTTCGCGGGAGGTGTGCCGTCCCATTCCACCGATCCGTCTTCGTTCTGTTTGAACTTTCCGTCGTTCTTGGTGGTGACTTCGACCGGCATCAAGTTCGCGTGGAACGACTCTTCGCTCGCTGCCAACGTTTGCTGCCATTGGAGTTGGGCGGCATCGACTTCTGGCAACGGTCCTGCCATCTCGGCTTTCAGTTCAGCGAGATCGGAAGCAATTTGCTTCAGATCGGCTGATTGTTCGGGGGAAGGAACACGCACGACTGGCGGATGAGCTTTGTTGTTGCCATCCATCGCTCGCCCGTCCAACGAATTGAAGAACGCGGACAGCGCGAAGTAGTCCTTCTGCGTGATGGGATCGAATTTGTGGTCGTGGCAGACGGAGCATCCCGTAGTCAATCCCAGGAAGATCGTGCCAAAAGAATCGGTGCGGTCGATGACGTTGCGAGCGAAGACTTCATCGTAGATCGATCCGCCTTCGTTGGTGGTAACGTTCAGTCGGTTGAATCCGCTGGCGATTTGGTTGCGAAGCGTTTCGGCCTCGTCCGTTTCGGGCAACAAATCACCAGCCAATTGCCGGGTGATGAATTGGTCGAAGGACATGTTTTGATTGAATGCGTCGATGACCCAGTCGCGGTAGGGCCACATCTCTCGGTAGTTGTCCAGGTGCAGACCGTGTGTGTCGCCATAGCGAACCAAGTCCAACCAATACCTCGCCATGTGTTCGCCATAATCCGGTGAAGCAAGCAGTTCGTCGACGTAGTCTTCGTAGGCGTTCGGCGATGAGTCAGCAACGAACGCTTCGACTCGTTCCAGTTTGGGTGGCAAACCGGTGAGGTCGAACGACACGCGACGAGCGAGTGAGCGTCGATCAGCAGAGCCCGCAGCGGACAATCCCAACGATTTCAGTTGAACATCAATCCATTGATCGATGCGATCCGAATCGGTTGAGTCCGCATCGGCACCCGATGGCAGTTCGTGACGGCGAGGTGTCGCGAAGGCCCAGTGCGATGCATAAACCGCACCTTCGGAAACCCACTGGTTGAGCAACTCAATCTGTTTGGGCGACAGCGGTTTGTGGAAATCTTCCGGCGGCATGATCATGTCGGAATCGTCGGTCGCGATTCGCTCGATCAACAAACTCTCCTGCCATTCGTCTTGGTCGATGACATCGGCGATCCCTTCCGCTGAGTCTAACCGGACACCGGCTTGGCGATCGTGTTCGTCCGGCCCGTGGCATGCAAAGCAATGATCCGAAAGGATCGGACGAATGTCGCGTGCAAAATCGATCTCAGCTTTGGAAACTGTTTCTTCCGCGGATGCATTGCCGGATATGGCAGTGCATGAAAGCAACAAGACAGCAAACCATCCAATCGTGCGACGGGACGCGAAGACGTTCCAGATCATCTAGGAACCCAGGAAGGAAGGAGGTTGGGTAGGCGGGATGATCTATCTTACTATCAATGCGACGATGCTCCAAACCAATAGACTTGCGTGAAAGCCTATTGATTCAATCGCTAGGTCGCGTTGTGCGCTTTATCAATCACCTTCGCTAGCAACCCCAATGATCGGGGGCTTTTTGCAAGGATATTCCTAATTGCAAGGGATTGTCATTCGAAACGATCACGAGTGCGTGTGTACCTCGGACCACCCATCCGACCGATCGTGAAGATTTGCTCGGGATCAGGCAGCCCATTTTTTCCGACGACGGAATCGGCCACATAAAAGGAGACAATGCGTCCAACGACCAAATTGGCTCCGCCGCGTCCGGGGCCCAGTTGCATCGACGTCAACATTTCGCATTCCATCGCCGCAACCACATCAGCAACTCGAGGCACTTTGACTTTGACCGAAGGAGCCTTTTGCAATCCGGTCAGGACAAATTCATCTTCGTCCGGACGGACGTCCGTTGCGGATTGCTTCATCGTTTCGGCGAATTCCTCGGTGACGACGTTGACCACGAACTGGCCATTGGCACGAACATTGGCGAGCGTGTCCTTGGGAGTTCCATCCAAACGGTTGACCGGACAAAACATCACCGTGGGCGGGTTCGCCCCGACGCCGCCAAAGAAACTGTACGGCGCCAAATTCGCGACTCCATCGGCGGAGAGCGTCGAAACCCAGGCGATCGGTCGCGGCGTGATCAACGCGACCATGGATTCATAGACCGCGCCGATCGACACATCGTTTGGATCGATGATCATGTTCCGCTCAGTTGTTTCGTCAAAAGCGATTGCAGTTCGGGCGTTGCCGAGACGCAGAACTTCGGATTCCAATCATCGAATTCCTGGCCACCGTAGCCTTCCAAGATCGCGCCGGATTCACGAGCGATCACGGTGCCGGCGGCAGAATCCCAGGCGGCAACATTGGTGGCCCAGTAACCATCGAGTCGTCCGTCGGCGACGTAGCACATGTTGAGCGCGCACGAACCCAAGCGTCGCAGCGAACGGCACTTCTCGAGCACCTTCACAAAGCGAGTGACTTCGGGCGAGTCAGCGGTGACACCCGCGCGGAAACTGCACGCGACCAAGCTTTCCTCGATGTCGGTGCAACCACTAGCGGACATCTTTTGATCGTTGCAGTGGGCGCCTTGACCATCAATCGCGGTGAACATTTCGTCTCGCGTGGGATCGTAGATCACTCCCAGCCGCATTTTGCCAGCCGCGTACAAGCCAATCGATACAGCAAAGCTTTGCAGGCGGTGAACGAAATTGACCGTTCCGTCCAACGGGTCGACCACCCAGCAAGGCGGCGCGTCGGGATCGCCCGATCGGACGTTGGCGGGCGGATCGTTTTCGCCCTCTTCTTCGCCAACGAACGCATAGTCCGGGTAGGCGCCGACCAGCAAGTCACGAATGGCTTTTTGAGATGCCAAGTCGGCGTCGGTCACCAGATCTTTGGGGCCTTTCTCACTCACAACGCGGTGATCGCGTCGCGACATCAATTCAGCGGCTCCGGCACGTGCCGCGTCGACGGCCAGCCTCAAATGGGCACTGTCCATGGAGTTTGTCTTGGGGGTTGGTTGGAGGCGGTCCGATGGGTCGGAAGCCGTCAGTCGTTTTCCAACCGGCGAAGCTCTTCCAACCACAAGCGAATGTCATTGTCGTATTCCGTCGACATATTGCCAATGATGAGCTGTCGATGGAATGCCGCTGCACCCTGTTCCACGTGCTCAGCCGCCTCGGCACTGACGAATCGAAGCGTTGGATCGGGGGCAATCAGGCCTCGCAAAAAATTCATCAACAAAGCGTTTCGCAGAACTTCCTCGGGAAGAATCCGTTCCAGATTCATCGGGAGTTCGCGTTTTGCCTGCAGAAGTTCACCCAGATTCTTCGTGTTGTTGAACGGATTGAAACCGGACAACAGCTCGACCAGCACGTATCCAACGCTGGCCAAGTCACTGCGGGGAGTCGCGTCGAGGTTGTCGAGGACTTCCGGAGCCGCGTACAGCGGAGTGCATTCGCGATCCTTCGGCGGGTTGCGATAATCGATGGACGAACCCATGTCGATCAGTTTCGCGTGCCCACTGCGTTTGAGCATGATGTTGGCAGGTTTGACATCGCCGTGAACGATTCCGTCACGGTGCAAAGCCGCTAGCGCCGCCAAGCATTCGCGAACGATCGCGACGGCGACGCCGGGTTTGAATCGAGATTGCTCGGGGCCTTCGGTGATGATCACATCATTGATGTATTTCCACCGCTTTGGCGTGATGTGGTCACGCAGCAATTCCAGGCACTTCGGCATGACCAACTGCCGGAGATCGTAGCCATCGACCCATTCCATCAGCATCACACGGATGCGATCACGTTCGAAGAAGTTTTGAACGTCCAGCAAATTGTCGTGCTGGATCAACGCGATTCGAGCGGCGATCGACGCGATTCGTTGCATCGCTTCGTCGTACGAACGAGCGTCAGGGAACCGTTCCGGCGAAAAGATCTTCATCGCCACGGGAACGGTGAATCCGTCGGTGCCTCGGTGCTCGGTCAGGTAAACCTCGCCCTGACCACCCCGGCCCAGCATTCGGCGAAGGTTGTAGTGACCGGTCCAGTTGATTTTGCGTCGACGCGTCAGCTCATCGTAACGCGATACCAATTTGGGATCGCATTGGCTGGATTCCTCTCCGAGATAAGTGATCGTCGGAACAGGTTCGTAGCGTGTGGTTGCAGGCATACCATTCATACCGTCGCGGCGGCTTCCATGTCACCAAACGTAAACCAGCAGCTGACACATTGGCTGCGGGGACGCTTTAACACTAAGCGTCGGACACTATCTTGACTTGGGATTGTGGTTTCGTCGAACGCTAAAAAATAACAGGGGGGATGAATATACCGATCGCGACAATTGAAGGGGTTCATTTCCCCAGAAGGATCATGGCAGCACCGAATAAAATGCCCGCCACGCAAAATGCCTTCCGCTGAAGGTTCACTTCGCCCAGCCGAGATGCTCCCAATACCAACGCGACAACGACGCTGCATCTCCGCAGCGTCGAAATGACAGAAACCATCGCGTCTGGGTTCGCCATGGCGGTGAAGTAGACCATGTCTGCTGCTAGCAGCAGAGGGCTGATGCACCAAACCGCCGTGCGGAACTCAAACTTGGACGTGGACGAACCTGCAATGGTTCCCTTTGCCGTTTCGATCGCGGATAAACGTTCCGTCGTCCTGTTTGCAGTCTCCTTCGTTGACAAGTCCTCCGGCAAAGGCATCGTCGCCGTTTCAGCTTGCGTCGCTCGAGTCGCGCTTTCATCGTGTCCCGCTAACCGACGTTGGTTGAACCACCAATGCAGTGCCAGCGGAGTCATCACCGGCAACATGTATATCGTGAACCAAGCTTGAACGGTTGCCGGTGAATAGCCACCACCTTGCAATAGATATTTGTCGTAGATGGAGCTGAACGATCCCAGCAATGTTGCCAGCAACATGCAGCCGACCCAGCGATTGGTCGTGAACGCGATGCCCTCGGATTTTCCGATCGTCGAGAACAACCAGAACGATGCAATGACGATCGCGATGCCGGCCCATTGCATCATCGCGGGTCTTTCACCCAGCACGCCAATGGCAATCGCGATCGTCCAAACGGGACTGGTGGATCGAATCGGTGCAGCGATGGACAGCGGCAAGTGTTTCAGGGCGAACAACGCAAGCGTCCAAGATGCTCCGACGAGAACACTCTTTGCCAACAGCTTGCCATGATCGGTCCAGGTCAGCGGCTGGACTTTTAAGAACTCGATCGGGAAGGCATCGCCGGCAAATTGCTGCGCGATCAACAGCGGTCCCCAAATGGTTGTCGCAATGCAAGCGGAAGCAAACAAAACCATTGGCACCGCGTTCTCGCGAGCGGCCAGTTTCTTTGCGAGGTCATAGACCCCGAGCAATCCGGCGGACACCAACGCCATCAACATCCATTCCATTGGAAGTGTTGACCTAGCGAGTTTGTTGGCCGGCGTAGCGAATGCTACGCACGATGGCATCTCGAACATCGGTGATGCTGGCTCGGCGAGCCACTTCCATGTTGACGCTCCACTCCGGTCGTAAACGCCGGTCGAAAACGGTCATGCCGCGAGTCAGTGCGCCGTTGACTTCAACGTCACCGGCCATTTCATCCCACTGAAACATCTCGGGTTCAATGACTGAGATCAACGCGGTCGCATCCTGCAAAGGAACGACTTCCCGTCCAAGTTTCTGATGCGAGATCCGAAACTTGTATGGCAGGATCTTGTGCAACAAGGCTCCCGCACGAGTTGTTTCGGGTGGCAACTTTTCAAGCAGGTCGACGCCAAAGGTGACCGCGTCGGTCACGTCGAGTGGAACCAGGCTTTTGGTTGTTGCCGATGCGATGACTTGTTTGGCACTGGACGGATCAAAGAAGAAGTTCATCTCGGAAACGGCTGTCGCGTTGCCGCTGTGCGAGACCGCTCCGCCACTGATGACAACTTTGTCAATCAAGGGCAATACGGCAGGATCCATCCGGCAAACGCGAGCCAGGTTGGTCAGTGGTCCCAAGCAAACGATGGTGATCTCGTCGGGATGACGCCGAATCAGATCGGCCATCAACTTGTCGCTGGAATGATCGTTTTGACGAGTAGCCGACGGGAAGTTGAATCCAGCCAATCCATCAGGGCCATTCAAATGGCTGTCATCCAACATGGGCGGATCGGCTGGAGTGACCGCGGTTCCCAGTTGCGGGTATCGAGCCGGATCCAACAGGTCAACAATCCCCATCGCATTGATGCTCGCCTGGGCCGCGTCTACGGTTCCGGCGGTGGGAGTGATCGCGACAACGTCGAGTCGCGGATCAAACAACGCCATCGTGATTGCAATGGCGTCGTCGATTCCGGGGTCACAGTCGATGATGATCTTTCTGGTCATGCCATCCAGTCTAAGTTCTTCCCGGTGGCCGGGCGAGACCCTCGCCTCGGTCAGGTCGCGAATCGCACCGGAGTGGAGTTGGCTTGGATACGATGAGGCAACGTGGGAGAAGTTTCTTCCACTGACCAACCTCGGTTGTGATTTTAGTCAGCGTTTTCGGAACGAGCCCCACATGTCCACTCCATCTTTCTGCCTGAATCGGAAGCAACCGGTGTTTATCGCCGTCGTCATCGCAACTTTGTTTGCAGTGGTCTTGCCTGTTGCCGCCAAGGCAACCGCAGCGGACGGTGTTTCGGTCGTGTCGTTTCATGGCTACGACGATTGTCTCCGCATTAGCAATGGTGATGCGGTGGTGACGCTTTGTCCGGCCGCGGGTGGCCGAGTGTTGGAGTATTCCGTCGGTGGGACGAATGTTTTGTACCTGGATTCCGAAGATGCCGGGTGGACGCTGCAGCAATTCGAAAAGGGTCAAACGGATCGACGCGGTCAGCTGTCGGCTGGGCGATTCGACATCGGCCCCGAAATGGTTGTCCAGCGAGGCAACGTGCTTTGGAACGGTCGCTGGACAGCGGAAATTGTCGCAGATCGCACGGTGAAGATGACGAGCCAATACGATCCAAAATCGGGAGCCCGACTGACGCGAATTTTTGAACTGGACGAAACGGGGGCTCATCTGACATGCACCCAAACGATCGCCAACGAATCCGATCGCCAGGTCAGTTTGTGCCACTGGAGCCGAACGTTTGCGGTCGGCGGCGGAATTGTTTTGGTGCCTCGATCGGGGCCGGTGCGGTTTCCGCGAGGATACGTCCGCTACGAAAACGGCCTGATTCGTTCGCGGCCAACCGAGCCCAACATTCACGTTGATGAGGATGCGGTTGTTGTTTCCGCGACGCCGGAATTTCCCAAACTGGGGTTCGACAGCCACGCGGGTTGGTTGGCGTATCTGGCACCGACGGACCAGTTGTTTGTGAAGCGTTTTCCGACTTTTCCTGAACGGTCGTACAACGAATTGGCGGGGCTGACGGTTTCGGTTTGGTACCCGGAAAAGGATTTGGTGGAATTGGAACCGATCGGGCCGGCAGAAAACTTGGCACCGGGAGAGAAGGCGGACTTCACCGAAGATTGGTACCTGCTGCCGTACGCGTTTCCGGCTGAGTCCAGGCAAATCGATCGAGAAGATATCGAGCAACGAGTGAAGGCGATCAGCGAGTGAAGACGCTGGGCAAGCGAGCCCAGACGGCGTCGTTTGATGCTGGCTCCTTCGGATCGTGGCGGCAAGCTACACTTGGGGCGTTCAACCCAACGTCGCGTCGCGAAAGCACGCTTTGATGCTCTTGTCCTGCCAGGCTGATGACTGATTCTTCGACTGATCCTTCGCTCTCTTTTTCGGATGCCATCACTCACGCGCGAGGTGGCAACGATTTGTCGGCGGAGCAAACCGGTGCCTTGATCGATGCCATGTTGCAAGGTGCCGCCAACGAAGAAGAAGTGGGCCAGCTGTTGCTGGCACTTCGCGAAAAAGGCGAGGCGGTGAGCGAGTTGGTCGGGGCGGCGCGGGCGATGCGAAAACACATGACTCGGATCGATCACGACCATGATGTTCTGCTGGACACGTGCGGCACGGGCGGCAGCGGATCGGGGACATTCAACATTTCCACCGCGGTTGCGATTCTGGCATCAGCATGCGGTGTCGCCGTCGCCAAGCATGGCAATCGACGTGCAACCAGCAAGACTGGGTCGGCCGATGTGCTGGAATGTTTGGGCGTCAAAATCGAATCCGAACCCGATCAGGTTTCGCGACGACTCAACGACATCGGCATTTGCTTTTGTTTCGCGGCCAAGCTGCATCCTGCGATGCGTCATGTCGTTTCCGTCCGACGCAAACTGGCTGTGCCGACGCTTTTCAACTTGCTCGGGCCACTTTGCAATCCGGCTGGAGCGACTCACCAATTGCTCGGGACGGCGGCTCCCGATACGCAGACAAAGATTGCCGCGGCACTGGCGGAACTGGATACGCAGCGAAGCTATGTCTTGCACGCTCAAGACGGACAAGACGAAGTCTCGTTAGACGGAGAAACATCGTGCATTGAGGTCGCATCCGGGACTCAGGAAAGCCATACCTGGGTGCCAGCCGATTTTGGACTGACGCCGGTTCACCAGAACGCACTCGCCGCAGCCAATCCACCTGAATCGGCTGAGATCATTCGCTACCTTTTCGAAGGCAGCCCCGGAGCGCACCGCGACACGGTGTTGGCGGGATGCGCCGCGGCACTTCGTTTGGTTGGTCGAGTATCGTCGCTCACCGAGGGCGTTGAAATTGCCGCCGAAGCGATCGATTCCGGGGCAGCCCAGGACAAGTTGAGACAACTCGCCGAGTAGTTTAACGGTCAGTGCATCGACGCTTTGTGTTGCGGCAATTTGCTGGTCCGACTGATCCTATTCGGGATAACCGTCTTCACGAATGGTTTGCAGCAACGCTTTCATTCGCTTGACGATTTGCGGGTATTCGCTCGCGACGTTTTCGCTTTGGCCAATGTCGACGGACAAGTCGTAAAGCTCGTGCGGGAGTTTGTCGTCGGCGGGGATTTGCCGGCGTGATTCCCAGCCTTTGTTGCGACCGCTGACGTAGCCACTCTTGGCATCGATCAACAACCACTTGCCATCGCGAATTGCGTATTCGTCGACGCGAGTGTTCTGGACCAGCGCCTGACGATGTTGTTGTTTGGGTTCCTTCAGCAGTGGCATTAGGCTGCGTGAATCTTTGGCTTGTCCGTCCGGGATCGAATGCCCAAGCATCTCCGCCAGCGTCGCGAATAGGTCGACTTGAGATACCAATGCGTCGCAAGTTGATCCAGCGTCGGTGACGCCCGGCCAATGAATGACGAAGGGCACGTGGTGACCGCCTTCGTAAAGATCGCGTTTCAATCCACGGAAAGGTTGCGACGACCAGTGGTCGTACTTTTCATCGCGAGCGTAGGCGTAACGTTCCGGTCCGTTGTCGGCAGAGAAGATCACAATCGTGTTGTCGCGTTGTCCCGATTGTTCCAAGGCTCGAAGCAGTTTTCCGCAGGCGTCGTCGGTTTCGCAAACGTAGTCGCCGTAGGGGCCCGCTCCCGATCGACCGTCGAACTCGTCGTTGGGAATGATCGGCGCGTGGGGCGCCGGAAAAGCGAAGTATAGAAAGAACGGTTGGTCGCTTTCTTTTTGCGATTCGATGAACTGCACGCCGCGTGCGAGCGTGGTGGGAATGTTTTGATACGGATCCCAATCCGATGTCATCGGGCCAGGACGACATTCCCAGTTTCCCTCTTTGATCGGTTTCCACTTTGCGGTGTCCATGATCGTGTCGGGAGCCTTCACGACTTTGTCGTCTTCGATCCAGCAGTACGGCGGCAAGTTGATCACGGTGTCGCCAAAGTACGAATCGAACCCGTGAGACAGAGGTCCATCCGGGATCGACTTCGTCCAATCAAACGCTTCGGGACCGAATCCTTTTTTGCGTCCTTGGTCGAACGGTTTCGCGTCGGGTTTTTTGATCGCATCCCAATCCCAACCCAGGTGCCACTTGCCGATCGCGGCGGTTTGATAGCCGTGCTCTTGGAACATCTCGGGCAGCGTCAGTTGTTCGGGTTCGAAAACCGATTCACCAAACGCGTTGACGATGCCGTGAAAATCTCGCCAGTGATGGCGTCCGGTCAGCAATGCGTACCGACTGGGTGTGCAAATTCCCGATGATGAGTGACCGTCCGTGAACCGCATGCCTGATCGAGCGAGTTGATCTAGGTTCGGTGTCGGGATTTTCGAATCCGCGTTTTGCACATTCAGGTCGCCGTATCCGAGATCGTCGGCGTACAGGATCAGCACATTGGGATGCGTTTTGGTTTCGGCCAATGTCGAGGAAACGCAAACGACGGAGCCGAGAAGTATGATGAGGAAAATGGCGAACGGTGATCGCAAGTTGAGTGGGAATCGCATCGAGGTTCTCGCCGCAAAAGTGCATTTTTATTGTGAAAAGCTGTTACTCTATCTCGCCCGACCACGTCCGTGGTCCTCACCCATCGAAAAACCTCCCTCCTGTCAAAACATCATGATTTCTAGTTGGTGCCGAAAGGTTTGGTTCCGTCCCGTCTCGCCAGCAATCTGCCTGAGCGTTTTTGCCGCGTTGCTGGTTGGCAGTTTGTCGTCCACGGTCAGTGCCGCTTCAGGCGACTCCGAAAAAGCATCCGACGCTCCAATGAATGTCGTGGTTTTGTACGCTGATGATTGGCGTCATGACACGCTAGGAGTGGCCGGAAATCCTGTCGTGAAAACGCCCACCTTGGATGCTCTTGCGAGCGAAGGCATGCGGTTCACGGAGAACTGCGTGACGACATCCATTTGCGGTGTCAGTCGCGCGTGTTTGTTCACCGGACAGTGGATGTCCTCGCACGGTTGTGATGGTTTCAAACCGTTTGAAACACCCTGGCAACAAACCTATCCGGGCATCCTGCGAGACAACGGGTACTACGTTGGGCACGTTGGCAAATGGCACAACGGAAAGTTCCCCGGCGAGAAGTTCGATTTCGGACGGTCCTACTATGGCCGACACTGGTTCAAGATGCCCGATGGATCGAAGGTGCATGTGACGCAGCGGAATGAAAACGATGCGTTGGAATTTCTGGGCAAACGTCCGAAGGATCAACCGTTCTGCTTGACCGTCGCTTTCTTTGCGACGCATGCCGAGGACGGGAATCCGCAGCAGTTTTTGCCGCAACCGGAAAGCATGCATCTGTACCAAGACGTTGAGATCCCCGTTCCAGCAAACGCGACGGATGAGTCTTTCCATCGACTGCCAGAGTTTGTTGCCAATGACGGCAACGAAGGCCGCAATCGTTATCACTGGCGATTTGATACGCCCGAGAAGTATCAGATCATGATGAAGAACTACTACCGCTTGGCAACGGAAGTCGATTCGACTTGCGGTCGGATTTTGAAAGAACTGGAAGAGCAAGGCGTGCTGGACAACACGTTGGTGATCTTCACGACCGACAACGGTTACTACCACGCGGAGCACGGTTTGGCCGACAAGTGGTATCCGCACCAAGAGAGCATTCGCGTTCCGTTGATCATTCGTGACCCACGAATGTCCGCGGACAAACATGGTTCGACGAACGAAGACTTCACGCTCAGTGTTGACCTAGCACCGACAATTCTGAATGCCGTTGGTGCGGATGTGCCCGAATCGATGCAAGGCCGCGATATGTCGGTTTTGTATGGTGTCGACGACACCGACCAAGGCCAATGGCGTGAGGAATTCTTCTACGAACACCCCACGATTCGTGACAAGAATTTCATTCCGACCTCGGAAGCGTTGGTGAGAAAGGACTGGAAGTATTTCTACTGGCCTGAGTTCGACCGTGAGCAGTTGTTTCACATCTCGGAAGATCCGCACGAGGAAAATGATCTTGTGAACGATCCGGCCCACGCAAAGCAACTGGCTGAGATGCGGGCTCGTTTTCAAGAGCTGAAACGCGAAGCGGCGTCCAAGTCGAACGGCTGACGCTGAATTCTTGTCCGGAGAGTCCTAAGAAAGTCGGCTCTGATTCGTCGTGTTCTTGGCGTACTGCCGAACTGTCTCGGTTTAGAATCGAGGCAGACGTGTGGGCGCCAGCCGATGCGTTTCAGGCTTCTCTTCGACTCTTCTGGATATACAGGCATGAATGGCTTCCGTTGGAACCGAACGCTGTTGGGTTCGTTGTTGTGTCTTGTCACAATTCCGCTGTCGGCTCAAGAGGCAACGGAGCCGCCATCTAAAACACCGGTCCAAGAGGCGGAGAATCAAGCGATTCCGGAAGTGGAACTTTCGCTTCGGTCGGTCACGCTTCACGCTGCCGGGAAAGGTTGGTTTGAATTTCGCGGCAAGATCACCGGTGCGGGAATCTTTCGGGTTGAGGTCGGCGAGTTCGAACTGAACGAAGCGATTCGCGTTTCTCGAATTCTGGATCCTTCGGCACCGGGTGAAATTCGGATGGTGTCATCTCGCGATCCGGTGCACCCGCCGACAACATCGCCCAACACACGAACGCTTGGCGATTTGTTGGTGTCGATGAAGGGGCAACGCATCGTCGCGACGGAGCATTCAGGCAAGAAGGTCGAAGGCACGCTGGTCGCGATTGAGCAACGCACTGAGATTGTTGATGAACAACGAATCGAGCGTGAGGTCATGACCGTGTTGACCGAGACGGGATTGAGCTCGATGTGGGTGAATGACTTCGAGTCCATCGACGCCTTGGATGAGGGGTTTCAAACTCGTTTGAAAGAAGCCTTGGAAAATGAGGCTCGTCCAGCCGAACTGGCGACCCATGCGGTCGAATTTGTGTTCGGCGATGGACCCGAGCGAGAGGTCACGATCGGTTTGATGCGTTCGGTGCCGATGTGGAAAGTTAGCTACCGAATCGAAGGCGACCAACTGATTCATCGCAGCATCGTTGAGAACGTGTCAGGTGTGGATTGGGAAGGCGTCGAGCTGAGCTTGATCGACGGAAGCCCTGTTCTATTCGCGATGGATCTGCGATCGGTCGTGCGGGCCAGGTTGGATCAGTTGCAGCGTCCTTCGCGGCAGGTCGCGATGGCGCCAAGGTTCAGTGAATCGTTGGGGCGAGCATATGACGACCTCGAGTTGGCAGGACCAGGGATCCCCGAAGAGACGATCGGGATGGATAGTTCCATGGACATGATGGATATGGATATGTCGATGGGTATGGGCATGGGAGGCGGCATGGGAGGAATGGGCGGCGGCATGGGAGGCGGTTCGTTTGGAGCGATGCCGGCCCGCGAGAGCCGAAACGGGGACGACGATTTGTTCGCAAACGGTTCCGGTTACGGCGGTTCATTGAATCAAGTTTTGAACGAAACCAAGGATGCTCCCGCCGGCAGCACGTTGGAATTGCAGTTTGAGTCCGTTGATTTGAACAGCGGGAAGACCGCTCTGTTGGACACGCTGATTGATCCAGTGTCGGTCAACGATGTCTCGGTCTACCGCCAGTCCTATCATCCGACAGCAACACTGTTGTGTCTCGAAATCGAAAACAACACGTCGGCGCTGTTGCCTTCGGGGCCCGGTAGTGTTCTGGCGGGTGATCAAATGCGTTCGATTCTCGGCGAGGTCGTGCTCCCAGATTTGGCTCCCTCGGTCAAGCGATTGGTGGGGTATGCGATGGATGGAGGTGTCCGTGTCACTGCCCATCCTGTCGAAACGACATCCGAGCAACAATCGATCGAGATCGATGAGAAGTTGCATCGAATCACGATCAAGACGCAGCATCAACGATCGACAAAGTACGACGTTCTGAATCGATCCGGTGATGACCGGACCGTGATCTTAGAAGTCCCCCTGCCACCACAGCCTTTCGAGTTGCAGGCGATGGAAGACAAAGACATCGAGGTCGAGAAAACAGATGAGTGGCATCGGTTGCGAGTCAAGATTCCCGATGGTGGCTCTCGCGAAATTGTCACCGTGTCGAAGCAAACGGCAGACGATTCCAACGCGTGGGGCGAAATCGCGATGGGAACACTGGAACGTTGGATCGCGGAAGCCAAATGGGAAGAGGCTCAACTGGAAACGATTCGAAGCATCCTGGCGGATCGACGCAAACTCGACGAAACGGATCGTACGTTGGAAGGCTTGTTGGATCTGCGCAAACACCTGGTGACAGAACTCGAACGCATTTCGAATCAGTTGACTCGTCAGCGTGGCAGTAGCTCATTCCCGCGGGAAGTGATCCAGCGTTACCAAACGGAATTGCTGAAACAAGAAAACCGCTTGGCCCAGTGCGAGCAGCGGATGCAAGAATTTGCGAAGCAGCGGCGTGAGCTGGTCGATCAACTTGGCAAGGATCGCGAACTGCCGTCCTCGTTGTCAGGACTGAAGGCGTTTGTCATCGACACCGATTTGATTCCCGAGGGAATGTAGACGGTGTTGCCAACGGAGACCGCCACGCCCGCGGCGCAGCCCAAGAACGATCCGTTTGGCAGCGATCCATTTGGGAACTGAATCCCGCTTCAGTTGTTGCTGAAATGCATTTTGAGATTTCGCTCGCGACCCAGCGGGTTGCTGCGATAGCGACGGTAACAGGATTCGCAAAGGTCAAACGATTGCGAAACCGTTTCGCCGGTTGAGATCGGAGCGTCGTGCAGTTCGATCGTGGGTTCGGCGAAGCATTCTGGCTCGCTGTCATTGCGTGGCGACGCGGCGTCGTGGTCGATCATTTCGATCAAATCATCTTCTGCTTCATCCGCTTCGATCGCTTGGTGCAAAGCGTCCAGGTGATCCACGGCTTCGTCGTCGTTCCACTCCTCTTCCAACTTTTGCACCTCGATCGCAATCGTGTATCGAGAGCTTTGTGATGGGTCAATTACTTGTCGACATCGATCACATGTGTAGTGAATCATCTCGAAGTGACTCGCCGGAATGAATGAAAGGCAATTGCCAAAAGAAAAGGTTCGGCCGACTCGCATCGCAACCGCGATTGTTTGTCCGCCCGTTCTTCATGTTACTTCTCCGCGCGCCTCGCCCGCAAGCATTTTCTTTTTCGGAGGTCACAAAGGAATGCGGCGGGGTGCAAATCTCTGGGACCCTGCCCAGCGACGAGCGATCCAGTATCATCGTCGCTCATGGGCACCGCGGTGTCATTCAATCCAGTTCATTCATTCAAAACTCCTCTCCATTTTTCTGCACGGAACCCATCATGAGCTTGCTCCGTTTCGACGCTTCCGGATCAATCAACGACGACTACGGGATCACTCAAGCACAAATCGATTCGTTGAAGGGCCAGATGGAAACCCTTCGCACTGAGATGGTCGAAACCGATCAGAAACAATACGATTCGGGCGACATTCCCGCGGACAAACAGCCTCTGGACGCTCGGTTCTTTTGGTTGCCTGAAGAGATGCTGGAAGCGTACGCGAAAGAGCGGGAAGCGTCGGAGTTGGGGCGGATTTTCAAGGTCGCCAATGGACTGCATGACCAAATTGACGCAGCCGTGGTTTTGGGAATCGGCGGGTCCTACATGGGCGCCCGAGCGATGATGGAAGCTTGCTGCGACCCGTATCACAACGAAATGAGCCGTGCCGCTCGCGGCAGCAAACCTCGGATGTATTTCGAGGGCAACAATGTCGACAACGATGCCTCCGATTCGCTTTTGCAACGCGTTCGTGCGGGCGGGTACGCGGACAGCGACGCCGAAAAACGCCACGCTATCATCGTGATCAGCAAGAGCGGTGGAACGATGGAAACCGCCGTCGCGTTCCGCCAATTCCTCGCCAACTTGGAATCCGAACTCGGGCCGGAAGCCGAGGATTGGTTGTCGCGTTTGGTCGTTCCCGTGACCGGCGAAAGCGGCAAGTTGCACGACTTGGCGACCGAAATTGGTTGCGATGAAATCTTCACCGTGCCCGATGGTGTTGGTGGGCGATTCAGTGTCCTGTCACCGGTTGGCTTGGTCCCTGCCGCGTTCCTTGGTTTGGACTGCATGAAGTTGTTGGAAGGTGCCGTGGCAATGAACGAACACTTCAAAACCGCGGACTACGCCGACAACGTCGTGATGCAGTACGTCGCCGTGAACCACTTGCTGTCACAGCACCGCGACAAATCGATTCGCGTAATGAGCGTGTGGAGCAAGGCTCTTGAGTCGGTTGGACTGTGGTACGACCAATTGCTGGCTGAGTCCAACGGCAAAGACGGCAAGGGTGTGACGCCACTGACAACGCTCAACACTCGCGATCTGCACAGTCGTCACCAGCAGCATCAACAGGGCCGCAATGACAAGGTGTTCAACAACGTGATCGTGGAATCACAACGGACGGATTCGTTGGCGGTTGGTCACTCGAAACGCAACCAAGACACGCTCAACGACATCGCCGAGAAAACTCTGCCAGACATCATGGCGGCCGCGATCAAGGGAACCAACGACGCTCTGCATGCGGATGGACGTCCCACGACCGACATCATCTTGCCGCAGATCGACACGCATGTGTTGGGGCAGTTGTTCCAAATGCTGATGATCGCCACCGTGATCGAAGGCCGCTTGTTGGGCATCAACCCTTACGGGCAACCTGGGGTGGAGCAGTACAAGACCAACATGAACAAAAACCTCGGACGCTGAGGTTCTTAGGTTGATCTGCCTTCTATAGCTCGGTGGTCCTCCACCGAGACCTGCACTGCTCGTCGCGTATTCACGGTGGAACCACCGTGCTACAGGTGTTGCGTGATTTGGTCCGCTACGTGGTGGACTCGAGACCTTTGATACCGGTCGCGGTGCTGGATCCGAAGGCGTCAATTTCGAGTCCCATGCGTCGGGCGAGGTCGACGTACAGATTGCATAGCGGTGTGTTGTTCGCCGCGTCGTGAGCGACGTACTCGCCATGCCGGTAGCCGCCGCCGGCCAGCAAGATCGGAAGGTTTCGCCAATCATGTGCACTGGCGTTGCCAAGATTGGATCCGAACATCACCGCGGTGTGATCCAAAAGCGATTGGTTGTTTTCCTCGATCGATTTCAATTGATCGAGGAATTCGCCAAACGCTCCCCATTCGGCCGCTTCGATTCGTTTCAGTTCGGCGATCTTCTCAGGGTCTTTGCCATGATGCGATAGACCATGCCAATCGCTTTGAACCCCGGGGATCTGAGGAACGGAGTTCAGCCCAGCCAACTGGAACGTGACGGTTCGTGTCGAATCGGTTTGCAACGCCAATGCGATGATCCGGTACATCAACTTTTGGCGTTCAATCGCGAGAGCTTTGTCGTTGATATCCGAAACGGGTTCTTCGTCGACGACTGGTTTGGGACGACGGACCCAGCCTTCGGATTGCTGCAGTCGCGATTCCAAATCTCGGATCGAGTGCAGGTACTCTTCCAGCTTTTGTTGATCGCGAATTCCGAGTTCACGTTTGAGCGATTGCGCTCGCGATCCAACCGTGTCGAGAACGCTGCGGCCGCGGCGGAGTCGGTCGAGGTCCGCTTCGACCTCGTGCGGTTTGCCATCGACGAACATTGCGGTGAACAGCTTGGCAGGTGAATGCTGGGCTGGGATTTCGACCCCGCTGGAAGTCCAGGAAAGTGACTGCCCGCCGGTCGTGAGTGCCAGGAATGGGAAGCGAGTTTTCAGTCCAATCTCTTGTGCGATGAGTTGGTCGAGCGAGATTGTGTTTCGAAATCCTGCCAACCCCGGGCGTCGAGCGGCGGTCAACCAAGTCAACTCGGAGGCGTGACCGTTGTTGCCGTTTTGTTCCGGATGAGACAAACCTGAAAACAAACTGAAGTCATCACGATGGCGTTGGACTTTTTCCAGGTACGGTGTGATCGCGTAGTCGCGGCCGGTCGATTCGGGAAACAAGTGATCGCCGTGAAAACCAAGCGAAGCACAAATGGCAACGAAGCGTTTCGGTGTTCGCTCCGAATCGGCGGCGTGATCATTGCCCAACACGCGGCTTCCGAGTGAAGGACCCATCGCTTCCAAGAACGGCAATGCCAAGGCCGCACCACCGGCGGATCGCAACAGTCGTCGTCGAGACATCGGCCGAGTGGGGATCAACATGGCATTTTCAAGTGAAGGGTAAGAGCGTCGTTGAATTGTATGAGCGAGTTGCTACTTGGTGCGGAAAATGTCGCTGGCGATGACCAACGCCAACATCGTTCGAAGCCGATGACCTCGCTGAGCGGACTGTCGTGTCAGGGATTCAATTTCTTCGCGATCCGAGAATCCCATTTCGCGACCCGTCGCAAACGTCAGCCACTTGGTGATCAGTGACTTGGCCAGTTGGTCAGGGGCTTTGAGAAGGCATTCGCGAAACGCTTCGAAGCCTTCGAAGGACTCACCCGATGGCAAGGCTCCACTGGAATCGACCGGCAAACCCAAGCGATATTGCACACGGCGATTGTTGACGCGCAAGTCGATCCGTTCGCCTTCGCCAAGACTGCGATAACGATCACGCCAACCGCCGATGGGATTGAAGCTTTCCAATGCGAACCCGGGCGGATCGATCAACGCGTGACACGCACGGCAGGAGTCTTCGTTGCGGTGTTGGTCGAGAAGCTGGCGCAACGTCGCTGCTCCGCGAATATCGGGTTCGACGCCGGAGATGCCTGGCGGAGGCGGTGCAGGATGCACGCCGAGCAAACGTTCGGTGACCCACACACCCCGAACAACCGGCGATGTGTTCGTGCCGTTGGCGGTGACCTTCAACACGCTGGCCTGTCCCAGCAAACCGCCGCGAACGGAGTCTTTGGGAAGTGGCACACGGCGAATGTTAGCGTGGTCCACTCCTTCGATGCCGTAGTGATCCGCCAATCGCAAATTCAGCATTGCGAAATCGGATTTCACTAAGTTCGTGACCGGCAAATTTTCGCGAAGCAACGTTGCGAAAAACTGACGCGTTTCTTCGACCATGCTGTCCCGCAGATACCGGTCGTATTCGGGAAATAGCTTTTGATCGGGGCTGGTTTGATCAATGTCACGCAGGTTCAACCAAGCATCCGTGAAGTCGACCACGAATCGATCCAATCGCGGATCAGCAACCAACCGCTTGGCATGACTCAGCAACGATTCGGTTGATCGAGTCAGTTCGTTCTGGTCGGCTGCTTTCAGCAATGCCACATCAGGCGTGGTCCGATGCAGGAAATATGACAACCGAGTTGCGATGGCATGATCATCGAGTTTGCCGGCCGGTTCGCGAAAGTACAGAAAGTCGGGCGAGCAAAGGATGGCGGCGACCGCGGTTCGCAACGCTTCTTCGGTGGAAGCACCGCGGTCTTGTTCGGAACGAAATAGCTCGATGTAGGGTGTCAATTCGGCTTCGTTGACTGGGCGTCTCATCGCGGCGGTTGCCACTCGCTGCAAAGAGCTTCGCAGCGACTCGTCTGGGCTGTTGCTGGTCAATTCAAACTCAGGTTTGTACCAAGACTTCTCACGCTTGGACGGCGAGTTAGGCATGACCTCATTACGTTGCCAATCGTCAAAGATCAAACGGTGACCGCGAGAAGGGAAATCGTCATTCAACGGGCCTTCGATACGTACCTTTGCGATCGCCAGTCCGGGACCGGTGTACCCGTCCACGCCATCGTTGCGGATGTTGTAATCGCGAACCACCAAACCATACGGAATGATGTTGAGCATGTAGCGATATTCCAGATGCGCGGTCAGCTCGATGGTGGTCATTTCACCGTCGGGGCCGAGCGGCGGCATGTCGAAGTAACCCAGCGTCGGCTGTTCACTCCCGCGGGCAAAGCTTTTTGCGCCGACATAGAACGGGATCTTCTGATCGGTCTGGTGAGCGTATCCGGTGATCGAGATCCGATAGCGTCCCGATTCGGGAATGCTGCTCGTGCGAAGCATGCCGTCGGGGTAACCGAAGGCTTGGTAGAACACGACGGAACCATCATCGAGTTGTTTCCAAACCTTGCCCAAGTGCGTTTTGGCTTCGCGTGTTTCCGCGTAGTGAGTTTCGATCAGATGTGTTTTGGGCGGATCGGCGGTTTTCGCGATGGCAGATTCCAGAACTAAGTCGGCTGCGTCGAGGTAGCGTTCCAGGTGAACCATGGAGATGCCAAGCGATTCGCCCACGTTGTCGAATTCGTGGCTGCGTCCATCGGCGGGCAACAGCGTTTCCAGTTCGACGGCGGTGCCGAACAAATCATTGAGCGTGTTTTCGTATTCACGCCGGTTCAGCCGACGAAGGACCGTGCCTTTTTCCGATGCGTGATGCTGCGTCAGCGGAGCGGCCAACGCGGTCGTGAAATCGGTTCGTTGGGATTCGTCGAGCGAAGACGAATCCGGTGGCGGCATCTCGCCCGATTGGACTCGGTCGTGGATGCGAACCCAAACGGCCAAGTCAGCAGCTCCGACGATGGTTCCTGGCAGTGTGTCCAGGTCGAGTCCACCTTCGGAGGCTCCATTAGCGTGGCAGTCGCTGCAGTGATTTTGCAGGAAGGTTTGGATCTCGGGATCGGAAACCGACGTCGGTTCGCTCGCATTCGTGGCAAACGAGTTTGCCACCAGAGCCAACGCAGTGGCGAAGAGAAAGAACTTCGTCCGTGATGAATGGCGACTTGGACGAATCGGAAACGGACCGGAAATACGCGATTGGCTCATGCCCGAGATTTTAGTCCATCGACTTAGGCGGCGTGCGAGACATCGGGCACGGGAACCGGGCGGACTCGGTGTCAAACGCGCCCGCCCCGGAGTGCGAGGTCGTGCAGTTTCTAATTTGTTGTATTGCCACGCATTTATCATCACCCTCCCAAAGGGCGGGTGAAGTAAACCTGCTCGACCTCGTGCGTCGAGAGGGCTTTTTGACGTCTCTGCGACGAAAACTTGTAACTTAGTTTGAAAGAATCCGCTTGGGAGGTTAGCTTCTCCCCTAAGTGGAGGTCTCTGAGGCAGGGCCCTCCGGTGGCGGGTTGAGTTCTAGGTGGAGAGTTCGCGAGCAGGTTCTTTGTCGCTTTATGGATGCCCGGATCAAGGCACTTGGTATGTTTTTGAATCGCTTTTCAATTCGCGTCGTCGCGGTCATGACGGTGATCGCCGGTTTGGGATGGTCGTCGGTCGGATGGTCACAAGTCCCGATGACTTGGCACAGTCGCGCTGGTTCGAGCGTGAGAGCCGAGCTGATTCGCGTGGACGATTCAAAGGTCGTTCTGCAGGTCGAAGGCAATCGGTCTCCGGTCGAAGTTTCGCTGGATAGTTTGACGCTCGAATCGCGTTTGCAGGCGATGCAGCTCTGGTTCAACGAGCGTGACGCGAAGCAATTCCAGATGATTCGCCAGCACTTGCCTGGAATGTACGAGCGGCCTGAGGCCGTCAGTCGTTTGTTGCTGGAAATCCACAAAGCAGTTCCCGAAAGTCCGTACGCGGGGATTTGGGCGGGCGTCGGTTTGTCCGAAGGCGAGAATAATTTGGAGCTTGCCAAGCGTTTGTTGATGCAAGCGATCAAACGCATCGAGGCTCAGCAAGAAGTGATGGCGGGACGTCACTCGATGACGCTGGCATCCGCTCGCAATAATTTGGGCGTGGTGGCTTTGAAGCAACAAGAAGCCAACCCCGCCGCATCGTCATTCATCGCTGGCGTGCAGTCGTCCCGAGTCGTGTCAGCGGTGCTCGAGCACAACATGCAATTGCTGGCTCAAACCGATTCGATGCGGACTGGTTTGATTGAGCTGGCACCGCGACTGCGGAGTGAGTTGCTGACGACGCTCGCGTCCGCAGACGTCAGCACATCGAAACCCAATTTGAACGAGAGCCTCTATTACACGTTGGATTTTGACTTGCCGATCGAAGCCGGCGCGGGAAACCGAAAGGTCGAAGGCCTGGACAGCCCCAGTGTGTTCATGGAGTTGGTCTCGATTGGAACGGGCTTCGTCGTTGCTCCAGGAATTGTACTGACTTCGACCGATGTGATTACAAACACTGATGGTTATGGGCCCAAGATGATTACCGTGGGTTCGTATCAACACGGCATTTTCAAAGCATTGACGTGCAAGAACTGCTTGATGACCTCCCCGCGAATTTCAGCTCGAAGCGGGATTGTGATTCGTACCAATGAAACCATCGGAACAGTCACTCGGTTTCGCATCATTCCGCACCGTGCTGGTTCTTCCGATGCTGAACTGGCCGCGTTGCACGTGCCCGGGTTGGACTTGGCACCGTTGTGCATTGCGAACGACACGCCCACGCCAGCAACCGAACTGAAATTGTATGGCTACGACCCTGGACAGAATTTGGTGAAGCAGGGCGTGCGTGAGTTCACCGGGGAAATTTTGACCGAACCGGATCATCTAGGAGTTCAGAAAGTTTCCAACGAAACAACGGGCGGCAATCGTGGCGGTCCTGTGATGAGTGACGACAAGGTTGTCCAAGGAATCGTTTTCGCCATGTCGGAGAACGAATTGGAAACGAACGGCCGAGCCTTCGGTGCTCGAATGATTCGGTCGTGGTTCAACCGCAACGTGCGAACGACTTCCCTGACCAGCGTTGATGATCTCCCACCTGAAAAACGCTTTGACCCCAAGGCATCGGTGGTGCCCGTGTTTGTTTGGGGACTGAAATCCGGAAGCGGTCTGTTCAGCGATGTGGCCGATGGCACCGGTCCGAGCGAGTCGCTGATGATTGAGAACACTTGGTGTGTTTCGTGCATCGGCTCGTCGTACCAAGATTGTCCGAACTGTGTGAATGGTTCGCAATCTTATCGAAAACAGGAAGTCGTCTCTTCGTCACGGATTGCCGGTGACGTGTACGCGCCCGTTGTGAAAAAGAAACGTTGTCCGACGTGCAGCGGTCGTGGCAAACTAAAATGCCCTCACTGCAAAAATGGACGGCTGGATCTGAGACGCCGTTGATCGCGCGGGCCAACGCTTGAAATCGTTGGCGGACAAAACGCTCGTGAACAAGTCTGCGAGTCGCAGGTACGACTAAGCGGAGCTAGGCATTGATGCGAACGTCGACCCAATCCATGCCGGCTCGTTTGGCGGCTTCGAAACCCAGTGGGCTGTCTTCAAAGACGAGGCATCGTTTGGGATCGACGCCCATTCGCTCGGCTGCACACAAGAACACATCGGGCTCCGGTTTGTGCAGTTCCGTGTCTTCACTGCCCACCAGGACTGGGAACCAATCGGCAACACCGATCGTTCGCAGTTGGTCCGCGACGATGTCTCGCATCCCGCCGCTAGCAACGGACATCGCGATTCGGTTGAGGTGTCGCTCGGCGATGTCGGTGACGTGTGCCAGGCGTTCGACGTTGGGAATACGAGCGATGAAGTTCGCTTCTTTTTCTTCTGTCGCCAGATCAACGTCGACCGTCACACCCTGTTCTGAACTCAACACGGCGATGATCTTTTCGCTGGGCATGCCCCCCATCGCGTAGAAACGTGACTCTGGGAAATCAATGCCGTGCTGAGTCATCGTCTCATTCCATGCCAGGTAATGAAGCGGCATGGAATTGGTGAGCGTTCCGTCACAGTCGAAGATCAATCCTTCGTAGCGTTCCGTCAAATCATGAGCGATCGCAACATCAAGGTGCAGTTGACCGGATTCATCGGGGCTGAGGAGCGAGGCGGTGTTGTTGTCAGATTGGGACATTAAGTCGACATGGGTTTGGTTTCGGCCATCGAATCGGCCTTGGACATAGCATTGGCCCGAGCCATTTCGATCGAACGATCCAGCGCCGGGAACATTTTGCCCGCATCTTCGTGGAAGACACGGCCGATCAGCAAGTCCGTCACGTTGCCGCGATGCTCTGGATGTTCCTTCATGAACCGCCCAATGCTGAAGTCTCTATTGTAGAAAGCATGAACGAGTTGCCGGACCCTGGAAGCTCCTTCCTTAAAATCGTCGGTCCATTGACCCAGTTGCTCTGCCGACAAGTCGTTTTTCTTCAATCCTTCGACGATCGCGTCACCGGCTCGAACACCCATTTCGAGTGCGAAGTAAACGCCAGAGGAATAGACAGGGTCAATGAACCCGAGTGCATCGCCGATCAAGACCCATCCCGGACCGGAGTGCCGGCGGGTCATGTAGCTAAATTCTTTGGCGGTCGTGATTTTGCCCACTCGAGTCGCATTGGCTAGACGAGGCTGAAGCCCGGGGCAATTGGCGAGCTCTTCTTCGAAGGTCTCCTCGGGAGTTCCGCGGCCTTTGAGAAGGTAGTCGTTGTCGCCGACGCACCCGACGCTGGTGATTCCGCGAGATTGAGGAATGAACCAGAACCAGGAATCACGCGACTTGGTGTTCAGAATGATTGTCGCGCCGTCGTTGTCGCCTTCGCCGCGAACGGCATCGCGGTAATAAGTCCAAATCGCGGCTTTTTTTAGGTCGGGATTGATTTCTTTCAGCCCCATCTTTCCAGCCAAAAACGCTTGCTGGCCCGTCGCGTCAACGACGACTTTGCAGCCGATCGTTTTTTCGGTGCCATCGGCGGTTCGCACGACCACGGCACGAGCGACCGGTTGGTCATCTGTATCGCCGGGTTCCGTTTGAACATCGATCAAACGAGTTTGGTCAAAACAATCCGCTCCCAGCTCGGAGGCTCGATCGTAGAGCATTTTGTCAAATTCGCCGCGTTCGACTTGCCAAGTTGTGCTGCACTCGCGTTCATCGTGTTCGCGAAAAAAGAATGGAGCTGATTCTTTGCCGGTGTGCGTGACAAACTGCACACTTTTCTTCGTCTGCCATCCCGATCGTTTGACTTGATCGATCAATCCGAGTCGCTCGAGTGGCCAATAGCATTCCGGCATCAGCGATTCGCCGACGTGAAACCGGGGCACGGGATCTCGTTCGATCAACAACGTGCTAACGCCGGAATCAGCCACAATCGAAGCGGCGGCACCGCCGGCCGGGCCTCCACCAATCACCACGCAATCGTAGAAATCCTTCATCTTTGGCGTACTCATGTGCGAAAGGGGCAATTCGATCGGAAAATGGAGCGGAAGACGTCGTCTGGTGTAACCGAAAGATTGCTGAGCAGACAACGTGGGGGTTTTTCGTCAATGTCAGGTGGCGTTGAGCACCTTCAATAGGCCATTATAGCGGGGTAGCAACTCGATCTTGAATTGTCGCCGCAGACCGATCCCACCCGAGAGACGCGATGGCCATGACCCCCTCCGACGGACCGTTTGTAGAGTCAGGGGAGGGCCGACCCTTGGCCGATCAGCGCCGTTGGTGCATCATTGCAGCAATGACTGATTGCCCCTCCGCACCGCATGACTGGTCATGGAGCGTCCAAGATTACGGTCAAGAGAGAACGAGATTGTTCTGCGACGGCATCATTGCAACAGGTTGAATCGGTGGACCTCCAACAGTATTTCAAAAACGAAACGCCTCCTCACGACCACTTCGTCTCGGTCTTGCGCCACTGGGTGCAGGTTCGGCCGGATGCTCCCGCGTTCACGTTCACCGACGGGGAAGGTTCCGACCAGACGCTTTCGTACGCTGAATTGTGGGAAGAAGTCCGCGGTCTCGCGGGATATTTGCAAGGCCGTTGCGGCATCCGTGCTGGTGACCGAGTGCTGCTGCTCTACCCGCCCGGGCTCGATTTCGTCATCGGTCTTTTCGCGACCCACGCCGCCGGTGCAATCGCGGTCCCCGCCTACCCGCCTCGCCGGAACCGCAAGGCATCTCGCATTCGTTCGATCGTGGTCGATGCGGATGCGCGATGGGCTTTGTCGACCAGTTCCGTCGTTGATCAATTGTCCGGCAATGAACTGCACGAGGATTTGGTCGGCGTCCAGTTGCTGGGAACCGACTTGGCCAGCAAACGCGATGCGACCCACTGGCGATGTCC